>JAGWNY010000032.1 GCA_028872915.1 Verrucomicrobiota bacterium
TATCAGGCATTTTGGTTCGATCTGGCCATCCGACGGCCTTTTAGCGGTTCAGAGGCTGTGCCTGCCAGCCAGTGTCGGTTGTTCACCTAGATCGCTTCATGGCCAGTTCCTTCAAAGCACTTTTTACCCATTACAAACAATGAGGAACCCGCTTCATTTTGTCCATCGCTCCAGCCCAGGCGCGAAAAAACCCCGACATTTTTCATAATTTCCTGTTCCCAATTCAGGCCGAAACCGTATTTGTAACGCAGTGCAGCCGAGGCCGTAATATCGGCGGGCCGAATCGGATTATTCACTGCGTCCTGATAGCTGCTCATATTCGCGCGATTCAGATAAACCAGTAACCGGATTGCTCCCGGATGAGTGTTGATGCCGTAACGGCGTTCCAATTCCGTTGCCATTCCGTAGGTGGATAACACCGGGCCGTCTTGCGCTAAATTATCATACGGCCATTTAAAAAACCGATCTTCGGCGGTCAAATTGTTTGCAAAACGCGGCGCCTGGAAAATTCCGTAGCGCAAAGTCCATTTCGGTTGATTCAGTTCGATGGCTAGGCCGGTGGTGTAGCCAATAGCATCCGCCGGATAGTCCCAAGCTTCGTTGGCCATCAGCGCCCAGTTCATGAACTGTGTGCGCGGGTCGTTGGCGTAGGCGTTGTTGTCGAAAATATCCTTGGCGCTAAACCGGCCAAGCGTGAACGTGAACCGGGAAACGTCCTGTTTTCCCGCCAACGTGAACTGGTCGTCGGGCACATCTTCCTGTTCGCCGCCCAAACCAACGGTCTGGCGGATGAACAGGCGCGAAATAGTGCCGTTGGGGACCTCCGTGCCCAGACGAAAGGCTTCGCCGTTGGGAAAACCGTCCACGCCCAGCGTGTTGTTCAGACCAAAGCCCTGCCACATCATTCCGTCAATATGGGCCTCGGCGCCGCGCCACAGCCGGACACCGGCCATTAAATCCACCGACACGGTTTCGCGGGTTTCGCCGCCGGACGGCAGGCTGTTGAAACCAGGGTGGGTGTATTTCGCGGAAAGCGCCGGATAACCCTGCACGATGTCAGTATTTTGTGCGTGCCAATTCCAGCGTTCTTCTCCGGTCGTGGATTGTTCAAAGCCTGAAACTAAATTTGTGCTGGCAGCGTCACAGCAATAAATTTCCGTCAGCGCGAATAGCGTAATGACGCTGAATACAACAAAAATGAGTCGGTTTCGTCTCAACAGGCCGGAAAACATAATTAATCATTGGGAACAATGACAACATAAAGGGTTAATCCTTGCCCCGAACTTTTCGCGTCGTGCCAGCGAACGGCCTCGCGAAGCAATTCCGTGGCATTGGCAAGTCGAAGCTTTTCCTTGATGCGGGCGCAGTATTCCTGGACGGTTTTAACGCTCACGTGAAAATCCTCGGCGAAGATTGCCAGTGCCGCAGCCGCCTTGGCTTGAACCGGAAATTTCATCCGGCGCAGGTTGCCTGGAAGCTCCTCCGCTGTCTGTCAGGCGCGGCCTGGTTTTTTGTCGGGCGGAATCCGGCGGGATGTTTTCAAAAATCATTTCTTTGAAATTTACGCCGTCCGCGTAATCTGCGATTGACTTGAAACTGATTCGCTTTTCCAAACACGCGTTGGGTTACACGGCCAAACGTGGTTTCACAGCGGAGGAGGCTGAAGAAGCCATTCGCACTTGTCCGTGGAGCGCGGCAGAGCTTGGACGGTTGGATTGCCACAAGAATTTTCCTTGCGGCAAGGAATGGAATGGAAAAATTTATTCAACAAAACAGGTTCGCCCGGTCTTCGTGGACGAACCGGAAGAAATAGTTGTGATAACCGTCTATACGTATTATTTTTAAGCCATGAAAATCAGCTATGATGCCGAAGTGGATGCCTTGAGCATTACGTTTCGCGAAACCACGGTCACAACCAAACATCTGGCCGAGGGCATCGCTGCGGATTACGATAGCGAAGGCCGGCTGGCGGGTTTGGAAATTCTGGACGCGCAAGAACGATTCGGCGGTCGTGAAACAATGCAGCGAGTGGAACTCGAAGGCGTCGGCGCGTAACTTTTACCCCGAACTCTTCGCGTCGTGCCAGCGAACGGCCTCGCGGAGCAATTCCGTGGCGTTGCTGAGCTCGAGTTTTTCCTTGATGCGCGCGCAATACTCCTGAATCGTTTTGACGCTGACGCGAAAGTCCTCGGCGATTTGTTTCGTGCCGATTCCCTGGCCGAGCTTGTCGAAAACTTCCAGTTCGCGGTCGCTTAACAACTCAATCGCCGAATGGTTCACTGTCCGGCCGCGCGCGGTTTCGCCGGCCAGTACTTCGCCTGCTTTTTCGCTGACATACGGCTTGCCGTCCAGCACGCGGCGGATGGCCTCGACCATTTTTTGCGCGGTTTCGCGTTTGTTGACGTAACCCCGCGCGCCAGCGCGAAACGCGCGTTCGGCGTAAAGCGATTCGTCGTGCATCGAAAGAACCAGCACGGGAACATCAGCATGCAATTCTTTCAAATTCTTGATCAATTCGATGCCGGAGGAATTTTTCAGGTTGATGTCCGCGATCACCAAATCGGGTCTTGCCGACGCAACCGATGACAGTGCCGCCGGCGCGCTTTCCGTTCCGCCGCAAACCGCCAAATCCGGCTGTTGCTGAATCAAATTCGTCAACCATTCCCGCACCAGCGGGTGGTCGTCCACGAGAAAAATTCGCTTTTTGTTCGGCAGGTTGGTCATGGTGAATTATTGCAGGAGGCGGGAATCGTGCATTTGACAAAAGTCCCGCCGGTCGGATTAGGCTCGATGGAAAGTACCCCGTCCACCATGGCGGCCCGGTGCGCCATGATGCGAGTCCCCAGGCCGCGATTTTTTTGCCAGTCGTCGGTCAAACCAGAGCCATCGTCCTCAATGGTCAGTTCGACCCGCTCTTTCCGATTGGAAAGGCTCATCACGATTTGTTTCGGCTTGCCGTGGCGGATGGCGTTGTTGACCGCCTCCTGCGCGATGCGGTAAAGATGAGTCGCCGTGTTGGCATCGTGAATAAACGGCGGCGTGTCGCAAACAAACGTGCAACGGATTTTGGACACGATGCAAAAGTTTGCCGCCAATTCACGCAACGCCAGGACCAGCCCTTCCGTGTCCATTTCCACCGGCGCAATCCCGTGCGCCAGATTCCGCGTCAAGGTGATGCCCGTTTCCGCGAGTCGGACAATTTCCTTGGCGTCCGCCGATTCCGGCAGTGATTTGTTCGCGAGCTTTTCGCTCAACACTTGCCCCGCCATCGCCGTAGCCGCCCAATGTTGGCTGAGACTGTCATGCAAATCGTGCCCGATGCGCCGCTGTTCGCGCTCGCTGATTTCCAGAATTTCCTTTTCCAGCCGCGCCCGTTCCTGCATCTCATCTGCCAGCGCGGTGGTCCGCTGGCGCACCCGTTCCTCCAGTTCATTGCGCAATCGCCGCAAGCTCGTGAGCGTTTTCACCACGACAAAATAAACCGTCAACCCAATCGCGCCGTTCCACATGGGCACGAACACGCTCGGATAATGCGCGCCGGCGGCATAATCTCCCGCCACCGACACGACGACGCTTAAAATCGAAATCACAATCCCAAAAGTGCCGCCGACAAACCATGCCGCCAGCCCCACCGGAAGCAAATAAAACGCGGAAAAGAAAATCGCGTAGCCGGTGAAATAATCCACCACACCGATGACGACCACCAGCGCCACGCTGATCGCGGCGGAAAAAGTCTTCGAGCGTTTCTCGAATTGGCTGGTCAATGCACCCATGTCCTGTTCGCAACAAAAACGATGTCCTTGTCAAATCATGCTGCCCGGCCAATGTTGCGGCAAGCAGCAACTGGCTCTGAACGGATTCGCTCCCTTCGGTCGCGCCATTGAAATTGTATATCGCTTTTGTATATGGGTTGCGGTTTTTATGGCCAAAAGTGGATAATCATTGCGAAAGCTCAAAGCGCAAAAACCCTGTATTCACAAGCAAAGCCAATGGGAACGAAACATGGCCAAAGCCCGCTTTGGAATCACGAAACCGTTGCTCCGCCGCTGATCTATCGTGGCGTGAAGACATCTTACCATAAAGCCCCGAATTCATAATTCAAGCTCGTTTTCAAAGCCAATCCTCTGGCCAAATCAAGCGCCCGTGGTAATGTAGCCGCCGATGACGTCATCCGCCAAAGAACGCGTGGTCAACATGCTGGCCGGTTTGGGGGAATTTGCCTTCCTGGCGCGGGATACCGCCGCATCGCTCCTGCGCTTGAAGGTGACGTGGCGGGATTTTCTGTTCCAGTTCTATTCAATTGGCGTCGAATCCCAGGCGGTCGTGCTCATCACCGGCGCCTTTACCGGCATGGTCCTCGGCGCGCAGACCTACTTTCAGTTTCACAAGGTCCACATGGACACGGCCACCCTGGCAGTCGTGGCCGTTTCCATGTGTGACGAACTGGGGCCGGTGTTGACGGCATTGATGGTGGCCGGAAGGGTCGGAGCAGCCATCGCCGCGGAGATCGGCACCATGCGCGTCACCGAGCAAATTGACGCTTTGCGGACCCTCGCAACCCATCCGGTGGACTATCTCGTCGTGCCGCGCGTGGGGGCGGCAATCCTGACAATGCCATTGCTCACCATGGAGGCCATTTGCGTTGGCATCGGCGCCAGCTACCTGGTCAGCACGAGGTTGCTTGGAATTGATCCGGCATATTTGTGGTATAACGCGCTTCATTTCGCGGGTGACGCCGACATTGTCATCGGCGTGACAAAGGCCGTTTTCTACGGCGGCATCATTTCCCTCATCAGTTGTTACAAGGGCATGACGTGCGGACAGGGCGCCGAAGGCGTCGGGCGCGCCACCACCCAAGCCGTCGTCTATTCCGCCATCACGGTCTTGATCGTCAATTTTTTCCTCACGCTGACGCTGGGGAAACTCCTCGGCCTTCTTTGAACCCGCTTTGAACAATTTTAACGATGATTGAAGCCCGCGATTTGAAGAAAAGTTTCGACGCCCAGCCCGTGCTCGATGGCGTGAGCTTTGAGATCGAAACGGGCGAATCGGTCGCCATCATCGGGCGCAGCGGCTGCGGCAAAAGCGTCCTTTTGAAGCATCTGGTCGGACTCCTCAAACCGGAGTCGGGCGCCGTGCTCATTGACGGCGAGAACATCGTGCCCATGAACGAACGGCAATTGCTCCGGGTGCGCCAGAAGTTCGGAATGGTCTTTCAAAGCGCCGCGTTGTTTGACTCCATGACCGTCGCCGAAAACGTGGCCTTTGCCCTCCGGCGCAATTCGCGCCTGTCGGAAGCGGAGATTGCAAGGCGCGTCGCCCATGCCCTGGACGTGGTGAACCTGCCGGGCACCGGCGACAAATCCCCGGCCGAATTGTCCGGCGGCATGCGCAAACGCGTCGGACTGGCTCGCGCCATCGTTTATGAACCGCGGATTTTATTATATGACGAGCCGACCACCGGCCTCGACCCCATCGTATCCGACAGCATTGACCAGTTGATGGTCCGCGTTCGGGACGAATTGAATGTCACGTCCGTTGTCGTCACCCATGACATGCGCACCGCGCGCCGCGTCGGCCATCGGGTCGTCATGTTGCATCAGGGAAAGGTCCAGGCAAACGGCATGCCCGACCGGGTTTTCGATTCCACCGACCCCATTGTTCGGCAATTCGTTGACGGCGTTGCCGATGCCAGGGAGCCGTCCTGAAATCCCCGATTCACCCGCCATAATTTGATAATCTGATAATTTTTCTGGTGTCTCCGTGGTGAACAGCCTTTGCACAACCGCTTGCCGTCGTGGAGTGCGGTGGCCGTGACACCGCTTTCCCCAAAAAATCCGCGGCCGGATTGTTCCGCCAATGTCTTTCATCCTGTTCATCCTGTCTAAAATCTCTCTCCGCCCCTCCGCGCTCTCCGTGTCTCCCTGGTGAAATTGGCGTCCATTCGCGCGCCGCAATCTGACAATCCGACAATCTGTTCATCCTGTTCATCCTGTTCATCCTGTCTAAAATTTCTTTCCGCCCCTCCGTGTCCCCTGTGCCGCGGGGGTGAAATGCGCCGTAGTGGCGTTGAAATTCCCAAAAAAGTTATTCAACTCGGGCCAAATCAGTTAAATAACTTTTTGGAACCCGTTCCCGCGCAGGAGCTTGCGCGATAAATCCAGTTCGATAACTTTTCATGGACTTCCTTCCATCCCCGTGGTTTAATGCAACTGTAGTAATGAATGCAACTGTCGTAACGAACAAGAAGGAAGCCGGGATCGCGCCAGTCGCGCCGTTGGAATCTCCGCGGTTCCGGCCCGGTATGAGCAAGGCCGTGAGACTGGCTGAGCCGGCGCCATCCCGTTGGCTGGCAGGCGATTGCCCTGCCGCCCCATTCGCGCCAAAAAACATCCTTTCCCCCGCCCGGCCCTCTCGCGCCTGTCGCCGCTCATCACCATTTGCAGTGAACCGGCGGTATTTGCAGTTAATTTGGTTTGCCGGGCATTTTTCCACCGCCTTCAACGTCCATATCGCCATGGACCGGGGCGGTTGCGGCGCAAGCCGCGCTGGGTTTCATCCGTGGTTAAACCGCGCCCGCCGCCCCTCCGCCGCAAAACACGCGCGTCCAGGTTTGGAGGCCGGTGCCTGCATGAACCGGGCCGGGTTGCGTCAGGACAAATATGCCGTTAGTCATCCCCTTTTTGGGTTTTCGATGCAGGCGTAGGCGTTGTGGTTATGGATGCTTTCAAAATTTTCGGCCTGGACTTTATACCAGGTGACACGGGGGTCGGCGTTGAGCTTGACGGCGACGTTGCGGACCAGGTCTTCCACAAACACGGGGTTTTCGTACGCCCTTTCGGTGACGGCCTTTTCATCCTGCCGCTTCAGGAGCGCATAAAGTTCGGAACTGGCGGAGTGTTCAATGATGGCAATCACGTCCTCGATCCAGACGATGCGATTGGAGCGGACTTGGACGGCGACTTCCCCGCGCTGGTTATGGGCGCCATATCTGGCAATGGCCTTCGAGCAGGGGCAAAGGGTGGTGACGTTGGCCTTGACGGTGAGCACAAAATCATGGTCCGAGCCGGCGGCGGAAGCGTCGAACCGGGCGGTGTAATCCATGAGACTTTTCCGGCGGGAGACGGGCGATTTTTTGGACATGAAGTAGGGAAACTCGATTTCCAGGCGCGCGGTGTCGGCGTTGAGTTTTTGCCGCATGGCGCGGAGGATATTGTTGATGTTTTCGACGTGGATGGCGTCGCCGTGGGCGTTGAGGACTTCGATGAAACGGCTCATGTGGGTGCCCTTGAAATGATGAGGGAGGTCCACGTACATGCCGACGGTGGCAACGGTGTTTTGGAAGGCGCGGGCCTTGTCGCGCACGCGGATGGGGAAGAGCAGGCGCCGGACGCCGACCTTGTCTATGGGCAATTCGCGCGTGTCGGGTTCGCTTTGTTTGTCGTGCAACGGTTCCGCCTGTCTTTTGCCGATTCGAGACATTACGCGAGAATAACAGGGGCGGCTGCATTCGCAAAACAAACTTGCCGGGCGCTCCGCGCGTTTTATGCTGATAATAACATGGGAAAATTCCGTTACTTGAGCGTTCTGGCGGCCGGATTTCTTGCCTGCTTTTCTTCACGCGCGGAAATTTTCCACGTGGGGACGTTCAACGTGGAAAATTACCTCGAACAGCCGACGGCTGCGCGGCCCCGCGCCAAACCAGCGGAGGCCAGGGCAAAAGTCCGGGAGAGCATCCGGGCGATGAATCCGGACGCGCTGGCGCTTGAGGAAATCGGCGGATTGGACGCGTTGATGGAACTGCGGGCGTCGCTGAAGGCGGATGGCGATTATTTTCCGTATTGGGACATGGTGAGCGGGAGCGATACCAACATCCACGTTGCGATTTTGAGCAAATTTCCGATTGAGGCCCGCCATGCTTACACCAACGACACGTTTTTGCTGGATGGCCGCCTGTTTCGCGTGGACCGCGGCTTTGACGAAGTCACGGTCCGCGCGCCCGACCTGTCGTTTACGATCATCGCCGTGCATTTGAAATCGCGGCTGCGCGAACGGCGCGTGAACGAGGCGGAAGAACGGTTCGAGGAAGCGCGGATTTTGCGCAACATTATTTCCCAAAAACTTCGTTCCGATCCGCGCGCCCGGCTCATCGTGCTCGGCGATTTCAACGATACGCCCGATTCTCCCGCGATGAGGGAAATCATAGGGCGGGGCCGTCTCAAGCTGACGGATACGCGCCCGGCGGAGCGGAACGGGGACGATGCGCCGGCGGAAAATCCGCGGTATGCGCCGCGGCGGATTGTGTGGACGGAATATTATGGGGCGGAGGACAGTTATTCGCGGATTGATTATATTTTGCTCAGCCCGGCGATGGCCCGGTATTGGCTGCCGGCGGAAACACACATCGTGACGCTGCCAAATTGGGGCGTCGCCTCGGACCACCGTCCGATTGTGGCGGGATTTGACACGCATGGCGCAACGTCCCCGTAATCGCGTTTGTCATTCGTCATCCGCGTTTCCTTGGCCATGCATTTGGATCGCGCCGGAGCCGCGCGATGAAAGCCCCGTCCACGCCGTCGGCAAACGGCAAAATCTCCCGCTGCCATTCCAGGACAAACCGTTTGTCCGACGCGAGAAATTTTGACAGCACCTGCCCGTTTTCCTCCGGCTCCAGGCTGCAGGTGCTGTAAACCAGGATTCCATCGGGCTTGAGCCGGGCGGCGGCCGATTCGAGCAAATCAAATTGTTCGCCGGCAAGCCGGTGAATTTCCGCCGGCGCCAGGCGCCAGCGCAAATCCACCCGCCGCCGCAAAACACCGGTGTTGGAGCACGGGGCGTCCAGCAAAATTTTGTCGAACAGGGGCATGTTCCCCGCCCCGTTCCGCCGACGGCCACGGCCGAGGTCGGACGGGAACCGCGCGATCGTGACGCCAAGCCGCTGGCAATTTTCGCGGAGCAGCTTTAATCGCTCTTTGGAAGTATCTCCGGCCATAATGAGACCGTGATTGGCCATACATTGCGCGATGAAGGTGGTTTTGCCGCCCGGCGCGGCGCAAACGTCCCAAATGGTCGCGCCCGGTTGCGGGTCGAGCGCCAGGGGCGCGAACAACGTGGCGGGGTCCTGGATATAGAACCATCCGTCCTGAAAACTTTTCAGCGAGGCGAGGGGCGGATGGGATTTAAGCTCGAAGACAAGGTTTTTGGGCAGGGCAGGGGCGGGCGGCTGTTCGCCGCGGAGATGCGCCGGGCCGGGCCAAAAATCGAACTGGACGCCTTCGCTTCGCCATGTTTCCAGGAGGCGCGCGGCGTCAATCTTTAAGGCGTTGACCCGTGCAAACGTCTTCGGCGGCGTGTTGTTCCATTCCAGGAGCCGGAGGGTGTTTTGGGGGCCAAATCGCCGGCTCCATTTCTCGACGAGCCAATCGGGATGGGACCAGCCGAGAGCGGGGCGGGAGGTTTTCCATGAATCCAATAATTTTTGAATTTGCTCCGCCTCGCGCAGGCATGAGCGCAAAACGGCATTGATGAAACCGGCCTGCGCGGCCAATCCGAGGCGTTTGGCGGTCTCGACGGTTTCATGAACGGCGGCGTGGGGGGGGATTCGGCGCAGCCAGAAAATCTGGAACAAGCCCAGGCGCAGACAGTTTTGGAGCGGGATTTTTTGGGGGCGGGCGCCGGTTTTGCGATCAATCAACGCATCGAGAGTGGCGCGCCAGCGCACGACGCCATAGACGAGTTCCTGGCAAAGGGCGCGATCGGGGGCGGAAAGGGCGGCGTTGGAGAAGGCGCGCAGGAGCAGGCGTTCGGTGAACAGAGGACGTTCGGGCGGGGTTGCCGGCGCCCCGATCCACGTCTTCCGCAAAATTCGCGCTGCGATTTCTCTTGGATTTTGGGCGTTCACCAGTTTTAATGATGACACCCGGCAACAGGGACGCGAGATTAAAATGTATGAGAGAGGAATTTGAAAAGTTGGCGGCGGCAGGAAAAATTGAAGCGCGGCACATAGGACCGTTGACGCAATTGGCGGAAAGCGGGTGCTGCCAGCATAGAAGTTGGGGCTTTGGGAAAATCCGGTCGGTGGACACGGTGTTCGCCCGATTCACGATAGATTTCCCCGGAAAAGCAGGCCACACGATGGATCTGGGATTTGCCGCCGAGTCGCTCAAAGCGATTCCCAAGGACCACATCGTGGCGCGCAAGGCGAATGACCTTGAAGGCGTGCGCCGTCTGGCGGCGCATCATCTGGACTTGATCAAGCTCGTGCTCAACAGCTTCGGCGGCAAGGCGACGGCCGACCAGGTGCAGCAGACGCTCACACCGGAGGTGATTCCCGACGATTGGAAGAAATGGTGGGAGACGGCCCGGCGCGAAATGAAGAAAGACGGGCATTTCATCGTGCCCGGGAAAAAGACCGAGCCGATTGTGTATCAGGCGCAGGAAACGTCGCTGGAGGAGCGTTTGCTGACTGACTTCCGAAAGGCCAGGGGCTTGAAGGCGCGCGTGGCGGTGGCGGGTGAAATTTTGAAGATGGCTGATGACCTGACGAACAAGGGCGCCGTGGCCAACGAAGCGGTTTCCGCGCTGAACAGCGAGATTGCATCCCACCAGCGCACGCAGCCCGCCGTGGCGCTGGAAGCAGTGTTCGTGCGGGAGGATCTTCGCGCGGCGGCGGGACTTGCGCCCGCGGCGGAGGAAATCACCGAGGCCCAGGTCTGGCTCCAGGAAAACGTCAAGCCCGGTCCGCTGCTGGACCAGCTTCCGTCCGCGCGTCATGCGCGCGCCCTCGAGTCGTTCAAGGCGGCGCATCCGGAGCGGTGGCACGAGATTTTGATCGGCTCAATCAACGTGGTTCCGGCGCGGCTGGTCAGGGAGATGGCCGGATTGCTGGTTCGTGAAGGGCGGCTGGAATTGTTGAAGGACGCCGTGGCCCGGCTCATCAGCCAACACGGCGCCGGGAGCGAATTGCTGCTCTGGTTTGGCCGCGAACGCAACGAGGATTTTGTGGACATACTTGGGCCGGAAGTCTTCCGCGCCATGCTGACGGCCATGGAACGGGATCAGTTCAACGAAAAACGCTCGAATCGCCTGCGGGATTTCATCATGGAGGACCAGGAGTTGCTGGGCGAACTGACGGCGTCGGCGGACATTGAAGTCATCAAGGACCTTACCCGCGCCCTGCAGCTTTCGACTGTTTTCGACGACATGGACAAGCGCTCGCTTCTGGCGCGGCTTGTCAAGGCGCATCCGGCCGTCCAGTCCCTCGTGAGCGGCGAGCAGACCCGGCAGGACGCGACGTGGCTCGTTTCGTGGGAAAGCCTCGAACGCCGCCGGGCCGAATACCAGGAGCTTGTCCAGAAAAAAATCCCCGCCAACTCCAGGGAGATCGCCATTGCGCGCAGCTACGGCGACCTGCGCGAAAATCACGAGTACAAGGCCGCCAAGGAAATGCAAAAGGTTCTCATGCGCCGCAAGGACGAACTGGAAAACCAGCTTGCCCGCGCCCGCGGTTCCGATTTTTCCAACGTCCGGACGGATATCGCGGGGATTGGGACCATCGTGGAAGCCACGGACCTGGGCGGCGGCCAGCGTGAAACATTCACCATCCTCGGCGCGTGGGACTCCGACCCGGAGAGGGGCGTCATCAGCTATCTCTCGCCGATCGGCGCGGCGCTCCTGAACCGCAAAGTCGGCGACGAAGTGGAATTTGACCTGCACGGCGGCAAACACCGCCATCGGATCGAGAAAATCGGGGCGGTCCGGCAGGCGCGATCCGGCGCGGATGCGCCCGCTGCGCCCCAGCCGTCCTCAGCCGCCTCGCCTGCTCCAGAGCCAGAGCCGGCAGCCGAACCGCCGACGGCGCCGGTTTCAAATTCTTGAGGATCCGCCTGCAACGATTTCTGGCCGACGCCGGCGTGGCGTCCCGTCGCGGGGGCGAACAGTATATTCGCGACGGGCGTGTCACGGTCAACGGGCGCCTGGCGGATGTGCCGGGGGTGAAGGTTGACCCGGCGAACGACGACGTCCGCGTGGATGGCGCGCCGGTCCGCGCCGCCCGCAAGATATATGCAGCCTTTCACAAGCCTTGCGGCTGCATCTGTTCGCGGCGGGATGAACGGGGCCGGCCCACGGTGTATCGTTTTTTGCCAAAAGAATGGCAATCCGTGGTTTCCGTGGGCCGCCTGGATTTTCAAAGCGAGGGATTGCTTTTTTTTACGAATGATGGACAATTCGCCCTGCGCCTGACCCATCCCCGCCATGGGGTCCGGAAAAAATATGTCGCGACGGTGGAGGGCCGGGTGGAACGGAGTATGCTACAACAGCTTGTGCGCGGGGTGGGGCATCAGGGTCAGACCCTGCGCGCCGAACGCGCGGAATTGTTGCAGGCGTCGGACGCGTGCAGCGCGGTGGAACTGGAATTGGGCGAAGGCAAAAACCGTGAAGTACGGCGAATGTTTGAGACGCAGGGGCTGGTGGTCAAGCGGCTGCAGCGGACGCAGATAGGGAAGATTAAACTGGGCGATTTGAAGCCCGGCCGCTGGCGGATGTTGACAGAAACCGAAATCAAGACTTTACTGGAAAAAACATGAAAACGACATGCTGGTTGATTTGTGGAACGATGCTTGGCACAAGCATCCTTGCCCAGGACAACACCAATTCACTGCCGCCGATGCCGCCGCCATTGACGGCCCCGGAGGCGGCTCCCGCGCCCGCCGCGCCCCAGGCGGTTCCCGCGCCCGCGGCGCCAAAGAAAGCCAGAGCCGCCAAAAAGAAAAAGGCGGCCCCACGCCATCGCCTTTTCGAGCCGACTGTTTCGCTCACGCCCGGCCCGGCAGAGGTCAAAGCCAAGAGCCTGATCGTTCGGGGCCAGCCCGGCTTCAAGGGCGAAAGCATCACCCATCTCTCGCAAGGAGAAACGGTGAACGTGCTGGACGAGATCACGCTCAAACACCATGTCGTCGGCGAACCGCGGCAGTGGGCCAAAATCGCCTTGCCTTCCAGCGCTCACGTGTGGGTGGACTCCAAATTCATCGGACCGGATGGGGCCGTGAAACCGAAGAAACTGAATCTGCGCGCCGGGCCGGGGGAAAATTACGGCGTGGTGGGCACGCTCGAACAGGGCGCGACCGTCAACCAAATCCGGACCAAGGGCCATTGGATGGAAGTCGCGCCGCCGCCCAATGCATTTGCGTTCGTGGCGGCAATGTATCTGAAGCCGGCGCCTGAGGCGGCCGTTGCGCCGCAGCCGGCTCCTCCGCCATCCGAAGTCATGCCCCAACCCGCGCCCGTACCCGAACAGCCCGTCATGCCCGCGCCGGAAACGGCGCCAGGCCTGGAACTGACGCCGGAGCGCATCGCCACGCATGAAGGCGTGGTGCGGCATACCGTCAGCCCCATTACTCCCACGGCGTATGAGTTATATTCGCTGCAAACCGACCAAAACATTGATTACCTGTATTCCACCACGCCCAATCTTGATTTGGGACGGTATATCGGGATGAGAATTATTGTCACCGGCCCCGAAGCCCTCGCCGACCGGTTCCACAATGTTCCGGTCCTGACGGTCCAACGGATCATCGTGGTTGACACCAATGCCGCCCCAAGAAAAATCTACTACAGCCCAAGACAACGCCAGGAACATCGTTGACGGACGCGCCATCGCCGGGCAACTCCTGTGCGAACTGGCCGGCAAGGTGGCTGAGTTGAAAAAACGCGGCCTGCAACCCGGCCTCGCCTTCGTGCGCGTGGGCGAAGATCCGGCGTCCAAAGTTTATGTGGGGCGCAAGGAGAAGGCGTGCAAGGACCTGGGCATCTTTTCCGAAACCCACGTACTGCCTGAAACAGTTTTGGAAGGGCGCCTGATCGAATTGATTGGCGCCTTGAACGCCGATCCGCGCCTTCACGGCATCCTCGTCCAAGCCCCGCTCCCAAAATCAATTTCCGAAGCCCGCGTTTATTCTTCTGTTTTGCCGCACAAGGACGTGGACGGCTTTCATCCCGTCAACGCCGGCAAACTGATGCTTGGCGATCCCTCGGGCTTCCAGCCCTGCACCCCCGCCGGCATCATGGAATTGTTTGCCCGATCAGGCGTGCAAACCGCGGGCGCGGAAGTCGTCATCCTGGGCCGCGGCAATATCGTGGGCAAACCCATGGCGGCGATGCTCTGCCAAAAGGGAAAAAACGCCAACGCCACCGTCACGCTCTGCCATTCCGCCACCCGCGACGTTGCCGCTCATTGCCGGCGGGCCGATATTTTGATTGCCGCCATGGGCGTGGCGCATTTTGTCAAGGCGGACATGGTCAAGCCGGGGGCCACCGTCATTGACGTGGGCGTCAACCGCGTGGAAGGCAAAATCACCGGCGACGTGGACTTTGACGCCGTCCAGAAAGTGGCCGGAAAAATCACGCCCAATCCCGGCGGCGTCGGCCCCATGACCATAGCCATGCTTATGTCCAACACCGTCCGCGCCGCTGAAACCTGGTCCTGATTATTTTCCATGAACGCCGCCCGCATTTTACCCGACCTCCAGGCCTCCCTCCTGTGCGAGGAAGTCCGGCAGGAAATAACCGGCAACCCTTTTCTTATCGGCATCATCCAGGTCTTGCGCCTGCCCCGCGCGCCCATTGTCGTTGGACGCCTGTGCGTGTTCAACCGTTGGACGGCTGGGATCGGCCAGTTCACGGAAAACGTCCGCTTTCTTGCTCCCGACCACACAACGATCCTGGCCAAATCGGAAATGAAATTTGAATTGCGCGACCCCGCCCATCATTTCACCGCGGTCTCCTTCCTGGGCAACCTCGAATTCAAGACCATCGGAACCTATTTCATCGAAGTCCTGGTGGACGACGTCATGAAACTCCGCTACCCCGTCCCCGTCATCGTGCCCCAGCCGCAAAATCCCCCGGCTCCTCCCGAAAAAAAATAAGCCACCCATGAACCGGGTGGCTGCGTTTCTTGTCCGCCGTGACCCCGGCGAAGAAAGACGCGGCGAAAGGGATGCGCGCCCATTCGCGGTTTTTTCTTTCGGCTCTCTGCGCTAAAATAATGGCCGATGAAGATTTCCGGTTTTCCGCAACCGTTCACGCCGCGCGGCGTCGCGGCGTTTGCGCGGGAGGGTTTGGGTATATTGCTGATGGCCTGGTTATTGGCGGCGCTGGCGGCCGGCGCGGCCTCGGCGTGGTGTTTGCAGAAGAATTGTTTCTCCGTGGCCGGCGCGGCCATCGAGCGGCTGCCGGACGCCGGGGATATATCGTTTGGGCGCCTGCATTGGCGGGGAGAATCGCCGGAAATGCTGGTCGAGGGGCGCGTGCTGGCGGTGGACGTGGACCTGGATCATTCCGGGGTTATCCGTTCGACGTGCGACGGGCAGGTGGAGTTTGGCGCAAAATCCATGCGGGTTTACTCGCTGATCGGCTATTGGGAGGCGGCCTATCCGCCGCATGGTTATATTCCGTTCAATCGTCCGGCGCTGGAACCGCTTTGGAACGCGTGGGCGCCGTTGCTGCCGATCTTCTCGGCGGCGGTGATCGCGATTGGATTGCTGTTGTGCTGGACCGTTCTGGCGGCGGTGTATTTTTTTCCAGTCCGGCTCGCGGGCTTTTTTATGAACCGACATATAAACCTGATGGCGGCGTGGAAACTCTCCGCCGCGGCCCTTTTACCCGGGGCATTGGTGATGACCGGCGGCGTGCTGCTTTACAACGCCGGTTGGTTGCAGTTGGCGGCGTTTGGCGGGTTTTTTGTGGCGCATTTCGTCATTGGCTGGATTTACGCGGCCATGAGCCTGGTCTTCGTTCCGAGGGCCACAGGCGCGCCGCCAAAAGGGAATCCGTTTAAAAAGAAGCGGTGAAACAGCGCAGCCGGCTTCGCCAAGGCCGCGGCGCTGGGCCGGGAGGATGGCGACGGGTAGTCATCAGGCACCGGTTTCTCAATTTCGTATCGCTCGCCAAGAGATTCATCAACGATGCAATCGCGCGGTTTGGTTGCACAGGTGAACTTGAGAAGTTGGCTCCAAATTCAGCTCCGCCTGGATGTCGCCAATTTGGGACATGCCGCGCCTGGCAACGCGGCGATATTGCGGGCTGATTTCTATTCCGAGAAAACTTCTCCCGAAACGGGCGGCGGCAACGGCTGTTGACGGACATTTTTTTGTATTTTCGGGAAAAACCGAAGCAAAAGCATTGTTTTCTTTGAACGGAAGGCGGGGAAATTGGCTCGAAGACTTCGAAATTTGCCCCAATGGATAAGATTGCTTTGATTTTCGGGGGCGGATCGTAATCTTTAACGGACACAGTGCTGAAATTTTTCACCATTTCCGCGAATGCCTTCATGGAATTGATCCGGCAGCCGGTTTTTCTGCTGCTGATGACGGGATCGGTCTGCTTTGAACTCTTTCTGGTTGTGCCTAACTACTTTGCTTTTGGGGATGAGCCGAAACTGGTTGAAAATTCGGTGCTGGCGGCGATGCTGTTGTCGGGATTGCTTGGGGCGGTGTTGAGCGCCTCGGCGTCGCTGGCGCGGGAAATTCGGAGTGGCACGGCGCTGGCGGTGCTTTCCAAACCGGTTGGCCGCGCGCAATTTTTCCTGGGAAAATTTGCCGGTCTGGCCGCCGCGCTGACGCTGCTGACATACGTCAACACCGTTGGCGTTTTGACGGCGAGCCGCATGGCGTTTGATGCGTATGGGAAGACCGATCTGCCGGCCATTGGAATTTTTGCCGCCGGCATCGCGCTTGCTTATGCGTACGGCGGCTTCACCAATTTTTTTCTCCGGCGGCCATTTGTGAGCAACGCTACGCTTGGCCTTGTCGTCACTTCGACGCTGGCGGCGGCGGTGGTCTTCAAATTCACGGTGCAAATGGAAAGCCTGGACACGGTTGCCCGCGTGAACTGGAACCTGTTGCCCGCGGCCATCCTGGTTCTTTTCGCGCTTTGGATTCTCGCGGCGCTGGCGCTGGCCTGTTCCACCCGCCTGGACACCATTCCGACGCTGGCTATTTGCTCGGCCTTTTTTCTTGCCGGCCTGATGTCTGATTATATCTATTCCACGGCGGGCGGGAGCCTTGAACACGCGGGGCCATGGTGGGCGTCGGTTCTTTACACGGTTCTTCCAAACTGGCAGCTTTTCTGGGTCGGCGATGCGATTGACACAGGCCAGAGCACTTTTCAGTGGGGATATGTAGCGAGGGCATTGGGATACGCAGTTTGCTATGGCGGGGCGGCGCTGGCGATTGGAACGGCCCTTCTCGAAGAACGCGAATTGAGTTAAAAGCGCCCCAAAACAGCCGAGGCGGCAACGATATCCAAAACCCGCAAGGCGGAAAATAATGGAACGACAGACACAAAAGAACGGCCTGGTGAATCTGGCGGCAGCGGTGATTGTCTTCATCGCGGCGGTTGCGGACACGGTTTTTTCCAGTTCGCTGGCCGGGGAGGGGGCGTCGGTTTTTCTGGGCGTTGGGGCGCTGGCGGCGTTTGCGAGCTGGTTCCAGATGCGGCTGGCTGAAAACGAGGGCCTGGAAAAGCTCGAAGTTGCGGAAATGGCGCGTTTGCGGGGCGAAACCGCCTTGTTTGAGTCAAAGGAATCCGAATTATATCCGGCGCGGCGGGCGCGGGAACAGTTCGAAAAATTTTTGGTTCCCGGCATTGCGGTGGTGCTGTTCATTCTGGAAGGCGGGGCGGCGTGGGTGCTTTGGCGGTGGACGGGCGAAAGCACGTTGGTGATTCCTTCGGCGCGGGCGGTGCCGGCGCTGTCGTTGTTCGCCATTTTTGGGCTGGTCCTGTTTCTGATTGGCCGGTTTTCAGTGACGATGGCGGGGCTGGAGGATCATCGGCTGTTGCGGCCGGGGGCGAGTTTTCTGCTGGCTGGGGCATACATGTGCTGCCTGGCGGCGCTGGCCATCGCCGGCGTGGCGACGCAATTTCCGCGGGCGGATTTCTGGGTGGCGCGGGCGTTTTGCGTGCTGCTGGGCATCATGGCAGCGGAGACACTTTTGACGCTGCTGCTGGAGATTTATCGTCCACGCGTCCAGGGGAAAGTGGCGCGGCCGCTTTACGACAGCCGGATTGCGGGCATCCTGGCGCAACCGGAGACCTTATTGACGACGGCGGCGCAGACGCTGGACTACCAGTTTGGCTTCAAAGTTTCCGAAACGTGGTTTTATCAACTGGCGAAGGAAAACCTGCCGGCGCTGGCGCTGGCGCAATTTGTGGTCTTGATACTTTCGACGTGTATCGTGTTCATCGAGCCGGGCGAGCAGGCGATTGACGAGTATTTCGGCAAACCGGTGGCGGTGTTGAGTCCCGGTGTCCATTTGAAGTTTCCCTGGCCGGTGGACAAGGTTTACCGGTATCGGACGGACCGGATACAATCCTTTACGGTTGGTTCACAACTCACGGCGCAACAGCAACAGGAAAACGTCATACTCTGGAGCACGCCGCACGGACTGGAGGAGAATTTCCTTGTCGGTTTCAAGCCCACCGCGGTGATCGGGGGCAATGACGGAACGCAAAGCACGTTGAAAGCGCCGCCGGTGAGCCTGGTCAACCTGGGGATACCGGTTCAATTCCAGATCACGAACGTGATGGATTGGGCGTATAAAAACGCCGATCCGACGAATTTGCTGGACGATTTGGCGACTCGCGCGGTGATTGACTACCTCGCCGGCGTGGATTTGCTGGATTTCCTGACACATGGGCGGTTGGATGCGGCGGTCCGGCTGCAGGGGCGCATCCAGGCGGCGGCCGATGATCGGGGACTTGGGGTGAGAATTCTTTTTGTGGGTCTCCAGGACATTCATCCGCCCGTGCCGGTGGCGGCGAGTTTTGAAGATGTCATTGGCGCGGAACAGAAGATGATTGCGGCGACGAACGACGCGACGTCGGAAGCAATTCGGACGAATGCGCTGGCGGGGGCGGACGCCTTTGCGGACGTGAACCTTGCGGAAGCCGACGAAACGCAGGTGGAAACGGCGGCGTTTGCGACGGCGGCGCTGTTCACCAACCAGATTCCGGCGTTTGAAGCGGCGCCTTCGGTTTATGAGCAGAGGGTGTATTTCAACATGTTCGCCAGCGCGACGGCGCAGGCGCGAAAGTACGTTTTGCTGGCGACGAACACGGATGATTCGGAGGTGTTTGACCTGCGGGACACCATTTCGCAAAGCCTGTTGAACAATTTATCCGCGCCGAAGTGATTTTTTATGAAACGGAATATTATAACCATCGTTATCGGGGCCACGCTCGTGATCATCGTTGCGCTGCTGCTCTTTGTATTTCAGGTGCGGCAGTCGCAAGTGGCGATCGTGACGACGTTCGGCAAGCCGGTGCGAAGCATTACGGAGCCGGGCGCATATTTCAAATGGCCCTGGCCGATCCAGAAAGTCTATATTTTCGACCAGCGCGCGCAGAATTTCACGGGCAAGTTTGAGGAGTCCCAAACGGCCGACAGCAGCATGATTTTGACTAGCGTCTATGTGGGCTGGCATATTTCCAACGGGATGCGCTTTCTGGAAGTGTTCCGGGGCGGTTCGATTCCGGCGGCCCAGCAAATGCTGGAACACATGCTGCGCTCGGCGGACCTGGCCGTGGTGGCGAATCACGACATGGCGGATTTCGTGAATCCCGATCCGGGCCGGTTGAAATTCAACGCGATTGAAAATGAGATCCGGCAAAACGTCCAGAGCCAATTGAGCACCAACAATTGCGGGATGAGCCTGGATTTCCTCGGGTTCAAAAGAATCGGCCTGCCCGAAGATGTCACGGAAGCCGTCTTTACGCGTATGAAATCCGAACGGCAGGAACTCATCAGCAAGTATCAGTCTGATGGCGACGCCGAAGCGGCGAAAATCCGTTCGGCGGCGGAGCGCCAGGCGGCGGCGGTGATGGCGCGTGCGAATGAAGAGGCGATCGGGATTCGCGCGCAGGGCGAACGCGAAGCGGCGAGCACTTACGGGGTCTTCGAGCAAAATCCGCAATTGGCTGAATTTCTGCTGCGGATTGACGCGCTGCAACGCTCGATGAACCGGAAGACGACGCTGATCTTTGATGAGCGCCAGCCTCCGTTTGACCTGTTCATGCACCTGCCGACCAATGCGCCCGCGGCTGCATCGGCTGGCAAAAATGACACGGCGTCCGGGCAATGAACGAACACGACCATCCACATTCGCCGGCGGCCCCGGACGTTCAGGACGCCGACACGCAGGCATTGTCGGATGCGTTGCGCAGCAGTTTCACGATTGTGAAATTTCTGATGGCGGTCATGATGATCGCCTTCTTCGCCTCGGGATTTTTCATCGTCGGCCCTTCGGAAAAGGCAATCGTCCTTCGGTTCGGCAAGCCGGTCGGCCAAGGCCGGAACGTGCTTCTGGGGCCGGGTTGGCATTGGTCCTTCCCGTATCCAATTGACTCTGTCATCCACATTCCGATCTCGGAACGGCAGATGGTGCAATCCACGACGGGCTGGTATTACGAGACGGCGGCCGAGGAAGCGGCCGGAACCCCGCCATCGGCGGGCAACGGGCTGGACCCGGCCCGCGATGGCTGCGTGATTACGGCGGACCGGGACATCATCCACTCGCGCGCGACGCTTTACTATCACATTGACGATCCGGTGGCCTACATATTCAAGTTTGTTTCCGCGTCGAACGCGGTTCAAAACATGCTCGACAACGCGCTGCTCCAGACGGCCGCGCATTTCAAGGTGGACGACGCTCTTTACACGGACCAGGCTGGATTCCAGGACGCGGTGCAGCGGCGCGTGGGCGATCTGGCGGAGGCGGCCGGGCTGGGGATCGTGGTTGACAGCTGCAACGTCGCGAACGTTCCGCCGCTGCAATTAGCCGCCATTTTCAGCCAGGTGACCGAGACGCGCGAACAGCGCAACACGACGATTTACGACGCGCGAAGCGACGCTGAAAAAACGCTTGCCAACGCCGGGGCCAAGGCGGCCGGCGCGGTGGACGCGGCTTATTCGGCCCAGACGAATTATCTGACCCGAATATTTGCGGATGCCAACACGTTCACCAAACTCCAGCCCTATTACAAGGCCAACGCGTCGTTGTTCGCGCAAGAAATTCTGGTGCCGGCGATGGGCGAGGTCCTGACGAACGTCGAGGACACCATCTTTTTGCCGCCGCGCGCGGATGGCAGCGCGCGCCAACTGCGGCTGATTATCAACCGTGAATTGCCTCCGCCAAAACCGGCGGCAGGTTCGTGAACGTGACGCCGCCTTTTTTGACAACCGCGAATGGTCCATCATAGATTCCAACCATGCAAGTTACATCCCTTTTAAGCCGCCACGGCGGGCACGAGCATGAGCACGACGATTCATGCGGCTGCGGGCACGATCATGAGCATTCATCCGTTCATTTGTGGCAGGCGGTGGCGGGCATCGTTCTCGTTCTCAATGCGTTTATCGTGGATTGGCTGTTTTCGGAAGGCAGCACGGTGGCGAGCTTTAGCGCGTTTTTCGGGGCGATCATCCTGATTTATCCGATTGTGGTGACCGCGGTGAAGGATTTGCGGGCGGGCCGCCTGAGCATCAATGAACTTGTGGCGGTGGCGGTGCTGTTCGCATTCGCTTCGGGAGCGCTGGGGATTTCGCAGGGGCAAAATTCGTCGCTGTTTGGGGCGCAGCCGAGCGCCGGCTATAAGATGGCGGGCCTGATTGCTTTTCTGATGCTGATGGGGGAAGTGATTGAAACGCGGACCGCGGAAGGCGCGCGGACATCCATTGAATCGCTGATCCAACTGACGCCGACGAAGGCGCGACGCCTCAAGCCCGACGGGAACGAAGAGGAGATCGGGGCGAGCGATTTGAAGGTTGGGGACGTGATCCGCATCCGGCCTGGGGACAACGTGGCGGCGGACGGGGTGATCGTGAGCGGCCAGGGGTCTTTCAACCAGGCGACGATTACCGGGGAATCGCTGCCGGCGGAAAAGAAGGCCGGCGATGATGTTTTTGCCGGCACGCAAAACCTGACGGGCCTGCTGGAAATCCGTGTCAGCCGCGCCGGCGAAGATACAACGCTTGGGCGGGTGCGCGCGCTCATACTGGCGGCGGAGAAGACGAAGCTGCCGATAATGAAGATCGTGGACCAGTACATGGGCTATTATACGCCTCTGGTGCTGGTGATTGGGGCGCTGGTGTGGGGTTTTTCACACGACATTTACCGAGTCATTGCGGTTTTTCTGGTTTCGTGCCCGTGCGCCTTCATCCTGGCGACGCCGACGGCGATGGTGGCCGCGCTTTCGGCGGCGGCGCGGCTGGGCATTCTGATAAAGAACGTGGCGGACATCGAGGCGGCCTCGCGCATCAACGCGTTTGTTTTTGACAAGACCGGCACGTTGACCACCGGCCAGTTGGCGGTCAATCGCCTGGCGCCGCTCGGCGAGGCCAAGCCCGCGGAACTGCTTCGGCTTGCGGCTTCGGCTGAGAAATACAGCAACCATCCCACCGCAAAGGCCCTGGCGAAGCTCGCGACGGAAGCGGGCGTTCCGCTCACGGAGCCGGTGGATTTTTCGGAAGCGGCCGGCCGCGGCGTCAAGGCGAATATCGGCGGGGCGGCGGTCCTGGTTGGGCGCGCCCAATGGCTGAAGGACAACGGAGTGGATTCGGATTTTGAAAAGTCGGTTGACCTGAATGAAGCGGAAGGCTGGAGCCTGATTTTTGTCGCGCACAACGGCCAGTGCGTGGGCTGGGTGGGTTTGCAGGATGGGACGCGGGCGGAAGCGAGGGAATCCCTGGTTGAATTGAAGGAAAGCGGGGTGCGGCGCATCGCGATGATTTCTGGCGATCGGCAGCCCGTGGCGACCCGCGTGGCGGCCGAGATCGGCTGTGAAGAAGCCCGGGGGGATTGCCTGCCGCAAAACAAGGTTGAATTCGTGCATGCGATCAAAGCCAGGGGCTATCGGGTGGCGGTGGTGGGGGACGGCGTGAACGACGCGCCAGCGCTTGCGGCCGGGGACATCGGCATTGCGATGGGCGCCGCCGGGAGCGAAGTGGCGATCCACAGCGCGACCATAGCCCTGATGAACAATGATCTCCGCCGCCTGCCCTTTCTGGTGAGACTTTCGAGAAGCACGCGCACGGTCATCAACCAAAATTTCATTTTCGGCGTCTGCTTCATCATCGTGGGCCTTTCGGCATCGGCCTTCGGTTTTATCGGGCCGGTGATGGCGGCGGTTCTGCACCTGAGCGGCACGTTCATCGTGATTTTCAACAGCGCGCGGCTTGTTCGCAAGGGGGAGGAGATGGAACATTTCCAATCCGACACGGCGCGTGCCCCGGGCCGGGTTTCAGGCGCCCTGGCCGCGCGGACGGCGTGAACCATGGATATGATGACTGAAGCCGGCCAAAGGCCCGAAACCGGGAAAGGCGCGTCCGAAGCGGTTGTTTCGGTGCGGGGCCTGACGAAGATTTTCAAGGACTTCTGGAACCGCCCGAAGGCGCGGGCGGTGGACAGGGTGGATTTTGACGTGTTCCGCGGGGAAGTGTTTGGCCTGCTTGGCCCGAACGGTTCGGGCAAGTCCACGACTGTGAAGCTTCTGCTTGGGCTACTGAACCCGACACGCGGACATATCCAGGTGTTCGGACATTCGCCGCGGCACGTGCGCACGAAGGAGCGGATCGGATATTTGCCGGAGGAATCGTATTTGTATCGGTACCTTGATTCGCGGGAGACGCTGGACTTCTTTGGGAATCTTTTCCAGATCAGCAAAGGGGAGCGGAAGAATCGCGCGGAACAATTGCTCGAAATGGTGGGCCTGGGCAATACCCGCAGCCGGGCCGTGGGCGAATTTTCGAAAGGGATGCAGCGGCGGATCGGGCTTGCGCAGGCGCTGATTAACGATCCGGACCTGGTGATTTTGGATGAGCCGACTTCGGGTCTGGATCCGATTGGCTGCCGCGAAGTCAAGGACTTGATTCTTGCCCTGGCCCGCCGGGGCAAGACGGTTATTTTGAGCAGCCATCTGCTTTCGGACGTGGAGGACGTGTGCAATCGGGTTGTGATCTATTATGGCGGGCGAATCCAGGCATCCGGCTCCTTGAAGGAATTGCTCGCCGAACCGGACACGCTGCAAATCACCACACCTGTGCTGCCGCGGGCAACGCTGGAACGGGTTCTGCAGATCGTTCGGGCCGACGTTGGCAGCGGAGAGGTGCGGGTGGACAACCCGACACAAAATCTCGAAAGCTATTTTCTGGAGGTGGTGCAAAAGGCGCGCGAAGCGGCGCATGACACCAGCGGCGCGCAATCGGGGGCGCGCGTGGCCGCCTACCTGCGCGGCGGGTTGGAGCAGCAACCCGAGGAAGGCGGCGCCGAAAAAATACTCGAAAAGCTTGCCCTGCCCCCGGCGGCTCCGGCCGCTCCGGCGGCGGCGGTATCCGGACCGGAGGAAGGGAGGGTGGATGAAAAGAGACTTGAGGCGCTTGCGGGCGTCCGGCCCGCGCCCGTCCAAAAGCCGTCCCAAACGGCGCCCGAAACAAAGACCGACGACCTGTCCAAGGCCGATGAAAAATTGTCGGCGCTGCTTGGACGGAAAAAGCAAGGTTGAAAGGTCCGGTCGTGCAAAGAATCATTGCCATCAGCGGTTTGACATGGAAGGCGGCGATCCGCTTCCGGCTGTTTCTTGTGGTGGCCGTTCTTCTGGTACTGGCGGTCGCGGGTCTGCCACTGGTCATCGAGAGCGATGGTACCGCGCGCGGCTTTGCGGAAATCATACTGACGTACACGTTGAGCGTGACGACGGCGCTGCTGGGACTGTGCACCTTGTGGCTTGCGTGCGGCACGCTGGCCCGGGACATTGAGGAATGCCAGATGCAAGTGGTTGCGAGCAAACCGGTGGCGCGCTGGCAAATCTGGATCGGCAAATGGCTCGGCATCGTTACGCTGGACGCCGCGCTGCTCATTCTTACCGGCGGGTGCATCTACGGCCTCATGGAATGGCGGGCGGCCAGTCTGCCGGCGGCGGAACAAAAGAACTTGCGCGAACAGGTGCTGGTGGCCCGCGGCGCGGCCAGTCCACCCGGCGTCCAGGCGGAAATTGAGGACAGGACGGCGCAAATTCTCGCCGAACGGCTTAAACAAAATCCGGGCCTGGCGAACTTATCGGAGGCGGACAAGGCGGATGTCGTCAATCAAATCCGTTCGCAGGTGGAATCGGGTTTTGAATTGGTACCGCCCGGTTATTCGCGGCAATGGCGGATTCACCTTGGGGTTGCGAAGGATTTTCTTCGAAACAAGCCGATGCAGTTGAAGATTAAATTCAATTCCGCGGGAAGCCCCTACATCAGCTATTCGGGTTATTTTGCCGTTGGCGATCCTACCACCGGGAACAACTGGCAAAGCGGACTGATGACGGGCCTGGCGCCGGGTCATTTCCATGAGTTTTCCATTCCGGCCAATCTTTTTGACACGAACGGCATCGTGAACATCGTCTTTTCCAACCCGAACGATACGGCGCTCCTCTTTCCGACCACGGACGGCATCCAGGTCCTCTATCCTGAAGGGGGTTTTGCGATGAACTTTGCGCGGGCGCTTGGGGTGATTTTTTGCTGGATGGCGTTGCTGGCGGCGCTCGGTCTGGCGGCTGCCAGCTTTCTGTCATTCCCGGTGGCCGCGTTTGTTTCACTGTCCCTGCTTCTCATCGCTTTTTCGTCTGGCACGCTGTTTGATGCGGTGGCGATGAGCGGCTTCGGTTCCAGTCCAAATGAGGTTTCCATCGGCGACCGGATTTTGATTCCATTATTCAAGGGCATACTCGCGGTGACGGATCTGACACACACAGTTTCGCCCATTGACCGTCTGAGCACGGGGTACGCGATTTCCTGGACGACGCTTGGCGTCACCTTCTTGCGGGTGGTTTTGGTGCTGGGCGGCGTACTCGCGGTGGCGGGGATAGCGATGTTTTATCGGCGGGAACTGGCCGCGGCGCAAAGCCAGTAAGATGGGACGATGAATGCCCTGACAAAAAAGATACTTTTGACGTTGGCGGCTGTGGCGCTTCTGGCGGGCGCGGGCCGGTTCCAGGGATTGTTGAACCGTGATCGGGCGGCCCTCAAATTGACCATTTCCACCCCGCTGCGCGACGCGCCGCCGGTTCTTGCTTTTTCGACGGTGGCGCTGGGAGGTTTTCGGGGGTTGATCTCGAATTTCCTGTGGATGCGGGCGGATCGGCTTCAGCAGGCGGACAAGTTTTTCGAGGCGGTGCAATTGGAGGACTGGATCACTGACCTCGAGCCTCATTTTGCCGAGGTTTGGGCGTTTGAAAGCTGGAACATGGCTTGGAACATTTCGGTAAAGTTCAAAGACGCCAAGGACCGCTGGCGCTGGGTGCAGCACGGGCTGGAGATGCTCCGGGATAAGGCCCTGAAGTATGATCCCGATTCCGTGATTGTTTACCAGCAACTTGCGTGGATCTTCCAATTCAAGATGGGGGCCAACGTTGACGACGCCAATCGCTATTACAAGCAACAATGGGCGGAAGCGATGACGCCGTTTTTCGGTCCCTACGGCACGAACATCGCCCATCTCGTCCACCCGGTGACGGCCGCGGACCAGGCGGAAGCCGCGACACTGCGCGAAACCTACAAGATGGACCCGGCGCTGGTCCAACAGGTCAACCGGCAATATGGCCCGCTGGACTGGCGTTTGCCGGAGGCCAGCGCCATTTATTGGGCCGTCAAGGGATTGCAGGTGCTTAAAAATCACCCGGATAAAAAGGACCCCGCCTACATCGTGATGCTGCGCCGGGCCGTCTTTCAGTCCATGTCACAAGCCTTCAAGCATGGCCGGATCATCGCCAATCCTTACGTTCAAGGGATTGAACTGGCGCCGGACCTCGATCTCATTCCCAAGGTCAACGATTCCTATCTTGAGCAAATCAAGGAGGACCCAGGCGACACGACGATTCCCGATGCCCAACGCTATTTCCTGGCCGATGCGGTTTATTTCCTTTACGAAAACGACCGCGTCACGGAAGCCGCGCATTGGTACAAATATCTCGTGAAGAAATTTCCCGACCTGCCTCTCATCCAGGACAAGCTGGATTCCCTTCCCAAAAACCTGACGTTGAACGAATACGTCATTGAGCGGGTGCAGGAGGACATCGGCGAGACGTCACAGGACCGGGTGGCGGCGGCGATGGAGGCCCTGCTCACTCACGCCTACCTGGACCTGGCGATCGGCCAAAATTCGCGGGCCACGGGCTACGAATTGCTCGCCCAACAGGTTTATGATCATTATCAGGCGACCTGGGGCGAAAAGTATCGCCGCGCGATTCTTCCTCCAATGGCCGACATCAAACGGTACGTCCTGGATCAACTTCTTGATCCGGCAAAAAACACCATTCCCTTTGCGGCCCGCGCGGCCATCCGCACCCAACTGCAAATGCCGCCGGAAACCAATTCCGCGGCCCCGTTTGCCATTTCGACCATTACGAACGCGCCCTCTTCCGGTTCCGGCACAAATTCGGCGCGCTGATGGATTGTTTTTTTGACGGCGGAGGCGCGAGCGCTATTTGTTATGTGCCGAATTCTCATTATTCGGATGCCGGTTCGGAAAAAAACATGACCACCATTCGGCTGTGACAAGTTTGCGCGGGACGAACGTAACCCGCCAAATACGGCCTCCAGTGTCAATAGCGAGGACTGACACGTTTACGCCGCTGCTTGCGGACTGCCACTATTTTTTTGGGTCCTTGCGGATGGCCTGTGGGAAAATCCCCAGCTACTTAAACCGGTTTTCGACTTCCTTGAAATGGAAATCGAGCGCGTTTTAAAGCCGGGGTCACAATGATTTGTTGGCGTCGAAGCGGGCGACGGCCTCTCTGCGGGAATGGACATGCAGCTTTTCGTAAATGCGCTTCACATAAGTGCGCACGGTGTTCTCGCTGATTTTAAGCCGGTCGGCGATTTCCTTGTAAATGCCCCCCCCGGCCAGCAACGTGAGCACTTGTGATTCGCGCTCGCTCAATTGCCCGGCATCGGGAACGGGAACGGGCAAATGTTTGAAAAATTCGACGACTTTGCGCGCGACGCGCATGGTCATCGGTGCGCCGCCTTCGTGGACCTGTTCGATGGCGCTGACAAGTTCCGAGGGCGGCCGGTTTTTTAAAATATAACCGCTGGCGCCGGCGCGAAGGGAATTGAAAACCAGATGGCTGTCTTCATACGTGGTGAGCATCAAAATGCGCAGCGCGGGGAATTGCGCTTTCAGTTTGGCGACGCATTCGATGCCGTTCATGCCGGGCAAATGGATGTCCACCAGCAACACGTCGGGCTGGTTTTTCACGACGCCGATCAGGGCGACTTCCGCGGTGGCGTAGGCATCCAGACATTGCAGGGCCGGCGCGCGGCGCAACAGCGCCAGGATGCTGTCGCGGGTTTTGCCGTCGTCTTCCACGATGGAAACAGAGATGGGCATATATCAGGAATGGCTGGTTGAATTGGGTTGCGGCCAGAAATATTCGAAGGCAATGCGCGTGCCGGCGCCAAGCTTGCTATGTATTTCAAATCGTCCCCCGATTTGTTCGGCGCGCTGCCGCATGTTGCGCAGGCCGTCGTCGGCGCCGTTGTTGGGCGCCGTATCGAAGCCGCAACCGTCGTCTTCGATTTGCATGACGATGGATTGGCCGGTGGCATTGATTTGCAGTCGGACCGTGCCGGCTTGCGCGTGGCGGATGATGTTGTTGAGAGCTTCCTTGGCGATGAGAAACAAATTGTGCCGCAATTCGGGTGAGACGGCGCGATCCGGCAACTCGGCCGGCAAATCAAGGATGCATCGGACGTTTGCGCTTTTCAAAAATCCCATGGCAAATTCGCCGATGTAATCAATCAATTCCGGCAGCGTGTTGCTGCGCGGATTAATCGCCCAAACGGCGGCATCCAAAGATTTAATCGCTTCGCGTGCCGCGTCCAATCCTTCGCGGACATAGGCGGCGGCGTCGCGCGAACCGGTTTCCTGCGAAGCCAATTCCAACAGCAATGTCACTCGCGTCATGCTCGCACCCAAATCGTCATGCAAATCTTTGGCGATGCGCGCCCGTTCGCGGTCAACCATCGCCTGCTGCTCGACAACGCGCAACCGGCGGCGCAATCGCCGCAGTGAAATATAACGCACGCTGACGGCGACGATGGATATCAAAAGAATGAGGGCGGCAACGCGGAACCACAATTGTTGCCAAAGAAACGGTTCAATTTCGAAAGCGACGGACGCGCCGGTTTCGTTCCAAACGCCGTCGCGGTTGCCGGCCCTGACCCGGAAACGATATGTTCCCGTTGAAAGATGCGTGTAGCTCACGCTACGCAGTGTTCCATTTTCAATCCAATGGTCGTCGAAGCCGTCAAGGCGATATTGAAACGCGACGCTTTCCGGCGCGGTCAAATTGATTCCGGTAAATTCAAATTGCAACCGGCGGTGTCCGGGCGAAAGACGAAAGGTCACATTGGGATTTTCCAGATCCACGGCGTTGGTGACGGTCATGGGATTTCCGTAAACGGCAATCGTCTGGTCATCGGCGATAATTTTGGTGAGGAGCACTCGGGGCGGCTGCGAATCCTGCCGCACTTGGTCGGGAGTAATTACAGCCAGCGCCGTGCGCGTCGGAATCCAGAGCCGCCCGTCGCGGCTGCGTAAGGCGCCTGGGGTGGCGCCAAAATTGGCGTCCAGCATCGGAACGCCTTCATTCGGGCCATATACAATGCAATGGAGTTGATTGATTTTGCCGGCGGCCAATTCATCAAATTCCCGCACGCGAATTTTGAAGATGCCGTGGTCCGCGCCCAGCCAAAGCCATCCGCGACCGTCGAAGAGGATTTGCGAAATTTCATTATCGAACAATCCTTTGTCGAGCGATGCGCGGAAAAAGTGTCCGTCCTTATAGCGTCCGATTCCCGAACCGGCAAATCCCATCCACAGGCTGCCGTCAGATGAAACGCGGAGCGTGCGGATGGAAATCTCTTTGCCCATGACGGCGACCGATTCATCCGTCATCCTGCCGTTGCTGATTTTCAAAAGATTTCCATTGGCCGTGCCGGCCCAGATATTTGCACTGTCATCTTCGGCCATGGCGCGGATGACGTTCACGTCCGGTGACGGTTGAAAATTCTGAAACTTTCCGTTGTGCAGCCGTTCGATGATTTCGGGCACGCTGCCGCCAATCCAAATGTCCCCGTTCCGGCCGGCCAGCAGGCAATGAACGTTCCGGCTGCGAATGTTGCCGCGCGCCCGCCAGACCGTAAAGGCGCCGTTTTGGAGGCGATACAGGCTGCGTTGCTGGGTGCCAATCCAAATCGCGCCATGGGCGTCCGCGGTCACGCAACTCGCGGCAATGCCGTCCAAAGACGCGTTGGTAAAAGTTTTCCAAAGACCGTTGGTGCGAAATACGAGCAATCCATTTTGCGTGACCGCCCAAAGCGTGCCGTTGGTATCCTGGCACATGGATTGCACGGCTTCAAACGGCAAGCTGGTTTCCGCGCCTTCCAGCGTGATGGCCTGGCGTTGAATCCGATCCAGTCCGCCGCCGCCGGTTCCGGCCCAGATATTTCCTTCGCGGTCTTGTAGCAGGCACAAGATCTGGCGATACGACGTGGGAACGGATTCAAAATGATTGTGGGCAAAGTAAAACAAGCCCTTGTCCGATGTCCCGATCCATACGCCGCCGTTTCTGTCTTCGAGCAAAACGGGCAATTCCATTCCCGGCGGATGAAACGTTCCCAGTTCTTTCAGCTTTTCGTGTTCATGAAATTTAAAAAGTTTGCTGCCCGTGCAAATCCAAATGCCGCCGTCGCGCGCCGGAGCCAGACGAGTGGCCATGGGTTTGCCCGGCAATGAAAATAAAGATTGGAAACGACCGTTTTCAAATTTGCCGAATTCACCGCCTTTGGCGAAGCACATTTGTCCGCCGGTATCAACGGCCAGCGAACATACCGGACCGTTCAGCAATCCTTCACCGGTTCCAAAGAGTTCGGCCTTGCCGTGCGACAACCGGCAGGCGACTCCGTCGCGATACGTGATCCACAAATTGCCGCCCGCATCCTCGGTGAGCGATTGCACCACGGCATTTTTCAAACCGTTCGTGAACAATTGCATCGCGCCTGATTTCGAGTGAACGACCGGGCCGTGGTCCAAGGCCATCCACAAGCCGCCATCACGACCGGTCAACAACATGCTCGTGCGTTCTCTCGTGCCCGGCGCAAACAGCTCGCGCGGGACAATTTCAAAACTGTTGCCGTCAAACCGCGCGAGATGCGTCGGCGTGGCCACCCATAAATAACCGTCAGGCGTTTGCGCCAGACTCGTCACGATGTTATTGGGCAAGCCGTCTTCCATCTGCCATTTGCGGAGCGACCAGGAGGCATTGGTGGAAGCGGCCAGCAATTCGCCTGCGGCAACAGCCAAAAGGCCGGCCAAAAGCAATAAACGCTTGAGCAAGTTCAACCGTCGGGGCACATAGAACATTAAATCACTTGGAAAAATTGAGCAACATAACATCGCAACCACGATTTTCCCCGTGTCACATGAATGTCACATGAAAACAAAATGGACGTTCGCGGAATCGCTGCTATTGTTGAACTGAACACCAAACATGGAGCCGGACTCAGTCATTGTGTCTGCTCTCGAACATTCAAAAATCAATATGGAATCAAATGGTCTTGGAGTCCGGATGCTGGCCGTCTTGCCAGCAACGTTGTTGCTCACAATCGCGGCGCGGGCACAAATCGGCAGCGGTTGGAGTGTTTACACACCCAGCGAAAAATTTCAATATGAATCCAATGACATCGGGTTTTCCATCAGTCCTCCGCCCAGTTATTTCAATAACGGCTACTGTCAATTCAACAGAACCAATCCAGTGGATGAGTTCCAATTGTTGACGCACAATTCCAACCGCGCTGAAATTCGGGTCAACGACGATTACTCCACCGGCTCACACCAGTTTCAGGCCGACGTTTTGATTGCCACAACGACGACGACCGGTGAAACAATTCATCAAATCTTTAACGGCCCCGCCGGTCCGTGGCTGCTGATTAAAGAAACGAGCAATTACTTCGGCAGCATCCACGTGGGTGCGGCCACTGCTTCGCTGGCGACCAACTTGTATGGGCGCTGGTTTCAGTTCAACAGCATCAATGACATGAGCGATGATCAGACTTATCTCTACGTGAACGGGCAATTGGTGTGGCAAGGGACGAATCCCGGCGGAACTTTTTACACCAAATATGGCGCCTATGGAACGCATGATGATGCTCATCCGGCTGACATGGTCTTCAGCAATGTGGTTTTGTTCACCGGAGGCACTCCCACCGGCAACGCGGACTTTTCGCTGTCAGCTTCACCGACCAGCCAGTCGGTGACCCAAGGCAACAGCGTGTATTACACAAACACAGTCAGCGCCGCCAACGGGTTCAACGGCACGGTTGACTTGAGTGTCAGCGGATTGCCAGCCAATGCAACCGCCAGCTTCAGCCCGCCTTCCGTGTCTGGTTCGGGCACATCAACACTCACGGTTGCGACTTCAACCTCGACGTCCACAGGCACCTACACATTGACCATCACCGGAACAAGCCTGACTAATTCAACAACGGCAACAGTCAATCTGATTGTCAATCAGCCCACGAGCCTGCCCGCAGGCTGGACGGATGCGGACATTGGCAGTCCGGCCAACGCAGGCTATGCCACTTACGCCAACGGCACTTTTACCGTTTCCGGCAGCGGTTCGGACATCTGGAATAGCTCCGACCAATTCAATTACGCCTATGAATCGGTCTTGGGTGATCAAACCGTCATTGCCCGCGTGGTTTCGGAGAACGGCACCGACGGTTATGCCAAAGCCGGTGTAATGATTCGTGAATCCTCCGCCGCTGATGCTGTGGAAGCTTCTGTCCTGCTGACGCCCACCAACGGTGTGGCGATGGAAATCCGACCCGCGACTGGAGCATCTTCAATCAACATGACCGGCTGGATCCGGAATGTCTTGCCTCCGCAATGGGTTTCGGTGGTGCGTTCAGGCGATACTTTCAGCGGTTATTATTCCGCCGACGGCTCAAGTTGGACATTGATTGCCAGCACAAATTTGAGCATGGCTTCCAGCGAATTGGCGGGGTTGGCAGTGACCTCGCATTACGTCCTCTCCGCGAACACAGCCACCTTTGACAATGTGAGTATTAATGCGCCACAGCCACAGCCGCCGGCGGCGCCATCAGGATTAATATCGGTTTCAGGAGACAGCCAAGTCGCTTTGAACTGGACGGCTTCTTCAGGAGCAAGCAGTTATAATGTCAAACGCTCAACGGTCAGCGGCGGGCCATATACGACCATCGCGAGCGGAGTGACGAGCACCGCCTACACCGACACCAGCGTCGTCAATGGCACGACGTATTACTATGTCGTCTCCGCGGTCAATTCAGCCGGGGAAAGCCCCAATTCAAGCGAAGTGAGCGCCACGCCGCAGGCGGCGCAGGTGCCGGCGGCACCGACCGGATTGACGGCGAAAGGAGCCAAAAGGAAGATCGGTTTAAGTTGGAACGCTTCAAGCGGAGCAACCAGTTACAACGTCAAGCGTTCGAATGTTAGTGGTGGACCTTATACAACGATTACCGCGGGGGTGACGACGACTGGCTATACCGACAGTGGAATCAAGTCTGGCACGACATATTATTATGTGGTATCGGCCCTCAACGCCGTGGGCGAAAGTCCTAACTCCAGCGAGGCAAGTGCCACAGCGAAATAACGGTTTTTATTTAATGTCAAGCTAAACACAAAACAATGAGCCGACGCAATTATTGTGGCTGCTCGCAACCAAACAAACAAAGAAGTATGAAACTGAACATTCCTAGAGTCCGGATGCTGGCCGTCCTGCCAGCAACGTTGTTGCTCACAATCTCGGCACAAGCGCAAATCGGCGGCGGTTGGAGTGTTTACACACCCAGCGAACGGTTTGAATATGAATCCAATGACATCGGTCATTCCATCAGTCCTCCACCCAGTTATTTCAATAACGGCTACTGCGCCTTTACCAGAACCAGCAAGACCGACAGGTTTCAATTGTTGACGCACAATTCCAACCGCGCTGAAATTCGCGCCAACGATGATTATTCCACCGGTTCACATCAGTTTCAGGCTTACATCTTGATTCAACCGCCTACAACCGGAGAAACCGTTCATCAAATCTTTAACGGTCCCGCCGGGCCGTGGCTGCTGATTAAAGAGACGTCCGCTTACAACGGCAGCCTTCATGTCGGCGGGGCAACCGCTTCGCTGGCGACCAATCTTTACGGGCATTGGTTCCGGTTCAATAGCATCAACGACATGAGCGACGACAAGACTTACCTCTATGTTAATGGGCAACTGGTTTGGACCGGAACAAATCCCGGTGGAACGTTTTATACCAAATATGGCACCTATGGAACACATAGCGATGCGGATACGGCCGACATTATCTTCAGCAATGTGGTTTTCTACACCGGCGGCACTCCTACCGGCTGCAGTCCCACGCCCATCGTGCCCTACCTCCAGGTCAACGGCGGAGCCTGGCAGCAGACCGACACCGCAACCATTACTTCCGGTCAAAGCGTAACCTTCGGCCCGCAGCCCACCACCGGCGGCTCCTGGAGTTGGAGCGGTCCCAACGGCTTTAGCTCGACCTCCCGCCAGGTCACCGTCAACAACATCACCAGCAGCGGCAACTACACCGCCACTTACATCAATTCCTGCGGTGATTCCAGCTCCGACACCTTCGTCATCACCGTCAGCGGCGGCGGCATTGACACGACCGCCACTTACCATATCCAAAACGAAGCCAGCGGCCTGGTGTTGAATAATCAAGGCTCGACAACCGACGGCACCGCCATTACGCAGTGGTCATCGTCGTCCACTAGCGACAATTTGAAATGGACATTTATCCTGACGAGCAACGGCTATTATCAAATCAACAGCGTTAAGAGCGGCTTGGACGCCGTGGTGCAAAGCGCTTCAACCTCGCAAGGGGCGGGCATCATCCAATGGTCGTTCGGTTCGGCGGGCAACGACCAATGGCAGCCGCAGGCGAACAGCGACGGCAGCTACACCTTTGTGAACCTGCACAGCGGCTTGGTGCTTGAGGACCCCGCTTCCAGCGCGTCCACCAGCACGCAAATGGATCAATGGGGCTCCAATGGTGGCAGCAACCAGAAATGGAAACTGCTGAAACAGTAAATTAAAATCCCGCAACGCAACGCGCGATTGCCAGACAATCGCGCGTTGCGTTGCTCGAATAGTATAATGGCTGCATCGTCCAATATTTAGCAAATCTTGTCTCGGCTCGAACGAGATTAACTCTTCACTTTAGGCCGACAATATATGAAGTTGAAAATTCTCGTAATTCGCATGGCTGTTGTCTTGCCGGCCTTTCTATTTTTGGCAGTCACGGCGCGGGCGCAAATCGGCACCGGTTGGAGTGTTTACACGCCCAGCGAAAAATTTCAATATGAATCCAATGACATCGGGTTTTCCATCAGTCCTCCACCCAGTTATTTCAATAACGGCTACTGTCAATTCAACAGAACCAATCCAGTGGATGAGTTCCAATTGTTGACGCACAATTCCAACCGCGCTGAAATTCGGGTCAACGACGATTATTCCACCGGTTCGCATCAGTTTCAGGCCGACGTTTTGATTGCCACAACGACGACGACCGGTGAAACGATTCATCAAATCTTTAACGGCTCCGCCGGTCCGTGGCTGCTGATTAAAGAAACGAGCAATTACTTCGGCAGCATCCACGTGGGTGCGGCCACTGCTTCGCTGGCGACCAACTTGTATGGGCATTGGTTTCAGTTCAACAGCATCAATGACATGAGCAATAACCAGACTTATCTTTACGTGAACGGGCAATTGGTATGGCAAGGGACGAATCCCGGCGGAACTTTTTATACCAAATATGGCGCCTACGGCACGCACGACGATGCGCATCCGGCTGACATGGTCTTCAGCAATGTGGTTTTGTTCACCGGAGGCAGCCCCAACGGCGGCGGCGATTTCTCAATGACCACGACGCCTTCGTCGCAAATTGTCGCGCCCGGCGCGGGAACAAATTACACCGTTTCCATCAGCCCGATTGGCGGTTTCAGCACCAACGTTGATTTGAGCGCGATTGGATTGCCCGCGGGCGCGTC
>JAGWNY010000087.1 GCA_028872915.1 Verrucomicrobiota bacterium
GAAGGACTCAACAGTTTGTTTTCAGCGACCAAACGCAAGGCGCGCGGTTATCGATCCACGGAGTACCAGACCGCGATGCTCTACTTCGTGGCTGGCAAGTTGGAAGTTCCATACTATGGCTGATTACCCATTACAAACGTCGAAGAAGCGCCTGGCTGAATTGTCCCGCCATTGTCTTTCATCCCGTCCATCCCATCCATCCTGTCCAAAATCCCCTGGTCCCCGCCTGAACGCGATTTGAGTCCATTCATCCTGTTCATCCTGTTCATCCTGTCCAAAATCCCCCTCTGCCTCCTCCGTGCCGCGGGGGTGGAATGCGCTGTATTCGCGTTCAAATTCACCCGAAAAGTTATTCAACTTGGGCCAAATCAGTTAGATAACTTTTTGGAACACGTTCACTTGCAACGACTTCCGCGATAAATCCAGTTAAATAACTTTTCATGGACTTCCTTCCATCCCCGTGGTTTAATGCAACTGTAGTAATGAATGGAACGGTCGCAATGAACAAGATGGCCGCCGAAGGGGGCGGCGTCCGGGCAGCCGACGCCGTCGTAATGAATGCAACTGTAGTAATGAATGGAACGGTCGCAATGAACAAGATGGCCGCCGAAGGGGGCGGCGTCCCGGCAGCCGACGCCGGCGTAACGAATGCAACTGTAGTAATGAATGGAACGGTCGTAATAGACAAGATGGAATCCGGAATCACGCCGGTGGCGCCGTTGGAACCTCCGTGCCTTGATGGAACCTGGCCGGGACCAACCGGGCCAATTGCATGGTTCCGGCCGGGCATGGGCAAGGCCGTGAGATTGTCCAAGCCGCTGCCACGCCGCTGGGCAGGCCACGCCGCCCGATTCACGCCAAAAAACATCCTTTCCCCCGCCCGGGCCGCCCGCGCCCGCGGCCGCTCATCGCCATTTGCAGTCAACCGGCGGTATTTGCAGTCAATGTGGGTTGCCGGGCATTTTGCAACCGCCTTCAATGCCCGTATTCCCGGCGATCGGGACGAAAACCGTTGCGGTCTTTGCCGGCCTTGCGCGCGCACGTCCGCAAAAGTTGACTCCGGCAAAAAAAAACTTATCATGCCCGTTCGATTTATGACAGAAATTCAGACCATTGAGGCGCGCGAAATTCTTGATTCGCGCGGAAATCCCACCGTTGAAGCCGAAGTAACCCTCGAATGCGGGGCAGCCGGCCGCGCGGCGGTCCCCAGCGGCGCGAGCACCGGGGAAAACGAGGCCATCGAATTGCGTGACGGCAACAAGGCCCGTTTTTCCGGAAAAGGGGTTCAAAAAGCGGTCGGCAACGTCATTGAAAAAATTCTGCCGGCGCTTCGCGGCCTGGATGCGCTGGACCAGGTGGCCGTGGATCGCGCCATGCTTGAGTTGGACGGAACCGACACGAAGTCCAGGCTCGGCGCCAACGCGATTCTGGCGGTTTCACTGGCGAACGCCAAGGCCGCCGCGGCCGCCCTGGGCCAGCCGTTGTTTCGTTACCTGGGCGGCACCAACGCAAAAGTCCTGCCCGTGCCCATGGCCAACGTCATCAATGGCGGCGCGCATTCCGACGCGCCGATTGACTTTCAGGAATTCATGATCATGCCGCTGGGCCTGCCCACGTTCAGCGAAGGCCTCCGCGCCATCGTGGAAACCTTTCACGCGCTGAAAGCCGTTTTGAAGAAAAAAGGGTGCAGCACGGCGGTCGGCGATGAAGGCGGTTTCGCACCCAGGCTCGGCAACGTGGAGGAAGCCCTGGACACCATCCTCCAGGCCGTCAAGGACGCCGGATACAAACCCGGCAAGGACATTTACCTGACTCTCGATCCCGCCGCCTCCGAATTTTACGATGGCAACGGCAAATACACCTTCAAGAAAAGCACCGGGGAGACGGTGACGGGCGATGATTTGGTGGATTTCTACGCCAGGCTGGCGGCCAGGTATCCCATCGTTTCAATCGAAGACGGATGCGGCGAGAGCGATTGGGCCACCTGGAAAAAGCTCACCACCCGGCTTGGCGGCAAGGTGCAGTTGGTGGGGGACGATTTGTTCGTGACGAACGTCAAGTTCCTGCAAAAAGGCATTGACACCGGCACGGCGAATTCCATTCTGGTCAAGGTCAATCAAATCGGCTCGCTCACGGAAACGCTGGATTGCGTGGAACTGGCGAAAAGCCGCGGCTACACGGCGGTATTGTCGCATCGTTCCGGGGAGACGGAGGACGCGACGATTGCCGACATAGCGGTGGCGACGAATTGCGGGCAGATCAAGACCGGCTCGTTGAGCCGTTCGGACCGCCTGGCCAAATACAATCAACTGCTGCGCATCGAACAGCGCCTGGGAAAGGACGCCATTTACGCGGGGCGGACGGCCCTGCCCAGGCGCCAGCCCGGCCGATAATAACAGTTGCGTTTGCGCGGTCGGCGGGCTAATCCTTGGAGCCGGAAGAAGACAATTATGAAAAAAATTCTTGTATTGACTGCTTGCATCGCGGCCGCGGCGCCGCTTCACGCGCAAACCGGCGCGCCAACGGCACAGCCATCGGCGCCCGCGGCCCCAATGGCCACCGAATCGCCCTTCCAGGCGTCGCTGACCCCCAACATTGCGATCTATCCGCAGACGGCCGTCATTCGCGGTTTCGCCATCAACGTATGGGGCCAGAATCCGCAGCACGGCTTCAACTTCGGCATCGTCAACGGCAGCACCGGGGAGAGCGGCGGCTTCAGCATGGCGATGGTGAATTACGACGACTCCTACACCGGAGTTCAATGGGGCATGGTCAATTACAGCAAGCAAAGCTTCACCGGGTGGCAGGAAGGCTGGGTAAACGTATCGAAGGGTTCGTTCACGGGATGGCAGGACGGCTGGGTGAATGTCTCCGATGCGCTGCACGGCCTCCAGTCCGGCGTGGTCAACTACACGCGCAACCTGCACGGCGTCCAGATCGGAGTGATCAACGTGGCAATGAACAACGGCTGGTTTGACCAATTTCCACATCAGCTCGCCCGTGGCTTTCCGCTGGTGAACTGGTCGTTTTAAGCCGTCAATAGCCCTGTTTAAGAAGCCACCAAACCGTCCACATGACCACAAGACATGCCGCGGACATCAGCAACGCGCTGCTCACGACGAATGACATGGCCGTCATCACCAGTCCCGCGAAGAACGGGATCATTGACCGTTGCTTCCAGCCAAAAATGAGGTAACCGCCGGCAACGGTCCCCCAAAAAAGGGACGCCAGAATGAAATGTTCGTTGAACAGATAGGCGGGCAGCAAGCCCGCGGCATGAGGTTGGTTGTTTTTCATTTTAGCTCGGCCGGACCACGTTCCCGGTCACAAGCCAAAAACACCGGCGCGGCCCCAAAGTTGCGCCGGGGAGCCGGGCCGCCCGAAATCTTAAAATTTAACCCGTTGCATTTTTTCGGCGCATCCGCAAAAATTCCTTCCATGAAAATTCCAATCCGTTTGTTTGCCGTTGCTCTCATCGCAATTGCGCCGGCGCTGGCGCGGGCCGACGCCGCCGCCCAGGCCCAGAATACCAACCTCATCAGCGGCGCAACCGGCCGCGCGAGCTATGCCCTGGGCATGCTGTACGGGCATTTCTTTCAACAACAGGGCGTGAAGCTCGACTATCGCTCATTTGTCCAGGGCATCAAAGACGAGGAAGCGGGAAAACCCGCCCTGACAAGCGCGGAAATGAACCAAACGCTGGCCGATTATCGCAAGCAGATCGCGGCCGAACAGGCAAAACGACAGGCGCAAATCGCGCTGGAAAACAAGATTCAAGGCGCGAAATTTCTCGCGGAAAACAAGAAGAAACCGGACGTTCACACCCTGCCGGACGGTCTCGAGTACAAAATCATCACAGATGGGAAAGGCCCCCGCCCCGCCTCGAACGACGTTGTCACGGTCAACTATCGCGGCACCCTGATCAACGGCTCTGAATTCGACAGCACCGCCCGGCGCGGTGAACCGGCCCAGTTCCCGCTGAACGATGTCATCCGCGGCTGGACGGAGGCGCTCGAACGGATGCCGGTTGGCTCGCTTTGGAAGATATACATTCCGTCCGACCTCGCCTACGGCGCCGCTGGGCGTCCGCCCCAGATTCCGGCCAACTCCACACTCATCTTCACGGTGCAACTGATCTCCGCCACGCCTCCCGGCGCCCGGCCACCCGCGCCGCCGCCGATGCGTCCGCTGACCAGCGACATCATTGCCGTGCCATCCGCAAAGGAGTTGAAGCAGGGGAAAAAGCCCTACATGCTGACGCCGCAGCAGGTGCAGCAGATGCGCCAGCAGCTTCAACACACGAATACGTAGAGATTCGGAATCCGTGTTCGGAATCGGCGGAAATTTATCAGCGGAATTAACCCCCTTGATCGCCGGGAGAAGGCCCGGGGCCGGAGCAGCGCCGCCTGATTCGTGGCCTGTCTTCAGCAACTAAAATCTGAAATCTGAAATTGTCAGGCCAGGCGGTCTCCTTCCGCGCCACCCGGAAAATCCTTGCCAATATCGGAAGGCGTTTCACGGCGGCAAAGGATGCTCCAGGCCACGGAGGCCGTAATCAACGAAATGCCGCCGCAAATCAAGTATGGCAGCGCATAATGAACAAAGAACAGTCCTCCCGCAAACAGCGGGCCGAGAATGCGGGCCAGGCTGCCAAAGCTCTGCGCCACGCCGAGATTTGCGCCCTGCTCGTGCGGGGAAGAGTTGAGCGAGATCAATCCGAAAACCGGCGGGCGGTTGAGGCCCGATCCTATCGCCAGCAGGGCCAGCACGAGCAAAGTTTCAGGCAACGTTTTGGCGAAGGGCAACCCGGCCAGGCCCGCCGCAAAAATCAGCAGGCTCGCAAAAATAAGGTTTGGCTCGCCAAATTTCTTCACCAACCGCCCAATAACCCCCTGGACCATGACAGCGATGAACCCGGCATAGGCAAAGAGCAAACTGATACGGGTGTAATTTGAATTGGTTTGGGTCGGAAATTCGCGCTTGAGGAGCAGTGGAAACGTCGCTTCAAAACACGTGAAACAAAACGTGGCCATGAAAAAGATGAGAATCAGCAGACCGAGCCGGGGCTGGGCCAGCGTGTGGCCCCACTGGTTGAGCCTGGGGCGCCCCGCCGCCCGCGCCGAATCGGGCTTGCGGCTCTCACCCAGGATGAACCAACCAAGAATAAAATTGGCGGCGCAAAAACAGGACGCCACCCACCCGGCCGCCTCGCGCGAATGAAAAATGCCGATACTCGCCGCCCCCAGCGCCGGGCCTAAAATGAAACCAAGCCCGAAGGCAACGCCGATCAAACCCATGCGCGCCGACCGCTTTTCAGGCGGGGAAATATCGGCGATATACGCGGACGCGACGGAAAGATTGGCTCCGCAAACTCCGGCGAAAACGCGGGATGCCAGAATCCACAGCAATCCCGTCGCGCCAGTCATTCCCGATGCCACCGCAAACAACGCATAGGAGCCGCACGCCCCCAGATTGCTGGTCAACATGACCGGACGGCGGCCAATCCGGTCCGAAAGCCGGCCCCACGCCGGCGCAAACAAGAACTGCATCAGCGAAAACGATGCAATGATCCCGCCAATCATCAATCCTTTCGCCGTGAAATTGCTGCGAAAATCGTCCTCGGCAAAGCCCGGCAACAGGGGCAGAACGATGCCAAAGCCGATGAGATCAATAAAAACGGAGAGAAAAATGACGAGGAGCGATGGTTTGCGATTCATGTTCGTTGTTTAATCCACAGTTGGCTGCAATCCGGCGTTTCCACGCGCGGTGAGAAGCCATTTCGGCGGAACATGCAGTTGGGGCGGTTGTGTTTGCTGATCTTTTTGTGTCCGCCTTCATTCGCCGGGGCGAATTACGGCGAGGCACGCCCAACTGCGTGGTCCCGGTTTAAACGGTGTTACTCAATGCCAGCCGCCGCGAAATTCGTAAAAGCCGCCGCCATGCCAGCCGCCCCAGCAGTCGCCAAGACCCACTGAAATGGAAGCGTGCGGCTGCCAGCCGTAAAAATCATAGCAATACGCCGAAGAATAAGCCGGACAGTAATCATAATCATACGATGGATAGCGCTGATATGGCATGATATAAACCGTGGATGCGGGCTGAACATAGGCAACGGTGGGCGGGACGGTCGCTGTCGGCGAAGTGGAAGCCGTTGGGGCGGTAGCGACCTGGGGCGCCTGCGTGCCGGGACCGTGATAGTTCAACATCGCGTTGATCACGGTATCGGACACGCCCTGCTGCTTGAGGTAAACGATCTGGTCCGCCTGAAGGTTGTAGGCGACCGCTGAATTTTCGATGTAGCTGACGATCACGTTGTCGCCCATTTTGGCCTGGGACAATTGCAGAACTTGCGTGGCACCATACGACAGGTCCGGGACCAATGCGCTTGCCGTCGAGGGCGCGGTCGAGTCCTGGGCCAGGGCGGCGGTTGCGGTCACGACGACCAAAACCGCCCCTGCAAAGATTGGGAAAATTGACCTTTGAATTTTCATAAAATGCTCCACCTGTTTAACACCGCAGCATCGGCCCGGTTGCGGGCGATGTCAAGACCGCTGGGGCGCGTGTCGGAACTCCATGAGAATGTCCCCCTGGCAACTCGATAAGAATGTCCCCTTTGGCGCGGTTGCGGTAGCAACCGCGGCCACACATGGAGACATTGAACATGAGCAAGAAGGAACGGGAACGGCTGGGGGTGCTGGCCGGAGTCA
>JAGWNY010000088.1 GCA_028872915.1 Verrucomicrobiota bacterium
TGCTTTCTTTGTCCAGGTAATCCACTTGTTGCACGCGCCAGCCTTCGCCCAGCGCCAATATTTGATGAAATACTTTTTCCGGAATCATAAATCCGTCGGCAGCTTATCCCGTTTCATACATTTTACCCATTACAAACAATGAGGAACCAGCCAGGCGCCGTTCGGTCGAGGCACTCCAACTCAAAGCCAACGCGCCGTCGCTGGATGGGAGGGAGCCGTTGTGTGATGCGTTGGAACGGCTGGCCGTGGAACGGATCAAGGGGTGTCCTGAAAAATACGCGGGGCTTGCCAAAAACGATGAAATCATTGAAGACATTGAAATAGAAAGTGCGCATCAAGAAAAAACAAACATTGCCGACCAATAACGATTGATACCGGCGCAGTTTTGGGCGGAACTTCCTGAAAAGCCGGAGCCAAAATGAAAAATGGGTTTAAGAATTTGGAATTGGCCGCATCAGCGGCGGGCTTCCCTCTGCGACTCGGCGGCGGCGTTGCGCTCCGACTCAGCCCTCCCGCCGCCTCTTCGTCCGCCCTTCATTTTTTCCGCCCATCAACCGCGGAGCGAAGCGAATGGCAGAACATTTTTCTTCATTTTTCATCGCTTCTGGCAAACAATCTGGGTGCCCATCTGATGAAACAAATCATCATAGAAAATCCGGTGATTAACTCGCCATTCGAGGAATCGGCCCGCCATTTCCGGTTCTCCGATGAGGGAATCACCAGCGAAATCGTCGAAGCCCGCCGCGAGAGCGCCTATTTTATTCCCATCGCCGCGCCGCGAAAACGGGGTAAGGACCAGCTTTATTTTGAAACCGAGTGGACACAGGACCGGATTCAAGGTCAAACTGTGCGAGCTTGGCTCATGCGCGCAATTCTGACAGAATGAATCCATGTTGAAGCTAAACAAAATCTCGTTGGATGGGTACAAATCCATCAAGGAATGTTGCAATCTCAGGCTCGAAAAGCTGAATGTGCTCATCGGCGCCAATGGGTCCGGAAAGTCAAATTTCCTGTCTTTCTTCAAACTTTTGAATTTCGAGATGACGGGAGCGCTTCAGGAGTTTATTGGCCGCAACGGGGGAAGAGATTCCTTGCTGCATTTCGGAGCCAAGCTGACCCCCCACGTTACGGCCGATCTCGAAATCGCCACTGAATCGGGGACGAATAGTTACAGGATGAGGCTCGCGGACGCGCCACCCGACACGTTGATCTTCACGGAAGAATCAATTCTATATTACCCAAACGGCGCAGTTACGACGCCGAAACGGTCTTTTCTTGGCTCTGGACACAAGGAATCCGCCCTCCTGCTACCGACACTGGCCGAAAATCCGACGGCGAAATTTTTCAGAAACACGCTCACGAGGTTTCGATTCTACCAGTTTCACGACACATCGGATCAATCTCACATGCGCAGCCGCAGTGATCTTCGCGGCCCTCGTTATCTTTACGCGGATGGCGGCAACGTGGCCGCGCACCTCCATTTGTTGCGGGAGGAGCAGCCAAAATGTTACCAGCGCGTCGTCGAAACCGTCCGCTTGGTTTTTCCATTTTTCAGGGACTTTGTTCTCGAACCCGACAATGGCGCCAGTAATTTTGTGATGCTCCGTTGGAAAGCTGTTGGTTCCGCGGAGTACGATTTCGGACCCCACCAAATCTCGGACGGCACTCTCCGATTCATTGCGCTTGCCACTCTATTGCTCCAACCACCGGACTGGCTGCCAAGGTTGATAACCATTGATGAGCCGGAGCTCGGTCTTCATCCCTATGCCATCAAAATACTCGGCTCCCTGATTGAGGATGCGGCCAATTTCACTCAAATCATCGTTGCCACCCAATCCGCTTCGTTCATTGATCAAATGGAACCGGACGACGTCATCGTTGCTGACATGGTGGATGGGGCTTCGCAGTTTGAGCGATTGGACGGTGAAAAACTCAAAGAGTGGCTGGATGAATACACGCTCAGTGAACTTTGGGAAAAAAACGTCGTCGGAGGTCGTCCATGAGCTGGATTCGGCTTTATCTCACGGTGGAAGGTGAGACTGAACTTAAGTTTGCCAAAGAAACTCTGGCCTCACATTTGGCGCGGTTTGAAGTGGAAGTCCGGCCTCGTATGGTGTTGACCAATCGCAAACTTGGGAAGCGTGGGGGCGCGCTGCATTTCCAGCGGTTCAAGCGCGACACGACGCACTTGATGAAGGATGACGCCAACCGGGAAGCACGGTTCTCGACTATGATGGACCTTTACGCGCTGCCGGCAGACCATCCCGGTTGGGCCAAGGCGGAAAAAAAATCCAAACCTGCTGACCGAGTGTTGGAACTGGAAAAAGCTCTGGCCAGTGAGCTTGCCGACTCTCGGTTCATCCCATTCCTACAACTCCATGAGTTCGAGGCTCTTCTCTACTGCGATTTGAGTCAAATCCAGTCCCGCATTGAAGATAGCGAAAAGGCCGTCGCCCAGTTGCAGCAAGAGGTGGCGCATTTGAACCCCGAAGATATCAACGAAGGCGAAACCACCGCGCCCAGCAAACGGCTGATCAAATATCTGCCCCGCTACGAGCATTTGAAAGTCCGGGTTGGCGCACCTGCCGCCAGTGCCATCGGCTTGCCTGCCCTGCGCGTAAAATGCCCGCACTTCGGTCAATGGCTTGCGCGCATGGAAAAACTCAAAGAGACGCTCTGATGCCCAAACCCAAATCCCCAACGCCTGTCGTTGTGACAAAGCACAAGGACAAGCGCGCCAACATCCCCACCGAGGAACTGCGCGACGCCGTGCGCGTCCTGGATTTGAAGGACAAGTATGCCGACGTGCCCATGAGCCTTGCGGACGCCTGTTTGGTGCGGATGAGCGAGGACGGTGCCTGAGCCGGTGATCGTGACCACTGACGCGGATTTTAGAATCTATCGCCGGCATGGTCCGCAGGTGGTCCCTTGCGTGATGCCATGAATGAGGCGCATTTGTTGCGGGACGCAAGGCCGGCGGGTATGCTGCGCCGGTAAATGGAATTGTCGCGGGAATTTTTCGAGCGCTGCAAAAAGCGGGGCGTGGGGCCAACGGATTTTGTGCTTGCGGTGAATGTTTCCACGCAGACGGCTGTTCTTTTTGAACACCGCGCGGCGGCGGGGCGGGCAGGGGCAGGGGATTTCCGGGTGGCGCGGCGGTTGCGATGTTCGACGTCGCGTTTCGGGGTTGGGCAGGAGGAGGGGTCCAATCGGACTCCGCTGGGGTTGCACCGCGTGGGGGAAAAGATTGGAGCGGGAGCGCCGGGGGGAACGGTTTTCCGTGGACGGCAGGCGGTGGGGCACGTCTCGCAGCGGGAATTTGCGGACGCGAAAATAACGACACGGATCTTATGGCTGGAAGGACTGGAACCGGGATTGAACAAGGGCGGAACAGTGGATTCCCATGCGCGCTACATTTACATTCACGGCACGGCGGACCAATCGAGCATCGGGAAGGCGGCGTCGAGCGGCTGCATTCACCTGGCGGACGCGGATTTGTTGCCGCTCTTCGATTTGTTGCCCGGAGGAACGCTGGTTTGGATTGAGGAGAAATAAGGAATCGAACCCGTTTTACGGCTGCAAGAAGTTTTCGATGACGCGGTGCATTTTTTTGAGGTCGGGGAGGTTGACGTACATCATGTGGCCGGCATCGAACTGGGCATAGGTGATGTTAGTGCGATAGGCGGGATCGAGTTGCATGTGGTCAATGGCATAATGGACGGTGTAGATGGGGCAGACGAGATCGCAGCGTCCGCCGAGGATCAGAACGCGCATGTAAGGGTTCTGGTTCATGATGGAGGCCAATTGGGGGGCGGATTTGGGATAATCGTTGTGGGCGCCATAGTTCCACGGCTGGACGCTGGTGAGGATTTCGTAAGGGAGATCGTCCTTGAACTTCAAATCATCGCGGACATAGGCGTTCATGGCGGCGGAAAAGGGACCCATGGTGGCCGCGGCGGAGGGATCAAAATCGGGGTAGGGGGCGGCGGGATCATCGTCGCGGCCGGTGATGCGGCCATCGTAGGCGCCAAGAATCAATCCTTCATCATGGAGCAATTGTTTGCGGAAAACGCCTTGGTCAATCCGGAGGTCGTTATCCTGGATGACCTGGGGTTTGAGTCCGGTGAGGCGGACAAGCCCGGCAACGATTTTTTTCCGTTCATCGGGCGCGAGGGAATCGCCCCGGGCGAGGGCGGCGGTATATTCGCCCTGGGCAAAGGCGCGGGATTCGGCGAGCGCGTTGTCGAGGTTGGATTGCAGGTCGGGCGGCAATTTATGGAAATAATGCGCGACGGCGGTGTAGGCCGGGAGATAAAGAGAGTAGGGGAGATCGTTGCCGGGCTGGTCGTTGATGGTTGAGAAATCGAGGACGCCGGAAACGAGGATCAACCCATTGAGATACATGCCGTAACGGGAGCTTAAATACTGGGCAAGGCCGGCAGCGCGGAAGACGCCGTAACTTTCGCCGCAAAGGTATTTTGGCGAGAGCCAGCGGTTGTGGCGGGTGGTCCAGAGGCGGATGAATTCGCCAACGGATTGCAAATCGGCGGAATTGCCGAAGAATTGTTTTGGCTGGCGATTTTTGGCGGCGCGGCTGAAGCCGGTGGGCACGGGGTCAATGAAGACCAAATCGCTTTTGTCGAGGATGGACCAGTGATTATTCATGAGCTGGAACGGGGGAGGAGGAAGGGTGCCGTTGTCGTTCATTTTCACGCGGCGCGGGCCAAGCGCTCCCAGGTGCAGCCAGACGGAGGAAGAGCCGGGGCCGCCGTTGAAGCAGAAGGTGACAGGCCGGGCGGCCAAATCGTGCTGATCGGATCGGGTATAAGCGACGTAAAAAATAGAGGCCTGAACGGCCCCGGTGGAGGTGAGCAGGGGCAACATGCCGGTTTCGGCCACATAAGGGATGCGAAGGCCGGAAATGACCACGGAATTGGTGGTGAAAACCGGCTTGGAAGCGGCGCTGGGAATAATGGCAATTTTTACCGCTTCAGCCGGCGCGTTGGTGTTTGCGTCCGGCGCGGGCGGCCTGGCAAACACGTGAAGTGGAAGGGAGAGGAGTGCGGCGCAAAGAATATTCTTCATGGTTCAATGGTTTATCCGGCCCGAAGGATGCGCTTTTTGGGGGTGTGAATCAAGAGCAGGGGAGAGGGTTGCGGATGGGGAGTTGCTTTCCTCCTCGCGCTTGAATCCATCGCGCCGCGCGGCATGCGCTCTGCTTTTTGGAGCGGTTTAAAAAATACCGCAGCCATTCGGGAAGAAAAGGATGGGAAGCGGTCTTTTTGGGTTTTGGCGTCGTTTCGGCTCAGTCACAGGGTTTTCAAACATGCTCCTTCGTTCAGCCGGGACAATGCAATTGGCTCGGTCGTGTTTGCTTGATCTTTTTGTGCAAGGACTTCGTTGTTCGCCGCTTACAGACCCATAAAGGGGTATGCTCGCGGCTCACTCCTCGTCCTGCCCAAAAATCTGCCGCGCAATCACTTCCCTCCCGACTGCATAGTCCCGGCTCAGCCTTGCCAAAACACCAAAAATCCCCGCTCCGAACGGACACATTATTTTTTAAAACGCTCCAAGGGGCCTGCAAAAAGGAGGAGGCGGCCAAGGAGGGCAGTTGAAATTTCGCCGTTGTGCGCGGAGGCGTATGAACATTGATTGTCGTGCGCCTCGCATTTTGGCGCGGACGCACGAAAACGCATCACAACGAAGAGTTTTTGTCACGTCTTGCCCCGTTCTCCGGGGGGCGGGGGGGCAGCTCGCGGTGGGTGAGTCGAATTTGCTTGATGGGTATGGCTTCATTGAAATTTTTAGCAAAAGGTGTTTTTCATTGACGACGCTGGCGGTCAAGGGCTGCGCCGCAGAAGGTCACACTTGACACCTATAACGCCAAGCGTTATGCTTCTTCGCAAATGATACGCAGCTTTGCCTGCCACGAGACGGAAAAGCTATTCAATGACGAATCTTCACGGCGGTTGCCGATGCAAATTCAGCGCGTGGCGCGGCGGAAATTGCTGCTGCTGCATCAGGCGCGCGGCCTGAACGATTTGCGCGTGCCCTACGGCAGCCACCTGGAAGCCTTGAAGGAGGCCCGCAAAGGCCAGCACAGTATCCGCGTGAACGACCAGTGGCGCGTATGTTTCCGCTGGCAAGGCGGAGATGCATTTGACGTGGAAATCGTGGACTACCACTAACGATTATGAAAACGACCAAATTGGCACCGATTCATCCGGGGGAAATTCTCCGGGAAGAATTTATGAAACCGCGCGACCTGTCGCAAAACGCGCTGGCGCGGGCATTGAACGTGCCGCCACGCCGCATCAATGAAATCGTCCTCGAAAAGCGCGGCATTACGGCGGACACGGCTTTGCGGCTGGCGCGGTTCTTTGGCACCAGCGCGGAACTGTGGACGGGCTTGCAGGCCGATTACGACTTGCGGCTGGCGCGCTACGAAAAGCAAGAACAGATCGAGCGCGACGTTGAACCGCTGGCGGCGCTTGAGCCGGTGATGGCATAAATGGCCTCGTCTGTCATATAAGAAAATGCAGATTTAGAGCGGTTTAAAAAATACCGCAGCCATTCGGGAAGAAAAGGATGGGAAGCGGTCTTTTTGGGTTTTGGCGTCGTTTCGGCTCAGTCACAGGGTTTTCAAACATGCTCCTTCGTTCAGCCGGGACGAGGGGGATTTTGG
>JAGWNY010000089.1 GCA_028872915.1 Verrucomicrobiota bacterium
TAGGCGCTTTCGTCGGGCAAAAGGACCCTCTGTCCAAACCGTTCGCCAAATCTTTCCAGCGACGCCTCAATCCGCGCCACTTCTATCACGTCAATGCCCACTCCCAGGATCATAACTTTACAATGGATGATTGGCCCCGCTGTCGCAAGAACCAACAAAAGAGGTCCGTCCCGGCTGCTGGTGAAATCTCTTGTTTGTCGGAGACGAGCTAATGAGACTCCGACTGACGCTGTGTATATTTCATTCGCGCTTCAGCCTGTTGCCTTTTTCCGTGCTCTGTACTGCAATGTTTCAAAATCTTTCATTGGCAGGAGGATTTTTTCACGCGGCAAGCGCCGTGACTTGTTCCCAAACGCCCGGCGTTCCGCCACTTTGGTTGCGGCTGCGCCCCTCCGTGTCCTCTGTGCCTCGGTGGTGAAATTCGCGGTTAAATCGTTTGCGGACGGCGGATTGTCCATCCAACATTTGCCATGATTTTGAGCGGCATCCTGGGCGGCCTGGCGGCATTGAGTCTGACGCTGCTGCTCTGGCAATGGTTTCTTGGCGCGCGCTTTCCGCTGCATGTCCGTACCGCTTGCCCGCCGGCCCCCGCGATTTCCATCCTCAAACCGCTCAAGGGCCGCGATGACACAACCGCCGCCTCGCTCGAAAGCTGGATGACGCAGCATTACGCCGGCCCGCTGCAAATCCTTTTCGGCATTGCGGACGGCCAGGACCCGGTCCGGCCCGTCGTGGAAGAATGGCTCCGACGGCATCCGAATTGCGACGCGCAATTGATCGTCTGCCCCGAGCGGCCCGGCATCAACGGCAAAATGGCCACGGCGGCCCAACTGGAAAAATCGGCCCGGCATGATTTGCTGCTGGTCAGCGACGCCGACACGCGCGTGCCGGCGGATTTCCTGGCCAACATGGCGGCGCCGCTGCGGGACGCAAACGTGGCGCTGGTCAATTGCTTTTATCGGCTGGCCAATCCGGCCACGGCCGCCATGCAATGGGAGGCGCTGGCCGTGAACGCCGATTTTTGGAGCCAGGTCCTGCAAGCGAACAGCATCAAGCCGCAGGATTTTGCGCTGGGCGCGGTGATGCTGGCGCGGCGCAAGGCGCTCGATGAAATTGGCGGGTTCGGCGCGCTCGTTCATTGCGTGGCGGATGATTATGAACTGGGCCATCGCATCCACGCGGCGGGCCACAGCATTGCCTTGTGCCCGGTCGTGGCCGAATGCTGGGAAGCGCCGGCGGGATGGCGGGCGGTGTGGCGGCATCAATTGCGCTGGGCGCGAACCATCCGCTCCCGCGAGCCGTTGCCGTATTTTTTCAGCATTCTCTCGAATGCCACGGTTTGGGGGCTGGCCGCCGGAATCGCCGGGTTCGCGTTTGGGCCTGGGCATCCGGCGATTGGAATTTTCGGATTGGCGGTTGTGGCCGTGCGGATGGCTGTGGCGCGGCGGCTGGAGCGGCGGATGGCAGGAGGTGAGGGCAGACTTTCGCCGTTTTGGATGGCGCCGGTGAAGGATTTGTTGCAGGTGGGAGTGTGGGCGGCGGCGTTCATGGGCAATACGGTGGAATGGCGCGGACAAAGGATGAGGTTACACAGAGGCACAGAGCACACAGAGGGAAATGCCCAATGACTGAAAGTAAATGAGCAAGCGGAGTTGTCGCCACACTCTGCCGCCCCGCTCCAAATCAGAGACTCCTTGCCTCAGCTCCTGCTTGATAAATGGGGCTAAACGAATTTTCTCAGGACGGCGCCGAGGCGGCGGATGCCTTCATGGATGTTTTCCGGGCTGGCGCTGCCAAAACTCAACCGCATTTCGTGGTTCGGCCTGGCACGCGACGGGTCGTCCGGGTAGCAGAGCGCGCCGGGCACGTAGAGCACGTCGTTTTTGAGGGCCGCCCGGAACACGGCGGAGCGCAGCCCGGTGGAGACGTTTTCGGGCAGGCGCGCCCAAAAATACAGCCCGCCGGAGGGTTCCCATATCTCAATGTTGTCCGGGAAATGCTCCGCCAGCGCGCGTTTCATCACGAGCGCCTTTTGGGCGTAACGTTTTTGGATTTTGGCGACATGCCGGTCGTACAGGCCGGTCTGGAGGGCCCGGGCCAACAATTGTTGCAGCAGATTGGCCGTGCCGAAGTCGTGGTTGCCTTTGACGCGTTCGACGGCGGTAAACACCGGTTCGGGCAGGATGCCAAAACCGACGCGCGCGCCCGGCGCAAACGGTTTGCTGTAGGTGCCGGTGTAAATGACGCGCGCGGGCGCGCGGGGTACAGTAAGGGCTGAAGGCGCATCCGGCGCCCCGGCGAACCGCAGCTCGCGATACGCGGCGTCTTCGATCAGGTAAATCGGATGGCCCGCCGCCGGCTCGAATTTTTTCAGGATGTCCAAAACCGCGGCTTTCTTCTCAAAGGAAGTCGTCACGCCGGTCGGATTTTGAAAATAGCTGACCAGATACAAAGCCTTGACGCGGCGGATGGCGCCGGATTTTTTGAGCGCGGCCAGCACTTGTTCCAGGCTGGCGGGGACGATGCCGTCCTGTTCGATGCGCACGCCGCGCGGGCGGATGGCGCGGCTTTGGAGAACGGCCAGAAACACGAAATAGGTGGGGTCTTCGACGAGCACGATGTCGTCTTCATCGCACAGCGCCTCAATGGTCATGTAAATAAGCTGCTGGGAACCGCCGCTGATGATGAGGCGTTCGAGGCAATGAGCCTCTCCTCCGGCTGTGGCGTCCAGGGCCTGGACATGGGCGGCGGTCAGGCGGCGGAGATTGGTTTCGCCGGCGGTGATGCCGTATTGCAGGGCCGGCGGACCGGCCTCGGACTTCAGAATTTCATCCAGCAGGCGGCGCGAGACGGCGCAGGGCAGCGAAGGATTGTTGGTAAAACCGGCGGCCAGGGAAATGAGACGGGGCCGGGACAGGGCGGCCTGCATGAGCCATGAAATGGGCGGGGCGGCAATGCGGCGGCCCAGGGCCGACAAGGCGGAATTTGCGGCGGATTTTTTCATTTTCCTCCAAAGACGCCGTTGAGGATGACTTCCTTGGTTTTCCAGATCAAGGACATGGTCACGGCCAGCGGCGTGAGGCCCAGGAAAATCAACATGGCTTCGACGGTGCGTTCAGCCAGGAACAATCGCCCGGGCGCCATTTGCGCCGGCCAGCCCAGTTGCAGCGCCAGTACGCAGAACGCGGCGAGGACGATCCAAAGGGCGAGCAGCCAGCGGTTGAGGGCCGTAAACTCGGCAGCGTCGCGGCGGAGGGTTTCGTCCGGCAGCATGGCGGCCAGTTGGGCCAGGACGAGGTTCAGGTTGAAGATAAACAGCAAAAAGGACAGCGCGAAAACGCCAAGCGCCGCCGTAAAGAACCATTCGCCGGGCATCTGGTTTTGCCAGTAAAAGAAAGGGCAAAGGCCCAGGTTGACGATGGCGGGCAGCCGGGCGCGGTCAAGCGCGTCGCGCCAGGGGCGCTCCTGTTTTTGGAAGCCGCCGATCTGCCACAGGCCAAAGAGCAACAGCGCGAGCACGGCCAGCGCCGGTGCCACGCCCGCGGGCTTGAGTACGTCAGAAATCGCCGTCTCCGAACACACAATCGGCGCCGCCGGAAGGCCCCAAAAGAGCGCCGAAAGGCCCCGCACGAGTTTTCCGAGCGAGCGCAGCAGTTCAGGGTTGGGCGCGGAGTTTTCCATGAATCCATTAAGCCACGGATTGAACACGGATGAAACACGGATTTTTCCGAACGCCGATTCCGAACACTGCGGATGTTTCATCCGTCGCTAAAAACGGGCGGTCAAAACGAGAGGTACGTGTAGGCTTTGAGACCGCGTTCGTAATCGTCCAGCAGCCGCATGGCTTCCGAGGGTTTCATCCGGTCGGACTTGATGGCCTCGTCCATCTGGGCTTTCATCAGCCGTTTCAATTCATTCTCATCATATTGCACCGCCGCAAGCGATTGCACGATCGTGGCGCCTTCGATGATCTCCTCAATGTAATAGCCGCACGGCTCATCCGGTTCCAGAAACACGTGGACCTCATTGACCCGCCCGAAGAGGTTGTGCAAATCGCCCATGATGTCCTGGTAAGCGCCCATGAGAAAAAAGCCGATGTAATACGGCTCAATCTGGCCGTTACCATTCCCGTGAAGTTCGTGCAGGGGCAGGGTGTCGCGCACGTCGCGGAAATCAATGAACCGGTTGACGGCGCCGTCGGAATCGCAGGTGATGTCCACGAGCGTCGCTTCGCGCGTGGGCCGCTCGTTGAGCCGGGCCACGGGCATGATGGGAAACAACTGGCCCAGCGCCCAATGGTCCAGCAACGATTGGAACACGGAAAAATTGCAGAGATACTGGTCGCCCAAGCTGTCTTCCAGCGATCGGATTTCCTCCGGCACATCCGGCTGCCCTTTGAAGCTCTCCACGACTTCGCGGCTGATTTCCCAGTAAAGATTTTCGATGCGGGCCTTGTCCGGCAGGTCGAGCACGCCCAGCGTAAACATATGCTGCGCGTCCTCGCGCCGTTCGAGGGCGTCGTGGTAGGCTTCCAGCTTGTTGGACTTGGCCAGGTTTTTCCGAATGTCGCACAGTTCCCTCACCAACGGATGCCCGTTTTCGCCCGCGGGCGCCGGAATATCCTCCCGCGTCTTTTTGATTGACCCGAACACTTCCACGATCAACACGCTGTGATGCGCCACGATGGCCCGTCCGCTTTCGCTGATGATATGGGGATGCGGCGCCTTTTCGGCGTTGCAGATGTCGGCGATGTAATAAACCACGTCGTTGGTGTATTCCTGGAGGCTGTAATTGGTGGAGCTGTCAAAATTGGAGCGGCTGCCGTCGTAATCCACGCCCAGGCCCCCGCCGACGTCCATGTATTCCACCGGAAAACCCATTTTATGGAGTTTGGCGTAAAGGCGCGTGGCCTCATGAACCGCGCGTTTGACCGTGAGAATGTCGGGCACCTGCGAGCCGATGTGAAAATGGAGGAGCTTGAAGCAATGGGACAGGTTTTCGGCCTTCAACAATTCCGTCGCCGCGAGCAATTCCATCGTGCTGAGGCCGAATTTCGCGTTCTCGCCGCCGCTCTCCGCCCATTTGCCGGCGCCCTTGCTCAACAGCCGCGCCCGAATGCCCACCAGCGGTTCCACCCCCATCTGCTTTGAAACCGCGATGACGTGCCGCAGTTCCTCCAGCTTTTCCACCACCATGATGACTTTTTTTCCAAGCTTCAGGCCCAACAACGCCGTGCGGATGAATTCCGCGTCCTTGTAGCCGTTGCATATAATGAGGCTGCCCAACTGGTTTTGAAGCGCCAAGCCCGCGAATAATTCCGGCTTGCTCCCCACTTCCAGCCCGAACTCATAGGGCTTGCCAGCATCCAGAATTTCCTCCACCACTTCCCGAAGCTGGTTGACCTTGATGGGAAAAACGCCGCGATATTTTCCCTGGTAATTGAATTCCGCGATCGAATTCTGGAACGCCTTGTTGATGGCTTCAACGCGATGGCGCAGGATGTCCTGGAAACGAATCAGCAGCGGAAACTTCAGGCCGCGCCCCTTGGCCTCCTCAATCACGTCCGTGATGTCCACTGTCGCGCCAGCCTCCTGAAGCGGCCGCGCCACCACGTGGCCCGTTTCGGCGATGTCAAAATACTTCGCGCCCCAGCGATGAATATGGTAAAGAGCGCGGGCCGACTCAATGTCCCACGGCCGCGCCGGATTTGGATTGCTCATTTCAAAAACGTCACCGCGCGCACTATAGAACGCCCCGCGCGGAATGCAATCTTCCGAATGTAAAAAATCAGCAACAGTCTCTCCGTGTCTCGGTGGCGGAACGGGTTCATTGCGCCCGCCCGAATTTTTTATCCAGTTCGCGATAGTTCATCTCAATGAGCGTCGGCCGGCCATGTGGACACGTGTAAGGCATCGCGCAATGGCGCAAGTCCTCCACCAAATTTTCCAGTTCCAGGCCCGAAAGGGGATCGTTGGCCTTCACCGCGTGGCGGCAGACCGTTTTGGCAATCGTATGTTCGCCCAGCCGCGCCAGATTCACCTCCCGCCCAGCCGCCTTCAACTCGTCCACCAGGTCCAGCACGAAGCGGCGCGCATCCGGCGCCTTCACAAACGGCGGAAGCGCGTCCAGCAAAAACGTCCGCTCCCCAAATTCACTCAGTCCGGCGCCGAGCCGGTTGAGGGCCGCCAATTGATCGCGCAGGAACTGGGCGTCCCGCGGCGAAAGCTCGATGGTTTCGGGCAGCAACAGTTTTTGCGAGGGCGCCGCAAGGCCCTGCTCCAGGCGGTTGAGCATCTGCTCGAATAAAATCCGTTCGTGCGCCGCGTGTTGGTCCAGCAATACCAGGCCGCGGTCCGATTCCAGCACCACGTATAGCCGGCCAACCACGCCCACAAGTCGCAACGGCACATTCAGCAGCGGCGTGGGACCGGCCGGCCCAGCCTGGGCCGCCGTGGATGCTTCCAGCGGCGCCGCCGGCTGCCGATCCGGCATTGGAACGTTGGAAGAAGACCATGAATGCGGATTCGCGCCGGTAATGACCGGCGCC
>JAGWNY010000033.1 GCA_028872915.1 Verrucomicrobiota bacterium
TCTTGCAATCGCCGCCAACTGGCGGCAGGCTCAATGACGAGGGCTGTGTTGGCTCTCATGGGTGTATCCTTTCTTTGGTTGATGGTTCGCTTGTTTCAGAACCGGGATACACCCTCTCGCCTTTTTACACACGTTTCCTTACACCACCCCCGTTTCACGGCCCCGGAAAATGATATTTTTTTTGACGGCGTGCCATGCTAAAATGTCCCCATGAACGCCGCCGAATCAGGCCGCATTTCCGGGATGCCAAAATGCCTCGCGCGGTCCGTCATTGACGCGCTGGGGGCCGAACCTTCGCTCGAAGCGGTCACGGTAAATCGGGAACAGCATAAAATTTCCGTGGCCACGCTCGGCCGCGCGGCGGATGCGCCGCGCGTGGCCGAAACGGTTTCACAACGCCTGCAAACCGTCTTTGAAACGAGCGCGGAAACCGGCTGCCTCCTGCTCCAAAGCCGGTCCCCGGATCGCGGGTGCGAAGCGTGCGACGAGCCGTTATCGGGCCAGGAACTGAAAAGAATCAGCATCCGGAACGAGGGCAACGTCACCACCATCGCCCGCGTCCGCTGTCCCACGGCCCCGAAATTCTGGCGCTGGCGGGAATTGCCCTGGCCCAGGGTGGTGCAGCGGGACGTGGAGTTTCTTGAAGAGGCGGAGGACATCGAACACCACGTCGCCGAGTGGAAACCGCAGCTTGCGGCGGCCATTGTTTGCGGAGTCCTGGGTGTGACCGGCTGGCTGCTGCCCGCGCCCTGGAAAATTGCAGCCTTCGCGGCGGCCTATGTCGCGGGCGGGTTTTATCCGGCGCAAGAGGCGCTTGAACGGCTGCGCCAGCGGGCCATTGACGTGCATTTTTTGATGCTTTTTGTCGCCGGCATTGCCGCGTGGCTCAACGCCTGGGGCGAAGGCGCCACCCTGCTCTTCCTTTTTTCCTTTTCCAGCGCCCTCGAACACTTTGCCCTGGGCCGAACACAAAAGGAAATTCGCTCCCTTTTCCGCGAAGCGCCCAAAACGGCCGCCGTTGTAGGCGAGGACGGGCGCGAGCGGGAGGCGCCCGTGGAACAACTGCGGCCCGGATGGCGGCTGCTGGCCAGGCCCGGCGCGCAGTTCCCCGTGGACGCGGAGATTGTGAAAGGCCGCACGGCAGCCGATGAATCCAATCTGACCGGCGAGGCGACGCCCGTTGAAAAGGCCGTCGGCGACACTGTCCTGGCTGGAACGATCAATTTGTGGGGCGCCGTCGAGGCCGTCGTGCTGCGTCCCGCCTCCGAAAGCGCCCTTCAAAAAATCATCCGGCTCATCCGCGAAGCACAGCATCAAAAGGCGCCGGCCCAGCGGTTTACCGACCGCTTCAGCGCCATTTACACCTGGTTCGTGCTGGCCATGTTTGTGGTGATGTATTTCGCATGGTGGCTGATTTTTGGACTGGCGCCGGGCCGGGCGGCCGTTGAAATGCACAGCGCGCTTTATCGCGCCGGCACGCTGTTGGTGGTGGCGTCGCCCTGCGCGCTCGTCCTTTCCATTCCATCGGCCGTGCTCGCGGCCATTGCGTGGGGCGCGCGGCACGGCGTCCTTTTCCGGGGCGGAGCCGCGGTCGAAAAGCTGGCCGAAACCGACGTTGTCGCGTTGGACAAAACCGGCACGTTGACGACCGGCGACCTGAAAGTCGAACGGGTGGAAAGTTTTCCAGCCGGCCGCGAAAACGAAATCGCACGCCTCGCTTGTTCGCTCGAAAAGCTCTCCGCCCATCCGCTCGCCCGCGCCATCACCCGTTACGGCAAACAGCAGGGCATCGCGGCGGTCGAACTGGAGCATTTTGAATCCGTGACCGGCCAGGGGCTGCGCGGCCAATGGAACGGAAAGATGTGCCTGTTGGGACGCCGCGACTGGCTTTCCGAGGCCGTCCATCAGCCTCTCCCATTTGCGGAGGGCCGGGGCGCGGGCGCGCCCGCGTTAGTGGAGAGCGCCGGAGTGGGCGAGTCCCCGGATTCCCGCCGTGAAATCCTCCCAACAATGCCCCCAGCCGGTTCGGGCGTTTCGGAAATTTGCATTGTTTGCGGCGACCTCTCCGGGCGCATCCTTCTGCGCGACGACGTGCGGCCCCAATCGCTCCATGTCATCGAAGAACTGCGCGCCGAGCGTTTGACCACGCTGGTGCTCACGGGCGATCGCCAGGCCGCCGCCCGCCATTTGCAGGAGCAGCTTCACTTGGATGACGTGCGCGCTGAATTGAAGCCCGAAGGCAAGGTGGCCGCCATTCGCGCCCTGGCGGGCGAAGGCCGCCGCGTCGCGATGATTGGTGACGGAGTCAACGATGCGCCGAGCCTGGCCGCCGCGCACGTCGGCGTGGCCATGGGCGCGCGGGGTTCCGACGCCGCCCTTGAGCAGGCCGACGTGGTATTGATGCACGACCGGCTGGAAAATTTCCTGGCGGCTTTCCGTCTCAGCCGCCGCGCGCGCCGCATTATCCGCCAAAACCTTGTCATTTCGCTGGGGACGGTCGTAACGCTGGTCACCTTCGCGTTGCTGGGCAAAATTCCCCTCACGATTGGCGTGGTCGGCCATGAAGGCAGCACGGTGGTGGTGGTGATGAACAGCCTGCGCCTGCTTTTCGGCGAATTTATTCAGCCACGGCTGAAACACGGATAAAAGCGGCAGTTGAAAACAGCCTTTGCGCCCTTTGCGTGAGGCCCTTGTCCCTGGCAACATTCGCGTTTATTTGCTGTCAAGTATTTTTCCACGTGCCCGACGGAGGCAAAAAATCCTTTTAATTAAAAGTTGTCATCGGGTTTGATCGTGATATTCTTATCGTCCCTTTTGGGAAAAAACGGAAGGGAAACAAACGGCCCATTCCGCATCGGATGATGCGGCTCTCGAACCGGAGGGCGGGCCATAACAACATCAAACTTAATCCCGTGTTCCGCGGGATCTTCAAGGCGATGCGGCGCGGGCCGCGCGACCCTGGAGCCGAACCAAAGGAAAAATTGTGTTAAGCATTGGCATCAAGGAATTGCTGGATTCAGGCGTCCATTTCGGACACCAGACGAAACGCTGGAATCCGAAGATGAAACCGTTCATCTTCGACGCGCGCAACGGCATTCACATCATTGATCTCTCGAAAACGCTGACCCAGCTTGAAGCGGCCTGCAATTTTCTGGCCGCGACGGCGCGAAAAGGCGGCCGGGTGATTTTTGTGGGGACCAAGAAACAGGCGCAGCAATGCGTGAAGCAGACGGCGAAGGAATGCGGGCAGATTTACGTCGTGGAACGCTGGCTCGGCGGCACGCTCACCAACTTTCACACCATCACGACGTCCATCAAACGGCTCAAGCAGATTGAAAAAATGGACGCCGATGGCAGCCTGGCCAAATACGGAAAACAGGAGCAGGCCGTGCTGCGGCGCGAGGCCGCGCGGCTGCAAAAGTATTTTGACGGCATCCGCATCATGGACCGTCTGCCGGCGGCGATGTTCGTGGTGGACATCAAGCGCGAGCATAATGCGGTTGCCGAAGCGCGAAAATTGAAAATCCCGATTGTGGCGCTGGTGGACACGAACTGCGACCCGGACCTGGTGGATTATCCGATTGCGGCCAATGACGACGCCATTCGCTCGGTGCGGATGGTCCTGGCAGTGATCGGCCAGGCCCTCACCCAGGCGCGGGCGGAATTCGAGTCGGGACGGGCGCGGCCCGGCGACAGCGAGGCGGCGCCGGCGGAAAAATTTGAATCGGCCGAAGCCGTCGAAATGGCGGCGGGCGATGACCCATCCACGCCGGAAAGTTCACCGGCAAATTCCGAAACACCGGCCGCATAGCAACCGTCCGGCTGGCGGCCAAAAATCAACATCTACGAATCAATCCAATGGAAATTACTGCTGCAATGGTGGGCAAGCTGCGCGAAATGACCGGCGCGGGAATGATGGACTGCAAAAAGGCGCTGACGGAGGCCTGCGGCGACCTGGACAGGGCCGTGGATATTCTCCGCAAGCGCGGGGCGGCCACCGCCTCCGTAAAAGCCGTGCGCGAAGCGAAGGACGGCGCGATTGCGCAATATATCGCGCCGGATGGAAAGCTCGGTGTCCTTGTTGAGGTCAACAGCGAGACGGATTTTGTGGCCCGGAACGAAACCTTCCGCGCCTTTTGCGATGAAGCCGCGCGGCGTTATGCAACGGAGGCCCATCCGGACCTCGAAAACGATCGCCAGGCAATGGTCGCGAAAATCCGTGAGAACATCAAAATCGCGCGCCACGCAAAGATGGAAGTCGGCGGCAATGGCATGATTGCCGGCTATATCCATACCGGCGCGAAGGTGGGCGTGCTGGTCGAGGTCGGGTGCGGCGGGACGGAAACGGCGGGACGGGATGAGTTCAAGCAACTGGTCAAGGACATCACATTGCAAATCGCAGCCGGCCATCCCCATGCCGTGTCACGGGAAGAAGTCCCGCAAGAGGTCATTGCTAAGGAACGCGAAATCGCCGCCCAGTCCGATCGGCTCAAAGGCAAGCCGGCGCAGGCGATGGAAAAAATCCTGCAAGGGGTTTTGGAGAAGTTTTACCAGAGCTATTGCCTGGTGGACCAGGGATTCGTGAAGCGCAATTCCGAAGTGAGCGTCAAGGAGCACGTGGCGCAGACCGGCAAGCAACTCGGTGATGACATCGCCATTCGCCGCTTCGTCCGGTTCCAGGTGGGCGAAGGGACGTAACCGGGTCGGGAGCCATCAGGAAAAACTTTTACAGTCTGACTGGTTCTTTTGGCGGCTGGCGTCGGACTCGCGCTTTCCGTCTTCCCGGGCCTCTCCGCCGTGAAATCAGCTTTTTTTCTTTTGCCTGGCCGCCTTTCCGTTTTCAATGGCGCCCCATGTCGCGTGATTACGTACTTGAGCCATATCATTCGGCGCTGGAGTTGCGGATTGATTACGCCCGTGAATTGAATCCGCAGCAACTGGCGGCCGTGACGGCGCCGCCCGGCCCGGCGCTGGTGATAGCCGGAGCGGGTTCCGGCAAGACCCGCACGCTCACCTATCGCGTCGCGTATCTGCTGGAACAAGGCATTCCGGCCGAGAGGATTCTGTTATTGACTTTTACCAACAAGGCCGCCGCGGAAATGATGCGGCGCGTGGCCGATCTGCTCGGCCACGAACTGCGCGAATTGTGGGGGGGGACATTTCACTCCATCGGCGCGCGCATCCTGCGCATCCACGCCGAAGGCCTCGGTTACCGGCCCGATTTTACCATTCTGGACCGGGACGACTCGAAGGATTTGATCAAGAGCTGCGTTGCCGAAGCCGGCATTGAGACCAAGGGCGCCCATTTTCCTAAACCCGAAGTTCTTAATGAAATTTTTTCGCTCACGGTCAACACTCATCAAACCGCCGAAGCCGTCATCGAAAAGCAATTCGGCTATTTCTCGCAATTTGCGGGCAACATTGCCGACGTCTCGGCCCGCTATGGCCGCCGGAAACGCGCCTCAAACGCGATGGACTTCGATGACTTGCTGGCCTTGTGGCTCAAACTGCTTCAGGACGATGCCGATGCGCGGGAAAAATATCAGCGGCGCTTCCAGTTCATCCTGGTGGACGAATATCAAGACACCAACAAATTGCAGGGCGATCTCATTGATCTGCTGGCGGCGCGTCATCACAACGTCACAGTGGTGGGTGACGATGCCCAGGGGATTTACGCCTGGCGCGGCGCCAATTTTCTGAACATCCTCGATTTTCCAAAACGCCATCCGGGAGCAAGCGTCTTCAAGATTGAAACCAATTACCGCAGCACGCCGGAAATCCTCAAGGTGGCCAACGCCGCCATCGCGGCCAACCGCAATCAATTCACCAAAACGCTCACGCCCTCGCGCAAATCCGGCATGAAACCGGCGCTGGTGGCGTGCATGGACGCCGGCCAGCAATCGGCCTTCATCGCGCAGCGCGTTTTGGAACTGCGCGACGAAGGCACGAGCCTCAACCAGATCGCCGTCCTTTATCGCTCCCATTTTCACGCGCTCGAACTGCAACTCGAATTGACCCGGCGCCAGATTCCCTTCTCCATCACCAGCGGCATTCGTTTTTTTGAACAGGCGCACATCAAGGACGCCACCGCCTATTTGAAACTGGCCGCCAATCCGCGCGACGAAATCGCGTTCAAGCGCGTCGCGCAACTCCATCCGGGCATTGCCGCAAGGGGCGCCGAAAAATTGTGGCGGATTTTTTCCGCCGAAATTCAAGCTTCAAGGCAGGCCAAAAATCCCGTTGCCAACGCCTTGCAGACGTGCGCCGCGCACGTGGGAAAAAAGGCCGCAACGCCCTGGGCGCAGCTTGTCGCCACCGTGGCCCAGCTTGAGGAGGAAAAAAATCCCGCCAAAATGCTGCGGATCGTCATTGACGCCGGTTACGACGATTATTTGAAGGAAAATTTTGCAAATTACCGTTCGCGGCTGGAGGACGTGGAACAACTTGCCGTTTTCGCCTTTCAATTCGGCACGGCGGGGGATTTTCTTACCCAACTCGCGTTGCTCACCAACATGGAGGCCGAAGATGGCCAGCCGCGAAAGGACGAGGAACGTCTCCGCCTTTCCACCATTCATCAGGCCAAGGGCCTCGAATTCGACGCCGTTTTTGTCATTATGTTATGCGATGGTTTGTTTCCATCCTCGCGCTCCATCGAAAACCAGGATGTTCTTGAGGAGGAACGGCGCCTGTTTTACGTGGCCATCACCCGCGCGCGCAACGAGCTTTATCTGAGCCGTCCGCTCATTCGCGCAGGCTTTGGGGTGTCGGCGGCCGATTCCGTGCAAAAGCCCTCGCGTTTCCTCTCGGAAATTCCGCGCGATCTTCTGAACGAATGGCGATTGAGTTAGGCGAAGGCGGAGATTGAGCCTTTGCTTTGCGTTTTTGCTCCGATAATCTGCGGTATGCCCTTACGTTACGGCACTGGCGAACTCTACGGCTTCGATTTCGCGGCATTATCAGCGGCTTAAACCATCAGCAACATGAACGAAATGTCAGACGGGAAATCCAAAAATAAATGCGTGGACGGGCAAAGCCGCGTTCGTTCCCGGCCGGGTTTTATCATTTTGCTGGCGGTCGCCGCCGGAGTCGTCGCGGCAGGCGGAGCCAGCCTGGCCGCCGACATGCACCCGATGCTGGCCGTCCTCAAGGGCTTTGAGCGCGCGCCGGCAACAGGACCGGGGGAAGCTCCCATGCCCGCCCGCGCCATTCCCAATCCGGCCAAAACCCACTGGCCCGGCGGAGGATTGGCGCGCCATCCGATGCTCTTTTACGGCGAAGGCAACAATGTTCTCTACGTCGTCAACGGCGGAAAGGTCGTCTGGAGCTATGCTTTTCCCAAGGGCGGAGAAATTGACGACGCATGGATGATGTCGAACGGCCACATTCTCCTGACCAAAATGCTCGAATGCTACGAAGTGACGCCGGACAAACGAATCGTCTGGACCTACAAATGCCCGCCCGGCGCCCAGATTCACGCCTGCCAGCCCATCGGCCCGGATAAAGTGATGATCGTTCAGAACGGGCTGCCGCCGCACATGATTATCCTGAACAAAAAGGACAATTCGATTGTCATGGAACACGTCCTTCCGGCAATCAGCGCCACCAATCCCAAAACGGTTCATACCCAGTACCGCAATTGCCGCGTCACCGGCCAAGGCTCGTATCTCATCGCCCGCCTCAAACAAAACATAGTCATCGAGTATGACAAGAATTGGCGCCAAATCTGGTCCGTTCGATCCGAAACGCCTTGGTCCGCGGTCCGGCTCAAGAACGGGGACACGCTGATCGCCGGCGACAATCATGCGTATGTGCATGAGTTGAGTCGGGCGGGCAAAATCGTTTGGGGCATCGAAAGGGATGATCTGCCGGGCATCCATCTTCACGACGTCCAGACCGCCGACCGGCTGGACAACGGCGACACCGTGATTTGCAATCGCGGCGGCAGCGGCCCTCCCAACGTGCCGCAAATCATCGAAGTGACGCCTGACAAAAAGGTCGTATGGGTGCTTCAGGACTACGCCGCCCTGCCTCAATGCACGGGCGTGCAATTGCTCGATCAACCCGGAATTCCCGAAGAGCCAGGAGAGCTTGCCCGTTGACGCCGCCGCCTGGCGAAATGGGGAAATGGCTTGCAAATTCGGGGGTCGAGCGGAAAATTACGAAAACCGGCAATCGTGAATTTCGCGGCATGAACAGGTCAAATGGCAAACCCCCGAACAGATATTTGCCACAATCAAACGATGGCATCCGATTCTCATCCGGCAAGGATTTTTGTTTGGATTTGCGGGGTCGTTTGCGCGAGCACTCTGGCAACGTCCGTTCAAACCGTCGCGGCCGGCGCTTCGGTTGTCCGGTTTGCGCCGCCGGAGGGCTGGGTAAGACCGCAATTTTTCGGCCGGCAATTTCCCACGAACCTGGAAGCCGGCACGGACGAACGCGTGCTGTTGCTGGACAGGCAAATCAATGCCGTTGAAAACGAAACTTTCGTCCATTCGGTCAGGCAAATTCTTACGATAGACGGCGTTCAAAATGGTTCAACCCTGACGATAGATTTTAATCCAACCTGCAAAACCTTGATTTGGCATTGGGCGCGCATTTGGCGCAATGGGCGGTATTTTGACCGCCTTGACACAAATCAGGTGAGAATCGTGCAACAGGAACAAGGTTTGGACCAGTTCATTTTGGACGGTGAACAATCGGCCGTTCTCGTATTGAACGATGTTCGCGTGGGCGACATCATTGACTATGCCTACTCGATCCAGGGCGCCAATCCGGTTTTTGGCGCCCACTTTTCGGCCGATGTGCCCGTGCAGATGGAAGAACCGGCTGAACGGTTGTTAACACGCGTGCTGTGGCCAACCGGAAGGCCGCTCTTTGCCAAAACACATGGATGTTCAATTGAGCCTTTTGCAATACCCCGCCAGAAGACCATTGAGTACGTCTGGGACGTGAAGGACGCGCCCGGCTTGACTTCCGAAGACTCGCTGCCCGCATGGTGCGACCCGGAACCATGGGTCCAATTAAGCGATTTCCGAACATGGACAAAGGTGAATCAATGGGCGCTGGCCTTGTTTCGGGTTGCTTCGCCGCTCTCGCCTGAATTATCCGGGAAAATTACGGAATGGAAACGCATCCGCGACCGGCAGCAGCAAATTTTGGCCGTCTTGCGATTCGTTCAGGACAACGTGCGTTATTTCGGAATTGAAATCGGGGCCAGCGCCGAAAAACCCGCGAACCCTTCAACGGTCTTTGCCCGGCGTTACGGCGATTGCAAGGACAAATCGCTGTTGTTCGTCACGATCCTTCGCGCCCTCGGAATCGGAGCTTATCCGGTTTTGGTGAATGCCACGCTACAGAAGGGAATCGAGGATTGGCAACCGTCGGCGGGCGCCTTTGACCATTGTATCGCGGTGGTGCAAAGCGACGGCCAGAGTTATTGGCTTGATCCGACCATCAATTACCAGGGCGGGCCGCTCGCCGCGCACTATCTGCCAGACTACGGATGCGGCCTGGTGATTTCCCCCGCAACGACGGGTTTGACCGTCATACCGCCCTCGAAGGATTCCGCATGCACGACCACAACGGAATACTTCCAGATCGGGCGATACAGGGAACCGTCCAGTCTCAAAGTAGTCACTGTCGCCGAAGGCGGCGATGCCGACCGTTTACGGGCGCTGTTCGCCACAACGAAACGCAGTGATGTTGAGAAAAATTATACCCATTTCCATTCGGCCGCTTATCCGGGAATCACAATGTCCGCGCCCATTGCCGTCGCGGATGATCGGCAGGATAACCGGATTCAAACCACCGAATTTTATTCGATTGGCAATATGTGGACGCGGTCGGCCTCGGATGGAAGGTATCGTTGCGAATTTTATCCCTCCGGTATTGCCGCTTTGCTGGAGGCGCCCGTTGATACGGACCGAAAGTTCCCGCTGGGAATCCGTTTTCCAGACCACCGGATTTTGCGCACCGAAGTCACCCTGGCGAAAGCGTGGCCGTCCAGCGTGGAGAGGAAGGTGATCACCAACCCCGCCTTTACGTTCCGCAGGTCCTGCCGCTGTGAAGGCAACAAGCTGGACATGGAATATGAATATCAGTCGCAGGCGGATTCGGTCGCCCCGGCGCAAGTCAGCCAATATATACAGCAGCTTGACCAGTGCTCACAATCACTGGGTTATGGATTGATTTGGAGCAGCCGATGGCGGTAATCCCGGCGGGAAACGTCCGTTCCCGCCGACGGCCGTCCTCGGCAGATGCCTATTTCCCAATGGCGGAATCAATAAAGGGGATGGCGCCGGTTCCGACAAATTGCGGCAGAACGCCATTCCACTTTTGAATGGCCATCAGTTGAATATAGGCGGCGCCGCCTTGCGCCTGAATTGCCTTGGCTTGAATCGCAATGGCCTTCGCTTCGCCATCGGCCCTCGCCACGGACTGCTCGGCCTCATATTGAACCTGGGCAAGCTTGTTTTTGGCCGCCAGGGCATTTTGTTCGGCCGTCACTTTGGCTTCAATGGCCTGGTTGAATACGGAAGAAAAGCTGAAATTGACAATTGACACCGCTTCAACCTTGATCCCTACCGGAGTCAGTTTGCGAGAGAGGAGGTCCTCGATTCCCGACCGGACTTTTTCACGATCTGTGATAAGCTGTTCGGCGGTGTATTCGGCCATGGTCGCCTTTACGGATTCCTGCATGGCGGGCGCCACGACGGTATCGAGATAGCTCGGCCCTATCGTCTGATAGACATTTGCCGCGTGGGAAGACTGGAGCGAGAGATTCAAAGTAATGGTGGCCTGCACCTCCTGCAGATCGCTCGATGAACATTCCGTATCCACCTGTTCCTTCTGGATTCGCACGTCCATGGGTATTACATGCATGACCCAGGGGGTCTTGGTGTAAAAGCCGGCCGGTTTGATTTCCCCCGTCACGGCGCCCATTTTCAAGACGACGCCAACGTATCCGGCGGGAACAGTCCCCCATGAACCAAACGCATACATCAATACCAGGCATAGAAGCAGGAATGCGACTATGGCTCCAACAACCTGACCCGTCTTCATTTTATTTTCCTTTCCTTTCACGTTGTTTGTTTTGTCGGGAAATCGCCCAAACGATGATGACACAGGAAATCACAATGCAAAAGACCAGGATGATGAATTCAATGACTTTTTCCATGGTTGGGGCGGAATGTATTCATGGGAATTGGAAATCGTTGTTCAGCGCGTTTGCCGTGAAATTAGCACACGGCCCCCGTTTGCAAAGGAAATAAAGTGACAGCCGCGCGCAATTGTCCTCGAATTTTGGCGCATTCACGGGAATATTTCCAAATCAATGGGCCAAACCGATCCCGCAACGCCGCGCGAATCGTTTCCGCCGGGCATTGTTCATGCCTGGCTCTTCGCCCTCTTTAACGGTCTTTCCTATCAGATTGTCCTGGGCAGTCCGATGATCCTTTATGCCAAATCCCTTCACGCCAGCGCCACGGTCCTGGGCATTATTGCCGGCATGATGCCCACGCTCGTGATCTTTCAAATCCCGGCGGTCAACTACATCGCCAATATCGGTTACAAGCGTTTTGTCATCGGCGGTTGGGGCATCCGCACGGTTTTTATATTCGGAATCGCCCTCGTTCCGTTGGCTTCCACGTTTCTGGACCACGCAACCTTGCTCGCCCTCATCCTCATGCTCTTGTTCGGCTTCAATCTCGTGCGCGGGATTTCCAGTTGCGCGTGGCTTCCCTGGATGACGCATCTGTCTCCCGAATCCCTCCGGGGCAAATACGTTTGTCGCGACGCCGCGATGTCCAACCTCGGCAGCTTCCTGACCATCCTGGCCGCCGCGCTTTGTCTGGGCGCCCGACCGCGTCCCTGGCAATTCACCGTGATCTTTGCGTTTAGCGCGATTATGGGTTGGGCCAGCCTGATCTTTCTGGCCCGCGTTCCTGATGCGCCCATTCCCGATGCAATCCGCCGCTCCAGAAATGCCGTCCCCTGGCTGGCCATGCTGCGTCATCCGCCCTTCCAAAAACTCCTGCGCGTGATCGTGGCGTGGTCCGTGGCTTATGGCGGCATGTCGGCATTTGTCGTCGCGTTTTTGAAGGCAAGCCTCGGAATGAGCGACGAAAAGATCCTGTTCCTTACCTCCATGACATTCCTGGGCGGCCTCTCGAGCCTGGGATTTCTCGGCTCGCGACTTGACAATCTGGGCAGCCGGCCCGTCCTGCTTTTTTCCTTCAGCCTCTGGCTTGCGATCATGGCCGCATGGATCGGGCTGGCCGGCGGCGCGTGGCCCGCCAGTGTGACACTCGTGCTCGTCCTGGAATTTCTGATGGGCCTCTTCGCCGCGCTCATCGGCATGGCCGCCAATCGTCTCGCCATGGCCATCATTCCGCCCATGGGCCGCAACCATTTTTTTGTCCTCTACTCCGTGGCCGCCAACCTCACCCTCGGACTGGTTCCAGTGGCCTGGGGTCTGCTCATTGACGCCGTGGGCGACCAGCAATGGAATTGGGCCGGCCTGTCGTGGAACCGTTACACGGTGTTTTTTGGCGCCGTGGCCGTCGTTTTTTTCATCGCTTTCGCCTTGGCGCGGCGTCTGGATGAACCCCGGGCCGTGAGCATGGAAAAATTGCTGACCCAATTGCTGATTGAATCACCGCAACGATTTTGGCTGCGCTTCTGGCCAAGAAGTTGACGCAAGTGCTCCCATAAATTTGCTTCAAATGCCGCCCCGATTATGGCATCCAATTGTTGATGCGCCATGTAGCCGCCATTCTGCTGTTTGTTTTGGCCATTGCCTCCGGCGCACGCGCGCAATCCGCATCCTCCGCCTTGCCGTCCTTCGCCTCCCCTTCCGCCCGCCACACCAGCGCCCGGCTCATTTTATCGGCTACGAGCGCGAAACCGGGCGACACCATTTGGGCCGGCCTGGATATGAAAATGGAGCCGGGCTGGCATACCTACTGGCAAAATCCGGGCGCGGCCGGCCTTCCCACGACCATTCATTGGCAATTGCCAGCCGGCATATCGGCCGGGCCGATTGAATGGCCGTTGCCGGAAAAATTCCCTCCCCTCGACGTCGTCGCTTACGGCTACACCAATGAAGTCGTATTGCTGGTCGCATTGAAAATCCAGACAAATGCGGCATTGGGACCCATTGATTTGAAAGCGCGGGTTTCGTGGCTGGAATGCAAGGACGTCTGCATCCCCGCCAGCCAATCCGTCGCCGCGGCGTTGAACGTTGGCAGGAACACCATTGGGTCGCCGGATGCGGGAACCATCGAATCATGGCGGCAGAGAGTGCCGCCGCCCAATGGCAACGTCTCCATTCACGCATGGTGGGGCGGACCGGCCAACGGCGGCACGCGCCCGCTCATCATTCAAGGAGCGCCTTTGGTTGAGACGAAGCCGTGGTATCTTGCGCCCGGCGATTTTTATCCCGCCGCGGCCGACGATTACGAAATTGAAGGGGCCACGGAACAACTCGGCGACCCGTTCAATCCCACCGCGTTCCGCATCCGAAAAACAGTGAAAAAATTTTCCGGCAACTGGCCGGCGGAATTGCGCGGCGTCATCGTCATACAAAACGGCCGGCAGGGTTTTCAGGTCAAGTTTCCAGTCGCCGGCCAACCGCCGGCCAATGCATCCGCCTCCATGGCGGCGGCCCGCGCGCCGCTGTCGTCCTCCGCGCCGTCGGGTGGGCGTGGCCTTGCATTGGAACTCGTTGCGGCGTTCATTGGCGGCCTGATCTTGAACGTAATGCCCTGTGTTCTGCCGGTCATTGCTTTAAAAGTCCTTGCCTTTGTCCGGGAAGCCCACAGCGAACCGCGGCGCGTGCGTTATTTGGGCGTGATTTATGTCCTGGGAGTTCTTGTTTCCTTTCTGGCATTGGCAGGCGTCGTCATTGGGGTCAGGGCCGCCGGCCACGCGGCGGGATGGGGAATGCAATTCGCCAGCCCTGTTTTTGTCGTTTGCCTCACCCTCCTCGTCACGCTCGTCGCGTTGAACCTCTTTGGCGTCTTTGAAGTGGTCCTGGGCGGGCGCGCCGCGGATGCGGCAGGCCGTCTGGCGTCCAGGCATGGCGCACCCGGCGCGTTTTTCAACGGCGTCCTGGCCACCGCCCTCGCGACGTCCTGCACGTCCCCGTTCCTTGCCGGCGCGGTCGGTTTCGCGTTGCCGCAGCCAGGCGCAGCCATTGTGATCGTCTTTTTTCTGGCCATTGGCCTGGGTCTGGCCACGCCTTATGTGGTGCTCATTTGGAATCCCGCCCTGCTGAAATTCCTGCCCAAGCCCGGCCCGTGGATGGAAAAATTCAAAATCGCGATGGGCTTTCCCATGCTCGCGACAGCCCTCTGGCTGTTGAATCTGGTGTATGACGATTACGGCAGAAATGTCTTTTGGTTGGGCCTGTTCCTGGTCGTCCTCGCCTTGTCCGCGTGGATTTTTGGCGAATTTGTCCAGCGCGGACGAAAACACCGCGCCATTGCATTTGTAATTGCCCTGCTTTTTCTTGGCTTCGGATACGTTTACGCCCTGGAAAAAGGACTGCGCTGGCGACAGCCGATTGTTCCCGGCACTCCCGCTACCGCGGAAACCGAAGGCGGAATTGTCTGGCAACCCTGGTCGCGCGCGGCCGTCACCGAAGCTCGCGCCGCGGGCCATCCCGTGTTGGTGGATTTTACCGCCGACTGGTGCCTCACCTGCCAGATCAACAAACGCATTGCCATTGAAACGCCCGCGGTCGAGCAGGAGTTAAAGACCCTCCATGCCGTCATATTCACCGCCGATTACACTCATTATTCCGACAGCATCACCCGCGAACTCAACCGCTATCATCGCGCCGGCGTGCCCTTGGTCCTGGTGTATCCCAAAGACCCCTCCGCCCCGGCCATTGTCCTGCCCTCGATTCTGACGCCCGGCATAGTCTTGAACGCCCTTCAAACGGCGACAAAAGGCGCGCCGAAAAACTGAGCGCGTTTTCCACGTGCCTCCGCGGCAATTTTTTGCTGGAGCGTTTTAAAAAATAATGTGGCCGTTCGGAGCGGGGATTTTTTAGCCGTCTGGCGCGTAAAATTCCTTTGCCAGAAACAAGTTGAGCCGGTGGACAGTCAGTTGCAGATCCGCCAGGGCATCCAGATCGTTTCGCGACATCCGGCCCCCCTTCGCGGCTCGCTGGCACGCCTCAAAGCGCCGGCTCAACGGCAGGTGTGCATCGGCAAATCCGAGCCGCGACAGTCCATTTTCAACCACTCCGGTTAGCCGTTGCGCCTCCCGGACCGTTCGCAGGGCGGCTTCGGCCGTCTTCGCCCCATTCTGGACGGCCCGCAACTGTTTGCATTCAAATTTCCGGCAACGCGAAGGCCGGTCATCGTAAATCGCGCACGCGCCGCTGTCCGCCAGGAAAGCCGGGCACGGCTGCGCGACCCGCGGCCCGGCCGAAAACAGCGGTGATTTATCGCCATTCTCACGCCGCACGTCGGCAAAGAGCGCGCCGTTGCAGCACAGGCCGCATTGCATGCAAATCGTTTCCACCGGCCGGTTCACGCCGCCGCCTCCAATTCAATTCCCAGCGGACAATGATCGCTCCCCGCGACCTCCTGCCGGATGAAAGCAGTTTTCAGTCGAGCCCGCAGTTGCTTTGAAATGAGGAAATAGTCGAGTCGCCAGCCCACGTTCCGCGACCGCGCCCCCGAAAAAACGCTCCACCAGGTGTACTGTCCCCCGCCCTTCTCAAATTCGCGAAACGTATCCACAAACCCCGCATCCACAAACGCCCCAAAACCCGCCCGCTCCTCCGCCGTAAAACCATGGTTATGAATGTTCGCGCGCGGGTTGGCCAGGTCCAATTCCGTGTGCGCCACGTTCAAGTCACCGCAAAAAATCACCGGCTTTTTCCTTTCCAACTCCTTCAAATAACCCAGAAAATCCGCGTCCCATTTTTGCCTGTAGCCCAATCGCGATAAATCACGCTTTGAATTGGGCGCATACACGTTCACAAGAAAAAAATCATTGAATTCGGCGGCCAGCACGCGTCCTTCTTCGTCGTGCTCCGCCATGCCCATGTGCGGAATCACCTTGAGGGGGCGGATTTTCGAAAAAATCGCCGTGCCGGAATACCCTTTGCGCCGCGCGCAATTCCACCACGTTGTATAATGCCGGGGCCAAAGCTGTTCAATGTCGTCCGGACTGCACTTGATCTCTTGCAGGCAAAGAACGTCCGGCGCCTCGGTGTCGAGAAATTCCAGAAAATTTTTCTTCAAGACGGACCGCAGCCCGTTGACGTTCCAGGAAATGAATTTCACCCCGCCAGTTTATCCCATCTTCACCACACTGGAAAGGCTTTGGCGGGGCGCGCGCGCCTCACGCGCTGAAGCTTTCGCCGCAGGAACAGGTCGTCGCCGCGTTCGGGTTGCGCACCTTGAACCCCCCGTCCAGCGCCTCCACGTAATCCAATTCGCTGCCCGTCACGTAGAGCGCGCTCTTGGGGTCCACCACCACCCGCACTCCGCTGCTTTCCACCAGAATGTCCCGGCTCGCCGGTCCGTCCTGCAAATCCATTTTGTATTGCAGACCCGAACAGCCCCCGCCGATCACGGCCATCCGCAGCACGCCGTTTGCCCGGCCCTGTTTGGCCAGCAACGACGAGACCTTTTGCCCGGCTCCCGCCGTCAGTTTCACCAGCCGCTCATCCCCCATCCGAACATTCGCCGGGCCGCCATTCTGCCTCGAAACATTTGCAATCATACTTTAGGACGCTCTGCAAATTACCCGCACAGCAGGCCCGCGTCAATTGCGCGCGGTAATAACCCGGCCAATTTTCGCCGCCAATTTCATTTGCGCTTCCCACGTTGCGCCGCGAAAATGCCGGTTCATGGCCGATTACTTTGTCCTCCTGGGCGTGCCCCGCCGTCCGTGGCTGGAACCGGAGTTGCTCAAAAAGAAAATGACGGCCCTGGCGGGCCAAATGCACCCCGACAAGGTCGCCAACGGCGACAAGGCCGCCGCAACAACCCGGTTTTCCGAACTCAACGCCGCCCTCCAGTGCCTCATGGACCCCAAATCGCGCCTGCGCCATCTCATCGAACTGGAGTCCGGTTCTCGCCCCGCTGAAATCCAGCAGGTTCCAGCAGCCCTGGCCGATTTGTTTGTGGAAGTCGCCAGCGCCTGCAAGCAAGCCGACGCCTTGCTGGCCGCCAAAAAACAAGCCGCTTCCCCATTGCTCCAGGCCCGCCAATTCCAGCGCGCGCTGCACGGCGTTGAGCATCTCCACCAGCTCCAAAACCGCTTTGCCGAATTTCAAAACGCGCTCGATGAACAATTGAAATCCCTGGATGCCGCCTGGACCGCCTCCAACGCCTCTCCGCGCCGCCTCCTGCCGCGCCTGGAGGAATTATACCGTCTCTTCGGCTACCTCAACCGCTGGACCGCCCAGCTCCGCGAGCGCTCCCTCCAATTAACCTTATGAAAACACTTCCTTCAGGCGATGCCATTGCATTTTGGGGGCGGGCAACCATCCCGTTTTTGCGGGCTGCCGGCCCGCGTAATTTATGCCGTTGTTTATTGCTCGCCGGCGCGCTGGCGTTTTCTGCAAATGCGCCGGCGCAATCCTGGCAGGCCGCCTTAAGCCGCATGCCCCTGCGAACGCCGACAACCGTGTTGAACCGCGCCAATTGCGTCAACGTCATGCTGAACGCCTTCCGCTCGAACGCCGTCGTCAAGGCCATTGTCTTCATGCCCGGTGCCACGGACGAAATCTCTTTTTTCCGTCGCGTCCACGCCAGCCTGGCCAATGCCAGCCCCACCCTCCTGGATGCCGTGAACGCCCTCACCAATCAAACCTTCATCCAGGCCGCTTTTCAGCCGCCCTTCCTCATCCTGCATACCACCGAAGACCCGTTGAACGTCATCGCTGTCGTTAAAAATAAATCCACCGCCGCAAAATTGCGCCGCCTCATCGTCCCCATCCGGGCGCAGTTTGTGGACGCCGACTGGGGCGCCGTGGACTCCGCCCTTCATCGGCATCTCAAAGTCTGGTTGCGGCCCGTGGGCGATTCACCCGCTTCCTGGCATTTTTATCGCCACAATTTCGCGGCCTGCGGCGTCTCGCAATGGCAGATGCTCAAGCTCCTGGCCCTCGCCGGCAAAACCACCTTTACCGTCCACTGGCTCACCGCCGATTTTCAACCCGACATGCGCCAGGGCGCCGTGCCCAAATTGACTGTCTTTCCCACAAATCACTGAGCCATCATCCGTTTTCCATCGGTTTTTCTTATGGAGATTCATCCGCCTGCCCCATAGACTTCAAAAAAATGAAAACTCAATTCCGAACCGAATCCGATTCCATGGGCGCCATGCAGGTGCCCGCCGACGCCTTGTTCGGCGCGCAAACCGCCCGCGCCGTCGAAAATTTTCCCATCAGCCATCTCCGCTTTCCCCACCGCTTCATTCGCGCCATCGGCCTCGTCAAAAAACATGCCGCCGCCGCCAATGCCAGCCTCGGCCTTCTTCCAAAAAACGTCTCCCAAGCCGTCCAAAATGCCGCCGGCGAGGTCGCCGATGGCAAATGGGATTCGCAATTCGTCGTGGACATTTTCCAGACCGGTTCCGGCACGTCCACCAACATGAATGCCAACGAGGTCATCGCCAATCGCGCCTGTGAACTCTCCGGCGGCCGGCGCGGCGATAAATCCATTCATCCAAACGATCATGTCAATCGCGGCCAATCCTCCAACGACGTCATCCCCACCGCCATCCATCTGGCCGCGCTCGACGGCATCGTTCACGAATTGATCCCCGCGCTCGATGAATTGCTGGCCGCCCTCCAAAAAAAGACCCGCGCGTTCGATTCCATCCTGAAAATCGGCCGCACGCATTTGCAGGATGCCACCCCCATCCGCCTCGGACAGGAATTCAGCGGTTATGCCAGCCAGGTCGAACACGGCATCGCGCGCCTCCGGCAGGCTCAAACGCATCTGGGCGAACTGCCCCTCGGCGGCACGGCCGTGGGCACCGGCATTAATACACACCTCCAATTTGCCAGGCACACCATCGCCGGCCTCGCTGCGGAGATGAAATTGAACCTCCGCGAGGCGCCAAACCATTTCCAAGCCCAGGGAGCCATTGACGCCCTCGTTGAAACCAGCGGCGCCCTCAAAACCCTCGCCGTCAGCCTCGTCAAAATCGCCAACGACGTTCGCTGGCTCGGCTCCGGCCCGCGCTGCGGCCTCGGCGAATTGAAATTGCCCGCCACACAGCCCGGTTCCTCCATCATGCCAGGAAAAGTGAACCCCGTCATGTGCGAAATGGTCATTCAGGTCGGCGCACAAGTCATTGGCAACGACGCCGCCGTCGCCTTCGCCGGCGCCTTCGGCTCCTTCGAACTGAACACCATGCTGCCAGTCGCCGCCCATAACTTGCTCCAAGCCATTGATTTGCTCTCCGCGGCAAGCCGCGTTTTCGCCCGCCGCTGCATTGCCGGCCTTGAGGCTGACGCGGAAAAATGCGGCGGCAACATCGAAAAAAGCCTCGCCTTATGCACCTCCCTCGCCCCCGTCATTGGTTATGACAAGGCCGCCAAAATTGCAAAACTCGCCTATGAATCCGGAAAAACCGTTCGCGAAGTCGCCCTCGAAACCTCCGGCCTCGATAAACAACAAATTGCCAAATTGCTGGACCCCAAAAGCCAGACCGAGCCGGGAACAGGATTGGGCGCCTCGGCTGGAGGATAGCGCCGCTTAATCTCCAGGCCGCTGCTCTCGATGCAACTTTGTCTTTGCCTGAGGCGCTTTCCTGGTGTCATTCGAGTCTATTCGTGCCCATTCGCCCGCCGCAATCTGATAATCTCATCATGTCTCCTTGCCGGTCCGAAAATTTTCGATTACCTTTTCAATACCTGTGGCGGACAACCAGTGAAAAACCGCATGAATACCGGCCTTCTTGAATTTGCCGGCCGCCTGCGCGGCCTGATCTCCAATCCGCGCGCGGCGATTGGCCATCAACAATTCCAAGACCTTGCCCTGGCTCTCTTTACCCTTCAATTCCACCACAACCCCGCCTATCGCGGAATTTGCGAACAGCGCTGTCTCGTCCCCGGCGCAGTCCGCCGCTGGACCGATGTTCCATTTGTTCCCGCCGCCGCTTTCAAGGAACTGCGCCTGACCTCCCTCGCGCCAGGCGAACGCACCGCTGTATTTCATTCCAGCGGCACCACCGCGCAAACACCCTCCCGCCACCTTCACTGCCCCGCCTCGCTGGCCCTTTATGAGTCATCATTGTGGACGTGGTTCGCGCACAACGTTCCCATCTCCGCCTCTGCCGGCCCGCAATCCCTCGTTCTCCTCGCTCCCCCGCCCTCCCAGGCCCCTCATTCGTCCCTCGTCCACATGTTCGAAACCCTCCGGCGCAATCTCGCCGCCCCGCCGTCCGCCTTTGTCGGCCTTGCCGATTCCCTCGGCGCCTGGACCTTGGACTTCTCCGCCGCCCTTTCAGCCCTGCAAGCCAGCTCCCCGTTTCTCGTCCTTGGAACCGCCTTTTCATTCGTGCATCTCCTGGATTTTCTGGCGGCGAAAAAATTGCGCCTCAAATTGCCCGCCGGTTCGCGCGTCATGGAAACCGGCGGCTACAAAAATCGCTCCCGCTCCCTCCCAAAAGCTGAACTCCATGCCCTTATTACAGAATCGCTCGGCATCCCTCCGGAAAATATCATCCGCGAATACGGCATGTGCGAGGCGTCTTCACAAGCCTACGCCTCGTTTGGGACGCCCTTCCGTTTTCCGCCTTGGGCGCGGGTGCGCGTCATTTCTCCCGAAACCGGCGCCGGGGCGAACGAAGGCCAGCCCGGCCTGCTTCAACTTTTCGACCTCGCCAATGTCTTTTCCGTGGCCGCCATTCAAACCGAAGACCTCGCCGTTCGCCGCGCCAACGGCTTTGAATGGATTGGCCGCGCCCAGGCAGCCCCCCCCCGCGGCTGTTCCTTGATGAGCCCCTCTTCCCATACCCCGGCCCCCCGCCCCCAATGACCCTGCCTGACTATTTCCTGGCCGACTTGCCTCCGCAAACCAACTTTTCCGCGGAAATGATTTTCGAGGCCTGCCGCGCCCTTAAACGCAACCGCGACCAATACCTCGCCCGTCGCTCCACCGCCGCCGTCATCAAAACTCTCTCCGAGGTCGCCGCCCATTGGCGCCGGCCCGACAACGCCTTCCGCAAACTTGCCCTCCACGAAGGCCCAGAAAAATGCGGTTTTTCAAAACCCACCCTCGCCAAGGGCCTGGACGATTTCTTTTGCCAATTGACCCCCGAAAATTTCCAGTCCCTCCTCAAACAGGACATTGGCGATGCCGCCGATCCCGCCGCTTCCACACGCCCATGCCGCCGTTTCTGGCGCGGCCCGGAATTTCTCGTCCATATCACAACCGGAAACCCTCCCAACCCGGCTTGGATGAGCATCATTCTCGGTCTTCTCGCCCGCTCCGCCCAATTCGTCAAATGCGCCGCCGGCGCTTCGTTTCTTCCGCGCCTTTTCGCCCACTCCATTTACGACGCGGACCCCAAACTCGGCGCCTGCCTCGAAATTGCCGATTGGCCCGGAGGCAATGCCCCGCTGGAAAACGTCCTCTTTGCCGAGGCCGATTGCGTGACCGCTACCGGCGCCGACGAAACGCTCGCCGCCATCCGCAATCAAATCCCCATCCATACCCGTTTCCTCGGCTATGGCCATCGCGTCAGCTTTGCTTTCGTCGCGCGCGACGCCCTTTCCCAGGCGGTTTCCGCCGCCGCGGACGATGTTGCCGCCTGGAACCAGCTTGGCTGCCTCTCGCCCCACGTCATTTACGTCGAAGAAGGCGCCGGGCTTGCTCCGGAAAAATTTGCCGAACATCTCGCCGCCCAACTCGAACAACGCGAGGCCGATCGCCCGCGCGGACGCGTTTCCCCAGCCGAATCCGCCGCCATCGCCTCCCGCCGCGCCATCTACGATGTTCGCGCCGCGCATTCCCCGGAAACCACCCGCCATTGGTGCAGCAAAAATTCAACCGCCTGGACCGTCGTCTTTGAAGCCGACCCGCGTTTCCAGCTTTCCTGCCTCAACCGATTCATCTACGTCAAAGCCGTCCCCAATCTCAACGCCGCCCTCCAAGCCGCCGATGGCGTCCGCGGGCGCGTCTCAACCGTCGGCCTCGCCGCTCCCGAGGATAAAATGCCCGAACTGGCCGCTCATCTGGCCCGTTGGGGCGTGACACGCGTCTGCCCGCTCGGCCAGATGCAAAATCCGCCTCTCACCTGGCGGCACGATGGCCAGCCGGCCTTCGGCGCTCTCATCTCCTGGACCGATTTCGAATCCTGATCCTTCTCGGAAATAACCTCTTATGAACGTCGAATTGCGCAAATCCTTTCAATTTGAAGCGGCTCATCTCCTGCCACATCTTCCCAAATCCCATAAATGCCGCCGCCTCCACGGCCACAGTTTTAAGGTGGACATCGCCCTCTCCGGCCCCTGCAATCCCAAACTCGGCTGGCTCGTGGACTACGCCAGCATCTCGGCCGCATTCGAGCCTGTTTGGAAAAAGCTTGATCACCGTTATCTTAACGACGTCCCCGGCCTCGAAAACCCCACCAGCGAAATCATCGCCGCGTGGATTTGGAAAAAACTCAAGCCCCGGCTCCCGCTCCTCGCCGAAATCGCCGTCGCCGAAACCTGCACCGCCCGCGCCATTTACCGCGGTGAACGTGTGTATCCTGGCGGTTCCCACAAACTTCCTCCCGCCCGCTTGCGAAGGCCGGGGTGGGATTTCGCCGAAAAAGCTTCGCGCGTTGCCTGACGCTCGCGCCGCTTCTTTGTTCAATCCTACCATGAAATATCCGGGCTAACTCATTCCTTTCTTGTAAAATCTGTTTTTTGCTTCTCATTGACGTGGAACGGCTTGTGACGAGTCACAGCCAGGAATTCAACGCGCGCGAAAATGTTTTTGCATCGTTTCCTGCCGCCCGCGCCGGCGATGTTGCAGACGGCGCTTGACTTTTTTCAAACCGCGCTTTGCCTGGTAATCGCCTTAACCGCAGGAACTTAACGAATCCAGGGTCAAGTTCGCCGTCCGCTTTTTCATAAAATAGCCTTGTTATGATGCGCGTTTCAAAGCGCGGCCGGCGCAAATGAAACTCAAAATAATTGACAATAATATCCTATTGACAAGTGCTTGAACGGCAGGGACTTCATTCAATCTTCAAAAAATTGGACAGTCCACTTTTTTGACAAATAACGCCAGTTATGATACATGTAGTCTGTTTTCCAGACAGTCAGAAACGATGACCGACAATCAGTCCGATTAGCTTGAGTAATATAGTTGCATGAAACTCTTTTCATCCATACACCGTACCCAGGACCACTTTGGAGAAGCTATAAAACTCTTTTCATCGGCGCATCGAACCCCGGAGCAGCGCCCCGACGCGCTCGTCATCGTTCCCCTCTTTTGCACCATTGGCCTTCTGATGGCGGCATCCGTGCGGGCGAAGTCGGCCGCGATGGCCGGCCGCCGATCCCAGTGACTCCTCAAACGCTGAAACATCAACTCGAATCATGAACCTTTCTTCATCCGCAAATCAAACCTGGGCAGCCAGTGGCAAATAAACCCAAATCCGAATAAGTCCATGAAACTCCGTTCCTCCACAAATCGCACCGAAGACCAAGGCGGTTACGCGCTGGCCATCGTTCTCATTTTCTGCACCCTTGGCCTGTTCGTCATGGCGTCCGTGCTGGCCCTTTCCTCGAACGACTCGGCGTTGACTCAGCGTAACAACGAGTATTTCAGCACCCTGTCGGCGGCGGAAGCCGCCACGGAAAAAGGTCTGTCCCAAATGACCTCCGACTTCATGGACCAGGGCGCCGCCACGGTGGATGGAAACCTGTCCGCGTATCGCGGAGCAGTCCCCACCGCTGCCGAGAGCAGCCGATGGAACCAGTTCGTCTTCAAGAATACATCGGGCGTCACCAACGCCCTCGGCGTGCAGCTTGTGTCCGACTGGGCGGCAAATTCACTCCTTTCACAATATCGAGGCCTTTCCGGCTATGCCGCCACTTATGAAATCACTTCCATTGCCCAGGATTTACAGGGCCGGCAGGTCTCGGCCGGTGTCCAGCAGGACGTGCAACTCGCCACCGTGCCCACCTGCCAATTCGCTATTTTTTACAATCTCGACATGGAAATCAATCCGAGCGGGCTTATGGGTATTTCGGGTCCCGTGCATTGCAATGGGAACATTTACCTGGACCCCCCGGGCCAACTGGTTTTTACGAATGATGTCACCTCATCCCAAAACATCTATACCAACAAATCTCCCAACGACCCCAAAACCCGCAAGTCAGGCACGGTCGCTTTTCAGGGGGCTCGCGACAGCGGCACCGGCACCTTCGATATCCCCATCGGCACCAACAGCAGTCCCTCCGCCGTTGACGCCATTTTGCAGATTCCCCCCGCCACGGAACCCCCCACTTCGCCAATGGGCCAGCAGCGCCTTTACAACCAGGCTGATTTGATCCTCCTGGTTTACGACAATCAGGTGGTTGCCGAAGGCGGACTCTCCTCCGGCAGTGTGCCATTGACCTGGAGCAACGTCAGTTCTTTTGTCAATACCAACGTCAGCTTTTATGACAAGCGCGAGGGCAAGACCATCCAGACCACCGAGATTAACGTCGGCGCCCTGAAAACCTGGAACGACTCCGGCAATGCCGTGACCGCCGCCCTGGGGAGGAATATCGAGTCCGTCTATGTGGCCGACCTGCGCACTCAAAGCTCCTCCAGTGAACCGGGCGTGCGCGTCACGAATGGCCAGTTCCTGCCGGCCGATGGTTTGACGCTGGCAACTCCCGACCCGCTCTACGTTGAAGGTAACTACAACGCGCCAACCTCGGACTTGGGCACTTCCGACACTTCGGGCACCGTGCCCGCCGCCTTGATTGGCGATTCCATCAACGTGCTCTCAGCCAACTGGAGCGACACCAACAGCGCCCTCGGTATCACCAACCGCACCGCCTGCGATACCACCGTCAATGCGGCCGTCCTCTGCGGAATCGTTCCCAGCGGCAACGGCTATTACAGCGGCGGCGTCGAGAATTTCTTTCGCCTTTTGGAAAATTGGAAAGGCTCGCAGCTTACCTACAATGGTTCCATGGTCGTCATGTTTCCCAGCCAGATCGCCACCGCCCCCTGGCAAAACCCCGGCACCATCTACATCCCACCGACGACCCGCCTGTGGAGTTTTGACTCGAATTTTACCGATCCCGACAAACTTCCGCACATCTTCCCCGCCGTGCGCGTGATTGTCCGCACGCAATGGACGGCGTTGCCGACGACGTGATCCAATACCCCCGATTTCACTCGATCCCCAACCCCGGCAAATTCGGCCGTCCACGTTTTTGACAAAAGACGCTTCTTACGATACAGATAGCTTGGCCGGCCTGCCAGGCCAGAACTGATGCCAAAGCCGTTGGTCGCAAAACTCTTGTTCGCAAAATAGGCCGGGAGCAAGGCGCGATGGCCCAGATTTTGCTCATTTTAGTCTTCTTATGACAGGTTTCGACCACAGGCACAGCCGGACGGAGGCGGGTTTCACTTTGATTGAAGTCCTGTTCGCCTCGGTCCTTCTAATCCTGCTGGGCGGCGGGATTCTCTACGGCTATTTCCAGGCCGCCCGCACGACCGATTGGCAGGCCCACTCGCTGGCCGCCGAATCCATGGCCATGGAACGGCTCGAACAGACCCGCGCGGCTTCGTGGGACACCAAGGCGACGCCGCCGGTGGACCAACTCGTCAATGCGAATTTCCCGGTCCTGGTCCAGGCGCTCAATCTGCCGGTCGTCGGAACCAACTACGCCGACGCCACCGATTACACCGCCATCTCCACGGTCAGCGTAAGCCCGCCCTTGCGCATGATTCAGGTGGATTGCGTGTGGCAATTTACCGATGGAAAAATCTACACCAACACCGTGGTAACCTATCGCTCCCCCGACCAATGAACCCGATGCCCCGGCATTTCTCCCCCGCCCTCTGCCGAAAACGCGCCTTCACGCTCGTCGAGACCTTGATCACCCTGGCCATCTTCGGCGTCACCGCGATCGGCATGATCGAACTCTACCTCTTTGGGCTGCGGTTGAACAGCATGGTCAATGTGAAGCTGCAGGCCACCGAAGGCGCACGCCATGCCATGAGCATATTGGCAACCGACATCCGCGACGCCGGCATCGTTTATGTCGGCAACGGCGACGCCAGTTCGTTTACCAATTCGGCCTTCGACGCCCCCCAGGAGGGCAACGCCCTGGAAATTTACCCCTCCAAAACCAACCTCAACGACTACATCATTTACTATCTGGACTCCTCCGACGGCCAGTTGAAACGCCTCGAGAGCAATCAGGCCGCCCCCACCATCATCGCCGGCTCGGTCACCAACACGGTTGTCTTTGACTCCGAGGATTACGCCGGCAACGTTCTTTCAAATAGTTACAACAACCGCGTCATCGGCATCACCCTCCAGTTCTATCAACTGGACAATCCCATGCTGAAATTCGCCCCCGGCCAGGTCTATGACGCCTTCCAGTTGCAGACCAAGGTCACCCGCAGGGCGCTCGAATAACGCCCTCAGGTTATGAAACTCTTTTCACCCGCCAATCGCGCTTCGGGGCGGCGCGCCTACGCGCTTGCCATCGTTCTCGTTTTTTGCGCCGCTGGCCTGCTCATTATGACTTCCGTGCTGCTCCTCGCCTCGAACGATTCGGCGTTGACCCGGCGCAACAACGATTATTTCAGCGCGCTGGAAGCGGCGGAAGCCGCCACCGAGGATGGAATGTCCCAGTTATCCTATGATTTCATTGACCAGGGCGCGGCCACGGTGAGCGCGAATATGTCCGTGTATCGCGGAAGAGTTCCGAAGTCCTCTGAGAACAGCCGCTGGGGCCGCTTCATCTTCAAGGATGCCAAGGGCAAAAAAGACGCCCTCGAAGTGGACCTCGTCTCCGACTGGCAAACCACTTCCCTCCTTTCACAATATCAAGGCCTCTCCGGCTATGCCGCCACCTATCAAATCTCTTCCATTGCCCAGGATTCACAAGGCGCGCGGGTCTCCGGCGGCGTTCAGCAAGACGTCCAGCTGGCCACCGTTCCCACCTGCCAATTCGCCATCTTCTACAATCTGGACATGGAACTCTGCCCGGGCGCCCTCATGGGCGTCGCCGGCCGCGTGCATAGCAACGGCAACATCTACCTCGACCCCAATGGCGCTGAACTCGTTTTTACCAACGACGTCACCGCCTCGCAGGACATCATTCACAACAAGTCCCCAAACGATCCCTCCAGCCGCAACCCGGGCGCCGTTGTCTTTGACGGCGCCCATGACAGCGGCGCGAACACCATGAACCTGCCCATCGGCACCAATAGCAGTCCCTCCGCGGTTGAGGCCATTTTGCAGATACCGCCCAACAATGAATCCCCCAATTCACAAATGGGCCAGCAGCGCCTTTACAATCAGGCTGATTTAATCATCCTCGTTTACGACGACCACGTGGATGCCCACGGCGGCGTCGCAAACGGAAATGGCCCCAACCTCCAGTGGAGTGACGTCAGTTCTTTCGTCAATACCAACGTGAGCTTTTATGACCAGCGCGAAAAAAAGACCATCCAAACCACCCAGGTTGACGTGGGCGCGCTTGCCGCCTGGAATAACTCGGGCAACAAACTGACGACGGCTTTGGGACGGAACATTGAATCCGTTTATGTCGCCGACCTCCGCGCTCAAAGCTCCTCCACCGAGCCGGGCGTGCGCCTGACGGACGGCCAGACGCTTCCACCGGATGGTCTGACCGTCGCCACCCCGGACCCGCTCTACGTTCAAGGTAACTACAACGCGCCGGCTTCGGACCTGGGCACTTCCGACACTTCGGGCACCGTCCCCGCTGCCCTCATTGGCGATTCCATTAACGTCCTCTCAGCCAGTTGGGACGACTCTGACAGCGCGCTGTCCATCAGCCAGCGTACCGCCAGCGCCACCACCGTCAATGCGGCCGTCATGGCAGGAATCGTTCCCAGCGGAAACGGCCATTACAGCGGCGGCGTCGAAAATTTCTTTCGCCTTCTGGAAAATTGGTCCGGCACGCAGCTGACTTACAACGGCTCCATGGTCGTCATGTTTCCCAGCCAGATTGCCACCGGCTACTGGCCCGGAACCGGTTCCGTTTACAATGCTCCGAAGCGCCTCTGGAGTTTCGACGCGAATTTTACCGACCCCGTCAAACTTCCGCACATCTTCCCCTCCGTCCGGGTCATCGTCCGCGGACAATGGACGACTATTCCAGCAAGCTGATCCCTCACCGCTCTCAATGCCCGGCGTTCGTCGCCCTTTCCGCCGCCTGCGTTGAGCCATGAGTGCCATTTGGATTCGATACCGCCGCCGGGGACGGACTCGTCCAGTCATAAATAAAAAACGCCGTCCAAACAGCCGCCGGAAAAACCAGTATGAAAACCACCACGATCCAGTTGCGGGTCTTCTGCTTCATGTGCCTGCCATCAAACCGTAAATTCCCCTCAAAATCAATCCGCATCTCACTGGGTCTGTTTCCCCAGTGCCGTTTATTTGCCAAACGTCTTCGGCTTGGTTATGGTGACCGCATGAAATGCCTTGCCGCGCTTGTCGGCCTGATCCTGGCCGTTGCGGTCTTGCCGGCCCGCGCCCAGCAAGATCCGGACGATCAATACATTGCCATTTACAACTTAATGCAGCAGGCCGGCTTGCTGGAATCCGCCGGACAACCCGCCCAGGCATTGCTCGAATACCGCCGCGCCGACGACGACCTGCAACGTTTTCAAAAGGTCTTTCCTGGTTGGAATCCCGCCATCGTCGCCTACCGCTTGAAGTACTTGGCCGGCAAAATCAATGGCCTCATTGCCACGCTTCCGGCGCCTTCACCAACCAACGCCCCATCCGGCCTCCTCTCTGCCACCAACACCCCCAACGCGGCGGACGCGTCCGCCGCCTTCGCCCAGGTCAACGCCTTGCGCCAGCAGGTGCAAAATTTGCAGGCGAACAACCAGGACCTCCAATCCAAGCTCAAGGAGGCTTTGAATGCCCAACCCGCCGCCGGCGAAAACCATGAACTCGCCTTCGACCGCGCCCAAATGGATTCCCTCTTGAAGGAAAACGATCTGTTGCGCGTCTCCGCCCGGCAGCGGCAGCAGGCCCCGCCCCCGCCGAATGTCAAAAAGTTGCGCAACGCCCTCGACGACGCCACGCGGAAGTTGAGGGAGGAAACCGACCTCGCCAACCAACTGTCCGCCGAAAATCGGAAATTGGCCGCCCGCGGCAAATCAATGCCGCCTGGAAACCTGCCCCGGTTACAGGACGAAAACGCCTCCTTGAACCGAAAAATTGCCCAATTGAAGTCGGACGCCGCCGTCCAACAATTGCAAATGCTCACGCTGGAAAAACGCCTCCGCCAGACGGAGCCTCCCGGCCGCGCGCCGCAACAGAAAAGTTCCGTTGTTTCTCCATCCGGCCCCTCCGACACTGGCATGGCCGCGCAATAAGACAAGGTTCCTTGCCCGCCTCCTCCTTTTTGCACGTCGCTTGGAGCGTTTTAAAAAATAATGTGGCCGTTCGGAGCGAGGATTTTTGGTGTTTTGGCAAGGCCGGGCCGGTGCCATTTTGGGCGAGCCGGTGAACTGGGGCGTGTGGCCAGGCAATGGAATGCTTTTTCAAGAGGTTGACCATAAACTGAGCCGGAGGCTCTGACAATCGCTGCACGAAGGTCGCTTGTCGTCTTGGACTGCGGTGGCTGCGACACCGCTTTCCCCCTCCAGAGCGTTTTAAAAAATAATGTGGCCGTTCGGAGCGGGGATTTTTGGTGTTTTGGCAAGGCTTCGGCTAAGGAGCATGTTTGAAAACCCTGTGACTGAGCCGAAACGACGCCAAAACCCAAAAAGACCCCTTCCCATCCTTTTCTTCCCGAATGGCTGCAGTATTTTTTAAACCGCTCTAAATCCGGCTGAATTGTTTCGCCTCTGCTTTTCATCCTGTTCATCCTGTTCATCCTGTCTAAAAATCTCTCTCCCCCCTCCGTGTTCTCCGTGTCTCCGTGGTGAAATCATCCTGTCCATCCTGTCCATCCTGTCGTCACGCCTTCAGCCTTTCCGCCTTCCTCCCCTCCCTGTCCTCCATGCCTCTGCGATCTCCCGGGACCGCGCCCGCCCCGGGCGCCGTTGCTGGCGCCCCGCCAGCAACACCGCGCCCCTCCGTGTCTCCGTGGTGAACAACCCTCAATCCCCGTTTTCCGCGCCCGATGCTCCCCCGGCCCCTCCAATTGCGGCATTCCGTTCCCCGGCATGATACCGGCTCGCACGGCAATTTCTTTGTTATTTTTTCACCTCAAGGCTGATGAAGCGGTGATGATCCTTGCACGGGGATTCCGTCACGAAACGGCTGGCCCGCTTCATACAACCTGATCTGCGCCCGTAGATTATCGGCCAGAGCCGGATTGCCTTGAACGGCGGCCAGATGCATCGCTGTTTGGGCGGTCAAAATCGCGTTCGTAAAGTCCCCGCCTTCCGCGTCCGCCGCCGCCAACGTGCGCAGAATCACCGGATTCTTGCCGCCATAAAGCCGGTTTGCCCGCTCCGCCAGCGCAATTGCCCCCGGCCCGTTCCGAACCGATGCCTCCGGACATGCAGCCAGTTCCCATGCCAGATTGTTCAACGCCGGCGCGAAGTTCGGGTCCGTTTCCAACGCCCGGCGCAAATGTTCAACCGCTTCGGCGGGTCGTCCGGCTTGTATCAGCGCGCTGCCCAGGTCGTTCTGCGCGTCCACCAGGCCGGGCTGAAGTTTCACCGCTGCCTCGAGATTGGTCAGCGCCCAATCCAATTTTCCCATTTGAAGAAAGGCGTAGCCGATGTTGCCGTACGCCGGGGCGTTATCCGGCTGGATGCTCAAGGCCGCCTGCCAGCACACAATCGCATCCTTGACCTGTCTCTTTCTCAGATAGGCGTTTCCCAGATTGTATTGCGCTTCCGACAGGTCCGGTTCAGAGGCCAGCGCCTTTTTAAAATATGCAATCGCGCGGTCCGTCTGGTTGTTTTGAAGAAAAACCTTGCCCAGATTGTTGTAGGCCCGTGAATAATCCGGCTGGAGCTTCAGCGCCTCCTCAAACCGGGCCACCGCCTCCTTCACCCGTCCTTTTGCCAGCAACGCGGCGCCCAGGTTGTTTTGCGCCGTCGCGTCGTCCGCTTCAAGGGCAACCGCCTTTTGCAGATGAACAATCGCCGCGTCCGTTTTTCCCTCGTCAAGCAGGAGCTTGCCGAGATTGTCCTGGGCCAGAAACGAACCCGGATTCTGGGCCAGCGTCGCCTTCCACAGTGTTTCCATGCCGGCATACATTTCGCATTGACGCCAGGTCAGCGCGCCCAGGATCAGGAATAACACCCCGGCCAGCGCCGCCTGCGCCATCGGGACGCGCTTCAGGAATCCAAGCGTTGTCACGATCCCTGCCGCCAGCAAAGCCAATGGCCCCATGCAGGCCAGATACTGAAAATGATCCGCAACGAACGAATACCGGAAGTAATATACATTCACGAAACCCAGCACCGGAAACAGCAGAGCCAGAAAATAAAACAGCGCCGTCAAAACCGGCCTCCCCCGTCCCCCGCGCTTCACCCATAAGACAGCCAGCACGGTGATGAGCGCCGTCCCCGGCACACAGGCCCCCATCCCCGCCGGACTGACCTTCCACCGCGGATAATCGAAAATCAAGGGACACGGCCAAACCAGCTTGCCCAGGTAAAACCAAAAATCCCGGCTGGCGATGACGCATCGCTCCAGCAACGAAAAACCCCATTCCCCGCCCCCCGCTCCCAAATCTTTCTCCACGTGTATCGTGACCAAACCCATCGCCATGCCCATGGCAAAAAATGGCGCCGTGGCAAGAACATCCCGCCCGTTCAAGCCCTTTTTCCACCAAACCAACAGCAGAATGACGCAGGGCAGGGGAACGGTCGCGGTCTTGGCGAGCAGCGCACAGGCATAGAGTCCGAGCGCCAGCCCATAGTGTCTCCATCTTCGTTGTCCAGCGACCACGCGGCCATCCTCTGCGCACCCCTCCGGCAGCCAAAACCTGATGGCCGCGAGAATGCCGCACAGGTAAAGAAACCCCGACAGCATGTTCTTGCGTTCCGTGACCCAGGCCACGGATTCAACGCATACGGGGTGCAGCGCAAAAAGCCCCGCCGCCAGCCATGCTCCCGGCACGCGAAGTTTCCGCAAAATTATCCAAACCAGAATCGCGTTCGCCGACTGCAGGACGACGTTGAGCAGGTGGTAGCCCAGGGGGTTCAGCCCCCACAGGTGATATTCCAGCCAAAACGTGGTGAACGTCAGCGGATAGTATTGCGGCGTCGCGCCCGGCTGGAGCCATATCTGCCAGAGGCCGTGCAAGGACCGCAGGGTTGGATTATTCGTCACATACTGGTTGTCGTCCCAGATGAACCCGGCGTGCCAGGCGGGCAGGTACGCAACCACCGTCGCGGCCCCCAAAAGCAACGCCCAAAGCCAGCCTGTTTCAAAGGAAAGCCGCCGACTCCACGGAAATTGCTCCCCCGGCTTCCCCGATGTTTGCTTCCGATGCTTCATTCCCGGCAATCTTAAATGTCCTCCTTTGACGATTCAACGCCGCCGTTCGCTATTCGCTGGAGTTACCGGCAAAAATGTCCGATGATTCCCGGTATGCCGGCCGCAAACTCCATCAGCGCCGTTTTCCCGTGCTACAACGAGCAGGACAGCATCCGGAGCGTCTATGAATCCGCTTCCGGAGTTCTGGCAAAAATCGGGATGGATTACGAGATTATCCTGGTCAACGACGGCAGCACCGACCGCACGCCGCAAATCATGGATGAAATCGCCGCCCGGGATTCAAGGGTGAAGATCATCCATCATCGCCGAAATCTCGGCTATGGCGCCGCCGTGCGCTCCGGCATCCGCGCCGGCGCCGGATCCCTCCTCTTTTACAGCGATGGCGACGGCCAATTCGACCTCGATGAACTGCCTCCGCTGCTTCCGTTGATGCAACGGTACGACGTTGTCAGTTGCTACCGGCTCAACCGCCGCGACGGGGCCATGAGAACGTTCAATGCCTGGTGCTGGACGCGCCTCGTCCGCGCTCTTTTCCATTTAAACCTCAGGGACATCAACTGCGCGTTCAAACTGTTCAAGCGGGAGGTCTTTGAGGACATGCCATTGCAGAGCACCGGCGCATTGATCGGCGCGGAAATTCTCGCCCGCGCGCAACGGTCCGGCTTTTCCATCGTCCAGGTCGGCGTGCATCATTTTCCCCGAACGCATGGCCGGCAAACGGGAGCCAACCCGGGGGTCATTTTTCGGGCCTGTCTGGAATTGGCCGGATGCTACCGGCGCATTAAACGGCAACGGCATTCACCAAAAAAATGACAAAGAATGGATTGGAAGGGCCTGAGTTGGTCGCCCCTGCCCACTCAGGCCCGCCTGCCGGCGCGCAGAGCGGCTCGGTGCAGGCGGCCGTTGCGGATACGACCCAAAATTGCTGATGCGTTAAGTTCATTTCTCCAGTTCAACCAGGAGCCGCACTGATGAACAGTAAAACGAACGCGCGCGCGAATAATGGATCCGCCCCAACGCCCTGGACATCGTTCCCAGCGCCCTATGCGCGGCAGATTTGTAGCGAAAAACCAATCAAATCCCGGCCCCGTCAAGGCCTGCATATTCCGTGCCCGTGCCTGAAAATTCAGACGCGCCCATCAATAACACGTTTCACCAATGCGTTTCCCGTGGCGACAAATTCCGTGCCTGAAAATTGACACGCGCCCCCATCCGATAAAAATCCGAAAATAGTTGTTGCATTATTTCACGCCCCGTGCTATTCTTCCACCCGAAAGCCCTCACGGGCCTGCTCTTTGACATCCCCGGATCGGGAAGGGCCGGAAATGAACAGCCCAAGCCCCCGTCAATTTTGCGTGGTTTTGAGTGATTTTGCCTGATCGTGGTAAAAAATCTCTTCCGCCCA
>JAGWNY010000034.1 GCA_028872915.1 Verrucomicrobiota bacterium
CTCTTGCAATCGCCGCCAACTGGCGGCAGGCTCAATGACGAGGGCTGTGTTGGCTCTCATGGGTGTATCCTTTCTTTGGTTGATGGTTCGCTTGTTTCTGAACCGGGATACACCCTCTCGCCTTTTTACACACGTTTCCTTACACCACCCGGACGTTTCTTTGGCGCTTTTTTGCTCGACATCGGGCCAAAGGTGGTTCATTCTGCTCGCAGGGTTGGAAAATTTGACGAAGTATGGCCAGACTGCTCATCAAAACACCGGGGCTTCAGAACCGGACATTGGAATTGCGCCTGGGCATCAACCGGGTTGGCCGCGATCCCAATTGCGATTTCCCCATTGTGCATCCCACAGTGTCAGGGGTCCATTGTGAACTGGAAGTATCGCAGGAAGGCGTCCGGCTGCGGGATTGCGGTTCGACCAATGGAACTTTCCTGAACGGGGACCCGGTTACAGAAGCGTGGCTGATGCGCGGACAGGAATTGCGGGTTGGGGACGTGGAACTGTTTGTGGAGTCCACGGAAGTGAACGTGGTGATTCCCGAATATGAGCGGCGGCCGCCCCGGCCGGCAATCATCGTGGAAAGCGGCGCGCCGGTTTGCACCCGCCACCCGGACGATCAGGCCACTTACAAATGCACGGGTTGCGGCGACACGATGTGCAATCATTGCGTGCGGATTATGCGGATCAAGGGCGGGCAACCTCTGTTTCTGTGCCCGGTGTGCAGCCACAAATGCGAGCCGATTGTCGGCGTTCCACGCCGGGGAAAGAAAAAGGGATTTTTTGCAAATCTTGCGGACACGGTGAGATTGAAGCTCAGTCCCGGCCGGCAAAAAACGCGGCGATAAGCCTCGCGGGGAAATTCCAGAATTCAGATTTCAGATTTCAGATCGCAAACGGGGCGGAGGGTGAAGTCAGCTCGTGCGACCGCCTTTGAACTCAAAGAGGGAGTTGACGGATTCGTTGCTGTGGATGCGTTTGATGGCTTCACCCAAAAGGCTGGCGACGGAGAGGGTGGTGATTTTGAGGCTGTCAATGGCGGGGCGTTGAACGGTGTCGGTGGTAATCAATTCGTCAATGGCTGATTTTTTCAGGCGGGCGATGCCGGTTTCCCCGAGGATGGCATGGGAAACACAGGCGAGGATTTGTTTTGAACCTTTTTTCTTCAAGAGGGCGGCGGCTTCGGTGAGCGTTCCCGCAGTTTCGGTGAGGTCATCCACGAGCAGGACGTTTTTGCCTTTGATATCGCCGATGACGGCCATGGACTCGACGTCGGTGGCGCTTTTACGGCGCTTGGCGACGATGGCGAGGCCGGCCTCGAGGGTTTGGGAATAGGCATGGGCCATTTTCAGGCCGCCAATATCCGGACTGACGACCACCAGGTCGCGAAGGTTCTTTTTTTTGAGATACTGGTACATGACGGGCGCGGCATAAAGATGGTCCACCGGGATGTCGAAGAAGCCTTGGATTTGCTGGGCATGGAGGTCCATGGTTAGGATGCGGTTTACGCCGGAGGCAACAAGCAAATTGGCGATGAGCTTGGCAGTGATGGGCACGCGCGGCTGGTCCTTGCGATCCTGGCGGGCGTAGCCGTAAAACGGGAGCACGGCGGTAATGCGGGCGGCGCTGGCGCGGCGCAGCGCGTCAATCATGATGAATAATTCCATCAGATTGTGATTGGTTGGAGGGGACGTGGGCTGGATGACGAAGACGTCCTCGCCCCGGACATTTTCCTCAATTTTGGCGAAGGTCTCGCCATCGGGAAATGGTTTGATGGTGCATCGGCCCAATTCGATGCCAATGGATTTGCAAATCGCCTGGGTCAGGGTCGGATTTGCCGTGCCGCTGAAAATTTTCACAATCGCAACCTCGTTAAAACAATATCTCCACCCAATTACGGAATGAGAGCGGGCGCGACTATAACAAGCCTTAAAAAAGGCGCAAGGAGAATCTCCCGGCGAAATTCTTAAGTTAATCCAGAAAGGCGGTGAGGGGGCTGGTGGGGGCGGCGGTTTCGGTTGGGGAGGCGAGGCCGGATTCAAAGGCGGCGCGGCCGGCTTCGACCGCCATCTTGAATGCGACGGCCATGCGGAGGGGATCGCTGGCAACGGCTATGGCGGTGTTAACCAGGACGGCGTCGGCGCCCATTTCCATGGCTTCGGCGGCATGGCTGGGTGCGCCGAGGCCGGCATCCACCACGACGGGGACGGTGGCTTGTTCGATGATGATCCGGATTTGGTCACGGGTCTGGATGCCGCGGTTGGAGCCGATGGGGGAGCCGAGGGGCATGACGGTGGCGGCGCCGGCGTCCTGCAACCGTTTGGCCAGGATGGGGTCGGCGTTGATATAGGGCAGCACGGTGAAACCATCTTTGATGAGGATTTCGGCGGCTTGAAGGGTTTCGACGGGGTCGGGAAGGAGGTAACGGGGATCGGGATGAATTTCGAGCTTGATCCATTTGGGCAGGCCGGCGGCGGCGGCCAGCCGGGCAAGGCGGACGGCTTCGGCGGCGTTCATGGCGCCGCTGGTATTGGGCAGGAGAAGGAATTTTTTGGGATCAATGAAGTCGAGAATGTTGGCGAAGGCATCGCCTTTGCCGGAAAGGTCGGCGCGGCGCAAGGCGACGGTGACCATTTCGGCGCCGGAGGCGTCCAAGGCGTCGCCCATGGCCTGGGGCGAGGAGAATTTTCCGGTGCCGAGGATGAGCCGGGAGCGGAAGGAACGTCCGGCGATGACCAATGACTGGCTCATTCGTGGTTTAACGATGACGGCAAGGCGGCAGCACGACAGGGAGTTTAGCGCAATCTTGCGCAAATAACTACAGCAATTCTCAAATTGCCAGGAATCCACCAGTTTTTGAGACGCGCAAAATTTGGCGAAAGGGATGGACGCGCGTTGACATTGGGCTTTTCGGAGGTAGTCTGTTTCAACCCACTCCACAGGCAAAAATGGGAGTGGGAGATGGTTGTGGCAGAAAGAGACGATTATTTGGCCGACGTTTTGGTGGATCTGGGTCTGGTTCAGGCCGAGCAGATCGCCAAGGCGCGCGAAGAAGCCGGCGCCGCGGGCGTTGGCGTGATTGATTTGTTGCTGGCCAATCACGTGATCCGCCCGGAGGACGTGACCCAAGCCAAGGCGGCCCAATTCGGAGCGGAAGTCGTGCAGTTGAAGGGGTTGCAGATTCCGGACGAGGTTATATCCATCATTCCGCGGCACATTGCGAAGAAGTACCGGATCGTGCCGGTGCTCAAGACCGACAACAAGGTGGCGGTGGCGATAGCGGACCCCTCGGATTTGAACACGATTGATACGCTGACGCATTTGTTGGGGGCGGAGATTGATCTGCGAGTGGCATCGGAGGAGGACATTGAGGCGGCGTTGACAAAGTATTATGGCGGGGACAAAAAGGCGGTGCAGGACAGCCGGTTCACCGAGGTGATCCAGGAGTTGACGGAATCGGAGGTGTTTGTGGCGCCGACCGACGACAATGGCGAGGCGGTGGACGCCGACGCGCCATTGATCCGGTTGGTGAACCAGATCATTGTGGATGCCTTCAAGATGCGGGCATCGGACATTCATCTGGAGCCATTGGCGAAACGGTTCCGGCTGCGGTATCGGATTGACGGATTGCTGCACGAGATGAAAGCGCCGCCGAAGCGGCTTCAACCTTCCATCGTGACGCGGCTTAAAATCCAGTCGGCGATGTCCATTTCGGAACACCGGATTCCCCAGGACGGGCGCATTCAGACAAAGGTCGGGTCGAAGTTGATAGACTTGCGTGTGTCGTGCCTCCCGACCAATCACGGTGAAAGCATCGTGATGCGTATTCTGGACAAGGAAGGGCTGAAACTGGGGCTGCCCGAACTGGGTTTTTTTCAAGATGACCAGCAATTGTTTGAGAAGATCATTTCATTGCCTGACGGCATTTTGCTGGTGACGGGGCCGACGGGGTCGGGCAAAACGACGACCCTGTATTCGTGCCTGCATTTCATCAACCGACCGGACAGGAAGATCATCACGGTGGAAGACCCGGTGGAATATATTCTCGCGGGGATCAACCAGGTGCAGGTCCATGAGGCGGTGGGGCTGACGTTTGCCGCCGCGTTGCGCTCGATTTTGCGCCAGGCGCCAAACGTGATTATGATCGGGGAAATTCGCGATTTGGAGACGGCGTCCATAGCGATCAACGCGTCGCTGACGGGTCACCTGGTGTTTTCGACGTTGCACACCAACGACGCGCCGAGCGCCGTGACCCGGTTGATTGACATTGGCGTGAAGCCGTTTTTGGTGGCGTCCTCGACGCGGTGCCTGATGGCGCAGCGCCTGGTGCGGAAAATCTGCAAGAAATGCGCGGAGCCGTACCAGCCGACGGACCAGGAGATGCGGGCGCTGCAACTGACCCCGGAAATGTTGAAGGAGGCGACGCTGATGAAGGGCCGCGGGTGCGCGAACTGTTCCAATACGGGCAATCGGGGCCGGTTCGGAATTTTTGAAATATTTGTCATAGACGACGACGCGCGGAAGCTGATTTACGAAAAAGTCTCATCGTCGGTCCTGCGCGCGCGGGCGCGCGAAATGGGAATGAAGACGTTGCGGGAGGATGGCATCCGCAAGGTGCTGGCGGGGCTGACGACGGCGGAGGAAGTGATCCGGGCGACCGTGGGGGACGAAGGATAAGAGAACGAAGGAATTTTTATGTCGTATTCAATGTCCGATTTGTTGCAATTGGTTGTGGCCGAGGGGGCGTCCGACCTGCACATACGGACAGCCGTGCCGCCGGTGATCCGGGTGCATGGCATTTTGCATCGGGTGGAAGGGCCGTTGCTCAAGCCGGAGGACACGGAGGAATTGATGCGGAGCATCACTTCGGAGGAACACATCCAATCCATCCGGGAGCGGGGCGGGGCGGACTTTGGATTCGCGTTTGGAGACGCGGCGCGTTTCCGGGTGAGCGCGTTCAAGGAGCGGGGCAACTTTGCGATGGTGTTGCGGCAGATTCCGAACAAGCTGCTGACGATGGAACAAATCGGGATACCGCCGAGCGTGCGGGATTTGCTCTACAAACCGCGCGGGCTGGTGCTGGTGACGGGGCCGACGGGATCGGGCAAGACGACGACCCTGGCCTCGATGCTGAACATCATCAACGAGGAGCGGGAGGAGGCGCACATTGTCACCATCGAAGACCCGATTGAGTATTATCACAAGCACAAGAAGGCGCTGGTGACGCAGCGCGAGATCGGGGTGGACGTGCCGAGTTTTGCGGAAGGGCTGCGGCGGGCGTTGCGGCAGGACCCGGACATAGTGCTGGTGGGGGAAATGCGCGACCTGGAAACGATTGAAGCCGCCATCACCGCGGCGGAGACGGGGCACCTGGTGTTTGGAACGCTGCACACGACCGGCGCGGCCAAGACGATTGACCGTATCACCAACGCGTTTCCCACGAACCAGCAGGAGATGGTGCGCATCCAGCTTTCGACCGTCATGCAGGCGGTGATTTCGCAATTGTTGATTCCGCGGATTGACAAACCGGGCCGCGTGGCGGTGTTTGAGGTCATGGTCAATACGCCGTCCGTCGCGGCCCTGATCCGCGACAATAAAACGTTCCGGATACAATCGGACATCCAGACGGGCGCGAAATGGGGAATGGTGACGTTGGATTCATTTTTAATTGACAAATATCTGCAAGGGATGATTGCGCGCGAGGAAGTGGTCACAAAGGCCCAGGACCCGACGACCATCATGGCCAAATTGCAGGAACTCGAACTGGCGCAGGGCCAGGCAAATCATGGAACGCCCGAGCGGTCCGCGGCGCCCGCGTAACGAGCCTATGGCGGAAGAATTTGAAGTTTCCAATCCGCTGTTGTCCCTGATCCGGGAACAGGGGCTGATAGACGACCTCCAATACGAGGAAGTGGTGGGCGAGATGAAGCGGACCAGCGTGTCGGTGGTCCAGTTGTTGCAGGATTTCGGCATCATGAAGCTCGACGACATCCTGCATGTCATCGCGACGCACGTGGGGGCCGACATCGTGTCCCTGAAGGACCGGGACCTGCCGCCGGAGGTGCTGAACGCGGTGCCGGCGAAGGTGGCCCAGATGTACCGGTGCCTCCCGGTGGCGGTGAAGAATGGCGCCGTGCAGATCGCGCTGGCTGACCCGCTGGACCCGGCCCGGGCGGACGAGATTCAGTTTGCGATCAAGCGGGACGTGCAGGTCGCGGTTGCCGATCCGGTGGACATTGAGAAAGCCATCGAACGATTTTACGGGCACGACGACACGGTGGGAGGATTCGCGGACATTCTCAAGGAATTGGACGCGGACAAGAACATCGAGCGCGAGGTCGTGGAGGTGGATGAGGAGAATGCCAAGGCGATCGAAGCGCTGGCCAATGAGGCGCCAATCGTCAAGTTTGTCAGCCTGGTCTTGCAGCAGGCCGTCCAGGACCGGGCGAGCGACATTCATTTTGAGCCATTCGAGACGGAATTTCGCATCCGGTACCGCGTGGACGGAGCGTTATACGAGATGGCGCCGCCCCCGAAGCACTTGGCGCTGCCGGTGATTTCGCGGCTCAAGGTAATGGCGAACCTGAACATTTCCGAGCGCCGTTTGCCGCAGGACGGGCGCATCAATCTGACCGTGGGCAGCCGGCAGGTGGACTTGCGCATGTCCACGCTGCCCACGCAGTTTGGGGAATCGGTGGTGTTGCGGGTGCTGGACCGCGCGTCCATCAATCTCGACCTCGAGACCCTTGGGTTTCCGAAATACGTGCATGAATACGTGACGGACGCGATCCAACGCCCCAACGGCATTTTTGTGGTGACGGGTCCGACGGGCTGCGGCAAAACCACCACCCTTTACTCCTGCCTGCGGCGGGTCAACGCCATTGATTCGAAACTGTTGACGGCCGAAGACCCGGTGGAATATGACATTGAAGGGATCATGCAGGTGGCGATCAATGAATCCGTGGGCATGACGTTTGCGAAGGCGCTGCGCTCCTTTTTACGGCAGGACCCGGACATCATCATGGTCGGCGAAATGCGCGATCTGGAAACCGCGCAAATTTCGATCCAAGCCTCGCTGACAGGGCATTTGGTGTTAAGCACGCTGCACACGAACGATTCGTCCGGCGCCATCACCCGCCTGGTGGACATGGGAGTGGAGCCGTTTCTGATTTCCTCCACGCTCATGGCCGTGCTGGCCCAGCGGTTGCTGCGGACCATTTGCAAGAATTGCCGGACGCCATTCGAGCCGTCGGAAGCGCAACTCGAGATGCTGAATCTTTCGCCGCATGACGTGGGCGAAAAGGTTTTTCATTACGGGCGGGGATGCTCGGCGTGCAACGATACCGGCTACAAGGGCCGCAAGGGAATTTTTGAACTGCTGGTGGTGGGCGACGCCATCCGCGCGCTCATCAATGAGCGCGCCCCCACGGTCGTGCTGCGCCAAAAGGCGGTGGAGCTGGGAATGGTGACCTTGCGCGAGGACGGATTGCGTGGCATTTTCGAGGGAGACACAACCATAGAAGAAGTCGTCAAGTACACCTGACGTCCAACATTATGCCCAGATACGAATATGTAGCGCTTGACGCGCGCGGAAAGGAAACGAAGGGGACGCTGGAGGCGGGCAGCCAGAACGAGGCCATCGGCCGCGTCAAGGACATGCAGTTGTTCCCCACCCGGATTGTCGAAGCCGACAAGGTTCATGCCAAGGCGGCCCGAAAGGCCAAGCCGGCCGCCAAGGCCGGCGGCAAGGCAGGCAAGGGCCTGAACATGAACATCAACATCAAAATCCCCGGTCTTTCGGGCCGGGTGAAGCCGAAGGTGTTGACCGCCTTTACGCGGCAATTGGCGACGCTCGTGGACGCGGGCTTGCCGCTCTTGCGGGGATTGAGGGTCCTGCAAAAACAGGAACGAAACGGAACGCTCAAGGTGATTCTCGGCGAACTGGCGCTGGCGATCGAAGGCGGCAGCACGTTTTCGGAGGCGCTCGCCCAGCATCCGAAGGTCTTCAACCGCCTGTTTGTCAACATGGTCAAGGCGGGCGAACTGGGCGGCGTGTTGGAAGTCGTCTTGAAACGCCTCGCGGAATTTTCCGAAAAGGCCCAAAAGATCAAGAGCAAGGTCAAGGCGGCCCTGTTTTATCCCGTCGCGGTGTCAATTGTGGCGATCGGCATCTTGATTTTGTTGATGGTATTCATCGTGCCGCGGTTCCAGAGCGTGTTTTCAGGCATGGAGCTAAAGATGCCGTGGTTCACCACGTTCGTCCTTAGCGTCAGCATGATCATGAAAAACCATATTCTGGAGGCCCTGGGCGTGGTGGCCGTCGTGGTGATTCTTTTCATGATCATCACCCGAAAGACAAAGTTTGGCCGTTATGTTTGGGACAAGGTCAAACTGAAGATGCCGCCGACCGGCCCGGTGATCAGCAAGGTGGCCATTTCCAGGTTTACCCGAACGTTGGGGACATTGGTCAGCAGCGGCGTGCCTATTTTGCAGGCCCTGACGATTGTCCGTGACACGGCGGGCAACATGATTATCTCCAATGCCGTTTCCAAGGTCCATGAAAGTGTCAAGGAAGGCGAAACCATCACCGCCCCGTTGGAAGCCTCGGGCGTTTTCCCCCCCATGGTCGTCAGCATGGTGGACGTCGGCGAACAAACCGGCGCCCTCCCTGAAATGTTGTTGCGCATCGCCGACAACTACGATGAGGAAGTGGATAATGCGGTTACAGCAATGACGTCGCTCCTCGAACCCATTATGATCGTTTTTCTCGCCGTGATGGTCGGCAGCATCGTCATTGCCATGTTTTTGCCCCTGATTTCCATGATCAGCCAGATGAGCGCATGAAGGAGCCGGCCAATCTACGGATGAGCCGGGATGGGTCGAACGGGTCAAATTGTTAAAAAAGTGAAAAAAAGTGGTTGACAACCTTTATGTTATTGTGTAAATACATTGTAACGACAAAGCATTGGCGTTCTATTTACAATCCAATGGGTTTTGGCTTTGGTTATGGAATTTGATTGGAATAGCTCGCCCTTTGACGCGTGCTCTTTGACTCAGCGCGAAATCGAGGAGTCGTTCGAGGACCCTTTCGCGATCCGGCTCCTGCCCGATTCGCCGCGCTTCGGTGCCCAGGCGCGTTTTTTCAACCTGGGTGCCTCGGCGGGCGGCGTGGGCATTTTCAGTGTTTACCGGACCAACGGCAGGCAGGTGCGGGTGCTCCACGCGCGGCAATTCGAGCCGGAAGAACGTTTTTTTTACCAACGTAAGATGGATCAGACGCTGGCGCCGTGAAGCGGCCGGGCGGGTGTCGCGGGAATGAGAAAACAAGATGAGAACATTCAGCAGTTGGGAAGAAGTGCCGCTCTTCGATAGCGAGGAAGCGGAGGCGGAGTTTTGGTCCGAGAACAGGCCGGACCTGCGGTTGATGGACGCCGCGATGTCCGACAGCATGGAGGCGTCCGAATCGGTGACCATCACGCTGCGGATGGACCCGCGGATGCTGGCCCGGATCAAGCGGCTGGCGCGCTCGCGCTATTTGAACTATCAGAGCATGATCAAACAATGGCTGAGCGAACGGATGGAAACAGAACTGAGGGAACGATGAAAGAAATGAGAAAATTCGGAAGGAGCAGCCGCCTACGGAGCGCCCTCGAAGGATCGAAGGTATTGGCCGCCTTCACCCTGATCGAATTGCTGGTGGTCATTTTGATTATCGGGATACTGGCGGCGTTGTTGATTCCGGTGGCGGGCGCCGTCAAGCGACATCAGGACATCAGCCAGGCGCAGGCGGAGATGGGGCAGTTGGAAACGGCCATCGCCGATTACAAGAATGATCGCGGTTATTATCCCCCCGGCAGCGATCCGACCGGATTAACCAACCAGCTTTATTACGAACTGGCGGCCACGGTGCTCACCAACAACGGTCCGACCAGCGTCTTTCAGACGTTGGACGCGAGTGCATTCATCAAGACGGTGGACGTGCCCAATGCGTTCAACAGACTTCCCGGCTTTGCGAACAGTAATCGGGGCGGTGATACAAAGTCGTGGACGGCGCGGGATTATCTCCCGCAACTGAAGCCAAACCAGCTTGGGACGTTTCAAAGCGGTGGTGTCTGGATCACAAACTTGGTGACCGCCGTCGGCGGACCGGATGGACTCTACCGGCCGCTGGGCGTGGATGGTGTGAATCCCTGGCGCTATCTTTATCCCGGAACCAATAATCCAACCGGATATGATTTGTGGGTCCAACTGCGGATCGGCGGCAACAAATACCTCGTCTGCAATTGGACCCGGAACGTTGAGCTGAACAATACCCGGTATCCATGAGGACAAAGGTCAATTATGCGAATTGAAAAAAGACAGGGCTTCACGCTGGTGGAATTGCTGGTGGTCATCAGCATCATTGCCATTCTGGCGGCGTTATTGTTGCCCGTGCTGAGCGCGGCCCATAAACACGCGTTGATTGTCAAGGCCAGGCTCGAAATGAACGAGATTGCCACCGCCGTCGAAGGTTACGATTCCACCTACGGCCGGTTTCCGCTGTCGCAATACGAACAAAATGTGGGCAGCACCAACGACCTGACGTTCGGCGGCGCGTTTCTAAAACCGGACGGAACAACGGTTTTGGTCGGCACTCCAATGGACGGTTCGGGCGCCGTCTCGAACAATGCCGACGTGATGGCAATTTTGATGGACTTGACCAATTATCCCGCGGGCGGCGCGACCATCAATTACAATCACGTGAAAAATCCCCAGAAACAGGTGTTTTTGAGCGCGCCGACTGTGGCGGACACCAATTCGCCGGGAGTGGGGCCGGACTTGGTTTATCGCGATCCGTGGGGGCATCCTTACGTGATTTCGATGGATGCAAACTACGACGAGTTGTGCCGGGACAGTTATTATGGCCTTCAAGTTGTTTCCCAGACACAATCCGGGGCCTCGAGCGGATTCAACGGCCTGTTCAATCCCAATCCAAACCCCTCCACCCAATTGCAAAAGGATGACTTTGTGTTTCGGGGCAAGGTGATGGTTTGGTCGGCGGGGCCGGATGGCAAGGTGGACCCCTCCGCGAATGCCATCAGCATCCCCAACAATGACAATATATTGAGCTGGGCGCCATGAAGAACGGACGAAAAATTCCTGATGCGGCCGGGCTGGGTGCCATGATGGGCCGGGGATTCACCTTGGTCGAAATGCTCGTTGTGATTTCGATCCTGGGTTTGCTCGCGGCGCTTGCGGTGCCGGCCATCAAGAACATGGGGAAGGCGGACGCGGGATTGGGCGCTTCACAGCAGTTGCTCGATGATATTGGCCGGGCGCGGCAATTGGCCATGGCGAACGACACAACCGTCTATATGGTTTTTGTGCCGACCAACTTCTGGGCCGTCTCGACCAACGTCGCTGGGCTTGGCCCTCAACTCCAATTTCAAACGCTTAACGCCGTCTCGAATCTCATGGACAAGCAAATGACCGGTTATACGTTCATGTCCTACGGTCGGGTGGGCGACCAGCCCGGACAGCACCAATGGCGCTACCTGGAGCCGTGGAAAAACCTGCCGGAGGGAACGTTTATTGCCGAACAAAAATTCAATCAGGCGCCCGCCATTTATTCTTATTCTTCGACGAATGCCCTCGTAATCACAAACCAGATTACGGGCCGGAAATTCTATGTTTATGGCTTCGCGACGAACGGGGGGCCTACGTCGCCGCTCCCTCCAATTCCGTTTCCACTTGAAACAACCCCGACGAATGTTGGCCCCGTTTCCCTGCCTTACATCGCGTTCAATTATCAGGGGCAACTGGTTCAATGGCGGTATGGCGTGGAGTCCCTGGCCGCCCAGGATGAAATCATCCCGCTCTCGCGGGGGGCGGTATTGCCGGCGTTGGCGAACAACGCAACCCGGAACTATTCATTCGATTCGCCGCAGGTGCTGGAATCGCCCCCGGGCAACGGCACCAATGCCGCGTTTACGCTGGTGGATGTGGACGCGCTGACGGGCCGGGCGACGTTGCAATTTGAAAAGGTTCAATGAGGACGGAATCGACATCGGCCGGAAATGGCCCGCGGCGGGGAGCGGAAAAAACGCGTGGATTTACGATGATGGAGATTGCCATCAGTCTGGCGGTGATTGGCATTGCGCTGGTGGCCATCCTGGGAGTCCTGCCTCTGGGATTGCGCATGCAGCGGGATAATCGCGAACGCACCGTCATCGCGCAGGACGCCACCGTCTTCATGAGTGACATGAGCAAGGGTTTGCAGGGGGCCGATGACCTCACGAATTACGTCTTTGCCATCACCAATTACTGGTTCTCCACGAATCCGGTGGACAGGACGGGCAACGCGGGAGTGGACGGTTATGGCTTTCAAGGCTCGCAAATCACGAGCGTGGGCGCGAGCATGGGCCCGCCACAGGAATATCCCATTACCAACGGCCTGCGGATCATTGGTCTGATGGACACGCCGGTATATACGGATACCAATGGAGCGCCAATTTCAGCCGCTGAATTCGCGCTGGGGGGCGGTCGCAGCAATTACGTTGTCGCCGACGTTTATTCATTGAGCGGCCCGGCGGTGGAAAAACCGCCTCAGAACAATCCATTGGCGGTGCAGAGCGGGCTGGGCTACCAGATTGTCTGCCGCAATTCGCCGGTCGCACCGCCCTGGCAGGCGCGGGGGCCAGAGCCTTCCTATCCTCCCGGCGCCATTATTCCTGATATTTTAAACGGCCGGGAGACGTATTGGCGTTGGGAGGGGACCAACTGGAGCTTGGGCAAGGCCCCTCCTGCATCGCCGTGGTTTCAGCTTCTGGGCTTTTATCCCAGCCAACTGTCGGCGGACCTTCACAACCTGCAGCTTGTCTTTTACTGGCCGCTGCTGCCCAATGGCCAACTGCCGCCGGCGCCCATATCCCAAAGCTACAACACCCTCGTCGCCGGCGAACTTGTCCAGACCGCGTATCCGGTCGGTTCGGTCAGCAACCTGTATTTCTTTGCCCCGCAAATTTTCACCAACGCGCCATGAACGGTAAATTCACAATGGGATGGAGTTTGCGCAATCGCTCGCCGTCGTGGAGTGCGGTGGCTGTGACACCGCTTTCGAACATGACGGGAGCCGGGAGGGAAGCAGGCGCGCGGGCATTTACGCTCATTGAGGTCATGGTGGCGATGGCGCTGCTGACGCTCATTGTGATTGCGTTGATGGCGGTGTTCAACAGCACGCAAAAGGCCTTCCGCGCAAGTGTCACCCAGACGGATGTGCTGGAGGGAGGCCGGATTGTGATGAGCATGATGGCGGATGATCTTCGCGGCGCGGCGCCGTCATGGGGCCAAAGCAATTTTTATGCGGGCGCGGTGAATTTCTACGTCAATACGAACGCCTATTCAACCAGCTATCCGGCGCCGCTGGAGCAGTCGCTTGCCCCGGGCGATACCGTTAGGGCAAACGCATTGGAAGGTTTCTTCGTGTTGCATCATCAAAACCTGGATTGGAGCGGCGTGGGATATGCCGTCGCGCCGCGGGCCCCGGATGGCGGGCTTTATGCGCTTTACCGCTTTGAATATCCATCCAACGGCGCGCCGGTGAACGCCGGACGGATCAATCCGGGTTTCATTTTTACGAACCAGTTCCAAAAGTTTCTCAACGCGCCGACCAATGATGTTCCGGGATATAGCCGCCTGATGGACGGTGTGGTGGATTTGACCATCCGTGCTTACGACATCCATGGCGTGCTGATGACCAACAATTACCTCCTGAACCCAATCAGCGCCGCGAACGCGATCACAACCAACCGGAACGCCTATTATTTCCCGCCGACTCAGGCCCTGGCGTCCGGCGTCGAGGGATTTGAGACGTTCAGCAACACCTTGCCGGCGTCGGTCGAGATAGAGATGGGGGTGCTGGAGGACCGTGCGTTGCAGCGCGCGGAATCGCTGGGCGGGATCGCGCGGAGCAATTATCTGTGGGGGCAGGCTGGGGCCGTCCACGTCTTTCGCGAGCGCGTTTCCATTCCGAACATGGACCCCGCCGCTTATCAATGAAGACACGAAGAACAAATGACGAGTCGGGAATTGCGCTGGTTGTCACGCTCATTTTGATGGCGGTGGCCTTGGTCATGGCCGTGGCGTTTCTGGCCATCAGCCGCCGGGCCAAAGGATCCGTCGCCACGCAAACGAACGGGACCGCCGCGCGGTACGCGGCGGATGCGGCGCTGGCTGGCGCCGAGGCGCAAATCGTGGCAACCATCATGAGCGGCGGGACCAATACCCACGGCCAGATCGCCGCCGATCCTTGCGGCTTTGGCCTCGTCGTTTCCACGAATGACATCTCCACAAACGCATTTTCACAGCCCGCGTGCGTCGGATTTGCCAATGTCAGTTACTACTACGCCAACGGCAACGTCGTGGGCGGAGACGATTTTAACCAGGTCCTCACCAATCTCTATTATGATCCGCGCGTGCCGGTGATGATATCCAGCAATGAACCCGCCGGGCGCTTTTACCTGGACCTCAATCGAAACGGAAAATTCGATGCCAATGGGTTTGCCGCGGATGTTATCAGTAATGGCGTCGGAGTGGTTACCAACGGGAACAGCTTTCACGTGGGCGACCCGGAATGGATCGGCATTCTGGAACATCCGGACGCGCCCTATGGGCCGGACAATCCCGCCGTGGCCCGTTATGCCTTCATCGCCGTGCCCGTCGGCAACGCCTTGGACCTGAATGCGATCCATAATCAGGCAATGGTCGTAATGAACAATCAGAGCAGGTATAGAGCGCCCGTGAACCCAATGACACGCGGTCAGGATTATTTCTTCCGGAATCAGGGCGTCGGCTCTTGGGAGTTGAATCTGGCCGCGTTTTTGGCGGATTTGGACACCAACCAGTGGGGCGCAATGGTTGGGTCGGGGCCAACACCTCCCGGCTACGATGCGAACTTTTACTGGTATAATTACCCGCTCGCGGGGCGGGGCTACCAGGGTTACGCCTTCGACGACGCTTTTTCCCTGATCACAAACCGCTACGCGGCGAATTATGATTCGCTGGCGACGAATGTCTTCAATGGAGTCGGTGACATTGACTATTACAACGACGGGCCGTTGATGACCGGATTTTCTCCCATCTCGGAAACCTTTTACGTCAGGGGCGTGCCGCCGCCCTGGGTCGGTTCGGACAACACCAACCATTTCTTTGACGAGCCGGATGACCTGTTTGATCCGGCGCAATCGTCGGCCGGATTCGTCCAGCGCCTCACCGCCGCCGGCGCCGCCGCCGCCACTTATGATCGCTACTCCTATTACCGGTTGCTGTCGCAATTGGGCACGGACAGCGATCCGGATTCGGGAAAAATGAATTTGAATTACGACAACGTGGATGCGAATGGCAGCGTTGTTGACGGGGCCGAAACGAATTTCATTTCCTGGACGCCGCTGGGTTTTTTCACGAATGCCGCGAACCGGCTGCTGCTGGCCTATACGGCCGATTGGGCCGCCAATTACGTGCCCACGAACAATGGCGTCATGATTCCGGTCCTGAACTCAAACTTTTGGGCCACGTTCAGCGTAACCAACGCCTTTGGCGTTGGCGACATCCCGGTGCTGGTGAGCAATCGTTTTGTCTATACCCCCGCCGTCCAACGCCTCCTCCAGCTTGCCGCCAATATGTACGATGCCACCACCAACAACACATACAACGGCTCCCCGGACTGGCCGGATGTATTCCGCCCGCTCTTTTCGCGCGATACCAACGGCAATGTCTTCATCACCGGCTACACCAATGTTTATCCCATGGGACAGATGAATGGTTATCCCGTGGAATCTACGAATGGTTATCCCCTGGCCCTGCCGGTGGACGTGACCAGCCTTCCGGTAAACGTCTATAACATGGTCACGAACGTCTATGGCGTGCCGTGGATTGTGGGGGCTAAAAAGGGCTATCCCAATTTCAATAAGTTTCAACTACAGACCATATTTTCCATGACGCGCAAGCTGCAATACACCCGCACGACAGCGGGTCCTCGTATTACCATCAAAGCTGACCCTGGCGACTATACCCTATCGCAGGAGCTTCTACTTTCGGTGACGAACCTGTTTGGAGTGGAATGCTGGAACTCTTACTCAAACGATTTCAAGGGCAGGATTTCCATTTCCGTCACGGGCACCAATATCGTCACGTTGACTAATGATGAAGGAGCGTTGTACCGGGCCGGTGCGTCTTACGCCGATTTCATCAGTCCTCCAACAGTATCGGGAACGTTCACGAACCTTTCGGATTGGGAGGGATACAATCCGTCGTCATCCACATATTATGCGCCTCTGAATTTCATCGTGCCGTTCAATACGCAGGGGAACACGAACCTGGCGTGGTCGAATTCCGAAGGACCGCCAAACTCGCCAAACGTGGCTCCCCTGCCGGATGCGACCTACCGCTTTGACACGCGCCTGTTTGACACGAGCGGGAGGACGAATTTCTACAAAGTGCCTCCCTATCTGCAACCGCAATGGACGTTGCTGACAACCAATCGCTTCCGCGTCATCATTTTCGACCAGGACGGCTCCGGCATTTATCACGTCATTGACTACGTTCAACTTGCCGGACCGGACAGCACGATAGCGGCGACAAACTATGTCGCCCCCGGCGCAACCAATACCGTCTATGACGCGCCGCAATGGGACACCAACCTGATTAAGAGCGGAATACCGTGGGGATTTGCCAATCAGCTCGCCGTGTCGCAGGACCAGCCCCGGTATTATGTTGACCCGTCCAATAACCACATCTACGACTGGGGTGGCTCGGGCGCCATTGGGGAATACAATGTGGATCCGACGATGGTTTACCGCGTTGAAGACGAAATAGACGGGTTTGAGGCATTTTTAGGTAGTAGCTTGTCGTATCCAAATGTGCCCGGTGAAAGCAATATCGTAGCCACGGCGGAGCAGAGTACCAACCAACAAGTGCCTTTCACCCCGACAGAAACCATCGTCAAGACAACCAAGTGGGAGGCGAACGATCCGCTGGTCCATTACACGGCCAGCGACTTGACCGATTTGAACCAGACCGCCAATGAATTGAATTATTTTTACAAAGACCCGGTAATCCCCCCGTTGGTCTATAACAAGGTAAACAGCCGTTACATGCCGTGGGGAGGGCCGTCGCTCTCGGCGGCCGGCACGGACCCAAGCCCCTTCAATCCGGCCTTCAAAGACCCGGGTATGTGGGATTCGGATGGTTGGAATTTTCCGGCGGCAAAACTGCCGACGGTTGGCTGGCTGGGGCGCGTCCATCGCGGAACCCCCTGGCAGACGGTCTATTTGAAGGCATCGAACATTCTCGATGAGACCAATGCGGTCGGAGCCAATATCGGCGTCAACACCTGGCTTTATTGGACGGGCGATGGAAATCTCTACGATGACATGAATTCGGCGCCGGCTTGGGACCGTCTGCTGTTCGATTCGTTCACAACGGCCGTTGGCGACAATTCCACGCGCGGCCAGCTTTCGGTGAACGTGGGTTCGGCAGCCGGTTCGGGCAGTCTGGCGGCGTGGTCGGCGTTGTTCAGCGGCGTTCAAGTCCTCTCAAACACGGCGCCCGACGCATACCTCGGAACGGCATATCGGCCGCCCATGTTTTACACGAGTTTTCCCATTGATCCAGCCGGCCCGCAGGGCTACTCGTCCGCGCTCGGTGAACTGGCCGCCAATATTGACCAGACTCGCGCGGCATTCACGAACCGGGACGGTTTGGTGGGAGTCTTCGAGCACGCGGGCGACATTCTGGCTTCCCCGGCGCTGACCGAAGGTTCGCCCTTCCTCCACCTCTCCAACTACGTCGCCGGCGTCGGTTGGGTGCCGGATGAAGCGCAGCAAACCAATGGCATGAATGACGCCATGTATGAGTGGCTGCCGCAGCAGATCATGTCGTTGGTCAGGCGGGGCGCGCCGCGCTACGTGATCTATTGCTATGGCCAGGCGCTCAAGCCAGCCCCCGGCGGCATTGACATCAACCCGCTCAACCCCGCCTTCTTTGGCATGGTCACGAATTATCAGGTGGTGGCGCAATCCGCCGCGCGGGTGGTGCTGCGCGTCGAAGGCACGCCGCCCAACGCGCATGTAGTGATCGAACAATACAACGAGCTGCCGCCGGATTAACGACTGTGAAAAGCCCCAATAGAATTAACCATAATTTAACTTTGAATCCACTTTGTTGAAAAGGTATAATAATTAAGATTGCCGTTATGAAAAAAAGTTCGCCCCTATGGATGGTGTTGTGCCTGCTCCTGCTCGCCGCGGGCGCGTGGTTAATCTGGCATTTTGGCGGCCGCCCTGCCATGCATTCTCCGTCCGCACGGTTGGTTCGGACGGCGCCGCGTCCCGGTTTGCCGTGCAATCCATCGGCAGCGCCGAAATTTCCCAAACAGGCGCTGGCGAGCCAGGCAACGAACCAATTGGCGTTGCGCTTGAGCAATACGAGGGAGCCATTGGCGCAATTGATTCACAACAGCCACGCCATCTTGCTCGAAAATGCCTTCATTGACACAAGCAAGCCTTTGAATCTGGCCATTCCGGCGCATTTGCGCGCCAAAGGCGACGCCGGCGCTTACATCGTTCAAGCGCAAGGACCAATAGGCACGGCTTTTCGGGCGACCCTGTCGCAATTCGGCGCCACCATCGTTTCCTACATCCCCAACAACGCGTATCTCGTGGAACTTGATGCAACTAACGCCGCCGAACTGGCCGAAGAACCGGCGGTTCAGGCGGTGATTCCATACCAACCGTATTACAAAATTGATTCGCTCCTGTTGCCCCGAGCCGTGGCCAATCATCCGCTGCCCGATGGGAAGCTGTTGACTCTCGGCCTGTATGCGGACAGCGCAAACCGGACGATTTCCGAAATCGAAAATATGGGCGGCCAAATCGTGGACAACGGCGGTTTCAATTCGCCATTCGGGCCGGTTGTCACGGTGCGCCCGCCGCGCAATTGGACGGCTCTGACAGGGCTGCGCGGCGTGCAGATCGTCGAACCCTTTCTGCCCCGGATTTTGGCCAACGATTTGAGCCGCGCGGAAGACGCGGTGGCGGCAAATTCGGTGACCGCAAGCAATTACATGAACCTTTCAGGTTCAAACGTGCTGGTCGAAGTGGATGATTCGGGCATTGATACGAACCATCCGGATTTTAAAGGAGCCGGGGTCTTGCGCGTTTTATTCAATAATCCAGCCAATGGTCAGGACATTGATGGCCACGGAACGCACGTGGCGGGCATTATCGCCGGAGACGGTTCGGAGTCCGAAACGGTGACCAACGCATCAGGCTCGATCATTACCAACACGGCGGCGTTTGCCGGCCTCCCCCGCAATGCGCGCCATGCCAACCCCTTTCAATTTCGGGGCATGGCCCCTGCCGCCAGATTGTTCGCCATGAACTTTAATGATTCCGATTACGACCTTCAGGAGGCGGCCGCGAAAACAAACGCGCCCATCTCGAACAACAGTTGGAATTTCTCCGGCGACAACCTCTATGACCTGGCGGCCGCCAGCTATGACGCCGCCACGCGCGACGCCCTGCCCGAGGCCACCGGGTCGCAGCCTGTTCTCTTCGTATTTTCCGCGGGCAATTTTGGCAACGGCAACAACAGCGGCGGCGGCGGTTCGGCCGATACCATCCTCTCGCCCGCCACCGCCAAAAACGTGGTGACGGTCGGCGCCATCGAGGAATTGCGCGACATCACCAATATCGTTACCGACGCCAACAGCAACCAAAGCGCCATCTGGCAGCCGGAAACCGACACGAGCACGGAAGTGGCGTCGTTTTCGAGCCGGGGCAACGTGGGCATAGGTACCGAGGGGCCGTTTGGGCGGTTCAAGCCGGATGTCGTCGCGCCCGGCACGTTTGTCGTCTCCACCCGTTCCAGTGAATGGGACATCACCAATTATTTCTATCAGAATCCGACAAACTACGACGTGCAGACGTACTCCGGCTTGATTGTTCAATCCGGATCAACCTATTCCACGGGATTTCCGGCCATCTCGGATAACACGATTGGGGTTGCTATTAATCTCTATGCCAACCCGGATTCGCCCAGTCCATTTCCCACGAACCTCCTGCCCATCTATGTCGGATTGACGACTTCGCCTGGATACGACTTTTTCAAGACGGATGGCGCCGTCAACATTCCGCCCGACGGCGGAGCGGGTTATTTGGACCAGATCAAGAACACCGAGACTTTTGACGGCTTTTACTATGCCGTGAGCAATGCCACCACCGAGCCGGTGGATTTCGACCTGACCACGACGGTTATCACCACCAACGCCGTCGGCAATGAATCGCTCGTCTTGAGCAACCTGGACGAGAGTATCGGAGTGCCCAATCCCCTCGGCACCGGACCGGGGCCGTATTACCGCTATGAATCGGGCACGAGCATGTCCGCGGCGGACGTCTCGGGCGCGCTGGCATTGATGGAGGATTTCTTCATGAATCACAGCTCGCTCACAAATCCCAGCCCCGCCTTGCTCAAGGCCATGCTCATCAATGGAGCGCGCCCCACGGCATCCTACGATCTGGGCGTCACCAACCCCATCAATTACGAGGGCTGGGGCCTCGTGAATCTGTCCGACTCTCTGCCACCGGCCATTTGGACTAATTTCGACGGCGCCGCCCCGTCCTCAATGTTTCTCCAGGACCAGAGTCCCACCAATGCCCTCGCCACGGGCGACAGCCGCGCTTATAACGTCACGCTCTCCACAAATGCCGTGAACCAGGGCCTGCGCGTCACGCTCGCGTGGACGGACCCGCCAGGCGACCCGGCGGCGGCCGTCAAACTCGTCAACAACCTGGACCTGGTCGTCACCAACTTGGACAACGGGAACGTTTACTTTGGCAATGACATCCCCGCCGGTGCCCTTGATAACGAGGCATGGAATACGAACTCAATTACCAACGCCGTGAACGTGGCGGATTCCGTCAACAACGTCGAGCAAGTCATTTTACCGGCCCCGCTGGGTACCAACTATTCTGTCACGGTGATTGGCCGGGACGTGAACGTAAATGCCGTGACGGCGCAGACAAACAATGCCGCCGGCGCTTACGGCCCAAACACGGTGCAGGATTATGCGCTGGTCGTCAGTTGCGGCGGCGGGGCCGTGCCGGATGCCATTGCGTCCGTGACAATGGCGGGCGCAATCGCGTTTACCAATCGGGTGACTGACGTGACGGAGGTGACGAACAATGATTCGGCCGTCGGCGCGCTGATGGATCAATTCGTGGGCGCCAGTTCGCCCCTGATGGGCACCAACCAGGTTTCCCTGGGCGCCGGAACGCCGTGGAGCCCCGAAGGCGCCATTACGCTGGGCGAAACCAACCAGTGGCATTTTTACGTGGTCACCAACTCGCCGCAAAACCCGTCCGACTTCACCAACGCCGCCTTCATCACCTTTTTGGCGCCCACCCTTTCCGTGCCGCGCATGGGCGTCTTTGCCGATTCCATCACCAACGCCACCCGGCCGGAGGCGGACATTGACCTTTACGTGACGACCAATGCGAACCTGCTGATCTTGGACCCGGCTGCCGTTTCCGGCGCCGACAAGTCAGTGGGCCGCGGCGGCACGGAGTTCGTCGCCTACAACAATTCGTCGCGCGGAACCGTTTATTACGTCGGCGTCAAGTCGGAGGACCAGATGGCCTCTGAATACAGTTTTATGGCGGTCTTCACGCGCATTCCCTTCAGCCAGAACACCAATGGCAATGAAGTGGTCAACGGGATCGGGTTGCCGGCCATCATCCCCGACGGCGCGCCCACCCATCCCGGCATTACGAACATCCTCCTGCTCGCGCTGACACCCATCCAGATCGGCGACGTGGTGGTGACCAACGTGATTTTCCATCAAAACTTCGGCGACCTCATCGGCACGCTCGAACACAAAAATACCGTGACCGGCGGCGACGTGGCGGACGTGCTCAACAATCACGACGCGCTGGGAACGGGAACCTTCACGAGCGTGTATGACGACGGAAGCACCGTCCCGAATCCGCCCGCCAGGAAATCGGATGGCCCCGGCAGCCTGCAAAGCTTTGTTGGCATGGAAGGCATGGGCCTGTGGTTGTTGGCCGAGGAGGACGATTCGCCCGGCCAGACCGGTGTCGTGGAGAATGCCTCCATGCTGCTCGTCAGACATCATCGGCTGAACAAGGGCGTGACCGCGAGCATTGCCCCCGGCCAGGTTTATTACGATTTCGTTGACGTGCCCGCGGGCGTCACCAATCTCACCATTGACGCAACCAACATTACCCAACCTCCTGACCTGGCCAATCCGCTTGAAATGGTTTTGAAATTCGGGAGTGAACCCACGTTGACCGACGCCGATAAGGGACCCGTCCTGCTCAATTTGGGAACTCCGCCCGGCAATTCCCTGTCCGTGGGACCCGCGGACGTGCCGCCCATCCAGCCCGGCCGTTACTGGATCGGCATCACGAACCGGAGCGCCTTAACGCAAACCGTCTATATCGTAGCGAACCTGGCTTATCAGGGCGAAGGCTCATTGGTGGATTACACCGGCAGCGGTTTCTCGCCCATTTTGGATGACGCCGTGGCCTACTCGACGAACTTTGTCGGCAGCACGTTGCCCGTGGCGTCGGTAAACGTGGGCATCATGGTCCAGCATCCCCGCATTTCGGACCTGATTTTCCATCTCATCAGCCCCAACGGCACCCGCGTCCTCCTCATGGAAAACCGCGGCGGCGCCGATACAAACGGCGCGGGCGCGGTGGCGGTTACGGCAACGACAAACGTCATTCCGATTACACCAACGTTGGTGACAAACGTAACCTTTGAAGGTGTGACCGCTGCTGATTACACGAACGGTCAATCTGCCGGGCAATGGGCGGTAATGGCAAACCAAGTTAGCGTGGTCGCTGATCCGTTGACCGCCAATAATGGAACCAATTTTTTGGCATTGGCGAATGGAGTGCTTTCAGGGGCGGTGGCGACCGTACCGGGAAGCACCTATACACTAACATTGGTCTGTCGCGGTCCAGGTATTGTCGGCTGGTGGCGTGGTGAGAGCAATTACGTGAACTCCGTTGACGGTGTTGCGGCAACCAATAATGAGGAGCAGTTCGTAAGCGGTGAAGTCGGCGATGCATTTAATTTTAATGGCACAACAAACTATTTGACAGCGCCGCCAAGCACCAGTCTGGCTGTTTCAAATTTGACGTTGGAAGCCTGGGTTTACTCCACCGACCAGAGCTCGGAGCGGCCTGTAATTGATTACAGCCAATCTGGTAGGTATGCAGCAATTCAGTTTTGGATCAACACCACCGGATTCACTTCTGTTAATCCCGGTGGAATTCACGCCGTTATCCGCTATGATCCGAACTCATTAGAGGTGGATGATGGAAACGATGTGGTAACGATGAATCAATGGCACGATATAGGATTCACCGTAAACGCTACAACCGGGAAGGGAACTATTTATTGCGATGGAAGCTCCCTGAACTCCGGGATGGCAACGTCCACACCTGTTGCCCCTCCGTCATTTGAGGACGTGAATATCGGATACAGGGACGCGATGGCGACTGAACTCCTGGCAGGCTATAAATTCCTTGGCGACCTAGACGAGGTTTCTATCTATAACCGTCCTTTGTCGGACTCAGAGATGCTAGCCATACACAGTGCCGGAACGGCAGGCAAGTTCGATCCGGTTGAATTCGCTGTTTCACCGACAGAAAGCCTTGCCGAGGCCAACGTTAGCGTAAATGGCCAAACTCCCACCACCATTTATGGTGATAACACAACCTGGCAGGCTAGGACAATCGCGTTTACCGCAACCAAGAGTTCAACGCCCATCCGAATTTCTGGGGCTGATCCCGGTCTGCTGCTCTCATCGGTGACAGTCACGAATACGGGGATCGCAGACATGCAAACGAATAATTTGTATCTCACCTTCACCGAAGACACGAATTTAACCCTGACGCCAATTAAATACGCCATTCCGCCCTTCGTGCCGAACACAAATACAGTCGGCGTACTCGCCGACAGTTTTGAAGGCTATGCGGATGGAACTTACACGACCGCCTTCGGTCCGTGGGATGTGAACACCAACCAGGTGATCATTACAAATAACTGGCCCGCCTATGACGGAACCAATTTCCTGGCCCTGACGGATGGCTCGGTGTCAACCTCCCTCCCGACCGTGGCCGGACAGCACTACGTCCTGCAATACGCGCAAGGCGTCACGCCGCAGGAACTCTATGTGGCCAACTATGGCAACAGCACCGTCGAAAAATTCGATTTAACCGGTGCGGGATCGCCGTTTGTGACGGCAAACCTGTCCGGCCCCGTATATCTCGAATTCCATTCAAACGTGTTGTATGTCGCAAATTATAGTCTGAACACGATTTCGGAGTTCGATTCAAGCGGGGCATTTCTTGGCGCGATCAGCTCGGGCGTCAATGGACCCAGGGCCGCGGCCTTTGACAATAGCGGCAATCTCTATGTCTCGAATTTTGGCAACGACACAATTGAGAAATTTGTGGGCGGCGTGCCGTCGGTTTTTGCCAGCGCGGGTGTTTACCGCCCAGCCGACATCGTTTTTGATTCCAGCGGCAATCTTTATCTGGCCAGCATTGGCACGAACGTCATCGAGAGATTTAATACAAGCGGCGCGGGCACGGTTTTCGCCACGGGCGTCGGCCGGCATCACGGGCTGGCCTTCGACAGCAGCGGCTATCTTTACGCCGCCGACTTTGACAATAATACGATCGAGAAATTCGATACCAACGGAAACATGTCTGTTTTTGCCTCAACAGGCGTGGATCAGCCATACGGCCTGGCTTTTGACGGCAGCGGCAGCCTTTATGTGGCGAACTGGGGGAATGACACCATTGAGAAATTCAACGCCAATGGCGTCGGTTCCGTCTTTGCCAGTGCCGGCCTGAAGAAACCAATCGGAATGACTTTCTCAGATGTCGGCGCCGTCAATGCGGATTGGCAGCCGGTCGTCACGAATTTCGTGGCAACTGAAAATGGAACAACCTTGCTGCTGCAAGGGCTGCCTCCTGGAACAGCGGCAAACGAGGGAACAAATCAGATGACCCTCGCGTTCCCCACGAACACGCTGTTGGACGCCTTCAACCTCACCCAGGTTCCAGGCGATCTTTATTACCTGCCAGAAGAATCGCTGGACGCCTTTGACGGCGAAAGCGCCTATGGACCATGGGTCCTGGAAATCCAGGACACCCGCGCCGGCGCCGATCTCACGAACCTGATCGTCAGTTGGAAACTGGACTTCACCTTTGCCGAGACCAATCCCGTCCCCGGCACGCTTGAAGGCGGCCTGCTGCAGTCGAATCTATTCCTGCCCGCCGCCGATATCGCCTGGTATCAAGTGTCAGTGCCGACAAACGCAAGTTTTGCCACGAACATCCTCCTCTATGCCACCGCGCCGGTAAACGTCTGGTTCAGCACCAATTCGCCGCCAGGCATCACCGGCATCGGCGATACAAATTTGATCCCAGGTTCAACGGGCGGGTCGGCAACGCTCACGACCAACGGCCTGCCGTTTATTGTCCCGGGCGGGACTTACTACCTCGGCGTGCAAAATACCAACGGCGTCACCGTTAATTACGGCATTGAAGTCCTGTTCGATCGGGGGAACGTGGCCGGCGTCAGCAGTGTGAACATCAGCGGCATCGTGGTCTCCGCCACCGCCATTACGTTGAACTGGACGGCGTCGCCTGACGCCCAATTCCAGGTCCAATGGACGGATGACCTGACCCAGCCATGGAACACCGTTTCCCAGGCGATTACATCCAGCGATGGCAATTTCACCTTCACGGACGATGGCTCCCAAACGGCCCCGCTCGGTCCACAGCGGTTCTATCGGTTGGTGGAAATTGCGCCGTGAAGTTTTCATAGAAATTTCCCATTTTGCTGTTAGCATTTTGGGAAACATCCATGAAAACAGGCCTTGGACTAACGCTGGACTTATTGAAGCGGAAATCGGATCCGGCGGAAATTATTGTAAAATTGGCGTTAAGAAAGGCGCTCGCAGATTGCGAGAGCGTTCTGGACATTGGTTGTGGGGCTTCGCCTACAATGCGCCAGCTTGGCGTTTCTCAGATTGTTGGCGTTGAAGGATACAAGCCATCTGTCGAGCAGGCCAAGTCATTAAAGACGCACGACGAAATTATTGAAGCCGACGTGCGCGAACTGGAATGCCACTTCCACGCAAAACAGTTCGATGCGTGCGTGGCCCTGGATGTCATCGAACACCTGACCAAATCGCAGGGTCTCAAATTGATGGAAAGCATGGAGAGGATTGCGGTAAAAAAAGTGGTTTTCTTTACGCCATGCGGGTTTCTCCCGCAGAGGCACGTAAGTAATGACGACTTGCAGGAGCATCTTTCCGGATGGGCCCCTCCTGAAATGCGGCAGCGCGGATACGCAGTTGCCGGCTTGCTTGGTCCGAAGCGATTGCGCGGCGAGTATCACGTTATCAAGGGGCAACCCCGCATCTTCTGGGCCGCCCTTTCCCTCCTTGGCCACTTTTTATGGACTCACCGCCATCCGGAAAAAGCCGCGGCGATCTTGTGTGTCAAGGATTTGGCCAAGCCTTGATCCGTCGGCGATTTCCCGTTCATTCCTCCGGCCCGGCGGGCTTTTCAGCCCGGAGGACACGGAAAGCATGGGTCCACGGATCAATGCGGCAGACTGCGGCGTAATCGCAAAATTCACACGGCGTTTGCCGGCCTTTGCGATACGGGTCCACGGAGGCTGCCCCGGAATAAATGGCGTCTCCGAATTCCCGCAACCGCGCTTCCACGCTCTCAAGCAATTGCCCGAACCCGGCGCGCGGCATGGCTTCATGTGAACCGCCATGCAGTTTGCCCGATCCGGTCAGGCGATAGTTGAACTGGTCGCACGCGCCTTTGCTGTCCATTTTCGGAAGGGCTGCGGCGTCAAAGCGTCCCGTGTGGCGCCACATCGTGCGGCGGGCGGCATCGGCTTGTCCCAGCGCCTCGTCCCTTGATTTCGCGCTTTCCGATTCACCCCGCAAATTCACGTAAAAAACTCCGGCGGGAACCAGCGCCTCCGCCCCGAAAACACGGGCCGGATTCTTCCAGTGGCGAAGCACGTTCAGATAGGCCGGCAATTGCAGTTGGATGCCATGCGCCAGCAGGGTTGCGTCCAGCTTTTTTCCGCCGGATTTGTAATCCACCACAATGGCCAACGCTCCCGGCCCGCCGGGATCGCTGCAGGTGTCCACGCGATCAATCCGCCCGCGCAACGCCAGCCGGCGGTCGTTGCCCAAATCCAATTCCCAGGCCGTCTCCGGCGATTCGCCGGTCCCAAATTCCAATTCGGCGGCCACCGGATCAAACGCATTCTGTTCGCGCAGCCACGCCACCGTCACAGCCGCGAAATCCTGCAATGATTTCGCCATCGCCCGCGCGGCGAATCGTGTGCGGGCCGTTTCGCGCAAAAGTCCGCCCCGAAACCGCTGCATCACTTCTTCCGCAATGCCGCCGATCCGCTGGCGGGCTTCCTCCGGCGTCACGTCGCGCCAGCGCCGGCCTTCGCCCGAGAGTTTTTCGTGGAAGGTCTTGAGAACTTCATGCTGAAAACTGCCCCGCTCGCGCGCGTCCAGTTCAAACAGTTTTCGTTCGCCGGCGCGCAGGCCGCCGGAGATGAAAAAGCGGAATGGACACGCCGCAAAGTCCTCCAACCGGCTGGCCGACGTTCGTAACACCGGCCCGTAAAGTTCTTGGGCGATCCGCGGCGAAAGTTTTTCCCGCGGATCCGGCTCGCGCAACGACTCCAATTCATCTTTCAACGCGGCCAGCGCCGGCAACCGCAGTAACCCCGCCCACTCGCGTTCCGCCCGCGTCGTTTCACCCCCGGTTTCAGCCGCCGCCGCTTGAAGAAGCGGCCCGACGATTTCGGTCGCGTGTTCGGCCTGGGCGGGAGGAATGTCCGCGTGAAATTCCTCGATTTGAAGCGCGGGCAGAAGACCCTGCAATTGGCGGACAAACGGCGATGGGTTGAGAATCTTGCCGTCGGAATCGCGGCGCGAAAACGTGAGCAGCAGCGCGTCCGAGGCGCGGGTGCAGGCAAGGTAACCATGGAATCGTTCGCGCGAAAGTTGCTGGCGCGTGTCCGGACCGGCGCACAGTTCGAGCTCCTCCCGGTCGGTTTCGGTCAGGATGGTCTCTGCGGACGGCGGGGCCGGAAAAATAGTCTCGTTAAAGCCGGGAACGATGGCGAATTTGAGATCGGGATTGCGGGCGCGATCAATGGCGCCGATGAGCACTTCATCCAGGACGGGCGGAATCGCGCCAACGGTGAGGCCGGACAGTCCCGATTCCAGAATGGGCAGCCAATCGGCCACGGCAAGCGCCTGGCCGGGAAAGCCCCGTTCAACGTTTTCAAGCCACGCGGTCATCTGATCGAATACTGTCGCATGAATGGCCGTCTGGCCGCCTGAAACATCCGCGCTCCAGCGTTCCAGGATTTCCCCAACGCGCAACTCGTCCCAAAACTCCCGAATGGACGCGGCCAATTGCCGCCCATTGGGCTGGAAATTCAGCCGCGCGAACCGTTCATAAAGCCGTTGGAACGGCGGAAACACGTGTTTTCTGATCGGCTCGAAATCCCCGTCGGGCAGCGGCTCGCGCCATTTCCCGCCCCGCCAGCCAAATTCCAGCGCGGCGTTTTCCAGGCGGTCAATGGCAATGGCGTCCGCGCCCGAAAAGCCGGCCCTCAGGGCGGCGAACCAGTGTTCGTGCCGCCAGTCAAAGGCCACGGTGCGCAGGGCGTTCCGGCTCAACTCCGCCAGCGGATGATGCGCCACCGATTCACGACGGTCCAGGAAGAACGGGATGCCATAATGGCGAAAGGCGCGGGCAAGGGGCCGGTGATGCGTCTCCAGGTTGCGCGGCAGAACGCCGCAATCGCGAAAACGGTTTCCCGCGCGAACGAATTTCAATATTTCGCGCGCGACGCAAACCGATTCCGCTTCGGGATTTGCGCAGAGGCACAGGCGCACGCCGCCGTTCAACGCCGAACCGGCGTCCGGCGCCTCCAAAACGCCTTCTCGCGCGCTTTGCCAGTGCGCTTCGATGCGGCGCAGCGCGGGATTTCCGCCGAACCGGCTCTTTTGCGGATGCCGCGGCAGGACTTCAACGCTGACCTCGCAATCCGAAAGGCTTTCGAGCCGCTGGCGGCATTGCTGGACAGTGCGTCCGACACTGTTCCACATGGAAAGCCAGGAATCGTTCGGGTCTGTCTCGGCGGCAAGGCAGAAGGCCAGCGTCGCGCGTTCGCTATGCGGAACGATGGCGGCGAGCAAACCAAGCTCCTGTGGCGTCATTTCCGCAAAACCGTCCAGCCACAAACCTTGAAATTTCGGAGCCAATGACCGGCTTTCAAGCGCGTCCGCGGCCAGGTCCAGCAAGGAATCGGCGTCCTGTAATTGGTTTTCGGAAAGCCATTGGCCGTAGGCTTGGTGAAGAAAGGCCAGATCGCTTAATTTGCCCCGCAGTTCCGGTCGAACGGTGGAACGATTGGCGAGGTCGCCCATCATGGCTGCGCTGACGTGATATTGCCGCAATTGCCGAAGCAACAGGCTCAATTGACCCGCAAAGCCGCGGCGCCGCGCGCTCTGCCGGAACGTTTTGAACTCCTGTTCATGCCGCAGAAGCAGCGCGCGCAGCACCATCACCCTGCCGTCCTCGCCCAGCAATTGGGGCGGCGCGAGGCGCAAGGAATCGAAAATAAACCATGCCAGCCGTTCAAAGGAGAAAATCCGCAGCCGCGTAAACCCTGCTGGGCCATCGGGATGCGCCAGCAACTGCCGTTCAAGCTGGAACGTGGCCTGTTTGGGCGCCAGAAAAAGGAGAGGCGGCCCATCCGGATCGCCTTTGAGAGAGCCGCGGATTTCCTGGAGGCAGCGGAAAGTCTTGCCGCTGCCGGCCGGTCCAAGAAGAAAACGCGCTTGCACGGGAACCTTTTAACGCAACGGCGCCGTCCGACAAGCGCAAAAGCCGGCGCCGCCGCCAAAACAGGCCGCCGGACCACCCTCTCCAAAAACGCGGGAGCGGACCCGAGTCCGCTCTAATACCAAAATCTGTGTCAATTTCCGGATTGGTTTGGCTTTCTTTTTCCAAAAAAGTTATTCAACTTGGGCCAAATCAGTTAGATAACTTTTAGGAACCCGTTCCCGTGCAGGAGCTTGCGCGATAAATCCAGTTCGATATCTTTTTATGGATTTCCTCCCATCCATGTGGTTTAATGCAACTGTAGTAATGAACGGAACTGTGGTAATGAATGGAACTGCGGTAATGAACGGAACGGTCGTAAAGAATGGAACTGTCGTAAAGAATGGAGCGGTCGGAATGAATAGAACGGTCGGAATGAGCAAGATGGAATCCGGGATCACGCCGGTGGCGCCGTTGGAATCTCCGTGGTTTAACGGAGCTTGGCCGGGAGCAACCGAGCCGGCGGCATGGTTCCGCCCTGGTGCGAGCAAGGCCGTGAGACTGGCTGAGCCGCTGACGCGCCGTTGGGAAGGCCCCGCCGCCCGATTCACGCCAAAAAACATCCTTTCCCCCGCCCGGGCCGCCCTCGCCTGCCGCCGCTCATCACCATTTGCAGTGAACCGGGGGTATTTGCAGTTAATTTGGGTTGCCGGGCATTTTTCCACCGCCTTCAACGCCCACATACCCGGCGATCGGGACGACGACCGTTGCGGCGACAGCCGCGCCGTGCTTCGCCTGTGTTCAATCCGAAAAGGAGAGATGGCGAATGGCATATTTTTCCAGGAGCGTTCGCGGACGAAGGATCGCAATACTCCATTAGTCATCTCTCCCCTTTTCTTCATTGCTTCCAGTGCCGGGCGGATTATCCTTCGTGAAACGATGAGCAAGGTTGAACTCGGAAGATTTTCGTTTGGCATGGGAGACCGTTTCGGGCATCAGGCAAAGGCGCAGCTCCAGGCGTGCATCCTGGCCGCCGAACGCGGCGCGCGCGTCACGCCGGTTTGGAACAAATCCAACCGCGAGCATACGATCATCGGTTCCCAGCCTTCCAGTGTTCGCGACGCCGCGCAAAGGGCCGTCAAGGAACTGGGCTGGAAACATCCCTGGCACGTGGACGCCGACCATATCCGCTTGGAAACGGTGGATAAATTCCTTGACACGTCGGATTTTTTCACCATTGACGTGGCCGATTCCATCGGCAAATCCGCCGCGCCGGAGGCCATACGGGGATTCATCGGTCATCATCCCGAATTGATCGGCGAAATCGTGATTCCGAATGCCTCCGATGCCTTCCATACGACGCGGGAGCAGGTGGAACGCATCGCGGCCAAATACCTTTTTGCGATCCAGGACGCCGCGAAAATTTACCGGCGCATTGCCGCGGCGAAGGGCAAGGGCAAATTCATCGTCGAGGTTTCCATGGACGAGACCGATTCGCCGCAGACGCCGCCTGAATTGCTCGTCATCCTGGCGGCGATGGCCGATGAAAAAATTCCGGCGCAGACCGTGGCGCCCAAATTTACCGGCCGATTCAACAAAGGCGTGGATTACGCGGGCGATGTCAAAAAATTCGAGCGCGAATTCAACGACGATCTGGCGGTGATCGAATACGCCATCCGCGAATACAACCTCCCGCGCCCGTTGAAATTGAGCGTTCACTCCGGCAGCGATAAATTTTCCATTTACCAGCCGATCCGCCGCGCGCTGCTGAAGTTTGACGCGGGCCTGCACATCAAGACGGCGGGCACGACGTGGCTGGAGGAATTGATCGGCCTGGCGGAGGCGGATGGCGAGGCCCTGGCGCTGTGCAAGGAAATCTATTCGGACGCCCTGGATCATCGGGACGAGCTGTGCGCGCCATACGCCACGGTCATTGACATTGATCCGAAAAAGCTGCCGTCCAAGGAGACCGTGGCCGGCTGGACGGCGGCGCAGTATGTCGCGGCCCTGCGGCACGACCCGAAGTGCCCGGCGTTCAATCCGCATTTTCGGCAATTGCTGCACGTGGGATTTAAAATTGCAGCCAAAAAAGGCGACCGCTACCTGCGCCGGCTGGAAGCCTGCGAAGCGTCCGTTTCCCGAAACGTTACGGCGAATCTTTACGAGCGCCATCTGCGACCGCTGCTGGGATTGTGAGACGGTTGCCGTTCCACCCAAAGTTCAATGGCGCCGTTCCCGCGCGATTTCAAGTGGCCGGAACGAACCGCTGGAGGACGAGAGTGGCGGCAAACAAGGCGCAAAACGCGGCGCTTAACGCCGTCGGGCAGCCCGGGGCCACCGCCAGCCAGTCCACAAAAACAATCCCCACCAGAAGGCCGGAAACAATCTGGCCGATGTTGACCTCGCTTCGCTGAAAAATGGTTCGGACGCATCGTATTACCCAGAGGGCGAGGATGATGGAGAGCAATGCGGCGGGGCGGCGCGCGGGGCCGTCATCCATGAGCATGGCCAGGAGAATGGGCGCGGCCAGGAGAATGAGAGGCCACCAGGGAACGGCTGCGCGGAAACTTTCGCGCCGGGCGACATAACTCAAGCCGACGATGTAAGAGGCAAGAGCCATCCCGCACCAGATGGGCCAGCCGTTGACTCCGTAACGGCCCGCCGAGGCTGCAATCACATAAACCCAAAACCGGCACACGCCCATGAGCCAGGGAGAGGCGTTGACGGCTTTGTGCGTGGCGTCGTAGGCAATGATGGAGCCGAGCAGAACAACGGCGAGCACGGCGGCGGTTTTGCCCGCAAAAGCCAGGGCCAGGATACCCGCGGCAAAAAGACCGATGCTCCAGACCAGGACGGATTCGCGGGTGATGGCGCCACTGGGAATGGGGCGGGAGGGACGGCGTTGCCGGTCCACGGGGGCATCCAGGGCGTCATTGAGAAACATGCCGCCGGTGTAGAGGGCGCTGACGCCCAGGAACAGCAACGGCAATTTGCCGGCGTTGCCGGCGCCGCCAAGCCACCAGCCGGCCAGGCAATTTGACCAGACGGTTGGCAGATTGGAAACGCGACCCAATATCAACAATGTTCGCAAACGGGGCGGCATTTAGAATTTGCGCGGGCGGTCCAAGCCGCGGCGCCGTGCCATCGTAAACGAAAAACGCCAAAATGCAATTTGCGAACTCGCAAAGAAAAACCGCGGGTGGTGTAAGGAAACGTGTGTAAAAAGGCGAGAGGGTGTATCCCGGTTCTGAAACAAGCGAACCATCAACCAAAGAAAGGATACACCCATGAGAGCCAACACAGCCCTCGTCATTGAGCCTGCCGCCAGTTGGCGGCGATTGCAAG
>JAGWNY010000090.1 GCA_028872915.1 Verrucomicrobiota bacterium
TCCAAAAACGGCGCAAAAATGATTTTTGAGCCTGCGTCAAACCAAACGCCTTAAACTTTTTCAAAACGGCCCCTCCAACCCCACCTGTTTTAATCCCTCCGTCCCGCTTTTCCTCAAAATCAAATCCTACTATGAAATATCCGGGCTAAAGCGCGATTTTTGAGGTTCTGGCGCTTCTAATCCCGGCAAACTCGCAATAAAACCAATGGGTTCTGCGGGTTTTCCCGGCGTTCTTCGCCCTTTCATGTTGTGTAACCCATTGCACAAACGCGGCTGAATCATCTGCCATGCTGGTGCCGTATGGAAAAGTCATCGGCCAATTTCATTTGGTGCATCACACACACCACGAGATGGAAAATCTGCGGCAAAATGGCGGGCATGAACATTGTCGCAAGCGGTTGCCATCCATGCCGGCATCATCAAACCGGATTTGCCTCCGGCGGCATGAATTGCTTTTTGACCACCGTCGAAAATCAAGGTCGGCCATTGTAAAGCCGTTACTGAAACACGACACCGGAAGGGTCCATTTCGCGCGCCGCAATCTGTTCATCCTGTTCATCCTGTCTAAAATCTCTCTCCACCCCTCCGTGTCCGCTGTGCATCGGGGGTGAAACGCGCCGTATTCGCATTGAAATTCCCAAAAAAGTTATTCAACTTGGGCCAAATCAGTTAAATAACTTTTTGGAACCCGTTCCATTGCAGGAGCTTGCGCGATAAATCCAGTTCGATAACTTTTCATGGATTTCCGCCCATCTCCGTGGTTTAATGGAACTGTCGTAATGAATGCATCTGTCATAACGAACAAGATGGAAGCCGGGAGCACGGCAGTCGCGCCGTTGGCGCCCTTGGAATCCGCGCGGTTTAATGGAAGTTGGCCGGGACCAACCGCGCCAACCGCACGGTTCGGGCCTGGCATGAGCAAGACCATCAGCCTGTCCGGGCCGCTGCCTCTCCGTTGCGCAGGCCCCGCCGCCCCATTTACGCCAAAACACGTCCTTTCCCCCGCCCGGGCCGCCCTCGCCTGCCGCCGATCCCCGATATTTTTAGTAATTTGCAGTCATTTTGAGTTCTCAAGCGTTTTTCCACCGCCTTCCACCGCCTTCCACCGCCTTCAACGCCCCCATTTGCCGCCGGGATTCGCCCGTAAAAAATTTCATCAAAAAAGCTTGCTCCGCCGGGCGGTTCGCAACAATGTATCGGTTGTAATGCAAAGGAAAACAGGAATTTATGGGACGCATCTACAATAACATCGTGGAAACAGTCGGGCGCACGCCGCTGGTCCGGTTGAACAAGGTGACGGCGGGGTTGCCGGCCACCATATTGATCAAATGTGAATTTTTCAATCCGCTGGGCAGCGTGAAGGACCGGATCGGCATGTCCATGATTGAAGAGGCGGAGCGGAGCGGGAAACTGAAGAAGGAGACGGTGATTGTGGAGCCGACGAGCGGGAACACGGGGATAGCCCTTGCGTTTGTGGCGGCGGCGAAGGGTTATAAATTGATCTTGACAATGCCCGAAACGATGTCGCTGGAGCGGCGGACGCTCCTGGCGATGCTGGGGGCAAAGCTCGTCCTGACGCCCGGGGCGGAAGGGATGAAGGGCGCGATTGCCCGGGCCGAACAATTGGCGAAAGAAACGCCCAACGCCTGGATGCCCCAACAATTTGAAAACCCGGCGAACGTGGAAATCCACCGCAAAACGACCGCGGAGGAAATCTGGAATGACACGGACGGGAAGGTGGACATTCTGGTGGCCGGGGTGGGCACCGGCGGCACCATCACCGGATGCGTGGAGGTGATCAAGCCGCGGAAGCCGTCGTTTCAAGCGATCACCGTCGAGCCAAAAGATTCACCGGTCATTTCGCAGACGCTGGCCGGCCAGCCGGTCAAACCGGGGCCTCACAAAATCCAGGGCTTGGGGGCGGGATTTGTGCCCAAGAACCTGCATCTCAAGAACGAGAAGGGGCAGGCGCAGATTACGGAATCGGTCATGGTATCGAATGATGACGCTTTTGCGATGGCGCGGCGACTGGCGAAGGAAGAGGGCATTTTGGGAGGGATTTCGTCGGGAGCGAACGTCGTGGCGGCGATGGAAGTGGCGCGACGGCCTGAAAACAAGGGCAAATTGATCGTAACCATTGCGCCTTCGACCGGGGAGCGGTATTTGAGCACGGCGCTGGCGGCCGAAGCGCGGGCGGAAGTGGGGGGATGAGGCGGTCGTCCGGGTGTTGCACGCCTTTCCAGGTTGAAAACATTTTTTAAAATAAATGTTGCATTTCGCCGGTTTTAGCTTTAATTAATAACCGTCGAAGGTCTCAAAGAGTTCCGGCAGCGGAACGTCTTCCTGGATTCGAAATTCAATACTGTTTGGCGGTGTTCCGGCCTTCGTCCATACATTACATATATGAGCAGTCCAGACAACAACGGTGATAGAGCGTCCAATTACGGCGCGGGCTATCTGGAAATTTCCGAGAAGGGCTTCGGCTTTTTGCGGACGGCGCAGAACCATTATCATCCCAAGCCCAGCGACATTTTCGTGACGCCGGACACGATCCGGCGAAGCTTCTTGCGCGAGGGCAGTTACATCGAAGGCGCGACACAGCCGCCGCATCGCGGCACCAGTCCGCAGCTCAAGATGGTGGACAAGGTCAATGACATGCCCTTTGACGAGTATGTCAAGGCACTGCGCTTTGAAAACCTGACGACCATTGATCCGATAGAAAAATTCCGCCTGGAAACCGCTCCCGACCTGGTTGAGACGCGGGTGATAGACCTGGTGACGCCCATTGGCAAAGGCACGCGCGGCCTGATTGTGGCCTCGCCGCGGACGGGGAAGACGACGATTTTAAAGCAAATTTGCAACGCGGTCACGACGAACCATCCGGAAGTGATGGCGCTGGTGCTTTTGATTGACGAGCGGCCGGAGGAAGTAACCGACTTTCAACGTTCGGTCAAGGCCGAGGTGGTGGCATCGTCCAATGACATGGATTTGGAAACGCACGTGCGGCTGTCCCGGTTTACCATCGAGCGATGCCGTCGGATGGTGGAATCGGGGAAGGACGTATTCGTGCTGATGGATTCGCTGACGCGAATTGCGCGGGCTTACAACAGCGTGCATGGCGGGAGCGGCAGGACGATGACGGGCGGCGTGGACGCGCGGGCGCTGGAAATTCCGCGCAAGATGTTCGCGTCGGCCCGCAAGATTGAAAACGGCGGTTCGCTGACGATCCTGGCGACGGCGCTCATTGACACGGGGTCGCGGATGGATGAATTGATTTTTCAGGAATTCAAGGGCACGGGCAACATGGAATTGATCCTGGATCGGAAGCTTTCCGACCGGCGGCTTTTTCCGGCTATTGACATTCCCAAGAGCGGCACGCGCAAGGAGGAGAAACTGTTTCCGGCCAAGCAGATTGAAGCGGTCCGCAAGCTACGGCGGATGATGGTGGATTTAAACCCGATTGAGGCCATGGAAACGCTGACGGCGGCGCTCAAAAAGCACAAGACCAACGACGAATTGCTGACCAAGCTGGAAAAGGGGTCGTAAGCCGGGCCGCCCGTGAAAGAGCCGATTCACGCGCCACGACAAGCCAACCTTCTGTCCCGTCCGCCGCTGGAGCGGATGCTCCGCATCCATCAATCGCTGCTTTCCGAGAATTATCCCAACGCGACGGTCATGGCGCGGAGGCTCGAAGTCGCCCCAAAGACCGTTCATCGCGACATGGAATTCATGCGCGACAGGTTGAATCTGCCGATTGAATTCGACCCGGCCCGCAATGGCTATCATTACAGCGGCGAAGTGGGGGCGTTTCCGACGATGCAGATCACGGAGGGGGAATTGTTTGCGCTCGTCGTGGCGGAAAAGGCGCTCCAGCAATACCGGGGCACGCCTTTTGAAAAGCCGCTGTTGAGCGCGCTCAAAAAAATGCAGCAGGCGTTGCCGGAGGGCATTTCCATCAACCTGGCCGACGTGGCGCAGACCATTTCCTTCCGCACCAGCGCCGAACCGATTCTGGACCTGAAAATTTTCGAGACGCTGGCCCGGGCCGTCGCGCGGCGGGAGCAGCTTGAATTGCGGTATCGGAAGCCGGGCGAAAAAAAAGCAGGGTCGCGGCGGGTGGACCCGTATCATCTGGCGAACATCAACGGGGAATGGTTTTTGTTCGCCTTCGACCACGGGCGCAATGACGTGCGCACCTTCGTCCCGGCGCGGATTGAATCCGCGACACCGACGGGCCGCCATTTTGAGCCGGCTCGCGCGTTTTCGCTTCAGGAGCGATTGCGGGACAGTTTTGGCGTTCATTCGGCCGAGGGCCGGTTCGAGGTGGTGATCCGGTTCAACCGGCGGGCGGCGGATTACGTGCGCGAAAAGAAATGGCATGATTCGCAGCAATTGCGGGAACTGAAAGCCGGCGGCGTGGAAATGCGGCTGCGGCTTTCGAGCCTCGTGGAAATTGAACGGTGGATTTTAAGCTGGGGCGGCGACGCGGTTGCAATCAAGCCGCGAGAACTGGCGGACGCCATTGATCGCGCCGCCCGCCGGTTGCTGCGCTCCCGATGAGCGGCGTGGCGGCCGAGGTCGTGTCGGGGCCGCTGCAGGTCAAGTCCATGTTCCCATCATGATTGGCATCCACGCTCAAACTGACAGCATAAACCGTGCAAGAACATCTGAAGCTGGAGGCCCTGCAATGGTCGCTAACAGGCTGCTGAAAAACTAATTTTCGACCCAAAAATCATGAGAAAACCCAAACAAAATCGAGGGTCAATTTTCCAGAACATGGCTTTTTCAGCAAACTGCTAAGCATTATAATGTCCGGAGTAGCAAAACCCCTGACGATTGATCCACCATGATGTTCCCAGGCAAATGCATGTCGTATTCCAAGTTCCTCGACCCGGTAGGATTAATCAGGACATCTACGCAAAAAAAATCCCTGTAGGAATTGTAAAGCTCGAATTTGACCAGACCGTACCTCCCATCGGGCAGGTGCACATAAAACAAGCGTTTGATCTCCTGTTGCCACGCATTTGGATTCCAATCAATTTCGATGGATGGCTGGTAGCCTTGAACCGGCGCGGTGAATGGAAATTCTTCGGTGGTTGACTGCAAGCCGCCTCCCGGAACCGTGACCTTGCAGTGCCATTCAAACGGCCATCCTCTCCGATTTTGGGGCGGTTTCATCCAGTATTGAACCGTGAACTGCCCCCCTTGCGCCACGCGCTTGCCGGTGTAAAAGGAGATTTCCAGAGGCGCGCCATTTGTACCCAATCCGCCGTAATCCCGACCTCCTTCGCCAGTGCTGTTTAGAACTATCAAGGGTTCAGCTTTTCCTTTCTTCCGGAGATGAAAAACAACCGGGTTGAGCGGGTCGGGATGAAAAACATCAGGCCGCCCCGGGGTATAGATAAAACCGTCAGGCATTGCCTTGGAAGTGTAATAGCCATTTTTTGTGACTAACACAATCAGGTCTGGCCCGCGGGCGCCATGCAATGCGAACAATCCTTCGGAATCGCTTGTCGTATCGAGAGAATTGCCACCGGTGTAAGACGGGACTTCCGCCCAGCGAAACTCCACGTTGGCTCCCGCCAACGGATTGTTGCTTTGATCCACCACCTTTCCATAAAAATCAATCGGTGCCTGCCAATCGGCCAGCGCACTCGCGGCGAGAGGATTCGTTCTCGCAATGGCCCTGACAAGAGGGGTCGCATCCGCAGGAAGCCTCGTGGCAAATTTAAGAAAATTTGCAGCCCGCTGGCGTTCGCTTAATTTCGGCTGGGCCATGCGGTTGGTAGTGTCACGACAATTGTGTAAAAGGTTTGAGAGGGTGTTGATCCCAGTAAATGTTCATACGGTCAAAGACGCTGAAAAGGATGCGTTCACAACTGTTGCGGGTGGTGAAGGCGCACATCGTCCGGATGCGGCGGCGCACTTCGA
>JAGWNY010000035.1 GCA_028872915.1 Verrucomicrobiota bacterium
CGGTTGAAAAGCCTCGCTGAATTGAAACTTCAAAAGGTTTTGCAGCGGAAAAACCCCTATCTTTACAAGGCAAAGTTTGTAGTCAGCGCGCCGGAATTGGTCAAAGCACTTTTGGACGCCCATTTGTCCTCACAGGAGGAAGCGATTTTCGGTGGACTTTTGGAGGAATTCGCCGTTTTTATTTGTGCGCGTGTTTTTGGCGGCAAGAAATCATGCGCCGAGGGGATTGATCTGGAATTTGAACGGGGCGGCATTATTTACATCGTCTCAATCAAATCCGGGCCAAACTGGGGCAACAGCGGCCAGATTAAAAAAATGATTCAAAATTTCTCACTGGCGAAACGCATCCTGCGGACAAACGCATCTGCCAAAAACATCGTCGCCGTGAATGGCTGTTGCTACGGCCAGGAAGCAATTGAGGACAAAGGGGATTACGTCAAAAAGTGCGGTCAGAGTTTTTGGAGCTTCATTTCAGGCGATGAAAACCTGTACGTCACCATAATTGAACCGCTGGGACACAGGGCAAAAGAGCAAAACGAGGCGTTTCAGACTGAATACAACAAAGTGGTGAATCGGTTCACGGGCGAGTTTATCCATGACTTTTGCCAGCCCGACGGCGCAATCATTTGGAGCAAGCTGGTTCAGTTCAATTCCGGCCAAGAAACAAAATAAAATCGCCAATTAGGACACTGCCCTGAGTTGGCTGCCGGATCAAAATTATTTAGCGATTCCCATTATAAATCACCAAAATCCTCTGGAGGCCGTGCTGAAAATTTAAAAAAAACGATGGTTTGATTTTATCAAGGTGAACGCTCCAAAACGTCCAGATCGCGGGCCGTTTAATGAATTTCACACCATCGGCTCGGATGGAAATTTCAGCGCGCAACAACACGGATCTCGTTCCTTGCGCTTTGCTTCCCCCCGCGGCCGATTCGTTCGGAAAAACCGGATTGCCGCCCCAAACGAAATGTTATTTTCGCGTGCGCGCCTTCTTTTACGGCAATCCGTCCAATATCGCTTCGGTCACTACGCCCTGGCCCGCCCCTATCCGTGCCCCATCGCCCAAACGGGTAATGGAATTTTCCCCGATCTCATCGTAGAGTGGTTGAAGAAATAATGTAGCCGTGCGGCAGCGAGGAATTTTGCGTTTTGGCGAGGCCGGGCGAGGGAGCATGCCCAAAGCGGCCTGTAACCGGGCGAAAACGAAGCCAAAACCCAAAAGAACCGCTGCTCCCTTGTTCCCAACCGCATCGCCACAGTATTTCTGAAACCGCTCTGGAAAGAGCGTCCTCGTTACCAGCGAAGGAACCCAACTGTATCAGGAATCCTATTCTGGAAAATGAAGCATCAGCGCGGAATAAGAATACAATACCTGGTGGCTGTCAGTGTGTTGGCGGCGACGGCCTTGGTTTGGCTGGAGCGCCCGCCGCATAAAACCCCGGCCCCCGGCACAATTTCCACCAGCCCGGCGCATCGGGCCTTAACGGAGCCTTCTTCAACGGGAAACGCACCGCGATTTTCCATGCAACCGGCGCGACCATCCGCGGCCCGTCCAGCCGAATCGCCAATGTTTCCCAAAATGTTCGCGGGTATGTCCCCTGCTGACATTGAGGCGATCTTGCAAGGCATTGCCGCCACCAATGTGCCTCTGGCATTGGAATTGGCCGGCACGGCCGCCGGAGCCAACTGCACCAATGCCTATCATTTCGACGCCGCCATACTCCGCATTTGGCTGGATAACGATCCTTCGGCGGCCTGCCGCTGGGCTTTCCAACACGATGGCCTTGCAATTCCAGGGCAGCCGCGCCTTGCCGACGCGGCCATCAAACAATGGTCCCTTGCCGATCCCCAGGCAATGCTTTCATGGGTTGGAGCGGTTCTGAATGGCAGGAATGACGGCTTGGATGCCAGCCGCGTCGCCGGCGCGGCGGTCAACGCCATCCTGGATGCCGGAAATCCCGGACTGGCCCGCGATGCGATCAGTCAATGGTGTCAGCTTCCAAATCGTCCGCAATTCGGCAACACGGTCTTTGAATCCGTTGCGCTGGCAATGGCAAAAAATTCGCCCGAAGAGGCCGCCGCCTGGCTCAAATCCCTGCCGCCGGCGGCGGACCGCAACTACGCGCTGACCACGCTGGCGGCTGACTGGGCCAGGAGCGATCCCCGGGCGTCGTTGGAGTGGACAATGCAGCTTTCCGATGCCGATGGCCGGCGGGACGCCGTGCAGCGCGCCTTCACACAATGGTCGTTGGACGACACCGCTGCGTCCGCCCAATGGCTCGGTGCCCACCTTTCCGACCCCGCCGCCGATCAAATGGTCATCGGCCTCGTGGACGAATCGGGGATATCCGCTTCGGATCCCCGGGACGCCATCGCCTGGGCCGATTTGATTGCCGAGCCGCGCGCGCGCGTGGACAGCATCGAAGACACCTTTATCGGCTGGGCGCGGCAGCAGCCCGATGCCGCCGTGAATTGTATCCGCAACGACACCGTCCTCACCCCCGGCGAAAAAAATCAGATTCTCTCATCCTTCACCGGCTGGAAGAATGTTGGCGCAAACTGAAGCCGTATCGGCTGTCCATTGGCGGAGGTTGCACCGATCCGGATTTGAAATCATCCACTTGAATCCCAGCCCCTTGCAACAACCTTTGCCACCTCCAGGGACAAAAAATCATCAATTCCAATACTGCCCAAATGGGTAATGGGATTTTTCCCGCGCGACTGTATAGTTCATCAATTCCCTGCGTGAGCGCGCTCTGGTGGCTCGTTTTCTCGGGAGAAAAACCATAAACAAAGTTAGACCGAACCTATGAAAAAAATAATGACTGGCCTCGCTCCTGCCTTGACCGTTTGCGTTCTCGCCATCGGCATCGCGGCCGCGCGGGCCCAAACCTCCGGTTACACCCGGTACTCCAGTTCCTTCACCGTGCAAAATTGGACGAGCGGTTGCGGCGGTTTCGCCAACCTCGGAGGCGGCGAATACAAAATGTGGGTCTGCTCCGGCGAAAGCCGCGTGGAAATGCGCTGGGCAAACTGGCCCCAGCAAACCCATTACAACCAGTTCCAGGGCACCGTAATGTTCAGCTCGGACACACAGGATACCGCCATCCAGCAAATCAAAAGCAATACCGGCGGCGAAGCCATTTACATCCAGGTAAAAAGCCCCGGCACCTTGCGCAACGACAACGGCAGTGTCTTCGCTTCCGGCATGGCCAACAAGTGGTTCCGCTTGAACACTCTCTTTAACCCCGCCAACGGCGACGCCCGCGCTTACATCAACGGCTCGCAAAAGGTCACGCGTTACTATCCCACCTCCGACCGGCAATGGTATTTCAAAGACGGCGTCTATAACAACGGCATCCCGTCCGGCCACAAATCCACCGACTGGTACAAAAGCATCACCACGTGGGTGAAGTAAAATTCCCGCTTCCAAAAATTCCCGGCCCGCCTGGAAAGGCGGGCCGGGCCTTTATTCGCTTTTCGATTTGCGCTTTCGCCTCCGTGTTCTCCGTGGCAATCTTCTGCTCTAAATGACGCGCCCCTTCCGCCCCGGAACCACACGGACACGGCTGGCAAAGCTGGCAGGGAGCTTGATGCTGCTCGCGGTAACTGTTGTCTTGACATCCTGCCGCCACGAAATCGCGCCGGTTCCCGCCGGCATCATTGTCGCCAGCGGACCGCATTACCAGTATCTATTCGGGCGGCGCTATCGCACGAAGATCCCGCTTTATATTTTTACGTTCGCCTCCGAGACCGAATATCGCTACGTGGGCACGCGCGCCGATGGTTTTTCATTCGGCCCCAGGGAACTGCCCCCGCGGATCACCCGGGACAATATCGGCAAAATGTTCCCGCTGCATGAAGGTCCGCCCTCGGACAGCGAGGGTGATCTCATCATTGCGGACGTCGCGCCCGCCGGTTCCGTCCTCACCATCCGCGCCGAAACGCATCATGTCACCTTCATGAGCGGCGTGCGCGGTTCGGGCGGCTATCCGATGGGGTTCATCTGCAAACTGAATTATGATGACAAAACCAATTACGTCTTTTCCGAATTCATCCAGGCGCGCCGGAAAGTTTCGGGAAAGGTTCCAAACGAATACCTCGACAAAACCGTTGTTGAAAGAATCCAATGAACCTGTTTGAAAAAGCATTTTGCCTGGCGGCCCTTGCCGGCGCCATCGCCCTTCCGGGCTGTTCCACCATGCCGCCGGCCAATGCCACTGCCTTTGCCACGCCCACGGACCTGACTGCAAAACTGGTGGACCCGCTGGACATCCGGTTGCGTTGGAAGGATAACGCAACCGCCGAAGCGGGCTATTTCGTCGAATACAGCCCTGATGCGAACAATGAGTTCGTCACCATCACGGCCTTGCCGCCCAATTCCACGACTTATCTGCATCCGCGCCTGCTGCCGCGCACCCGGTTCGTGTTTCGCGTGCGCGCCTATTTCGGGCCGGCATCGGCCACGGCCACCGTGACCACCGGCAGGGAAGGACCGCCCGAACCCCCGACTGCCGCCGAGGCGGCGGATACCAACTCGCCCGACGCGGGCATAAAGAAATCCATCCGATCCATTGCGACCATTGCCGAAGCCGCGCCAACCGATTTTCGGGCGATGCTCATTCCGCCGGCGGGGGTCAAGCTCGATTGGGTGGACCACGCGAGCGACGCCGACGGCTACCTGCTTGAAATCAAGCCGCAGTGGAGCCGGCATTTCAAGGTTTCCGCCTTTCTTCCCCCGCACTCGACCTCGCTGACGAGCTTCAATTTCCCATTCAATACCAGGTTCACTTTCCGCGTGCGTCCATTTTTCTACGGCCAGCCGTCGAATCTGGCCGAACAAACCACCGGCGAAGATCCGACCCTCGGCCCCGGCGTCTGGCTGCCATCAGGGCAATCTCCTCAACCGCCTGCCCATCCGTAATTACAATGGCTCGGGCTTTCAAAACGGTGGCGGCGCGCTCCGCGCTATGATTTTATTCCTCTTTTTCTGTTCCGGTGCGACCGCCCTGGTCTATGAAGTGCTTTGGTCCAAATATCTGTCCCTCCTTTTCGGCAGCACCATCCAGGCGCAAACCGTGGTCCTCGCCGTGTTCATGGGCGGCCTGGCGCTGGGCAACAAAGTGTTCAGCCGCCGCGCTGATAACGTCTGCCGCTCGCTGGCAATTTATGGCGGGATCGAAATTGCCGTCGGGCTTTATGCGATTTGCTTTCCCTTTCTTTACAACCTTGCCGGCGCCATTTTCGTTTTTGCCGGAAAAAAAATTCTCGCTCATGGCGCTTGGCTCTTGTGCTTGAAGGGCGCGTTAAGCGTCGGTTTGCTGGGCGCGCCGACGATCCTGATGGGAGGCACGCTGCCCATCCTGGCTGGATGGCTTCAAAAACACGATACGCAAGCGGGCCGTCGCGCAACCCGATTCTATTCCACGAACAGCCTCGGCGCCGTCTCTGGCGCCGGATTGGCCGCGTTTTTCCTCGTTCCGAATTTCGGAATGCCTTTCGCAATGACTGCCGCCGCGCTCGCAAACGTGGCCGTCGGTTTGGTCGCCATGGCTGTGGCCTGCAAGGGCGCCGGGCCGCTGCCCGCCGCCAGTCCAAAATCCAGGGCCGCGGGCAGGGAAAGCGAAAAAGCGCTCCGGGCAGGGCGGGATCGCCGCCCGGCGAACGAGCCGCCGCCCGATGCAATCATGCGTTGGGCGTGCGTGGTCGTCGCGCTGGTCGGCGCGGTTTCAATGGGACTGGAAATTTTGGCCTCGCGCTGCCTGGCCCTCATTTTCGGCTCTTCGCTCCAGGCTTTTGCGATTGTCCTGATGGCCTTCATTCTGGGAATCGCCGCCGGCAGCGCGATGATTGCCTCGCCGCAATTCAGGGGGTCGTCCTGGAAGGGAACCACGGTTTTTTTGCTGGTTGGGGCCGCCGTATTCCTCGGCGTGGTCGTTTTGAACTTCGTCAACCTGGTCGAAATATACCGGCACGTCCGCGTGGGATTGAGCGCCACCCTCATGGGCTGGCGCATCCTCCTGGTGTTTACTTCCCTCATGTCGCTCTGTGTGCTGGGCTTGCCCGCCGCCGCCTTGGGGGCCGTTTTGCCCTTATGGATTCGCATTGTCTCCGAATCATCAAACCTCCTGGGCGAGCGCGTCGGACGGTTGCTCGCGTGGAACACCCTTGGCGCCGTGGCCGGCGTTCTGCTCGCGGGGTTTGGCCTGATGCCTTGGATTGGTTTGCGCGCCTCCTTTACCGCCCTGGCCCTGGTTGCCATCGCCGCCGCCATTGTTACGGCCCTGGCCACCCGCCAACGGATCGCCGCCGCGTTCGGCGCGCTGGCGGGCATCTTTCTGCTGTTTGTTGCCGCAACCGGCGGCAACGCCTGGCAATACGCCCTCACGGCCGGAGTTTTTCGCGTTCACGAAACGCCGCCACTGGTTCCCATTCTCGAACGCGCGAAGGAAACGCATCTGCTTTTCTACCAGGATGCCGCCGATGCCACCGTGTCCGTGGAACGCGATCCCGATTCCGACCTCGTTTTGCGCATCAATGGCAAAGCCGATGCCTCGTCCCATGGCGATCTATCCACCCAGATTTTGCTCGGCCAGTTGCCCCTCATCATGAATCCGCGGGCGAAGGATGTTTTTTGTTTCGGCCTGGGCAGCGGTATCAGCGCCGGCACGACCCTCGGCTGGCCAATCGGAAAATTGACCATCGCGGAAAATTGCCGCCCCGTGCTCCGCGCCGCGCGCCTCTTTGCGGCATGGAACGACGGCGTCCTGACCAACAACCGCGTCCATGTTTACAACGAGGACGCGCGAACGGTCCTGAAGTTGAGTCCGCAAAAATATGACGTCATCATCGCCGAGCCGTCCAACCCGTGGATGGTCAACGTCGGCAGCGTCTTCAGCCTGGAGTTTTATCGGCTGGCCGCCAGCCGCCTCAAATCCGGCGGCGTCATGGCCCAATGGCTTCAAACCTATGAACTCGATGACAGCGCCTTTGATCTGGTGTTGCGAACGTTCGCGGCCGTTTTTCCCTCCATGGAAATCTGGGACGCGGGCGGCGGCGACATCATTTTGCTCGGTTCGGAAAAACCCTGGCCTTCCACGCTGTCCGTTTACGGCCGCGCGTTCGACTCGGCCAGGCCGCGCCGCGACCTCGAATCCATCGGCCTCGCTTCCCCCGCCGCCATCCTCGCCCGCCAACTCGCCTCCCAGCAAACCGCTTTTGCCATTCCCGATTCCGGACCGCTCGAGCGCGACGATTTTCCCCGGCTCGAATACGCCGCCGCCCGCGCCATGTTTATTGAGGCCGGACGCCAGGTCGGCCGCCTTCAGCGCTTCGACGAGCGCACCTGGCAGATGCATGTCGCCCCGGCCGATAAGGACCGCGCCCTCGCGCGGTTGGACGACACGGACTTGGGGAGGATTTTCGGCGAATTTTCATCCGTGGACCCCGGCCTCCAGCAATTTGTCCGCGCCAGGGTCCAAGGCTCTCTTTCGTCCGACCCTCAATTGCAGTCCCTGCCGTGCGTCTTCCGGGGCACGAACCAAACGGCCGTTTTCAATCCGCCGGACGCTCCGCAAGTTTTCCAGCGGCTGGCCGCCGCCGACGCCAAACTCGAAAACTCCGGGGCCGACCAACCCCAAGCCGTCGGGGAAATCAAAAACATCCTGGATTCCATGCAGGATTACAATGCCAGTACCGCCGGCTGGTCTGCCGGTTATTACGCCGCTCTTGCGGCGGAAGCGAGCCTGCGCCTGGGAAACGACACACAGGCGCGGCAAATCCTGGTGCGCGGACTCCAACTCGACCCGGATTCCGGCGAACTTCATTATCTTTCGCGCATTTTCATCCGGCGCGGCATCATTCGTCCGCCCCAGGCGCCCCAGGTTCAATGACGTTGCCGCCTCATTTCGCATAACATCTTGTGCCGTAAGCGTCTCACTTCTTGTGATCCTCCGGCCAGCCATGCCCCACCTGCGCGGAAAAAAATCTTAAAATAGTTGTTGCTTTATTTCACGCTCCGTGCTACGCTTGCATTCGAAAGCCATAACCGGCTTGCTCTTTGACATCTCGGACCGCCATGGCCAAAAACATGTTCGCTCAGGTTCCTGCTGCAACTTGTTGTGAAAAAAGGAGTTATGAAGAGAGGATGAGGTCAATTGCAGTGAATTGCAGTGAATTGCGCAAAAAAGTTTTTGAAAACATCATTTTGAGCTAATCCCCGCTATTTTGAGCTAATTTGAGTTGAAAATAACATCCACCCAACCATCCGCCTCATCCGGCTGGTCTTGATCCTCCAAATGCCCTTGCCGGAACCGCCGGGCATGGATTAAGTTCTGAAATGCCTCTTCTTCTCCGTTACCTGGCCGGCTTTCTGCCCGCACTGGCCCTGGTTTCGGCGGCGGCCACACCCCCCGGTTGGACCCTTCGGGCGTGGTTGTCCGAGGATGGATTGCCAAACAACTATGTGACCGGCCTGGCCCAAACACCGGACGGCTATTTATGGGCGGCCATGCCTTCGGGCCTCGCTCGCTTCGACGGCGTTCGCTTTGAAAGTTTTCCCACGGGCTCGTTCGCCCAACAGTTTCGCCATCTGCGAATTCGCACGTTGCTCGGAAATCCGGGACTGGGTTTATGCGTCGGCGTGGACCCCGGAGACGTTGTTTGGCTGAATCGGGGAACGGAGGAAATTGTTTCGAATGGCCTGCCGCGCGCAATGCTGGAGACCGTCGTTGTGGACGGCAACGGCGCCTTGTGGGTTGCCTATCACGGCGGAAGCGTCTATCGGATCAAGGATGGCGTGGCGACGCCGTTCGGCCCCGACAAAGGCTTGCCGCGAGGCACCGCTTCATGCGCGCTCGCGTGCGACAGCCAGGGCCGCGTCTGGTACTCAAAAGGATACGAGACTGGAATCTTCAGCCAAGGCCGCTTCAAACCATTGGTCGTGCTCGACAATTCGGAAACCCGCCTCGCGGCGGCTCGCGACGGCGGTATGTGGCTCTGCGCCGGCTTTCGCCTCTATAAATACGTCGAAGGCGGAAAGCCGCAAGATTGCGGAACGCTGCCCGGAGCCACCGCGCACAGCCGCGTGACGGTCATGCTGGAGGATCACACCGGCGCCGTCTGGATTGGGACTTCGGCCAACGGATTGTTTCGCTATGACGGCTCGCATTTTGAAAGCGTGCCCACGTCGGACCGTGAAATTTTGGCGCTGCTGGAAGACCGCGAAGGCAACATCTGGGCTGGCACTGGAGGCGGAGGCCTCAATCTCATCCGCCCCCGCCTGATAGTATGGGAAAGCGCGGAGACCGGAACCCGATTTGGCGCCGTCCAATCGCTTTGCGAAGACCCGGTCGCCACGATTTGGGGCGCGACTTCCGACGGCACCGTCGTGCGCCACGTAAACGGCGCGTGGCAGCCCGTTCTTACGAATTCCGAATATGCGTCGGTGATGGCGAATTGCGTGGCAGCCGGCAGCAACGGCAATATCTGGATCGGCAGCCGCCAGGGAGAGCTTCTCCGTCTGCACGGCGGACAGATTGCCGTTTTTGGACAGGATGATGGCCTCGAGAGCCGCGAGATTCATGGGTTGCTACCCGGCGCAAAAGGCGGCGTCTGGATTTGCGGCCAGGCTCCAGACTCCGTGCAGTATTTGCAGGGGGGAATTTTTCATAATATTCCCATCCCGCCCGGCGCCCATCATTTATGGACATTGGCCGGGGACGGTGACGGCAACATCTGGGTCGGCGGGCGCGGTGTCCTGCTGCGGATTTCCAAAGGCCGGCTCAAGGACGAATCGGCATTGATGGCCGGTTTTGTTAAAGACATCCGCTGCCTGCGCGCGTTCCAGGACGGGAGCTTGTGGATGGGTTTTTCGGGCGGAGGGGCTGGGCGGCTCAAAAATGGAAAATTCACCCGGATAGGCGTGGCCCAGGGGCTTTATGCCACCGCGATCAATCAAATCATTGAGGATGGCTGCGGCTCGGTTTGGTTCGGTTCGGACGGGGGAATTTTCCGCGTGCGGGAAAAAGAATTGAATGCGGTTGCCGACGGACGGGCTTCCAGTTTGTGGTCCGTCCATTATGGCCGTAGCGAGGGAATTCCCAGCGTGCAGGCGCGCTATGGAGATACGCCGGGCGCGTTACGCAGCCGGGACGGCCGGATTTGGATGCCCATGCGCAATGGACTGGCCATTGCGTATCCGGCCAACTTGCACGAAGATTTGAGGCCGCCGCCGGTGCTGGTGAATCGGGTGACGGTGGACGATCAAACCGTTGCGTTGTACGGCGGCGACATGCCCGTTGGCCGGCTGATGGATTTGGGCAGGCTGGTTTCGCATCTTCAGCTCTGGCCGGGCTTTTACCGGCTCGAATTTGAATTTACCGCGTTGAGCTTTGGGCCTTCTGAAAATATTCATTTCCAATATCAGCTCGAAGGCTTCGATAATCAGTGGCGAAACGCGGACACCTTGCGCAGCGCCATTTACTCGCGCCTGCCCGCCGGCCGCTACCGCTTCAAGGTCAAAGGCTGCAACGGCGACGGCATCTGGAACACCCAGGGCACGGTTCTGGCATTCGCGGTGGAACCGTTCTTCTGGCAATCCTTGTGGTTCCGGCTGGCCGCGATATTCGGATTTACCATCGTCGTCGTCGCGATTGTGCGCTACGTTTCGTTTCGCCGTTTGCGCCTGAAATTGCGGGCGTTGGAGCAGCAAACGGCCCTCGACAGGGAACGGGCGCGAATCGCCCGCGACATTCATGATGATTTGGGCGGCAGCCTCACCCAAATCGCCCTCTTGAGCGGCATGGCCATGGACCGAATGAACGGGAAGACGGGCGAACACGTAAGGCAAATTTCCGCGACAACACATCAGGTCATCCGGTCACTGGATGAAATCGTCTGGGCCGTCAACCCCCGCAACGACACGCTGCCCGACGTCATCGCTTACCTCGGCCAGTTCGCAATGGATTTTTTGCGGACGGCGGGAATCCAATGCCGCGCCGAGTTGCCGGATCATCCGCCGCGCCGCCCGGTCACTTCCGAGACGCGGCACAATTTATACCTGGTCGTGAAGGAAGCGCTCAACAATATCGTGCGTCATGCCCAGGCCGATCAGGCGCGGTTTGCCGTAAATATCACCGAAACATCCGCCATCATTGTCATTGAGGACAACGGAAAGGGTTGCGCCAATGCCGGCGACGCCTTCGCCGACGGCCTCCGGAACATGCGCCAACGGATGGAGGAGATCGGCGGGCAATTTCAGATGGAAAGCGCGCCTGGCAAGGGCACGCGGGTGCTTCTGATTTTCCTGCAAAATGGGAAATAAATCATTGTCCGGCGTCGGGAAATTTTGCAACGTAATCGTTCCCACTCCATGATCACAGTTTCCATAGTGGAAGATCACGCCGGAACCCGGCAAAGCCTCGAAACATTGCTGGCCGAGGCGGAAGGGGCGGGCATTCGGTGTCTGAATGCCTTTGCGACGGCCGAGGAGGCGTTGGATAAAATGCAGGCGGCGCCGGACGTGGCCCTGGTGGACATCAACCTGCCGGGCATGAGCGGCATCGAGTGCGTCCGCCGGTTGAAAATCCGCTTTCCGGCCCTGAAAGTTCTCATGCTGACCACTTACGAGGAAAGCGACCTGATCTTCAATTCGTTGCGGGCCGGCGCCAGCGGTTATCTCCTCAAAAAAATGGCTCCGGTTGAATTGATCCCGGCCATCGAACAGGCGCACGCCGGCGGCGCCCCAATGACCATGCAGGTGGCCCGCAAAGTGGTCGAATATTTTCATCAGCTTCGCCAATCCGACCCGAAAATGGAACAACTCACTCCGCGGGAGCAGGAAACGCTGGTTCTGCTGGCCAAGGGCCTGTTGTACAAGGAAATCGCCGGCCATCTGGGCGTCACCGTCAATACTGTCAAGCGCCATCTCCATGCCATTTACGAAAAATTGCACGTCCAATCCCGCACCGAAGCCACCGCAAGGTATTTGAAGGGAGAATAACAAGCCCCTTGCGCCGTGGCGGAGCGAAGGCTCAAAGCGCGAGTCTGATTTGCGGCAACCCACCTCCCTCCCAACGATTCATGGAAAGAACAGTGCGTGGATGCCCCCCCTCCGCCAGCCCGTCCGGCATTACCCGAATGGGCAGTTCCATCCGGCCCTCGCTTTTGATATAGATTCCATGTTCCCGGACTATACCGTCGCCAAATCATCGCGAAATGAATTGCGCGCCTGGTGACGCAAACCAGACGAAAAAATATATGAAAAAAGCACTCAAATACCTCTTGGCCCTCGGCGTTTGCACCCTTTCCTGCGGCATTGCCCGCGCGCAAACCGACGGCTATACCCAATACACCAATACCTTCAATTGGCAGGTATGGAACGGCGTTTGCAGCGGATACACCGATTACGGAAACGGCGCCTATAAAATCTGGTGCTGCTGGCAGGACCAACGCACGGAAATGCGCTGGGCCGACTGGCCGGACCAAAATACGTATAATCAATTTCAGGCCGACGTCAGCTTCGATGCCGAAACTGAAAACACCTGCATTCATCAAATCAAGAGCAACACCGGCGGCGAAGTGATCTACATCCAGGTCACGACCCCCGGAACGATGCGCAACGATAACGGCAGCGTGTTTCTCACCGGCATGGCCAACGTCCCGTTCCGGCTCAACAGCTTGTTCAATCCCGTCAACGGCGACGGCCGGGCCTACATCAATGGCTCCCTCAAGGTCATCCGCAACTACCCCACCACCGATCGCGCATGGTATTTTAAGAACGGTTGTTACAACAACGGTATTCCCACCAATTACGTTTCCACGGATTATTACACCAACATTACTTCCTGGTATTATGCCAACACGAATGCGCCGTTCCCGCCGACCAATCTCACCGCCGTGGCCGGCGATTCCCAGGTCGCCTTGAGTTGGCCGGCATCGTCCGGCGCCACCAGCTACAATGTCAAGCGCTCCACCACGGCTGGCGGACCTTACGCGATTATAGCAAACCCGAGCGGCACAAGCGATACGGACACCGGCCTCGCCAATGGCACAACTTATTATTATGTCGTTACGGCCCTTGATTCATCGGGCGAAAGCGCCGACTCCATCCAGGTTGGCGCCACGCCATATACGTCCACTCTGCCGACGGGCTGGAGCGACCAGGACATTGGCAATCCCTCTATCAGCGGCAGTGCCGGCTACGCAAATGGAACGTTTACCGTTGCCGGCAGTGGCGCGGACATCTGGGGGACCTCCGATCAATTTAATTATGCCTATGAAGCCGTCTCGGGCGATCAGACCATTGTCGCCCGCGCCGTTTCCGAAAACGGGACGGCTTCCTATGCCAAGGCCGGCGTGATGATTCGTGAGACGACGGCCGCCAATGCGGTGGAAGCTTCCGTCCTCCTCACACCTGCCAATGGTATAGCCATGGAAATCCGGCCCACAACCGGCTCTTCTTCCATCAACATGACCGGCTGGATTGCGGGAATTGTGCCCCCGCAATGGGTCAAGTTGGTTCGGTCAGGCAGCACGTTCACCGGCTATTATTCAGCCGATGGTTCAACCTGGACGCAAATCGCCAGCACGAACCTGACCATGGCCGCCAGCGCTCTGGCTGGTTTGGCGGTGACATCCCATGACACCGCCTCCCTGAACACCGCCACGTTTGACAACGTGAGCATCAGCGGCACGCAAGCCCAGCCTCCCGCCGCTCCTGCTGGCCTGACGGCTGCCGCAGGCAACGCCCAAGTTGCCTTGAGTTGGACGGCGTCCAGCGGCGCGACGAGCTATAACGTCAAGCGCGCAACCGTCAGCGGCGGACCATACACGACCATTGCTAATGTCACCAGCACGGGCTACACGGACACCAGCGTCGTTAATGGCACGACGTATTATTACGTCGTTTCCGCCGTGAATTCGGCCGGTGAAAGCCCCAATTCAGGCGAAGTGAGCGCCACGCCGCAGGCGGCGACGGCGCCGGCCGCGCCCACAAACTTGACGGCGAGCGGCGCCAAGAGGAAAATAAGCCTGACGTGGACGCAATCCACCAGCCCCAACATCGCCAACAACAACGTCTATCGGTCCGCTGCCAGCGGTGGTCCTTACACGCTGCTGACGACGCTGTCGGCCACCACGAGCTACACCGACACGGGCATCAAGAGCGGCACGACGTATTATTACGTGGTGACGGCTGTCAACAGCAGCAACTTGGAAAGCCCGTATTCAAATGAAGCGGGCGGGACGGCCAGATAACGCGGCCGATCAAGGTTGATCGGCGCAGGTTAATGCCTTGATTTTTTAATGCGACGCCGGCGCGGTTCCCGTGCCGGCGTTTTGTATTTGTCAATGGCCCAAATGGGTAATGTGAAAACGTTGATTTTAACGTATATTCCCGTGTCCGTTTCAGAAATTTCCCATGAAGACCTTGTTGATTTGGCTGCCCGCCATCGGACTGACGGCATTGGCCGCGCGCCGCATGGACGCCGCCGTCCTGCCTACCGATGGCTACGTTACGTATAATAACACCTACTATGTGCAAAACTGGACGACGAACGTCGGGTCAGGCTGTTTTACCAATGGCAACGTCATTGAGACCGTCGTTCAATACGGCGACCAGCGCTGTGAATTGCGCTGGTCGGACTGGCCCGACCAAAATACGTATAACCAGTTCGAGATGGACGCCATGTTCAGCCCGGAAACGCAAAACACGTGCATTCACCAGATCAAGAGCAATACCGGCGGCGAAGTGATTTATCTTCAGGTGCAAAATCCCGGAACCCTGCGCAATGACAACGGCAGCGTGTTCCTCACCGGCATGGCCGGAACATGGTTCCACGTCAATAGCATGTTCAACCCGGTCAACGGCGATGGCCGGGCCTACATCAATGGTTCCCTGGAGGTGGCCCGGACCTATTCCACCACCGACCGCTTCTGGTATTTTAAATGCGGCTGTTACAACAACGGACTCCCCCCCGGTGGCATTTCCACCGCCTGGTTCCAAAATTTTACAAACTGGGTCTATTTCACCAACGCGCCGCCCACACCCACGGGACTGGCGGCAAGGGCTGGAGGCGGACAGGTCGCCCTTTCATGGTATCCGTCGCCCGGTTGCACGAATTATTTCGTAAAACGATCAACGGCCAGCGGCGGACCTTATTCCACCATCGCCGCCGTCCCCGGCACGACGTCCACGAATGACACGGATACGTCCGTTGTCAACGGCACGGCGTATTATTACGTGGTCTCGGCGGCCAACGCGTTTGGCGAGAGCGCCGATTCCGCCCAAGTGGAGGCAACGCCCGCGAACCAGGGATTCCAAATTTCAGGCTCGCCCTCCTCGCAAACCATCAATGCCGGAGAAGCCACCAATTTTACCCTGACCATCACCACAAATGGGAATTTCAGCGGGAGCATTTCCCTGGAGGTCACCGGCCTGCCCATCGGCGCATCGGGCAATTTCAGTCCGGCCACCCTGACCGGCGCGGGGACTTCAACCCTGGCCATCAGCACGTCAACGAACACGTCCAGCGGCAGCTATCCGCTCGTCATCACCGGAACCGGCGGCAGCCTCACCAACTCCACCACCGTTGCTTTGACGGTCAATTCTCCAAACGGTTTGCCCGCCGGCTGGACCGATGTGGACATCGGTTCGGTGGGCCTGGCTGGCAGCGCTTCCTATAACAGCGGCACGTTCTCCGTTGCCGGCAGCGGCTCGGACATCTGGACGACCGGCGACCAGTTTAATTACGCCTATCGGAGCGTCGGCGGCAATATGACCGTCATTGCCCGCGTCGCTTCTGAAAGTGGAACCGCCTCCTATGCCAAGGCCGGCGTAATGATCCGCGAAACCACGGCAGCCGATTCCATCCAGGCCTCCGTCCTCCTTACGCCCACCAATGGCCTGGCCATGGAAGTGCGGCCGACGACCGGCGCGTCTTCCATCAACTTGACTGGCTGGATTCGCAACATCCTGCCACCGCAATGGGTCAAGCTGGTGCGTTGGGGCGATACGTTCACCGGATATTACTCGGCCGACGGTTCAACCTGGACGGAGATTGCCAGCACCAATCTGACGATGGCCACCGGCGTTACGGCTGGCCTGGCAGTGAGCGCGCATGACAACACATCTTTGAACACTGCGGCGTTTGACAACGTCAGCATCAGTTTGTCACCCGTTGTGCTCAATCTTCTGGTGAACGGAACCAATCTCGTTTTCAGCGGAACGAACGGCATGCCCGGCCGAAATTTTTATGTTCTGTCCTCGACCAATATCGGGTTGGCTTTGACAAATTGGACCATCCTCCTGACCAATTCGTTCGATGGAAGCGGCAGTTTTGACTTTACAAACTCACAAAATCCCGGCGAGCCGCATGGGTTTTATTTGTTGCAAACTCCATAATCCTGGGCCATGCGCTTGGAAGGGAAGTGGTTGCACAGAGTGAAGACGCGCAACCTGGAGGGTTTGCGGGAGTCATCTGGCCCGGTGAAATTATTTATAGCATCGCGCATGGAACGAATTTTTGGATGGCTTGGAGTCTCTTATCGCGGGAATCGCTTCGGGTTGTGAGGCACCCCGCCAAAAATATCCCGCCGCAACGACGGCTTTCGGACGAACGGCCGGCCATACTTCTTTGCCTTCTCCTCTTTGGCGGGGCGGTCTGGACTTTTTGGCCGGCGCTGCAAAACGGGTTCGTGGATTACGATGACCCGGATTATGTGACCCAGAACCACCACGTGCAGGGCGGATTGACGTGGACGAACGCGCGGTGGGCATTCACGAACACGGGTGCCGCGGGTTTCTGGCATCCGCTCACGTGGCTTTCGCACATGCTGGACTGCCAGTTGTTTGGGTTGAATCCATGGGGGCATCATTTGACGGGCGTTCTGCTGCACGCAACGAATGTGGCGCTGGTTTTCCTGGTTTTCAGAAAAATGACCGGCGCGACCTGGCGAAGCTGGCTGCTGGCCGCGCTGTTCGGCGCGCATCCCCTGCGCGTCGAATCCGTGGCCTGGGCGGCGGAACGCAAGGACGTGTTGGGCGGTCTGTTCTGGCTGCTGACCACGTGGGCTTATGTGCATGCCGTGCAATGGGAGCGAGGGCGGACATCGAAGGCCGGCGCGCGGGGCGCTTTATTTTTCTCATCCTTTTACTGGCTGGCGCTGGTGTTTTTTGCGTGCGGCCTGATGAGCAAGCCGATGCTGGTGACGCTTCCTTTTACATTGTTGCTGCTGGATTATTGGCCGCTTAAAAGGCTCGAAAATCGGAACGTCGAATTCAAGGCCTCCAGGCGCAGTCGAGCCGGGGAAGTGTTTCTGGAAAAAATTCCGTTTTTTCTGATGGCCATTGTCGCGGGCATCGTGGCGTTTCTGACCCAAAGCGCGTCCCACGCAACCTCGGTGGGCGTTCCCTGGATTGCCAGGCTGGAAAACGCCTTTGTTTCCTATGTCCGTTATCCGGGCAAAATTTTTTATCCGGCGAACCTGGCCTTTTTTTATCCGCATCCGCATGATTGGCCTGTTTTGCCGGTGGCTGCATCATTCGTTTTGCTGTTGGCCATCACCGTCTTCGTCCTGCGATCGGGCCGCAGGCATCCGTATTTGCCGGTTGGCTGGTTTTGGTTTCTGGGCACATTGATGCCTGTCATCGGGCTGGTTCAGGTCGGCGGTCAGGCCATGGCCGACCGGTTCACCTATATTCCGTGCCTGGGCATTCTGATGATGGTCGTCTGGAGCCTGCCTGAAGTGACTGCCCGCCGCTCTTATCTGTCCGGCGTGACATGCGTTTTTGCTTTGGCGACCATAATTCCATGCGTTGCATTGACCCGCCGACAGATTCCTTTCTGGAAGAATACAAAGACCCTGTGCCGCCATGCGCTGGCGGTCACAAAAGATAATTACATCGCGCATTATTGTCTGGGCGCGGCATTTGAAAGAGAACACCAGACGGAGCGGGCAATTGTTCAATATCGGGCGGCGCTGGCCGCGGAGCCGGATTATGCCGTGGCCCACAATAATCTGGGATTCGCGTTATGCAGCGAAGGGCATTTCGGGGAAGCGATGGTGGAATTTCAAAAGGCGCTGGAACAACAGGCCGATCCGGCCCGGACACATTTCGGCATGGGCGTGCTTTTGGGGCGTCAGGGCCGCGTGACCGAGGCTGGGGCGCAGTTTCACACGGCGGTGCAATTGCAGCCGGATTGGCCCGAAGCGCATTTCAATCTCGGCATCGCATTGGAACACGAGGGAAAGGTTGGGGATGCTGCCGCCGAATTTCAGAAAGCGGTCAGATTGGAGCCAGATTCGGCGGATTTTCGCCTGAATCTTGGCCTGGCGCTGATGGCATTGAACCGCCAGGCTGAAGCGATTGAACAATTTCAAGAATCGTTGAAATTGCAGCCTGGCTCCATTGATTGCCGCGTTGATCTGGCCAATGCGCTCGCCCGGAGCGGCCGGCTCGATGACGCGATCGAACAGTTTCAGGAAGCTTTGAAACTGAATCCTTCCGTGGCCGAAATTCACAATAATCTCGGCCTGGCCCTGGAAATGGTCGGGCGGTCGAACGCCGCCGCCCTGGAATTTCAGGAGGCGCTCAAAATCAGACCCGGCTACGCCGCCGCCAAAAAAAATTTGGACGGCCTGTCAGCCGGAAAACGCACTTTTCCAGCGCCGAAAAGGTAACCTTCTTTCCCCGCGATCATTGGAATTTTTGATAAGCAATGCTGCTGTAAACATTGCCCATACGGGTAATAGGAATTTTCACGGGGTTTGATGATAATGCGGACTGTCCCATCACGGTGGAAAGCAAATCACGGCGGATTGCCGTCTTTCCCCGCCGAAATAAACAACACAGTCATTATGAAAAGAACCAGCAGTTGGATGTCAGCGATAGGAGTATGTGTCTCCCTCTTGGGAGCAATCGGAGCGCATGCCGCTCTGACAGACGGTTATACTCAATATACCAGCACCTACAACGTGCAAAACTGGACAAGCGGTTGCGGCGGTTTCGCCAACCTCGGCGGCGGCGAATATGAAACCTGGGTTTGTTCAGGCGAGAGCCGCGTCGAAATGCGCTGGGAAAACTGGCCCAACCAGAATACTTTCAATCAGTTTGTCTGCGACGCCATGTTCAGCCCTCAAACACAAAACACGTGCATTCACCAAATCAAGAGCAATACCGGCGGCGAAGTGATTTACCTGCAAGTGCAAAATCCCGGAACCCTGCGCAATGACAACGGCAGCGTGTTCCTCACCGGCATGTCGGGTGTGTGGTTCCACATCAACAGCATGTTCAACCCCGTGACCGGCATGGGCTATGCCTACATCAATGGCTCGCTTGAAGTGACCCGCAGCTACCCCACTTCCGACCGGGCGTGGTATTTCAAAAACGGCTGTTACAACAATGGCATCCCCAGTGGCGGCAAATCCACCGCCTGGTTCAAGAACATCACCACCTGGGTGCTGTCCAGCAGCCCAAATTTCTCCATCTCTGCCAGTCCCTCATCGCAAACGATTACGGCAGGCAACGCCGCAAGCTATACCACGAGCATCAGCGCCATTAACGGCTTTGGCAGCAGCGTCTCTTTGAGCGTCAGCGGCCTGCCGTCCAATGCCAGCGCCAGCTTCAATCCGGCCTCCGTTTCCGGTTCGGGCAATTCCACGCTGACGGTCAACACGACAACGAGCACCCCGGCCGGGACTTATACACTGACCATTACTGGAACCAGCGGCAGTTTGACGCACTCAACGACCGTGAGCCTCACGGTCAATGCTGCGCCGCAGCCGGACTTTTCGTTGTCCGCCTCGCCGACCAGCCTGTCCATCACCCAAGGCAACAATGGCACAAGCACCATCACGATCAATCCCGTCAATGGCTACAATAACACAGTCAGCCTGTCCGCCTCCGGCCTGCCTTCAGGCGTGACGGCTTCGTTCAATCCAGGAAGCACGACCAGCAGCAGCACGCTGACATTGACTGCCAGCAGCACGGCTGCGACCGGCACGGTCACCGTCACCATCACCGGCACCGACGGCACTTTGACCCATACCACGACCATCAGCCTGACCGTCAACGCCGCCAGCGGCGGCTTGCCTGCGGGCTGGACGGATACCGACATCGGCTCCGTGGGCATTGCCGGCAGCGCTTCCTATAGCGGCGGCGTCTTCACCGTCAGCGGCAGCGGCGCGGACATCTGGGGCACGGCCGACAGCTTCAATTACGCCTATCAATCCATTTCCGGCGACCAGATCGTTATCGCCCGTGTTGCCTCCGAGAATGGCACAGCTTCTTATGCCAAGTCTGGCGTGATGATTCGGGAAAGCACCGCCAGCGGTTCGGTGTTTGCCTCGGTGCTGATCACACCCGCCAACGGTGTGGCAATGGAAGTTCGTCCAACGACTGGCGCTTCAGCCATTAATCTTGCAGGTTGGATTCGGAACGTGCTTCCGCCGCAATGGGTGAAACTGGTGCGTTCGGGCAGCACGTTTACGGGGTATTATTCGGCGGACGGTTCGAGTTGGACGCAGATATCCAGCACGAGCGTGACGATGGCGACCAGCGCGACGGCGGGCTTGGCCGTCACGGCCCATGACAATACTTCCTTGAACACGGCCACGTTCGACAATGTCAGTATAAGCGGCTCGGCTCCAGCGCCGGACTTCTCATTGTCCGCATCGCCGACCAGCCTGACCATTACCCAAGGTGCCAATGGAACCAGCACCATCACGATCAATCCCGTCAACGGCTACAATAACACAGTCAGCCTGTCCGCCTCCGGCCTGCCTTCGGGCGTGACGGCGTTGTTTAATCCTTCATCCACGACCAGCAGCAGCACGTTGACATTGAGCGCCAGCAGCACGGCTGCGACAGGCACGGCCACCGTGACCATCACTGGAACCGACGGCACCCTGACCCATACCACGACCATCAGCCTGACCGTCAATGCCACCGTCAACTTCTCCGGCATCTATCAAATCCAGAATGAGGCCAGTGGCTTGGTGCTCAACAACCAGGGCAAATTGACCAACGGTTCGCCGATCACGCAATGGACATCGGTGGCCAGTTCGAATTTGGACTGGCAGTTCTTCCCCACCAGCAACGGTTATTATCAGATCAACAGTTGCAAGAGCGCACTGGATGCGGTGGTGCAGAGCGCCTCGACGGCAGCGGGGGCGGGGATCATCCAGTGGTCGTTTGGGTCGTCGGGTGATGATCAATGGCAACCGCAGGCGAACAGCGATGGCAGCTATACATTTGTGAACTTGAAGAGCGGCTTGGTGCTCGCGGATCCGGGCGGCAGCACGTCCACCAGCACGCAAATGGATCAAGAAACGGCCACCGGCGGCAGCAATCAAAAGTGGATGCTGCTTTTGCAGTAACAACGTAGAGCAGGAACGAAAGGCGGCAGTCAGATTGACTGCCGCCTTTACGCTCCGGAATAAATTGCAAATCCATGGCCCTATTGGCTCCAGGGCTGAAAATGTCAATCGCATGGTCCAGCCTAACCCCGGAGCGGCGGACCCGCTATTGCCGGCCCTGGATGAGGGCCTCGACCACGGCGGGGTCGGCCAGAGTTGTTGTGTCGCCAATTTGGCTCGTCTCGTTGCCGGCGATTTTGCGGAGAATGCGACGCATGATTTTTCCAGAGCGCGTCTTGGGCAATGCCGGCGCGAACTGGATTTTGTCTGGAGCGGCAATCGCGCCGATTTCCTTGCGGACATGGGCCGCCAGTTCACGTTTTAGTTCCTCGGAACCCTCCACCCCTTCCTTCAGGGTTACAAAGGCGTAAAGCGCCTGGCCTTTGATATCGTGCGGCATGGGCGCCACCGCCGCTTCGGCAACTTTGGGATGGCTGACCAGGGCGCTTTCAACCTCGGCGGTGCCTATCCGGTGGCCGGAAACGTTCACCACGTCGTCCACGCGGCCCAAAAGCCAATAGTCGCCGTCCTGGTCCACCCGGCAACCATCGCCGGTGAAATAAAGATTTGGAAATGTTGTGAAATAGGTATTGACGAAACGCCCGTGGTCCCCCCATGTGGTCCGCATGATGCCCGGCCAGGGTCTCTTGATGCAGAGCTTTCCGCCTTCATTCGGCCCGCACTCGCTTCCGTCATCCCGAAGCACGACCGGTTCCACGCCGAAAAAGGGGCGACTCGCGCTGCCTGGCTTCAAGGTATGGGCGCCGGGCAGGGGAGTGATTAAATGCCCGCCGGTTTCCGTCTGCCACCACGTATCCACAATCGGGCAGCGGCCTCGTCCGACGTGTTTGTAATACCATATCCACGCCTCGGGATTGATGGGTTCGCCCACCGTTCCCAGCACGCGCAGCGCGCTCAAATCATATTTGGCCGGCCATTCGTCGCCGAGCCGGATTAATGCGCGAATGGCCGTCGGCGCCGTGTAAAACGCCGTTACGCCGAATTTCTCCGCGATCTTCCAAAAGCGCCCCGCATCAGGGAACGTGGGTGTTCCTTCAAACATGATGCTGGTGGCGCCGTTGCAGAGCGGGCCGTAGATCACGTAGCTGTGCCCGGTCACCCAGCCGACGTCCGCCGTGCAAAAGAAAACGTCGTCATCATGAATATCGAAAACGTATTTGTGCGTCAGGGCCGTCCAAAGAAGGTAACCGGCGGTGCTGTGAACGACACCCTTGGGCTTGCCGGTGGAACCGGACGTGTAAAGGATGAACAAAAAATCCTCCGCGTTCATGCCTTCGGCGGCGCACTCGGCGGAAGCGTTTTCCATGAGATCGTGATACCAGGCGTCCCGCGGCCGCGTCATCGCGCATGATTCGCCGTTGCGCCGAACGACGATGACCTTTTCAATGGAAGGCGTCCGTTCCACGGCGGCGTCGGCAAGGGTCTTGAGCGGGATGCTTTTGCCGCCGCGAAGGGAGCAGTTGGCTGTGATAAGCACCTTGCAAGCTGAATCGGCCATGCGGTCGGCGAGCGAATCCGGGCTGAATCCCGCAAAGACAACCGAATGAATGGCGCCCAGGCGCGCGCAGGCAAGCATGGCAACCGCCGCTTCGGGAACCATCGGCAGATAAATCGCAATCCGGTCGCCCTTTTTGACGCCCAGTGACTTGAGGACATTGGCAAATTTGCAAACCTCCGCGTGCAATTCGCCATAGCTGATTTTTTTGACATCCTCCTCCGGTTCGCCCTGCCAGATGATGGCCGTTTTTTCACGGACCGGCGTCCGCAAATGACGGTCCAGGCAATTGGCAGCCACGTTCAGAACCCCATCCTCAAACCAAGTGTGGCGGATCGTTCTGGAGGCGCTGTTCCAGATATGTTTGCCCGCCACGGATGGCCTCTTGACCCATTCAAGCGCCCCAGATTGTTCGAGCCAGAAGCCCTCCGGTTCGCGGATGGAACGGCGATACATCCGCTCAAATTGCGCGGCGTCCAAATGCGCCCGTTGGACAGTCTCTGAGGACGGTGGAAACGTCCGGTTCTCCTGGAGCAATGAAGCCGTCGAAATCATTTTGAAATTTCCGATGACCCGGGGTCATCCGTATTGGAAGGCGGAAGGACGCGGCATCAGTCCGCGTATTTGACGCTGCAACCGTAGGGCTTGGTTTCGGGAACGGCCACCGCCTTGCCGGCCAGCAAATCGTTAACGGCTTCGCGGACGTAATTGCGCGCCCGGAGCGGATTATGAAAGGGATCGGGACGGTTATCAATCGCTCCGGCATAGACGAGGATGCCATCCTTATTTATGACGAACATATCCGGCGTCGTTTGCATGCCGTAAAGGTGACCGATGGCCCCCGAATGATCGTCAAGCCAGTCTGTGACCGCCATCTGTTCGGCAATCCTGTCCTTGGACGCCTGTTGCGGAGACCGGTAGCTGGAATTTTTGTCATTGACTGAATCCACGATCAGCCACACGACGTCTTTTGCCGTCAAGTCGCGCTGCAACGCCTGCATGGCGCCGGTTTTATACTGGTTATGGCAGAAGGGACAATCCTGGTTGTAGGATTCGAGGACGACCACCTTGCCCTTGTAATCACTGAGATGGACGGTTTTCCCGGCGATGTCGGTCGCGGTGAAATTGGGCGCCGGACGGCCCACGACGGCCCCTGCAAAAGCCGATCCAGCCAATGTAATAACGGCCAAGGCGGCGAATGTTTGCTGTATTGAATTTTTCATGTCAGTTATTAGAGACAGGAAGGACTGGCTGGTGCAAGGAGTTTTCTCTCCATGAACCGCCCCTCCCCAGGCCATAGGGTGATGTCGCCGTGACGCTTTGGTTCCAAAAGGGGGCAGGGATGGCTATGAACATGCGCTAAAGCCAGAGCGGATTCACGTTCGCTCCTGCTTTTTAAACGGGCTACTGAGGCCCGCTTTCGCACCCGTATCCTTCTGCGATAAATTTCCGAATCACGCCGATTTCTTCACTTCCGTAAATGCTGTGGTCCTTGGGAAATTCGCGCCATTGAACATTGAGTCCGGCGGCCTGCAATTCGCGCGCCTGCTCGCGCACCTTGTCGCAGGGGATGAGCGGATCGAATTTCCCGTGGCTGACAAGCATCCGTTGTTGTCGCGCGGCCGGGGATAATTCCTGCAACAGGGTTTTCATCTCAAAAATCCAGCCGCTGATGCAGAGCAATCCGGCGAGGCGCCGGGGATGGCGCAAACCCACGTCCGCCGTCAAAAGGCTGCCCTGGGAAAAACCGCCGAGGGTGATTTCGGACGCGGGAAAGCCTTTGGCCTGCCATTCGTCGAGCAGTGAGAAAAGCAATTGGCGGCTTCGGAGAATTCCTGGCGTCATGTTATCGGGATAATCAAACCAGGAAAAGCCGCCGTAGTAAGGGTCAGGCCCGTTGACCAGGAGGTAATTGAGCCACGGCAAGTCGAGGCCGTCGGGGAGCCAGCGATAGCCTTCGCTGCTGTCGCCCAGGCCATGCAGCATGATGAGCAGGCGCCTGGACGCCTTTTCGGCGGCGGGCAGAAATTCCGCGTTCAGGGGCATTACGATTCTTTCCTTAATTTTCGCGCCATGGCGTCGAGCCAGCCTTCCAATTGTTGCCGCTGCTGTTTGGTCAGACGGGCTTTGGAATGGATGATTTTATACTGGAGCGGCGGCATATCGTTGTAATCAAGTTCGGTGCTCATGTCTGCCATTCTATGAGCTTCCCAGGAAGGGCGATTGGTGGGCCATTCTGAAAAGTTCAAGTGATGCCGTCCGCCGGAGACATCGCTTGCAATCAGCCATGAAACGGGGGCCACGCGGCTATACCATGGCCAGCGGGTTTGATCGGAATGGCAATCGTAACACGCGGCCCGAAATTCGGCGGCCAGTGCCGGCGGCGGCTGCATGGCGGCCAGAAAATCACCGCGGCCATTTGGATTGGTGAGGCTTGGGTTCGTGAATTGAAGCGCCGCCATAACGACGAGGGCGACGCCCAAAATCCATTTCAATCGTTTCTTCATTCCAATCTTTACGGCAATCGTAGCCGGGGAAGGTTCTCAAAGTCCATATTTTGCTGCCTGCGCCAGGCAATCAAAATGGAAATCCGATCATCGAACTCCCCGAAATTCGGAATTTCCATTTCATTTTTCTTTATTTGGCGGACAAAAAGGGTATTTTGTCAGACTCGATATTTTAGGAAATGGATTCGGCGCACATTCGCAATTTTTGCATCATTGCCCATATTGACCACGGCAAGACGACGTTGTCCGATCGTCTGTTGCATCGCACCGGCACCATCGCGACGCGTGAAATGGAGGACCAGTTGCTCGACTCGATGGATTTGGAACGCGAGCGGGGCATCACCATCAAGGCGCATCCGGTCACGATGCTTTACCGGGCCAAAAACGGGGAGAGTTATGAGCTGAACCTCATTGACACTCCGGGCCACGTGGATTTTGCGTATGAAGTCTCGCGTAGTCTGAGCGCGTGCGAAGGGGCATTGCTGGTGGTGGACGCGGCGCAGGGAGTGGAAGCGCAGACGGTCGCAAACATGCACCTGGCGGCCAGCCACAACCTCGAAATCATCCCCGTCATCAACAAAATTGACCTCCCGCACGCGAATCTGGCCCTGACCCAACGCCAGCTTGAAGACATTTTGACCATTGACTCCGCGCTGGCGATAGCGGCCAGCGCGAAGGAGGGCATCGGCATCGAGGAAATTCTGGAGGCCATCGTGGCGCGGATTCCGCCGCCTAAACCGACAGGGCAGGGGAGCCTCCAGGCCCTGGCCTTCGATTCATATTTTGACACCTACAAGGGCGTCGTCACCCACGTGCGCGTCTTCAATGGCGAAGTCCGGCCCGGCATGAGCGTCAAGCTCCTGCACTCCGGAAAATCCTACGAGGTAAAGGAAGTCGGCAGTTTTAATCCCAAACCATTTGCCCGCGGGAAGCTCGAGACCGGCGAAACCGGTTACCTGACGGCCAACATTAAAAGCCCCGCTGAGGTCAAGATGGGCGATACGATTACCGATGCACGCAACCCGGCGCCGCCGTTGCCGGGCTTCAAGGAAATCCATCCGATGGTTTTCAGCGGGATTTATCCAATCAATACCGCCGATTACGAGCATCTGAAGTCTTCCATGGCCAAGTTGAAGCTGAACGACTCGGCGTTTGTCCATGCGCCTGAAACCAGCGTGGCGCTGGGGTTCGGCTTCCGGTGCGGCTTTCTGGGATTATTGCACATGGAAATTGTGCAGGAACGGCTCCGGCGCGAATACAACATGGACATCATCGCCACGTATCCCAGCGTCGTATATCACGTCACGCTCACCGACGGGACGCGCAAGGAAGTGGATAATCCTGCCTTTTTGCCCGAGGTCACCTTTATTGAAGCGATTGAAGAACCGACCGTGAAGGCGTTTGTCATCTGTCCGAACGAAAAGATCGGGGATATGATGGCGCTGATTTCGGAGAAACGCGGCCTCGTCGAGCACACCGAGACGCTCGATGCGGCCAGGGTCATGTTGACGGCGGTCATTCCGCTGAACGAAATCCTCATTGATTTTCACGACCGCATCAAGAGCATGACGCGCGGTTACGGTTCCATGGATTATGAGCCAGCCGGTTACAAGGAAAGCGACATGGTCAAGCTGGACATGCTGGTCAACGGCGAGCCGATGGACGCTTTTTCGTGCATTGTGCATCGCAGCAAGGCGGAGGGCAGGGGACGGGTGCTCGCCGAAAAGCTCAAGGAAGTCATTCCGCGCCAACAGTTTCAAGTAAAAATTCAGGCCGCCATTGGCGGCAAGATCATTGCCTCCGAGACCGTCAGCGCATTTCGCAAGGACGTGACCGCCAAATGTTACGGCGGCGACATCACCCGCAAGCGCAAATTGCTCGAAAAGCAAAAGGAAGGCAAAAAACGGATGAAATCCATTGGAAACGTCAACATACCCCAGGAAGCCTTCATCGAAGTGCTCAAGGCCTAAACGCGTTCAAAAAGCATTTCACCGCACGGGCGCGGGCACGCGGAGCAAGTCATTTTTCAGCCGCCAAAAATCAACGCTCGCGCTCCCTCCACGGCTGTTGCGTGTGAAACCGTAAATGTTCATGGCGCTCCCCGCGAAGGTGGTAATGCTCGGGCAATTCGGCTCCTTCATGCCATTCGCCCTCCTCATTCCAATAATACTCGTGTTCCTCAGGGTAATAGTAAACATTCCAAGCGGGATAATAATCATAATCATACCAAATGCCCGGACCAGGCCCGTAAACGCCGAACTCGCCTACGCAGCCGGTTGACAGCAGCATCCAACCTCCCGTCAGCAGCCCAAAGCAGGCAAATTGCAATGTCTTTTTCATCTTGGGTGTCTATTCAGCAAATACGAGGCCAGCCCATGAATGAGCGCAACTCGGCGACAGCGGGCGGAACATTTGTCCTGAACGGGACATCTCATTCGTCTTGTCTATGAAACGACAATTATGAACCATCAACCAACCAAAATTATGTCAAACACCGTCCGCTTGCATCGCGTGCTCCGCGCATCGCCGGAGAAAATCTATCGGGCCTTTCTGGATGCCGATGCCCTGGCCAAATGGATGCCCCCGAACGGCTTTACCGGCAAGGTACGCCACTTGGACGCCAAAACAGGCGGCGGATACAAAATGTCGTTCACGAATTTTTCGAACGGCAAAAGCCATTCTTTTGGCGGCGCGTATCTCGAACTGTTGCCGCATGAACGCATCCGCTACTCGAACAAATTCGACGACCCGAACTTGAAGGGCGAGATGCGGACGACCGTGACCCTGAAAAAGGTTTTGTGCGGAACCGACCTGACCGTTGTGCAGGAAGGAATTCCGGACGCCATTCCGACGGAGATGTGCTACCTGGGTTGGCAGGAATCCCTGGCGCTGCTTGCGAAGCTGGTCGAGGCGGAAATTCCAGGGTGATGGGCGGAGGCCGGCTCGGATGAGCAAGCTCAAACGGGCCGGATGATTCGCGTTACGGAGAAGCGATACCGTAAAATTTGCGCGGGATGACTGCCGAATCATCGGTGTAATTTATCCAACCCGGCCCAAACGTGCCGCCGGCCAATATCGTCCAATTGGTCCGCGGCAGGAACAGGTTGGTGCCGGCCAAAACGCGATAATTCTTTCCGCTCTCGCCAGAGAAACTCAATATGACGGCCCCGGTGGCCGCGGTGCGGTTCAGTTCCAGGGGAATCGGCGGGGCATAGTATCGGACATAATCTACGAACATCTTCAACGGGCTGTTGGCCGCGTTGGGATAGCCTCCGGAAGGGACGGCGCCCGCCCAGCCATTGGATTGGACTTCAGAAGTCAGGCGGATGTATTGCAAAGCCGACGAAACCAGATCATTGGTTGTCCAGGTGATCCTGCCATCCACGTAAAACGTGTAGCGGTTTGAGGTCCACAACAATCCATAGACATGAAAACCGCGGCCCACGCCCAGATTTGTTGAACTCCAACTGCGGCTTTGTTCGGCGGCGCCGTAACCATTCCAATGCAAGGCATGGTCGCCGCCATTGAGCCATGAATTGCCGTTCGCGTCCACGCAACGATGCTCAAAAATGTCCGTTTCCACGCCGTTGGTCGGGTTGTTGTTGGTGTTCCCCACGAAGGGCGACTGCAGCCAAAATGCCGACCAATTGCCGGGCGCGTTTGAGAATTGGATGGCGGCTTCATAATAACCGTAGCTGTTGAGGACTTTCCCCGCCGTGTCAATGAAGCCGGTAAAATTGGTGCCGCCGGCCGTATAAGTGCTAATAACCAGGCAGCCATTGGTGACGGCCACCGCCGAAGGCGTGTTATAGGCGGAGCGGCGCCAGCCGGTTTGGGCGTAGCTCCAGCAGTTGAGATTCAAGGATTGGTTGGTGAAGTCATCCGACCATTGCAGCACGTAGCCGGGCGGCGCAGCCGGGCTGGGAATCGTTGATGCCAGAAAACAGGCCAGGCAAAGGCCGGCAGGCATACGGGACCTCGCAAGGAAAAACAGACGCCCGCTCATCATCTCGAATTTCGCCATTCGCTTGTTGTCCACGATCAACGCGCCTCTTTTGTGATGTTCTTTCCGCTTCACAGCCTGGTCAAGGATAAACGGCAGGGGAAATTTTCTCGGGGGGCGAAAGCATTGTTCTTTCGTGACCGCGGGAGGAACGGCGGAAATGGCTTGCGCCGCGGTGAAGCGCCGGCATAAATTCCCGGCAGGTGAAAAACTCAGCCTGGAATTGGAAGGCTTCGATTTGAGAAGCGGAGCAACCCGGTCAAGGCATTCGGCTGGTAATATGTAATCTTGACAATGAGAAGACCTCCGCCGTGTTCCGCGCCGGAATTGATCATTATGCGCGTCGCCTCTCGCTGCTTCGCCCAACTTTTCCTCCAATCCACCGCCGCGGCCGTTTTTCTGCATGCCGCCGCCTTTGCCGCCGAACCGCATGCAAATTTCTACCGCTCCGTCGGCTCTTATATCACCGGCGCCAGCAACGTGGCGCCGGCCACCAATGCCGTCCGATCGCCGCTGGAATTTGATTCGTCGGACCAGCGATTGAACCGGGCGTTCCGGTGGGCCAATGCGCAAGCCATGGCGTACGTCTTTGACGATGGCGACCCCGTCGGCCCCTGGTATGAAGCCGCCGAACCGGGCCGCGAGGCGTTCTGCATGAGGGACACGGCCCATCAGGCAATGGGCGCGCAGGCCCTCGGCCTGGCCCGGTTCAATCTCAACATGCTGCGGCATTTTGCGGCGGCGGTTTCCGATTCCAAAGACTGGTGCAGCTATTGGGAAATCAACCGCTTCGATCAGCCCGCCCCGGTGGATTACAAGAACGACGCGGAGTTTTGGTATAACCTGCCGGCGAACTTCGACGTGCTCGCCTGCTGTTTCCGCATGTATGTGTGGACGGGCGACCAATCGTATCTCAACGATCCCGTCTTTCTGAATTTCTATAATCGAACCGTTAATGACTACGTCGGGCGATGGGGCCTGGGCATTGATGAAGTGATGAAGCGTCCCCGTTTGTTGAACGTGCGCGGCATTTTTGATCCGGCAAGGAAATTCCCCAAAAACCGCGGCATACCCGGTTACAACGAGCAGGACCATTCGTACGTCCTGGGCGTGGACGTTTTGGAAACGCAACGCGCCGCCTATCTGGCCTACGCGCGCATCCAGCAAGCGCGGGCTAATGCGGACCTGGCACTCGAGTTTTTGGACAAAGCCGCCGCGGTGGAACATCTGCTGACCAATACCTGGTGGGACGCTGCCAATCACTGCTTTTACGCGCGCCTGGACAAAAATTATCGTCTGGAAGGGCGCGGCCCGGAAAATCTTCTATGGGATACCGTTCGCTATTGCGACCACCCGGACGCCGGCTATCAACAATTGATGAACGCCGCCTTCGGTTCCAACAGCCGCCGCGAATATCCCGAAACTTCCTTCTCCTGGATCGGGAATTTGGTGAACGGCACGATGGGCATCAATTTAATTTTTACCTCACCGTTGCGGTCGGCCCAAAAGGGCAATTGGGTGGAAGTGATCGTTCAGACCCGGCCGGCGCTCCCGGAAAATGTAAAATGGGCGGAGCTTCGCAACCTGCCCATTCGCGCGAATGAAGTGACGGTGCGCCACGAAGGCGATCGGAAAACGGAATTTACCAATCAACGCGGCCCGGCATTGATTTGGCAGGCCGCGTTTGCCGGCGCGCGCGACACGTTGCTGGTCAATGGCAGGCCCATGCGGGCGATGGAAGGTGAAGATTCTTCCGGGCAACCGATTTCTTGGGTCAAGGTAATCGTTGGCGCCGGCGGAAGCGCGAGCGTGGGAGAACCAAATCAAAAAACGGGGCTTCTTCGACGTTTGTAATGGGTAATCAGCCATAGTATGGAACTTCCAACTTGCCAGCCACGAAGTAGAGCATCGCGGTCTGGTACTCCGTGGATCGATAACCGCGCGCCTTGCGTTTGGTCGCTGAAAACAAACTGTTGAGTCCTTC
>JAGWNY010000091.1 GCA_028872915.1 Verrucomicrobiota bacterium
CCTTCAAAACGTCGGCGTTGATTCAGATGGGAACTTGACCAGCGGCCCGCTGACCAACGACACATTCACGGCCTACACTTATGATGCTCGCAACCGCCTGCTGAATGTCGGCGGCGTCACGAACTCCTATGACCCGGACGGAAACCGGAGATGAACTTTACACGCCAACCATAGCACGCGCGATGCCAATGAAAATTAAACGCTGGAACGGCTTCTCGGCTACGAACGCGACACAAGGAAGCAAAGATTGCCTACATCAACTGAACATCCCAATGCCTTGCCCACCTCGTAGCACTGTCCCGGCCAACACAGGGGCGTGGTTTCGCGAGTCTGTTTCACCTCAGCACGCCCGGTTCGTTTTCGGTCAGGGATGCGACTGCTCCAGCTATGTCAATTTTCAGGTTGCACAGAGAATGTTCTCGTGTCAATAAAAGCGCGGCACAATGAATTTGCCCAAACTCCAAACCAGTTTGATCAAGCAAATTGACCCGCGCGGGAACATCAGCATCTTCGGTTACAACGCCCAATTTTCGCTGACCGGCCAGACGAACGGCGCGGGCGATTGGGTGAATTTCTCCTACAACCCGGATGGCACGCTGGCCAGCCGCACCGATTCCGGGGGCACGATTCAATATAACGGTTATGATGCTTATGGCGGGTTGACGCACATCACGTACCCGAACGGCGACCAGGAAAGTTTCGTGAACGATCCGTTTGGCGACGTGACCAGCCACACCGACGGCAATGGGAACGTGACAACTTTCAGCTACAACAATCGGAGGCAGTTGACCAACTCCGTTGCGCCGACAAACGTCATTGTAAGGCTTGCTTACGATGCCGCCGCCAATGAGTTGAGCGCCACCGACGCGCGGGGCAATACGGCAAGCAACATTTGGAGCGCCACCGGCAAATTGCTGGCGGTGATGCTTCCTTCGACGCCGCAGGGGACGCGAAGAAGAGGCCGGCCACGAGGGCAAAAGCCGGATTCGAGGCAAAAGAGCGGAACCGCGACCAGGAAAATAGGCAGAATTTCGTTGGCTTCATAAAAGCAGGAAAGGGGTATATTTCAGGATTTGACGGGTTAAAGGGCGACTTTATTCAGATTATGGCGGGAAGTCGCGGCTTGCCAGGAAAGGGAATCCGTCGAAGAATGCCGTGAAACTTTGCCAATGGCGGTGTTTCAGATGATATTGGTTCTTTAAAATGACGCTCCGAGGATTGCTGATGCCGACGGTGTTTTTGGGCACGGGGATGATTGCGACCGCCGCGAATCTGGGGTGGTCGGTCCGGGAATGGCAAACGGATGAGGGTTTGCCCAATAACACGGTGACGAGCCTGGCGCAAACGCCGGATGGTTTTTTATGGATCGCGACGCCCGGATCGCTGGCGCGCTTTGACGGAACGCAATTTGAATTATTGACGCCGTCTCAAATTGTTCCGGGCTATCACCAGAACGCGCGGGCATTCGTCACGGCGCGCGACGGCAGTTTATGGATGGCCACGGCCCATGGCCCGGTGGTTCGCGTCAAGACGGACAACACCGTCGAGATTTTCACCAACCAGCTTCCGGATCTGATCGTGCGCCAAATGATCGAAGACGGCGAGGGGGGCATCTGGCTGGCATATGCCGGCCCGCAATTGCGTCGCATCAAGGACGGCCGCGTGCAGGCATTTTCGGAGGCGCAGGGATTGCCGAGCCGGGATTACAGCCTTTCGCTGGCGCGGGACCGGAAGGGAAAGGTCTGGTTCACGCGCGGGGGCTACGTGGGACAATACGAAAACGGACGGTTTCGCGTATTGACCGAACTGCGGGGAATGTCGCGAATGCAGTTGGCGGGATCGCGGGAAGGGGGCGTTTGGATTTGTGGAGGCTCGCGGCTGTTCAAATACAAAGCCGGCGGCCGGATTGAAGAAATTGGGGCCTATGAGAACGGGCCATCCCATTCCACACCCACGCAGGTGCTTGAAGACAGGGATGGAAACATTTGGATAGGGACATTGCACGGAGGCCTTTTTTGTCACACCGCCGGGGGCTTCGAACGGATTGAAACGTCGTATCCGCAAATCCAGTGCCTGATGCAGGACGCGGAAGGGGATATTTGGGCGGGCACTGGCGGGGGCGGGCTGGAACGCATTCGTCCGTGCGTGGTGAAGCTGGAAGGCGCGGGGGAAGGGCTGCCGTTTGAATCGGTGGAGTCCATTTGCGAGGACAGCAATGGCACGATGTGGGCGGTGACACAAAACGGCCTGCTGGCGCGCCGGACGGGGAACGGGTGGCATTTGGCGGCGGCGAATTCGGGCTGGGAGGGACAGGACGCCTCGTGCGTGACGGCGGACGGGCGCGGGACGACGTGGGTGGGGGGGAGAAACGAGTTGTTTCGATTGCGCAATGGCCAATGGAAAAGCTGGGGGCGCGGCGATGGGCTGGCGTGCATGTACATACACGCGCTGCTGGCGGCGGCCGACGGGAGTTTGTGGGTGGCGGGAGCGGGGCCGGACAGTTTGCAACGGTTTGAGGGGGGACAATGGAAAAATTTCACGTTGCCGGCAAATGCCGGCTTCATTCGCGCGCTGGTTCAAGACTCGGCGGGAGATATTTGGGCGGGAACGACGCGGGGGGTGTTGATGCGCATTCACGGCAATGAGGCGCGAGACGAGACAACGAACGTTTTCGGAGGGCGGACTTCCGTTCGCGCGATATGCGCGACGCGGGACGGCAGCGTGTGGTTTGGGTGCGCGAGCGGGGGATTGAGATGGTTGAGCGGGGATGGCCGAACGGGGCGGGTTACGACGGGACAAGGGCTGCCTGACGATTATCTTTCGCAGATCATCGCGGATGATCGCGGTTATTTATGGTTTGGCTCCGACCACGGAATTTTCAAGGCGCGCGAGGAATCGTTGAAGGCGGTTGCGGAAGGCAAGTCGCCGGGCGTGGAGTGCATTCAGTACGGCCGGAACGTTGGCCTGCCGAGCTTGCAGGCGAACTTTGGGCATTGGCCGACAACAGCCCGGAGCCGGGACGGGGTTTTGTGGATGCCAATGAGCACGGGATTGGCGGAGATTGACCCGCGCCGCGACGGGGCCGATTCGAGCGCGCCGCCGGTTCTTCTCAAACGGGTGGTGGTGGACGGTAAAATTGTCGCGGATTATGGGAAGATATTGCCGGCACAGGCGCGGGTGAACCTGGCGCGGACGCCGGCGTTGCTGCGATTGGCGCCGAGGCATTCGCGGCTGGAATTTGACTGGACGGCGTTGAATTTGAGCGCACCGGAAAACGCGAGTTTTCGGTATCAACTGAGCGGACTGGACGCGCATTGGATCGCAGCGGGAAGCGAACGCAAGGCGGGGTATTCGAGGCTGCCGGCGGGGAATTATTTATTCAAAGCGGAGGCGCGCAACGGGGACGGCCCATGGCGGGAAGCACCGGTTCTGGCGATATCGGTGGCGCCCTTTGCGTGGCAGACGTTGTGGTTCAAGGGGCTGGCGCTGGCAGTTTTCACGGCCGGCGTGATAGCGATTGTGCGTTACATTTCGTTTCGGCGGTTACGATTGAAACTGCAAAGGTTTCAACAACAAGCGGCGCTGGACCGGGAGCGCGCCCGGATCGCGCGGGACATGCATGACGACCTTGGGGGACGGCTGACGGAGATTGATCTACTGCTGGAACTGGCCAAACGGTCGCGGCCGGAAGGAATGAGCGGGTGGATGGGCAAGGTTGCGACGACGGCGCGGCAGGCCGGCGAATCGTTGGACGAAATCGTCTGGGCAGTCAATCCGCGCCACGATACCCTTCCTCAATTGATGGATTACCTCAACCGCTACGCGGTTCAATTTTCGCAAGCAGCGGGCATGCGCTGCCGGGTGGATTTCCCGCAGGAATTTCCGCCCGAAGCGATGCCGCCGGAAGCCCGTCATCATTTGTTTTTGACGGTAAAGGAGGCATTGAACAACGTCGTCCGCCACGCGGGGGCGAGCGAAGTGCGGCTGCGGGCGTCGCTGGCGGGGGCATCCCTGGCCATCGTTATCGAGGACAACGGGAAAGGATTCGACGGTGTTTCGGGCGACCTTTGCGCGGACGGTTTGCGCAACATGCGCCAGCGGATGGAGGAGACGGGAGGACAATTTGAAATGGAGAGCCGTCCGGGGGCGGGGACGCGGATTTCGTTGACGCTGAAGTTTCCGCTGAAGATGAAAGGGACTTCCAGCGTCTAGAATAACATTCAACCGGATGCCCATTACCGTTTCCATTGTTGAAGACGACCGCGGCACGCGGGAAAACCTGATGGCTTTGCTGAATCAGGCGCCGTCGCTGCACTGCATCAGCAGCCATGCGACGGGCGAGGATGCCTTGGAGAAAATTCCGCTGGTTCCACCGGACGTGGCGCTGGTGGACATCAACCTGCCGGGCATGGACGGCATCGGGTGCGTGGCGAGGCTGAAGGCGCAATTGCCGGGACTGGTCATTCTGATTCTAACGAGGCATGACGACACGGACATGGTGTTCGACGCGTTGCGGGCGGGCGCGAGTGGATTTCTGCTCAAGAGCCGGATTGGAGCGGAATTGATTCCGGCGATCGAGCAGGCGCAGGCCGGGGGCGCGCCGATGTCGCCGCAAATTGCGCGCAAGGTGGTGGGCTATTTCAGCCAAATCAAGACGCCGCCGGACGTGGAAAGGTTGAGCAAGCGGGAGCAGGAGGTACTGGCGTTGCTGGCCAAGGGGTTTCTTTACAAGGAGATAGGAGACATGCTGGGCATCAGCCTTGAAACCGTGCGGATGCATTTGAAGCACATTTACCACAAGCTTCACGTTCGTTCGCGCACGGAGGCGGCGGCAAAATACTTTGGACGCTGACTGCCGATATACACCCGAACATGGGTATTGCAGCCGCGGGTAACGTCTGCGAAGGTAGGCGCGATTCACCGCACCGCGATCCATGAAAAATCTTCTTTTCTCATTGGCCACAATCCTGTTGTTTGACCGAGCACCACAGGCCTTTGGATTTATCGGCAACTACCAGTTGGAGAACGTTGCCAGCACGCTTTCCTTGAACGTATCAAACAACCTGACGAGCGACGGCGCCTGCATTATCCAATGGACTTACAGCGGCGCCAACAACGAGCTGTGGACGTTCGGAGCGACGAGCAACGGCTATTACCAAATCACCAGCATTCTGAGCGGCAAGGATGTTTCCGTGGCGAACGCGGCCACGACGAACGGCGCGCCGATTGTGCAATGGACGTTTGGGACGACGGGAGACGATCAGTGGCTGCCGGTGCAGAACAGCGACGGCAGCTACACCTTCTACAATCTCAACAGCGGCCTGGTGCTCGAAGACCCCAATTCGAACACCAACAAAGGCATAGAAATGGATCAAGCCGCTTACACCGGAGCGAACAACCAGCGTTGGTATTTGTTCGAAAATGTATCGCTGGCCATTGACAGTCTTGCCGGCGCAATTACGCAGAACGAAATTGATTCGTTCAAGGCCTACATGGCCGCGCAGGTTCCCCCGCCGACGCCATGGGGCGCGCTCAACGGCACCACTCACAACGCCTGGGCCGATTTTTCCGGCGGCAACAACCTTGAAGCGATGGGCTTGATGTATGAGACGACGGGCGACATCAACATCCTGACCAACATGATTTACTGGGCGGACACCTGCGTCTCCGAACGCAACGACCTGATGGCGGCGACCAACGGCGGCCAGCGCATCTGCTGGGACGGCGTCATTGACAAAATCTGGGTCGCACAGGACCTCGCCACCACCAATCCGAGCACCGGCTGCGA
>JAGWNY010000003.1 GCA_028872915.1 Verrucomicrobiota bacterium
CTCCGGTCGGCCTCCGCTACGCTCCGGCCTCTCTGCGTCCCGCAGCCCCAACCGGGAGAATAAACAACCAACCACAACCAGGGGACATTTTCTCGTGAGTTAAGAGGGGGACATTTCTAAAGAGTTTTGACAGGCGTGGGGGAGGAACGGCCTTCATGGCCTTGACCGAGGCGGGCGAACGGAGCATTCTTTCGGTCCATGGATGTTCTTACATTGTCGCGCATCCAATTCGGGTTGACGATAGGCTTTCATTATCTGTACCCGCCGCTGAGTATCGGACTGGGCGTGATGCTGGTGATCATGGAGGCGGCCTGGCTCAAGACGAACAATCCGGTTTATCATCAGATGGCGAAGTTCTGGACGAGCGTGTTCGCACTCACGTTTGCGCTGGGCGTGGCGACGGGCATTGTGATGGAGTTTGAATTCGGGACGAATTGGGCGGCTTATTCGCGGTTTGTGGGGGACGTTTTCGGCAGCGCGCTGGCGGCGGAAGGCATTTTCGCCTTTTTCCTGGAATCGGGCTTTCTGGCGGTGCTGTTGTTTGGGTGGGACAAGGTGAGCCGCAAGGTGCATTTTTTGTCCACGTGCATGGTTTGCCTGGGGGCGCATTTCAGCGCGGTATGGATTACGGTCGCCAATTCATGGATGCAGACGCCCGCGGGTTATCATATTGTGAACGGGCGGGCTGAAATCACGAATTTTTGGGCGATGGTGATGAACCCGTCCTCGGGAGACCGGTTGTTTCACACACTTTGCGGCGCATGGCAGGCGGGGGCATTTCTGGTGGCGAGCGTGGGGGCGTTTTATCTGCTGAAGAAAAAACATGAAGATTTCGCCCGACGTTCGCTACGCATCGGGCTGACAACGGGTTTGGTGGCATCCCTGCTGCAATTGTTGAGCGGGGACATGAGCGCGCGCGAAGTGGCCCGCTATCAGCCGGCGAAGCTGGCTGCTTTCGAGGGACTTTACCAAACGGAGTCCAATGCGCCGCTGACGCTGGCGGGTTACGTGGATGAAGGGCGGCAAAAAGTGGTGGGTCTGCAATGGCCAGGGTTGTTGAGCTGGCTGGTGGCGCACAATACCGGGGCGACGGTGACGGGTTTGGATGCGTTTCAGCCGCAGGACCGCCCGCCTGTCGAGGCATCTTTTTTATTTTTTCATGGAATGGTGGGCATAGGGATGGCGTTGATCGCGGTGGCGGCGCTCGGGACGTATTTTTCGTGGCGCAAGGTTCTGTATGAAAAGCGGTGGATGCTCTGGATACTGGTGTTTTCGGTGCTCGGTCCTGAAATTGCGAATCAACTGGGGTGGTTTGCGGCGGAAGTGGGCCGGCAACCGTGGATTGTGTATGGGTTAATGCGCACGCCGCAGGGTTTATCCGCGATATTGAGGGCGAACGTTGTGGTGGCGTCGCTCGCGCTTTTTACGTTCATTTACTTTTTGCTGTTTGCGGTATTCATCTACCTGCTCAACCACAAGATTCAGCATGGGCCGCTTGAAGATGATTTGGCGCCGCATGGCAAGCTGACCCTGCCGCAAGTGCTTGTGTAACGGCACTTCATCGGGTGGCGGATGAAAAAATGGCGCGGACGAAAGTCCGCGCCATTCTCCCCGGTCCTCCGGCGGGTTGTTGTGTTTTTTACACGTCGTAATACATGTGGAATTCGTGGGGATGCGGACGCAGCCGGATGGTGTCCGCTTCGCGGCGTTTGTTGCTGATCCACATTTCGATGAAGTCAGAAGTGAACACGTCGCCTTTGAGAAGGAAGGCGTGGTCTTTTTCCAGGCAGTCGAGGGCCTCGGCGAGGCTGCCGGCCACGTTTGGAACTTTCTTAAGTTCTTCGGGCGGCAGTTCGTAGATATTTTTGTCGAGGGGCGCGCCGGGCTTGATTTTGTTTTGAACGCCATCCAAGCCAGCCATGAGAAGGGCGGCGAAGGCGAGATAGGGATTTGCGGCGGGATCGGGGGGGCGGTATTCGAGGCGCTTGGCCTTCGGATTGTCGCTGTAAGTGGGGATGCGAATGGCCGCGCTACGGTTGCGGGCGCTGTAGGCCAGATTGACCGGGGCTTCGAAGCCGGGCACGAGGCGTTTATAGCTGTTGGTGGTGGGATTGCAGATGGCGCAGAGGGCCTTGGCATGTTTGAGGAGGCCGCCGGCGTAATAAAGAGCGGTCTCGCTCAACCCGCCGTATTCCTTGCCGGCGAAGAGGGGCTTGCCCTTTTTCCAGATACTTTGGTGAGTGTGCATGCCGGAGCCATTGTCTCCGAACAACGGTTTAGGCATGAACGTGGCGGTTTTGCCATGCCTTTTGGCCACGTTCTTGACAACGTATTTGTAGATCATCATCCAGTCGGCGGAGGTGACGAGGGTGCTGAAGCGATAATCAATTTCAGCCTGGCCGGCGGTGGCGACTTCGTGGTGTTGCCGTTCGATTTTGACGCCGAGGGATTCCATGACCAAGACCATCTCAGTGCGAATGTCCTGCTGGGTATCGAGCGGGGCGACCGGGAAATAGCCTTCTTTGTGGCGGATTTTGTTGCCGAGATTGGGGCTGTCGCAGCAGCCGCACTTGTTTTTGCCGGTGTTCCAGATGCCTTCCTCCGAGTCCACGGAATAAAAGGTGCCGTTGCTGGAGGAATCGAAAGAAACGTTGTCAAAGATGAAAAACTCCGCTTCCGGACCAAAGAAGGCCTGATCGCCAATGCCTGTTGAGGCGAGATATTGCTCGGCCTTTTGGGCGATGCCGCGCGGGTCGCGGCTGTAAGGCTCGCGGGTGCCGGTTTCGGCAATGGTGCAAGTGAGGCTTAGGGTGGGTTCAGCCATGAAGGGGTCCATGAACGCGGTTTCGGGATCGGGCATGGCGAGCATGTCGGACGCCTCAATGGATTTCCAGCCGCGGATGGAGGAGCCGTCGAAGCCCAGTCCTTCGGAGAAGGACTCTTCCGTAATTTCAGACAGGGGCAGGCTGAAATGCTGCCAGGTACCGAAGGTGTCCACGAATTTCACGTCCACCATCTTGGCGCCCGCCTTTTTTGCCATTTCCAAAACGCTCTTGGGTGTTGCCATAGGATATGTATGTAGAATGTATTTTTGTGTGTTGTTTTTCGGGCAGGATTCCCGCCAACCGCGAGCCAACCGCTGCGCCGGGAGCCACTTTCGCAGCTAACCGGCGCAGCGTCGAGCATTAGTTATTCACATTGCGTAGCCTTCCTCGCCATGTTCATTAATATCCAATCCGGCGATTTCGACTTCCTCGGTCGGACGCAGGCCGACGAGCGCCTTGGTGATGAGCGCAATGACAATCGTGCCGATGATGAACAGCGCCAGCGAGACGAAGATGGCCTTGATTTGCTCCCAAACGAGCGGTTGGAAGATGCTGTTGGTGACGTATTTACTCATGTTGGTGGCCAGATTGGGGTTGGCCGCCGTGCGGGCGAACATACCGGTCATGAGGGCGCCTACGAGGCCGCCGATGCCGTGAACGCTCCAGGCATCCAAAGCGTCATCCATGCCCAGCCAGCCCTTAACCTTGTAGCAGAAGAACCACGGAATCGTTCCCGCTGCAATGCCAATCCAGATCGCACCTGACGGCAGGACGTAGCCGCAAGCGGGCGTAATGACGACCAATCCCGCGACGGCGCCCGAGCAGAAGCCCAGGACGCTGGGTTTGCCCTTGACGAGCCATTCCCACATGGGCCACACGAACGAGCCGACGGCCGTGGCAATCGTGGTGGTCGTAAAGGCGTTGGCGGCAATCACGTCCGCAGCGACGGCGCTGCCGGAATTGAACCCATACCAGCCGACCCACAACATGGCGGCCCCGATAAACGTGAGGACAATGCTGTGCGGCGTGAAGTTCTCCTTCCCGAAACCGTAACGTTTGCCGAGCATGATGCAGAGCACGAGGCCGGACCAGCCTGACGACATATGCACGACCGTGCCGCCTGCGAAGTCAAGCGCGTGGATTTTGGCATTGGCGTTCCAGCAGCCGTTCATCATGCCGTTGATACCCCAGACCATGTGGCCTTGAGTGAAATAAACGATGAGCATCCACAAGGTCATGAAAATCACGATGGCCTTGAATTTCATGCGCTCGGCAATGGAGCCGACGATGAGGGCCGGAGTGATGATGGCGAACATCAATTGAAACATCGCCACCACGTTTTCCGAGACCCAGTAGGAATAGTTCGGGTTCGGGGCGGAAGTGACGTTGTTCATCATCCAGCAGATGAATGGACTGCCGACGATGCCCGAAATCCAGTCTTCCTTGGCCGGATTGCCCGTCCCGCCAAAGATCATTCCATAACCGCATATCACCCAGAGAATGGTGACGAGGCCGGTAATGAAGAAGCATTGTGCGATGACGGAGAGGACGTTCTTTCTGCGCACGAGCCCGCCGTAAAACAGCGCCAGACCCGGCAACGTCATGAAGAGGACCAAGGCCGTGCTGGTGAGGAGCCAGGCATTGTGCCCGGCGCCCGGATAGCCGGCTACCACGCCGGTGCTATTCATCAGGCTGGTATTGATGATGGGACCCCATTGCACGTTTTGATTGCCGTTGGTGTCCTTGAATGGCACGGTCGGGTCGCCGTTTTGGAAGTAGGCTTCCATGGAGGCCACGCGCTCTTCGAGCGTCGGGGCCGGGAGATTGGTTGACGTGTCAGCCCGCGACGTAAAGGCGCCAAATGAGCCGGCGGCAACCGCGAGGAGGGTCAAAAGAATTCGTTTCATGATTTTTATTTTTGGATGGTTCTGGTTGAAGGTTGTGAAATCAAACGGCTGATTCGCCTTTCTCTTCGGTGCGGATGCGCACCGCTTGTTCAATGGCATAAACAAAGACCTTGCCGTCGCCGATTTTGCCGGTCTTGGCGGATTTGATGATGGCGGCAACGGCGGCGTCCGCCTGGGCGTCTCCCAGGACCAGTTCGATTTTTATCTTGGGCAGGAAATCCACGGTATATTCGCTGCCGCGATAGATTTCGGTATGGCCCTTCTGGCGGCCAAACCCCTTGACCTCGGTGACGGTCATGCCTTCGATGCCGATTTCACTCAAGGCGTCCTTTACCTCTTCGAGCTTGAACGGTTTTATGATCGCTTCAATTTTCTTCATAAGTTTATGTGTTTTGACACCGCGCACTGGCCCATCCATGCGCGGTTTGCCCGCTTAAGCAGCGCCGGTGCCAAACGGACGGTTTGGGGAAGCGATTATTTAAAAAAGCCTTTATTGACGGGGCTTTTTGAGCGTCAAAAAACTTGTTCACTTTTTCAGCAGCCCGACCGCGCTGTTGGGATTTGTTCAGCGGAAGCAAATTTAGCCAGGGGGCGGCCGGCAAAAACCGGGGCGGCAGAGGGAAACGACGAGGGCGGAATCGTGGTTCCGAACATGGGCCGAACATTGGCTTTTAAGCGAAAAATGGTGGGCGCTGCAGGATTCGAACCTGCGACCTACTCGGTGTAAACGAGTCGCGCTAACCGCTGTGCCAAGCGCCCCACCCTCCACCATTAAAAGGGCCGGACGACGCCTTGGCAAGGGCGGGTTTGCGGCCCGGCTGTTCCAGTGGATCATCGAATTGACTCCCATTAAATGTGACCAGAAAAGGAAGGGGGTGGAGGGAAGGAATGGCGTTGCCCGTCCATTGTCAATGAATGGTCAATTTGACTGGCGCGGCGGGGTGTTTTCTGACTCCATATCCGACAATGAAACGTTGGGCGGTTCTTACCGTTTTGCTCTATGCGCTGGCCTTGTCGCTTTTGACAGTGCCGGCGTTGTGGCTGGCTTTTCATCCCTGGAAGGTCCCGAACGATCCGTTGAGCCGGTATGCCGCGATTTTCCAGACTTGGTGGTATTGGCTGTGGGTGGCCGTGCTCGTGGCCGGGCAGGCGCTGCTGTTGCTGTTGCCGCTGGAAATCGCGGAACGCCGGTTCATTCCGCGCCGCACGTTGAAAATTCCCTGCCTGGTCACCGGCTTCCTGCTGGCCAACCTCCTGTTTGCGGGCCTAATTGACGTTTTGTGCGCCGGGTTCAAAGAGCAGGGACTGAACGTTTTCAGCTACCTGATTCCCTTCAATCCGAGCCTGGAGAATCCGAAGGGGTTGGAGATCATTGTCGCCGCCATCGTCACGCTGCTTGCCTTCTGGATTGTGTGGACGATAGTTTTTCGGCATTTCGCGGATTCGGATGACCCGGACTCACTGCTCAAACGTTCAGTCCGCTGGCTCCTTGCCGGCAGCATTCTCGAACTTCTCGTTGCCGTGCCCAGCCACGTAATCGTGCGTCGCCGCGGCGATTGTTGCGCGCCAGCGGGCACTTTTTGGGGCATTGCGACGGGCATTTCCATCATGCTGCTGTGCTTCGGGCCGGGGGTCTTTTTCCTGTTCGCCGAACGGTTCCGGCGTCTCCAACCCAAAGACAAGGAGACGGGCGCATGAAAATAACGTTCAGCCGCCTCAAACGTTACGTTGATTTTGACTGGCCGCCCGACGAACTGGCTGAACGGCTTACCATGCTCGGTATCGAGGTGGAAAACGTCCGCAAAGTGGCCGGCGAATTTGAGGGCATCGTTGTCGCGCAAATTCTCTCGCGCGATGCCGTTCCCGGATCGGACAAATTGTCGGTGTGCAGGGTCGCCGATGGCAAGATGGAGCGGACGATCATTTGCGGCGCGCAAAATCACAAGCCGGGGGACAAAGTTGCGCTCATTCTGCCCAATTTTGCGCTGCCAATGAAGCCGGGAGACAAGGAACCGTTTGTCATCAAGGAACGCAAGGTTTTCGGCATCACGAGCCAGGGGATGATGTGTTCGCCGCAGGAACTGGGGCTGGCTGATGCCGTGGACGGACTGCTCATCCTGCGGGCGGACGCAAAGATCGGGCAGTCTTTTGCCGAATACCTGGGGCGGGCGGGCGGTGACGTCGTTTACGACCTGGAGATCACTCCCAACCGCCCCGATCTAAACAGTTGGGCGGGGATTGCCCGGGAAATCGGGGCACTCACCGGAAACGCAGTGAAGCTGCCGGAGCCGGCGTGTCCTGAATCGGCCGGGCGCGTGGCCGATCTGGTTGGCGTCCGCATCGAAGACACCGGCTTGTGCGGCCGCTACACGGCGCGCGTGGTTCGGGGCGTTAAAATCGGACCGAGTCCGGATTGGCTGCGCGAGGCGCTTGAAAAGGCGGGTGTCCGCAGCATCAACAACGTGGTTGATGTGACAAACTACGTGATGCTGGAAACGGGCCAGCCGCTCCATGCCTTCGATTATCATTTGATTTCGGGCGAGGGCAAGCCAACCATCATCGTGCGGCGGGCAAAAGAGGGTGAAGCTTTTGTGACGCTGGACGGCCAAAAACGGGCGCTCACGGGGGACATGCTGGTGATTGCGGATGAAAGCAAGAGCATCGCGCTGGCCGGCGTCATGGGCGGACAAAATACCGAAATCGGAAATGAGACGAGGGATGTTCTAATTGAGAGCGCGTATTTTTCGCCCACCAACATCCGGCGCACCAGCAAGGCGCTTGAGTTGCGGAGCGAGTCGAGCTACCGGTTTGAGCGGGGGGCGGACATTGGCGTTTGCGACCATGCCAGCCGCCGCGCCGCGCAATTGATTTTGGAAACGGCCGGCGGCCAACTGGCCGGCGGCGTTGTGGATGAATATCCGGCGCCGGCCAGGCCGGCGGAGATTGCGCTGCATTTTCAACGGACAACGGCGCTGCTGGGCATCCCGATTTCTCACGCCGAACAAATCACGCATTTGACCCGGCTGGGTTTGACAGTCACGGAACAAAGCCCCGGCGTTTGCTCGTTCCAGGTTCCCACTTTCCGGGTGGATTTGAAGCGCGAGGTGGATTTGATCGAGGAGGTGGGACGGCTGCATGGCGCGGAAAAAATTCCGGCAACGCCGCCGCGGGGCGCCGTGGGCGCAAATCCTTATGACGCCGTCCATGATCAAATCAGCGCGGCGCGGCATATCCTGGCGGCATTGGGCCTGAACGAGGCGCAGGGCCAGACGCTGCTGGCAGCCGCGGAATGCCGGGGCGTGGAAAACGGGATCGTTCTGGCGAACCCTCTGAGTTCGGACATGGATACGTTGCGCCCCAGCCTGCTGCCGGGGCTTATTCATTCGCTACGGCATAACGTCAGCCGCAAAAGCGATGACATTGCGTTGTTTGAAATTGGCCGCGTGTTTTTAAAAGCAAATGGCGGCGGTTCCCGCGAAGAACGGCGCGTCGCCCTTGCGCTGACCGGCCGGCGCGCCCCCGGCTTTTGGAGCGGAACGGAGCGGGACGCGAAATTCGACATCCATGATCTGAAAGGGCTGGTGGAAGATTTCTTTGAGCAATTCGGCATTCGCGGCGCGGCATTAGTCCGCCGCGAGGCGGCCACGGCGCTGTTCATTGAATCGGCGGGAATTGCGCTGGGGGGGAAACTGCCCTTGGGCGAGATGGGACAACTATCGCCGTTGTTGGCGCGAAAATATGATCTGCGCGATCCGGTCTTTTTGGCGGAATTAAACCTGGACCAATTGCTGGCCCGGCGCAATCCCTCCAAATCTTTCAGGCCATTGCCCTCGTTTCCATCCAGCCGGCGGGACGTGGCCATGCTTGTGCCCGAATCCGCCACGCACGATGCCGTGCTGCAAACCGTCAAACAGGCGCGTCCGCCGCATCTCGAAAGCGTCGAGTTGTTCGACGTGTTTCGCGGAAAGAACGTTCCGGCCGGCCAAAAGAGCGTTGCCTACGCGTTCACCTATCGTTCCGCCGAACGGACGTTGACCGACGCCGAAGTCAGCGCCGCGCACGCCAAAGTTGTGGAAGCCCTGAGACGGCAATTGAGCGCCTCAGTGCGGGAATGACGCCGCCTCGCCGACGAGACCGTGACTGCCGCGGATGAATGAGCGTCTGCCCATCTATGACATTGAGCAGGACCTGGCCGCCCGCTTGAAATCCTGCGGCCGGCTGGTTCTCTCCGCCCCGACCGGATCGGGCAAGTCCACCCAAGTGCCGCAAATTCTTCTGCGGCACGGATTTCTCGACGGCGGGCAGGTGATTATTCTTCAGCCGCGCCGCATCGCCGCGCGCCTGCTGGCCGCCCGCGTCGCGCAGGAATTGGGCGTTACCCTGGGCGCGGAGGTCGGCTACCAAATCCGTTTTGAAAACGTCACCTCTCGAAAGACAAGAATTTGTTTTGTCACCGAGGGCGTTCTCCTGCGGCGTATGATTGAAGACCCGCGGCTGGCCGGCGTTTCAGTCCTGATCTTTGACGAATTTCATGAGCGCCATCTCTACGGAGACATCAGCCTGGGCCGCGCCCTGGACTTGCAGGAGAGGCATCGCGCCGACCTTAACCTGATCGTCATGTCCGCCACGCTGAACGCGGGCGAACTGGGAAAATATCTGGGAACGACGCAAGCCCAGCCGCGCGGCGGCCAAATTGAAACCACGAAGGCCGCAGCCACCGTGCCTCGCGCTTTTTCCTGTTCTTTTCTGTCGTCCGAAGGCCGCCAGTTTCCCGTTGAGATGGAATACGCCGATCGGCCCTCGTACAACGACAAGCGGCCGGTTTGGGAACAGGCTGCCGCCGCATTTTCAACCTATGTTCAAGGTGGCGGGGAGGGGGACGTGCTTGTATTCATGCCCGGCGGTTTTGAGATTTCACAAACAATCGAGGCCATTCGCAACGTTTCGGAATCATCGGGCTTCATCCTGCTTCCATTGCATGGCGAACTGGACAGCCGGGCGCAGGACGCGGCCGTGGCGCGCCATGACCGCCGCAAAGTCGTGGTGGCAACAAACGTGGCCGAGACATCGCTGACGATTGACGGCATCCGCCTGGTGATTGACAGCGGCCTGGCAAGGCTGGCGCGCTACGATCCCAACCGCGGCATCAACACGCTCCTGATTGAAAAAATTTCCCAATCTTCGGCTGACCAGCGGGCCGGCCGCGCCGGGCGGACCGCGCCGGGCACGTGCATGAGATTATGGTCTTTGGAGGAACACCCGCATCGTCCGGCGGCGGAATTGCCGGAGGTCAAACGCCTCGATCTGGCGGAAGTCGTCCTCACCCTCAAAGCATCGGGCGTGGAGGATCTGCGCCGGTTCCGTTGGCTGGAGAAACCGGACGAACAGTCTTTGGTCCACGCCGAAGAATTATTGACGGATTTGGGCGCCCTGGCGGCGCCGACCGCTTCAACCGCCGCCGGTTCGGCTGAACCCTCCGGCGCGCCGCCACAAATCACTTCCATTGGCCGCAAAATGCTCGCCTTCCCGCTGCATCCGCGATACTCGCGGATGTTGCTGGCGGCGCGGGATTATGATTGCGTTTATCAAGCCGCCCTGGTGGCCGCGCTCACCCAGGGCCGCGAGTTGCTGATTAGAAATGCGGACCGCGACATCCGCTCCAGCCGGGAAGACGTCCTGGGTGAAAAGGCGTCGTCCGATTTTTGGATACTGATGCGCGCATGGAATTACGCCTGGAAGAACCAGTTCCGCCTGGATGCCTGCCGCAAGTTGGGCATCCACGCCATTACGGCCCGCCAGGTCGGTCCGCTCCTGGACCAGTTTCTCCGGATCGCCGAACGCGAGGGCCTCGATACCGCGCCGCGTGAAGTGAAGGATGAAGCCCTGCAAAAGTGCATCCTGATTGCCTTCAGCGACCGCGTGGCCCGGCGCCTGGACCAGGGGACATTGCGTTGTGAACTGGTCCATAATCGCCGCGGGCGCCTCTCGCCATCCAGCGCCGTCCAGCACAGCCCGCTGCTTGTGGCGGCCGAGGTTCATGAAATCGAAGGGCGGGATAATGAGGTGAATACCATCCTTTCCCTCGCCACGGCCATTGAAGCCGACTGGCTCCGCGAACTCTTTCCCCAAGACATCCAAACCAGCGTCCACGCGCAGTTTGACGCGGGCCAAAAGAGGGTTGTTGCCGCGGAATTGCTTCAATTTCGCGGCTTGGCGCTGTCGGCCAAACGCGTTGAACCGCCGCCCACCGACGCCGCAGCCAAAATCCTGGCCGGCGAAATCCAAGCCGGACGCCTTCCGTTGGCGAACTGGGACCATGGCGTGGAGCAATGGATTGAGCGCCTGAATTTTCTGTGCCGCACGTGCCCCGAACTGCAATTGCCGCCCTTGGCTGGTGAAGACAAAAAACATCTCATCGAGCAGCTCTGCCACGGGGCCGTCAGCGCGCGGGACATCAGGGAACGCGACGTGAAATCCCTGGTTTTGTCCTGGCTTTCCGCCCCCCAGCGCGACCTGCTCGATACCCATGCGCCGGAACGATTGGCATTGCCCAACGGTCGGACGCCAAAAATCGTTTATGAGAGTTGCAAACCGCCCTTTATTTCGCTGCGCATTCAGGAGCTTTACGATGTCAAGGAGACGCCCCGCGTTGCGATGGGCCGCGCGGCGGTTACGGTTCACATCCTTTCGCCGGGGATGAAGCCGGTGCAAGTGACCCAGGACCTGGCGGGCTTTTGGCGGGACCATTATCCGCGCCTTAAATCCGAATTGCAGCGCAAATATCCAAAGCATTTGTGGCGGTGAGGCGCATGCGTTCAAGGCTTCTGTTTTTCCTTGGTATAGGCAACGAGGGTCTTGATTTTGGCGGCGCCGGCGGCGTCGCGAACCTGCACGATTTTTCCCCATGGCGCCCCCGTATCGGCATTGATGGCCACGACGACGTTCGGATTTTGCAACGCCGCCATCTTGAGCTTCATTTGCATTTGCTCGGAGGTGACGGGCAGGTCGTCCATGAAATACATGCCCTTGGCGTTAACGCTCACCACAACCGTCCGGTTTTCATTCGCCCCCATTTTTTTGGCCTGCGCGGACGCGGGCAGTTGCAATCTGAGCGCCGATTGTTGTTTGAAGGTGGTGGTGACCAGCAAAAAAATCACGAGCACGATCAGCACGTCAATCAGGGCCACGATGATGACGGCGGGCGTGCTGTGGCGTTTGCGAACGTAGAAACGCATTTGCTAGCGGGCCGCTTCCGGCCGTTTGCCGCGGCCCGCGCCGGACCGGGGCGCCGGCAAAGGCGGAGGGACCGCAACCGGCGGCGGCGCTGCAACGGGTGGCGCCACGGCGTCTTTCACCGTTTTCATTTCATCCGCCCGCGCGGAATACATCCGACGGATGAAATCGTCGCAAATGGCCTCCATTTCCGCCGCCAGCACTTCGACCTTTTTGCTGAAGTAACTCCAGGCGATGAGCGATGGGATGGCGATGAGCAAGCCGATCAGCGTGGCGTTCAATATGAGCGCGATGCCCTTGGCCAACCGCGCGGCGTCGTTCAACCCGGAAACGCCGATGTCGCCAAACAGGGTCATCATGCCGGCTATCGTTCCCACAAGGCCGAGCAATGGGGCGATGCCCACGATGATTTCCAGCACCACCAGCCCGCGCTCCAGCCGGACGATTTCATGGCGGGCCGCGGTTTGCAGCGCATCGGCATTGTCCGCCTTGGGCCAGTCCAGGCGGGCGGAGGCGAGCAGCAGCAGGCGGCCCAATGGCGAGGGCCGGGTCTCGCAAATCTGCCGCAAAACGTTTACACCGTCCGCGCTCCGGCACGCTTCCACGGCGTCGGCAATGATCCGTGGCGCCACCTTGTCCCAGCGCAGTGTCCAGCCCCGCTCGATAATGAACGCCAGGCCGGTAATGGAAGTCAGCCCCAGTAAAATATAAACAAGTTCGTCCATAATCATTCAATAGTAATAGAACGTGAAAGTAATCTGGCGAAATGTCGCCCCGACCATTCGTCTCATGTCTCCGGGCCACGGCGCATAGGGCGCCGGCTCATTGATGGCGTCCTCGCAAACCTGGCCCAGCAGAATGCCGACCGTATTGTCCAATATCTGCATGTCCGAGATGGTTCCATCGTAATGCAAATGAAACGTGACCACCACCTTGCCCGTGCGGTCCAGCGCAAACTGCCGGCTGTCCAGCAAATCATACCAGCGTTGTGTAACGGCTTCGATAAATGCCTCGTCATAGGCGCCAAAGGGCGTCTCCCGCACATCGAACGCCGGCACCAACGCCACCCGCCGCGCCCCCCCAGACTGCCGCATCTCCAGTCCAGGGACAACGTTGCGCTCCACTTGCGACAATTTCAGTGGACGCGGCTTTGGAACCGGCGCGGGCAGCGTCAAATCGCCCGGTTGTGCGGGCACCGGCGATTGTGGCTGCCGCGGCGCCGCCACGGGCGCCGGTTGCGGCTGAAGCCGGTTGAACGCCGGACGGGGCGCTGTTTCCGTGCGAGCTACTTCCACTTGGGCGCCCTTCAGTTCGGGCTTGTTCAAATTTTTATGCGATTGGTCCGCGGCAATCGAATTGGCTGCGCCATAATACCGGGTCTTGGCCGGCGCCCTGGTTGAGGGCTGCTGAACCATGACGAATTCCAACGGCTGTTCGGGAGATTGTTGGGGTGGCGCCGCGACGCTCCTCGCAAATAAGACCGGCAGGAAATGGAGCATTTTGGCGATTTCATAGCCTCCAATACCGGTCAAATGGGCCAACAGCGAAAAGGCCAGCACCAGGAGCAGCCGCTGGACCTCCAGGCGGTTGGGTCGCAGCGACTGGAGTGATTTTTCAGCTTCGGTCATGTTCCCGAAATTTGCAGCATAAAGGCCCTCCGGGCAACTGCCTTTGAATTCAGGGACCGGGACCGGTCATGTCCAAAAAAGAGCGATTGGCCGCTTGAATTCTTGACATGGTGGGCGCATAAGCAGTTGGGCCGCAATGGCATGGATCATGCTGACCAACTGGCAGAAAGCCGCTTTAACCTTGGATCAAGCATGAACTGTATGAGGATGATGGAAAGGCCGGAGAAGAACGCGCCGGGCGCGGCGTTCAAAGCCGTCATCCTTTACAATGATCCTCATCTGGTCGCGCGGGCCACGGCGCTGGTAAACCGCGCAGTTCGATGCGCGGGCGGAGGGGCTTGGAGCGTCGCTTCGTATCATTTGCATGTCCTCAAGCAGCCGCCCCTGGCTGCGCTGACCGTTGGCATGGCCGCGGATGCGCATTTCATGTTGCTGGCCATCGGCGCCCTGCCGCCAACGGCGGAACTGCTGGACTGGCTGGAGCAATGGTCGGCGCAACGGCACGTTGTGGATGCCACGGTATCATTGCTCTGCCCTGAAGATGCCACGGAACCACCGCAGTTAAGAAGCCGCCTCCAACACATCGCCCGGCGGCATGGCCTGGAGTTCTTCGCCACCGTCGAGGCGTGGCATGGTGAAGATGCGCCGGCCCTTGTGCCGGCTTAGCAGAAACGTGCTCCTTGTTTCGGCTTTTCGCCGCGATTATGCTTGGCCGATGAGCGACATTGATTTTCTCATGCGGGAAGACCCGTGGCGGATTTTCCGAATCATGGCCGAATTTGTGGACTCGTTTCAAACGATGGCGCGGGTGGGGCCGGCGGTGACGATTTTTGGCTCAGCGCGGGTGAAGACCAGCGACAAATACTACCGGGCGGCGACGACGATTGGGCGCAAACTCGCGGAACATAACCTTGCGGTCATCACGGGCGGCGGTCCGGGTATTATGGAGGCCGCTAATAAAGGCGCGTCGCTGGGCGACGGAAAATCGGTGGGCCTGAACATCGAATTGCCCCATGAGCAATTCGCCAACAAATTTTCCAATGTGCCCATCCAGTTCCATTATTTTTTTGCGCGAAAGGTTTGTTTTGTGAAATACAGCCTTGGTTTTGTCTATATGCCGGGCGGGTTCGGAACGCTGGACGAGCTTTTTGAAGTGCTGACGCTGGCGCAGACGGAACGGATTCCGCATTTTCCGATGATCCTTTTTGGCAGTGAGTATTGGAGCGGGCTGCTGGATTGGATGCGGGGCCAGATGCAGGAGCGGTATTGTTTCATCGGACCGGCGGACCTGGACGTGCTCAAAGTGACGGATAATGTGAACGAGGTGGTCCGGACGATTCTGGATTATGAGCGGCATGCGGGCATGCCCGCCATGCCCAAAGCGTTCGCATAATCAAGTGATCCAGGAATTTTCCAACGGGCGGACGCCCGAATCGCTCGTTGAAACGCTACGGCAGACGTCCCGCAGCCATGGCGCCGAAGGCATTGTTCTGTTGCGAACGTCCTCTTTTGATTCGCCGTCGGCCCGGTATTCGTTGGTGGCGGCAAATCCCTTCCTGACGTTTCGTTCCTTCGGTTCGCATTGCGCCATTATGTCGCCCGGCTCCGGTTCGCTGTGCCATATCCAGTTCGGCAATCCGTGGCAGTTGCTGGAGAGCCTGATGTCGCGTTTTGAGTTGCTGGACGCGGTGGAACAGCCGTTTCCGCTGGGTGGCTGTTTTGGGTTCTGGGGTTATGACTTGAAGAATTTCACGGAGCCAAAACTGCCGCGCCGGGCGGAAGCGGACCTCGAATTGCCGGACTGTCACGTGGCGTTTTACGACAGCCTGGTGGTGTTTGACCATCAATTAAACAAAACGTTTATCGTTTCGAACGGGCTTTCGGCGGATGGTTCGCGGACCGAAGCGCGCGCCCGGCGGCAGGCGGAAGTTTGGGCGGAGATGCTGCGCCGGACCGTGGCGGAAGGCGCGGACCGCCGATTTCAAAGGGCAGGCGCGCGAACGACAGTTGCTTCAAATTTTTCGCGGACGGATTTTATCGCGGCGGTGGCGCGGGCACAGGACCACATTCGCCTGGGGGAAATTTATCAGGTCAATTTGTCGCAGCGGTTGACGGCGGAGAGCGGGATGAGCGGCTGGGAATTGTTTGAACGCCTGACCGCGGTGTCGCCGGCCCCATTTTCGGCGTTTCTGGATTGCGGTGATTTTCAAATCGTGTCGTCGTCGCCGGAACAGTTTTTGCAGATGAGCGGGCGTCGGATTGCGACGCGGCCCATCAAGGGAACGCGGCCGCGGGGCGCGGACGCCATCCAGGACGCGCAACTGGCCCATGAATTGCAGATCAGCGCCAAAGAGCAGGCGGAATTGCTGATGATCACGGATTTGATGCGCAATGACCTGGGCCGGATTTGCGAGTTCGGCTCGGTGCGGACGCCCGAACTGGCGCGGCTCGAACGATTTGCGCAGGTGCAGCATCTGGTTTCGACCGTCGAAGGGCGGCTGAAGAATGATGTCACGCATCCGGCGGCGCTGGCATCCTGTTTCCCCGGCGGCAGCATCACCGGCGCGCCGAAGTTTCGCGCCATGCAAGTGATTGACGAACTGGAACCGATAACCCGTGGTCCGTATTGCGGATGCCACGGTTATCTCGGATTCAATCGGCAAAGCCAATTGAGCGTCACCATTCGCACGGCCATCCGCGCGGACGGCAGGATTCATTTCAATGTGGGGGCGGGCGTCGTGGCCGATTCGGACCCGGAGGCCGAATACGAGGAGACGCTGGCAAAAGCGGCGGGATTTCTGGCGGCGTTGGACGCGGACGTCCTGGCGGAAGGAATGGCGATGGAGAAAAGGGCGGTTTGAAAAATGTCCTTTTAACCAGTGGCAAGATTTTCTTCAAGCAAGCCGGAACGGGAAGAGTCGTTGGATGGTTCGGCCGCACCCGGAGGGCCATCCCGGCAATCGCCAGGATTTTTTACCGGTTCGTAGAACGTATTGCGCTGGGTCGGATCGCGGCCAGCTTCGCGGATGGCGTTGATCATCCCGGTTTGAGTCTGCCATTGGGGCGAGGCGGCGCCGGCCATGTGAAAGATATGTTCCTCAATGATGGTGCCGTGCAAATCATCGGCGCCATAACTTAATGCGACTTGGGCAAGCTTGAGACCCAAACCAACCCAATAAGCCGTGATATGGTCGAAATTATCGAGATAGATGCGGCTGACGGCGATGGTGCGGAGGGAATCGAAGCCCGTGGGCGGATGGTTCACGGGAATGTCGTTGTTTTGCGGCTGATAGGCCAGGGGCACGAAGCCGACGAAGCCGCGGGTTTCATCCTGTAACGCGCGCAGTTGGCGCAGATGGTCCACCCGATCGGCGAGGGATTCCACGTGGCCGTAGAGCATGGTGCAGGTGCTGCGTCCGCCGAGACGATGCCAGGTGCGATGGACGTCCAGGTATTCCTCGGCGGATTCCTTGCCTTTGGCGATAGTCGAACGGACTTCCTTGCGGAAAATTTCAGCCCCCCCGCCGGTGAGTGAATCGAGGCCGGCGGCCTTGAGTTCAACCAGCGTTTGTTCAACTGATTTTTTGGCGAGCCAGGCCAGGTGCAGAATTTCGATGGCGGTAAAGCATTTCAACTGCACACGCTGGTCCAGGGCGCGCAATGCCTTGAGCATGTCCGCGTAATAGCTGAAGGGAAGGGAAGGATGCAAGCCGCCAACGATATGCAGTTCCGTGACGCCGATTTTGACGGATTCGGCGGCTTTTTGAACAATTTCTTCAATGGAAAACTGGAAGCCGTCGGCATCGCGCTTTTTTCTGGCGAACGAACAGAACTGGCAGGAAAGAATGCAATAATTGGAATAGTTGATGTAGCGGTTGACGATGTAAGTGGCGCGGTTGCCGTTTTTTTTCCGGCAGGCAAAGTCCGCGATGGCGCCCACCGCGTTCAAATCGTTTGATTCAAAGAGACGCAGCGCGTCGGCTTCGGAAATACGTTCGCCGGCGGCAACCTTGTCATAAATGTCGCGCAAGCCGCTTCGCTCGATGAAAAAACTCACGGCGAACAAGGTAACAGCTTGCCGCCGTTTGAAAAGGCGGGTTTAACTTAACATGATTCGCCAGACTCGACTTTGGTCCCGATTTGATTTCAAAATCCCCGCGCATGGCTGTTTTGCGAACCCGGATTCAAAACCCGCAATCGTTGGCGCGTCCCCTCGTGCGCCGGTTGCGGCCTTACGCCTATGGCGAGCAGCCGAAAATCGCCGGCCTGATCAAGCTCAATACCAACGAAAATCCGTACCCGCCATCACCCCGCGTGCTGCGGGCGTTGAAGGCTGCGGTGGATGGCCGGCTGCGGCTGTATCCAAATCCCACCGCGCAGGCGCTCCGCGAAAAACTGGGCCGGTTGCACGGTGCCGCCGCCGCCGCCATCATCGTGGGCAACGGTTCGGATGAATTGCTGGCGCTGGCAGTGCGGGCGTTTGTCGAGCCGGCGACCGCAGGCGGGCGGGCCGGCGGCGGTGGGAACGTCGTGCAATATTTTACGCCAAGTTATTCGCTGTATCCGGTCCTGGCGGACATTCATGGCGCAACGAAAAATCCCGTGCACCTCAAACCGGATTTTGGGCTGCCGGCGCCTGGGGAATTGAAACGGGATGGACGCTGGAGGTCTGATGCCGCACTGACGCTGGTGACCACGCCAAACGCGCCGAGCGGACGCGGTTACACAACGTCCGAACTGGAGGGATTCTGCCGGGCGCAGCGAGGCGTGGTGGTTTTGGACGAGGCCTACGCGAATTTTGCGGACGAAGACGCCATGCGCCTGGCCATGACATTTCCGCACGTAATTGTTGCGCGCACGTTTTCGAAGGCCTTTTCGCTTTGTTTCCAGCGGGTGGGTTATTTTGTGGGACATCCTTCGCTCATCGCGGTTCTGCACAAGATTCGGGACAGTTACAATGTCAACGGCCTGGGACAGATTGCCGCCGCTGCCACGCTGGCGGATTTGGACTATTACCGGGCGAACATCAAAAAAATCATCCAGACACGGCAATGGTTGACCAGGGAACTGGCGGGCATGGGGTTTCAAACGTTTCCGAGCCGGACGAATTTCATTCTCACGCAGCCGCCACGGTTCACGGCGGAGGAATGGCTGGGAAAACTGCGGAAGAAGAAGATTCTGGTGCGTTGGTTCGGCTCGCCGGAATTGAAAAATTATCTGCGCATTACGATTGGCACGGCGGCGGAGGCGGCGATTTTGGCAAAGGCGGCCAGGAAGATACTGGGCCAATAGCCGGCGCCATCCGGCTGGCGGAGCTTTTCTTTTTGTTTTGGCTCGCACGCGGCGATTTTGTTAAAAGCTTGCGTGCGTTTTCCCAGACTTTCAAATCCGGCCGCGGTGCGCGTCGTGCCATTTGTGATTTTCGCGTTGCTGACGGTTTGCCAGGGAAAATTGGGCGCGGCGTCCGCGTATTGGTTTTACCTGGCCAAGATCGTCGTGGGCGCATGGCTCATCCGGGAGATATATCCGCGGGTCCCGGAAATGCGCTGGGCGATGAGTTGGGAGGCGGGCGTGGCGGGCGTGGCGATTTTTGCGGCCTGGGTGGGACTGGATGGACGGTATCCGCGGTTTTCGCATACTGGGGCGACGGGGAATCCCAACGATGTATTTGGCCAAGGCTCCGCCCTGGCATGGTTTTTCATCGGTATCCATGTTTTGGGAATGACATTTGTCGTTCCGCCCATTGAAGAGGTTTTTTACCGGTCGTTTATGTATCGGGCGATTGCCCAACGCGATTTTTTGTCCATGCCCTTTAACCGGTTTCTGCCGCTGCCATTTTTTGCGACGGCGGTTGTTTTTGGGTTTTCCCATGCCGAATGGCTTCCGGGAATTATATGCGGAATGGCGTACCAATGGCTTGTGCTGAGGAAGAACCGGTTGGGCGATGCCATGATGGCCCATGCAATTACCAATTTTCTGCTGGGGCTATGGATTGTGTGGAACGGCGCGTGGCATTTTTGGTAATGGCGGATTACGGCGCGGCAGCCTTCGCCGCACCGCCCCTGGTGAAGACTGGAGGATTTACCCCAGTTGCCGGCGATGCCAGGAGGATTATGGTATGGTGATGAGGAAATTTCGCAAGCCATAACCGCGTCCCGATGAAAGCCGCCCTGCGTATTATCAACCTCGAAGACAACGCCCGTGACGCGGAGTTGAATGAGGCCATGCTGTCAGCCCGTTGGCCGGAGTGCGAATTGGTGAGGGTGGACAGCCGCCAGGAATTCCTGGCGGTCCTGGACGCCGGCGGCATTGATTTGATTCTTTCCGATTATACCATGCCGGCCTTCAGCGGACTTGAAGCGTTGGAGCTGGCGCGGCGGCAGTGTCCGGAAGTCCCCTTTCTGTTTGTTTCAGGCACAATCGGCGAGGACGCCGCGATTGAAGCCATGAAGAACGGCGCCACTGACTATGTATTAAAGCACCGGTTGATGCGATTGATTCCCGCCGCGGACCGGGCATTGCGGGAGGCGGAGGAACGCCAGGAACGCCAACAGGCCGAGGAGGCCATGAGGGAATCCGAGCACAAGTACCGCACGCTGTTCGAGTGCCTCGGCGACGCGGCGTTTCTGACGGACGACCAGACTGGAAAAATTATTGACAGTAATCAGCGCGCGGAAGCGGCGCTGGGCTGCGCGCGCGGAGACATCGTCGGGCGAAAAATCGGCCACTTTGCGCGTCATTGCCTGGACCCGGAAAAAGAGAATGAAGCGGTGATCCGGTGCGATCTGGTCCGCACGGACGGGCGGACGATTCCGGTGGAGATGCGGAACACGCGATTGACGCTTTACGGGCGGCCGTTGATTTTGCGGTTGTGCCATGAAATGTCGGCGGACCGGCCCGACGAGTGATCAGGCACGGCGATTCAATGCCGGGGGGCAGCGGGACTTTGGAGGGCGGCAATCATGCTTTCAAAGATGAATCTCCCGTCGGCGCTGCCGAGGATGCATTCGCAGGCCCGGTCCGGGTGCGGCATGAGGCCGGCGACGTTGCGGCGCTCGTTGCAGATGCCGGCGATGTTCATGAGCGAACCGTTGGGATTGGCATTGTCGGTGAGAGCGCCCTGGATGTCGCAGTATTGCCAAAGGACCTGGCGGCGGGAGAACAGTGCTTCCAGCGTCCCGGGATCGGCATAGTAGCAGCCTTCGCCATGGGCGATGGGAATTTTCAGGATTTTATGGGCCGGAATCCGGCTAGTGAACGGGGTATCGAGGTTTGCCGTTTTCAAGAACACTTGTTCGCAATGGAATTGGAGGTCGCGGTTGCGAACGAGCGCGCCGGGAAGAAGGCCCGCTTCGCATAAAATCTGGAATCCATTGCAAATGCCCAGCACCAGGCCGCCTTCGGCGGCAAAGCCCTGCACGGCCTGCATGACGGGGCTGAAACGGGCAATGGCGCCGGTCCGCAGATAATCGCCGTAGCTGAATCCGCCGGGAATAATGACGGCGTCCGCGCCGCCGAGGAAGGTTTCCTTGTGCCAAAGCAGGCTGGCGGAATGGCCCAAAACGCGAACGGCATGAACGCAATCCTGGTCGCAATTGCTGGCGGGAAACTGGAGGACGGCAAAATTCATTTCGTTCAAGGCCGGGAAACAGAGGCCGCCGGATTACTCCATTTCGAGCCGGTAATCTTCAATGATCGGGTTGCTGAGAAAATCATGGGCGGCCTGGTCCAATTGCCGGCGGACGGCTTCGCCGTCCGTTCCATCCAATTCGATCTCCAGATATTTGCCCACGTGGACGGCCCTGATGCCGCGATAGCCCATCTGCTCCAGGGCATTTTGGACGGTCTTGCCCTGCGGGTCCACGACGGCTTTTTTTGGCGTGACGATGATTTTTGCTTTCATGTAAAGCCGGATGGGATGGAACCGCCGGCGGCGACATGATGAGGCAGCAGGGCGGGCATGGCGAGACTTTTCAGCCTTTCCGCGCGGCTCATTTTGGGGCCTTGCGGGCCAAAACACCGGCGTGGCCATAAAACCCGCGGCCCTTGATTCAAGCGATTGGCCGATGCGTCATCCCGATCACGAAACAAAGGTTTCTCGCATGGCGGATTCGGCTTTCTGCGCCGCAGGCGGTGTGCTAAAAGGGCGAGGTGGACAATGTCACCAAATTGGCGAACGATCTGGTCGCCTCGTATGCGCGCGTGGGCGGCATCAACCATCTGGACGGAAAAAATCTGCCGTCCAAACGGGCGATTGTGGCGATTACGCAGGATTTGCTGCGCCTGCTGTTTCCGGGATTTTTTGACGAAAAGCCGGTGCATTCGTCCGAAATCAAAGTGGAAACCGCGGCGCTGTTGGACTCGATATCAGGGAGATTGGAGGATGAAATCCGCAAAAGCCTGGAATACGAGCGTCCGCCGGATTCGCCGAAAAAGGACCTGACCACGATGGCGCATGGGCTGACGATGGATTTTCTTGAGAAACTGGAGGGCATCCGGGCCGTGCTGCAAACGGACGTGGAAGCGGCGTTTGACGGCGACCCGGCGGCGGCCAGCCGCGATGAAGTGATCGTGTCGTATCCGTTTGTGGAGGCCATTGCGGTACAGCGGCTGGCCCATGAATTGTATCTTCGCGGGATTGCGCTGATTCCGCGCATCATGACCGAATGGGCGCATTTCCGGTCGGGAATGGATTTGCATCCTGGGGCGCGGATCGGCACGCATTTTTTCGTGGACCATTGCACGGGCACGGTGGTGGGGGAAACCGCGGTGATCGGGAATCACGTTAAGATGTATCATGGAGTGACGCTGGGCGCCAAGTCCACCAGCGGCGGGCAGGCACTGCGCGGGAAGAAACGGCATCCGACGATTGAAGACGACGTGACGATTTATCCCGGAGCCACGATCCTGGGGGGCGAAACGGTGATCGGAGCTGGCAGCACCATCGGCGGCAATGTTTTTATCATGGACAGCGTGGCGCCCCGGTCGCTGGTGATTTACGACGGCCTGGACATGCGGGTGCTGAGCAAGGCTGACGCGAAGACGGGGTTGGATTTTCAGATTTAAGCCGTGTCCATGCACGGTCCCGCCATACCCTCACAGCCGGTTCCACCAGACGGCCGAGGGGCGGGGAACGTCAAAGCGAACGCGGCTGGCGGGGCTTTCGAGGGTGTAGATGGAATAAGACGTTGACTTGAGGAAAAAATGGCCGGCGGCAAGGCGACGAAGCCGATGCTGGAAAATCCACACGGGCTTGAGGGGCCGGAGCCAGGCGGGCGTCATCTCTTTTTTTTGGCCCATTTCGCGGATGGCGTTGGGCTTCAGGTTCATGTTTTCGCCGGTGTCGGCGAAAACGGAGGTGAAAGTATTGCAAACGGCCATGGGCGCCTTGTTTTTCATCAATTCCAGAATCCAGTGGAAATCACCCAGGTCGCGCCACTGGGTATCGAAGAAAATTCCGCGTTCAAAGATGACCTTCCGCCGGATGAAGATGCCGCTGGTAAGGATCGGGAAGCGAAACCAGACTTGCCAGGGATGGGGAGCCATTTGATGGCGGTGGCAGATGTAGCGGCCGGAGCCGTCCGTGATGATGCTTCCGGCAAGGGCCACCTCGATGTGCGGGTGCGCTTCAAAAAAATCCCGGACCGCCTTGAGGCCGCCTGGAAGGTATTGTTCATCGCAATTGAGATAGGCGAGGATGTCGCCGGTGGCGCGGCGATAGCCGCGGTTCACGGCATCATACATGCCGGCGTCCTTTTCAATAAAGGCGCGTACGCGCGGGTCGCGCGGCAGCCATTCCTGGGTGCCGTCATCGGAACAGGAATCCTGGATGATGTGTTCATGGTCCACGCCCTCCTGATCCGCCACGGAAGCAATGCAAAGCTTGAGCCAGGCGGAATTACGGTAGCTGGGAGTGACGATGGAAAATTTCAAGGGTTGTGCCCATTGAGGACTTTGGGGTTGGCTTCCGGCGCCCACGCGCCATTGCCGCACCCGCTTCCAGACCGGCAGCGGGAGATGGCAAAGCATGCGGCGTTTGACGTCGGCCCATGCGCGCCACCATGAATACACCGCCGCGTCACGGATTTGCGTGACGCGGCCCGGCATGGATGCGCCGGAGCCGTCTGCCAACGCCCGCGCGAACATGGTATCGGGATAGCGCTCGCGCCACAGCCGCGCGTATCGGCCGAATTTCGCGATCAGCGCGGGAGGGAGGAGTTCATCCTTGAGGCGGTCCTTTCGCAGTTGGCCGGAGTGGATGGCCGCATGGTGCCTGCCTTCGGGAACCATGGAGTAATCCGCGGACTTCAGGTCCAACATGCGCGGGTCAAAGTCCACGCCCAAAAAGGCGCAGATTTGGCGCATCTCGGTTTCGGGCCGGGAGAGGAGATCGTTGTAGGTCAGTTCGTGGACGCGCCGACCGGCGGCGCGCAGTTTCAAAACACCATCGGCAAGACGCTGGCCGCCGAACAATACCCGGGCCATGATGCCGTGGCTCCGAAAAAACCGGTTTTGCCGGCCGGCGAGCGCCGCGCTGCGGCAACAATCCAGCGGGTCGCGCCAGATAACAATGAAATCCGCTTCCGGAAAAATGGCGGCGATTTGCGGAAGGCACGTGTGATAAAAAGGGGCCTTGCCCCCAATCACCGCCGGCTCTCCGCCGCGGGCAGCCCAGGCTCGAAACAAGGCCATTTGACATTCGCGGCCCGTCTCGTTGACCGGAAGCGCGGCGGGGTCGAGACGGTGGCGGCTTATGGCCTGATTGTAAAACTCAAGGCGGGTCGGCCAGTCCGCAGCCAGACGGCGATGCAAACGTTGCGGAAAAAGCGCGAACAATTCGGACTCAAATACCAGGGCGATTTGGGGATGCTGGTTGAGCATGGAGTAAAGCAAGGACGTACCCGATCGCCAGAGGCCGGTGACAAACAGGACTTTTTGCGCGGGCGGCGCCGTTTGCGGTGTTCCCGCGCGCGAGTCCGAGACGCCTCGGGAAGCGTTGAAAAGGTTTGAAGATTCCATCTCCCCGCCGAAGGCTGAAAGAAGCGCCGTGAGGATATGGGTCTTGAGAAATGACATGATTCTGGAATGTAACAGGCGCAAAAAAAATGAATCAAGTAAAATGGCCTTGTTTGCTGGAAATTGAGGGGAAAGCGGCTTGCCAGCGAATCCCGCAGGGAGGAACATTTGCGGAAATTGAAAAAATAAAGGATAATAATGAAGAATCCGTTGCAATTGATGGGCCAGATTTGTCCACTCGCCGCCACGGCGGTCTCAACCGTCGTTTTTACCATGGCCATGACGGGATGCCGATCGGGACTGAGTCAGGCCGGAATGGCGGTACATCCGGCGGCCGTTGCCGCGCCGGCGCCAGGCGCGCCCGCTGCCCCGGCAACGCCTTCCAAACCGATTCCCGTGCCAGGCCCGCCGGCCATGCATCCCGAGGCAACGAAGATCATCCGCATTGACGCCGGCGCGGCCAGCTCCCATACGGATGCGGCAGGTCACGTGTGGCTGGCGGACCAGGGATTTTCCGGAGGGCAAACGGCGGCGCGCCCGCACGACTTGCCGATTGCCAATACGGCCGATCCGGAGATTTATCGCACGGAGCATTTTGGGATGCGTTCGTTTTCCTGGAAACTGCCCAACGGCAGATACATCGTGAAACTGTTTTTTGCGGAGACGTATGACCAGGCGGCGGGGCCGGGAAAACGTGTTTTTTCGTTTGATGTGAACGGCGCGGGATTCATGGGCTTTGACGTTTATGCGCTGGCGCGAGGGCGCGATCGGGCCGTGACGCAAACGGTTTATGTGGACGTGACGAATGGAGAGTTGACCATCACGTTCACGCCGCAAGTGCAACAACCGGAAATCAATGGCATCGAAATCGTTTCGCAACGTTGAGCGAGCGCGCCGGCCGGCGACAGTGCTTTCATGAAGTTTTTTCAGCGTCATGTCTTTGCAGCAGGTTGGGGGGTCCTGTTTGGCCTGCTGGCGTGCGCCAGCGCGAGCGGACAGGCGCCGGTGACGGTGGGTTTGAATTTTCTGGCCAGCAGTTACAACACGAATTCCGCGGACACGCCTCCGGATTCCGACGGTGCCATCGGCCCGAAATACTTCGTGGAGTTCATCAATGACGAGTTCGCGGTTTACAACCGGACGAACGGCGCGAGCGTGCTGCGGAGGTCTGATTTGGACTTCTGGAACCTCGGCGGAATCAATTTTTCACCGGACGACGACGTATCGGACCCGCGGGTGATTTATGATCCGCAATCGCAGCGATGGTTTGCCTCGCAGATAGATTTCGACGCCACGGCGGCGAACAACGGGCAGGACTTCACGCTGGAAGCGAATGATTTTCTGATCGCCATTTCAGCGACATCAGACCCGCGAGGATCGTGGCAGGCGTTCCGGTTTCAAGCCGATCCGGACAACGGAGATTTCGCGGATTTTCCAACGCTGGGCATGGACAGCAACGCCGTCTATCTGGCGGGCGAATTTTTTCACGGCCAAAACAATGAAATTGGGCCGGGACTGGTCTCCCTTCCGAAGGCGGATTTGTTGGGGTCCACGCCAACGGTAATGAACCGGACGTGGTTCGGGGTGACGAGCTACACGAATCTGGGCGAAGTCATCCAGCCGGTGCGATGTTTTGACGGCAGCGAGGCGGGAGCGATGTTGGCGGTCGAGAACGCCGGCACAACGAGCGATTTTTATTCAAATCTGGTGAATTTCGCCGTCGTCAATGGCGGAACGTCCAACGCCTCTCTCACCGCGCCCCTCCGCATTCCTGTGACGCCTTACATGGTGCCGATCAATCCCGACCTGGGTTACCCTCAGTTCGCCCCCGTTCAACCGGATGGCACAAGGACGCTTCAGGCGAACGACGCCCGACTGAGCGCGGCGGACTATGCGGTTGGGGGGGTACTTTATGCGGCCCACAGCACTGAATTAAACAATCGCATTGCGATTCGCTGGTACCGGATTAATGCCGCGACACATGCCGTCTTGGAATCGGGCACGATTGCCGACACCAATCTGGACCTGTTTTTTCCTTGCATTGCGGCCAACGCCAATGGCGTGGTGGTCATTGCGTATAATGGTTCGGGCAGCAACACGTTCGTCAGCAGTTTTGCGGCGGCTGGGCTGACGGTAAACGGCACGACGACGTTTGGCGCGCCGGTTCTGCTCCGGGCAGGAAGCGTGAGTTACCACGATGCCAACGAACTGAGCGCGCAAACGTTGATGCTGCCGGTTGTGGACAGTCGCTGGGGCGATTATGGCACCGTGACAGTGGACCCGACGAATCCGGACAATTTCTGGGTCATCCAGGAATTTCCATCGGACGCCGATCCCACCCTGGGCGTGGGCGTGTGGTCCACCCAGGTCAGCGAATTGATGGCATCGCTGCCGGCGCCGCGGCTGAGCGTGGCCGTTTCCGGAACAAACGCCATTGTTTCATGGCCGCTGTTTGCCGCAGCCTATCAGCTTGAGTCCTCAACCAATCTGGCGGCGCCGCCGGCATGGTCGTCCGTGGGACAAACGACACAGACGAACCTGAATGAAATTTTTGTAACGATTCCCATTTCAACCGCAAGCCATGAATTTTTCCGACTGGAAGAGCCGCAGTGAATGGCGCGCCTTGAGCGGTTGAATGCGGACGTTATACATTGAACTTGAAGAGCATCACGTCGCCGTCCCGCACCACATAATCCCGGCCTTCCATGCGGTAGAGCCCTTTTTCCCGGGCGGCGGCCACGCTTCCGCACTGGGTCAGGTCGCCGTAGGATACGGTCTCGGCCTTGATGAACCCGCGTTCAAAATCGGAATGAATGACGCCGGCCGCCTTGGGAGCCGTGTCGCCCGCGTGAATGGTCCAGGCGCGGACCTCCTTTTCACCGGCGGTAAAAAACGTCCTCAGACCGAGCAAATGATAGGTTGCGCGGATGAGCGAACCGGCGCCGGATTCGACCACGCCCAACTCCTTCAGAAATTCCGCGGCTTCCTCAGGCGACAAGTCCACCAGGTCGCTTTCGATCTGGGCGCTGATGACCACTGCCTCGCAGGCCAGATGGGTCCTCACGTAATCGCGGACCTTGTGGATGAACGGATGGCTTGCGGCGCCGGCGAGGTCGTTTTCCTTGACGTTGCAGGCGAAAAGGGTGGGCTTGTCGGTGAGCAGGAAGAAATTCTTGGCGATTTGTTTTTCCTCCGGCGCCAGCGGAACCGTGAGGGCGGGCTTTCCAGCGTCCAAGGCCGGTTCAAATTTGGCGAGGATGGCGTCCTCCGCCACGGCGGTTTTATCGCCCCGTTTGACGTCCTTGGCGATTTTGGCCCGCCGTTTATTGACGTTTTCCAGGTCGGCAATCACCAATTCGGTGTTGATGATTTCGATGTCGCGGACCGGTTCCACGCTGCCGGTCACGTGATGAATGTCCGGGTCGTCAAAGCAGCGGACCACCTGGACAACGGCGTCCACTTCGCGGATGTGGGAGAGGAATTTATTGCCCAGACCTTCGCCCTGGGAAGCGCCTTTTACAAGGCCGGCAATGTCCACAAATTCGATGGCGGCGGGGATGATGGTGGTGGTTTTCGCGACCCTGGCCAGCGGTTCGAGGCGCGAATCGGGCACGGAGACGATGCCGATGTTTGGCTCGATGGTGCAGAAAGGGTAATTGGCCGCCGCCGCCTTTCGCGTGCGGGTGACCGCGTTGAACAAGGTTGATTTGCCTACATTGGGCAGTCCGACGATTCCGGCTTTGAGCATGGATAAAATTTATTTGTTACGATCAGGAGGTCAGGGCCATGCGGTGCCGCGCCAATTGCCAGACAATGTGCGTGCCGTCAAACAGCCCGACCACCAGCAGGCAGACGCCCGACAGGCGTTGCAGGCGCAGCAGGGTGGCTTCGCTGAATCGCCCGTGGCCGCGCGAGACGGCAAAGCACAAGGCAAAAAACCACGCATTGGTGCCCAACGCGACCCCGCCCACGCAGGCGGCCTTGGGCCACAAGGCGTCGGCCACCCAGTCATGGGACATGAAATTTCCCGTGAGGACAATCCAGAACAAAAACACCCCAAGATTTCCCATCACGCGGACGAAACCAATCAGGAACGCGGAGCGGGGATGGAGCTTTTGTTCAAGACGGGCTTCTATTTTTTCCGCGGCGGCGCGCAGGGGGGTGGCCGGCAGGTTGACCGATTGCACGAACAGGAATTTTGCCCCCAGAAACAAAAGAAAGACAAACGTCAAAACTTCCATGACGGCCTTGACGCCGGGGTTGCCAAAAAAGGAGGAAAAGCCGGTAAAGGAAAGCGCGCAATATATGGCTTCCATGATGGAAGCGCCGAACCCGATGAACCAGGCCCATTTGAACCCCCGCTGCGAGCCTTCATTGATGATGGTCAGATTGATGGGGCCGACGGGAATGGAGGAAAAGAACAGGGCGCAGCCGAAGCCCGTGACCGCCGCCAGGAGGATGTCGGGCAGGCCGGACATGCTCAATGGCCGTTCTCCTCGTCCTCGTCCTCTTCGATTTCGCGGCGCCACGCGCGGGAAAGACTGGGGCGCACAAAACCGTAGAGAAGGTAAAGGGTGAAAACGGCCGGCAAAACGTAATAAAGGACCCGTTGCCGCAGCACCAGAACGGCGCCAACGAACAAGGCGGTTCCAATGAGTTTGTAGAAGTTGCTGCGTGACCGAAGACCGAGCGATTTAAAGCTGGGGTATTTGACCGTGCTGACCATCATGGCCGAAAGGAATAGCAGGACGAATACTATGAGATAATTCCAATGGCCCAGGCTTTTTTGGTTTTCATTCAGGTGAATGATCAGAAGGGTCACCGACGCCACCAGGCCGGCGGCTGAGGGAATGGGAAAGCCGAGGAATTCCTTGCCGGCGCCGGGATCGTTCATGGCGGCCAGGCAATTGAACCGGGCCAGCCGGAACGCTCCGCAAAGCAGGTAAATGGAGGCGATAAACCAACTGATTTGCTGGCGCTCTCCGAAGACATCCGCCAGCACAACCCGCTGCACCAAAAACGCCGGGGCCGCTCCAAACGAAATCAGGTCGGCCAGGGAATCAAACTCGCGTCCAAAGGGGCTTTCGATGCCGCCCATCCGCGCGACGCGCCCATCGAACAAATCAAAGAGCATGGCCATGAGGATGAAGGCGAGCGCGATTTTGATATGGCCGAAGTAATTCACGACATCGGGCCGCGCTTCGACGATGATGGTCAGGGCCACAAAGCCGCAAAACAGATTCGCGGCGGTCAATAAATTCGGCAGGAAATAGATTTTAAGCTTCTCGTGCGGGTCTTCGGAGACCGGTTGTGGGCGGGGATCGTTCATTTTAATCGAAGGCAGCCACCACGGTTTCGCCGCCAACAACTTTTTCGCCCGGTTCAACCTTGATTCTGGCCCGCATCGGCAGATAGAGGTCCACCCGTGAGCCGAATTGGATGAGGCTGATCCGTTCGCCGCGTTGGACGGAGTCATTGATCTGGACCCACGGCACAATGCGGCGGGCAATCAGGCCGGCGATGAGCCGCACCCCGATTTTTTCGCCCGATGGCTCAGCCGACTCGATGCCGATCAGCACGTTTTCATTGTACTGCGAGCTATCCGCCCGCATCGCGTTCAGGTAGCGGCCCGGCGAATGTTTGAGAATGGCGATTCGACCCGTAACAGGCGCGTTTTGGACGTGGACGTTAAACACGGACAGAAAAATCGAAACGCGGCGGCATGGCCCGCCCATGAATTCGGCTTCGGTGACGGTATCAATAACATCCACCCGGCCGTGGCCGGGCGCGATGACAAGGTCTTTGCCGGTGGGCGTCATCGCGTCGGGATCGCGAAAGAAGAAAAAGCAGAAAACGGTGAACAGAAGCCAAAAACCGATGAGCACGCCGTAAAATTCCACAATCAGCTCGCCAATATGAGCGGCCAGCCAGGACACGACCAGGAGGGCCAGAACCGCGACCGCCGCCATGCCAATGAGCTTGAGCGCCGCCAGCGCGGCCTTGCCTGAATGTTTCACCCCTTTACGATAAAAAGTTTCTCCCCCCCTTGCAATTCGCCATTTTCAAGGCACGTTAACCCGTCATTGTTCGACAAGAAAACGATGCGGATTCAATTCAAAAAAGAGGATCATTTATGCACACACCTGATTTGACGAAACAACCGCCCCGCAGCCCGCGGGTGCGCCTGGACGGTTACGTGATTCTTCCACGCATGCTCGACAAGGGCCGGGCGACGGTGGCCGGCAAGGCCGGGGAATATCACTATGCCTGTCCGATGGACCAGCAATTCCTGGAATTTACCGGCATCAATCCCGAGGTCTTTAAAAAGGAGTTGGACAAGAGTGACACGGAAATCCTGGAATGGATTCGGAAAAACGCGGCGCACAAGCGTTCGCCAACTGAAATTGCCGCATGGTCGGCATGGCAGGAGCAACGCACGCCCTCAGACCTGGAATCGCGTGAATTTTTCAACGAACTTCATAAAAGTTCCGCGCCCAACCGCGAGGACATCGTTACCTGGTTTGACCTCTTGGACGTGGACGATTACGCCACCTTCGGCGGAAAGCCGTAAAAAAATAACGTTGGCCGCAAGTTCGCCGGCTCCGGGTCTTGATTCCAAATGCGTCTCCAGCGGCGGCACGGAATCACAAGGCATGAGGCGGTTTTCCTCCGATCCGCCGGGCGCGCCATCTCTTGAAATTCACCACCGTTGGATCGAGATAAACCGAACCATCGCGCAACTTTGTTGTTCCAACCAGCGTTGTGTTGTAGGTTTCGGTGCGGCGGCTCCCGGTAACCGCGTTCACTTTGCTTCCCACATATTTCCAATCAGGCCGTGGATGGGTATGTCCATTTAAGACGGCGACCATGATGTGGACAAATTTGACGTGGCAGCTTTCACGATCTATTCGGTAACAAGCAACCAGGTGCCATCCAGAACGTCCATTGTGGCTTTCCCCGCCTTTGCCAATTTGAATCGTGGATTTCACTTCCAAACCTTCGGGCTTTCCACGTGTCAGTACTTTCGGATTAATCAAATCAGGATACGCCTGATGCGAATTGTGCTTGTAAGGGGAATGCTCGTTGATGGCGTCGCATAAGATGTTGGAAATCAAGCCGCTGAAATTATTGCCTTGAATGTAATCAAACAATGGACGACGGCCATGCGCCCGCAAATTGCTGTTAATCAGGGCAAAAATGCGTTGGGATTCATTCATCGCGGCTTCCAGGTGCGGTACTTTCAACCCCGGTGGCAACGGAACATTTGGACGGAAATAACCCTCGTTGGCCGTCGGAATTGGTGCAACATCCCGTTCCGCAAATGCCCCGGCTACCAGTTGTTGGACTGGCGCATCCAACGACTTGGCCAGCGCGGCCAAAACGTCTATTGAGAAATTTTCCCGGCCATTTTCAAGACTGGACAAGTATTGATAGCTGATTCCTGTTTTACGCGCCAGCCGGTCCTGAGTAAGATTCGCCTGTTCGCGCAATTGGCGGATATATCGGCCCAAAGCGGCTTTGGTGTCCATTTCGCCTTTGGTTGATACAGGAATTGAACTTGATTGTCTTTCGCCTATAGTTGAAATTTGAATCCATGTTTCATTTGGAACAGACCGACTGTTTTGACTGGCTCCGGCAATGTCCGCCGCATTCCATTCACGCCGTCTGCACGGACCCGCCGTACGGAATTTTGGAATTCACGGAAAAGGAATTGGCCAAACTTCGCGTTGGCAGGGGTGGCGTTTGGCGGCTGCCGCCGAAAGTAGGCGGCAGCCACCGCGACCCGTTGCCCCGGTTCACGGTGCTTACCGAAGAACAGAAACAACATCTACGGGATTATTTTCGTGATTGGGGGAGATCGGTTCTGCCCGCTCTCGTGCCCGGCGCTCATGTCTGTGTGGCGGGACATCCCATTCTACAGCATCACGTGCAAGGTGCGATGGTGGAAGCCGGTTTTGAAGTGCGCCCCGCAATCATGCGGCTTTATTACAGCTTCCGGGGCGGCGATCGCCCAAAAAATGCCGAAACAGAATTTCCAGAAGTTTGCGTCAGCCCAAAAGGCGCGTACGAACCCTGGATGTTGTTTCGCAAGCCAATCGAGACAAAAACCGTTGCCGAAAACCTTCGCAAATGGAAAACCGGCGGGCTGCGGCGGCTTTCCACGGACCGGCCGTTGCCCGACGCCATCGCCAGCGGGCGCACTCCCAAACGGGAAGAAGCCATTTCGGATCATCCGTGCCTGAAACCGCAACATTTCATGCGGATCATCGTTCGGGCATTGCTCCCCTTGGGGGAGGGAAAAATTCTCGATCCATTCATGGGATCAGGCTCAACCATTGCCGCTGCCGAGGCCGTGGGCTACCCGTCGATCGGCCTGGAAATGGACGCGGAGTATTTTCGACTTGCGCAAAAAGCCATCCCGCGTCTGGCCGCCCTGTATCCGTCTTTCGAAGGACAGGAGATTGAAGTTGAGTTAAACGGCCACGTCGAATGCGAATCCGGGCGCCAAACGGCATTCGTACTGGCCGAACGCGGCGTTCAATAACATCGCGCTTTAGCGGTGAGAGTTCGCAATGAGCAATCTTTGGCGTTTGAAATCCGCCCGGTCGCCTCTGGCAATCCGATCTGAAAGTTCGCTGACGATCTCTCTTTTCGAAATGATACACAAAAGTAACCCGGACGCCACGGATTCTCCACAGACTTTATTCAGGGTTACCGCGTTGGACCGGTTGCGTGCAACCGGGCAAAATTGGCGGAAATAAAAAACAATATTGGAGGTTGGCGTTATGAAAAGATCACTGAAGTTATCAGCGTGCGCGGCGGTTGCGGCGGCGGCGGTCGCCGGCGCGGCGGCGCTTGCTCAAAATCCGAATCCCGGCGGTCAGGAAGGCGGGGGTCTGAAACAACAGAGTCACGACAACGATCAAATGATTGGCTTGGTGCGGCGGCACATCAAATACGTGTTTGTGCTATACCAGGAAAATCGGTCGTTTGACTCTTACTTTGGCACTTTCCCCGGCGCGGATGGCCTGTTTTCACACCCAGCCGGCAAAACCCCCGGTTTTTACGAAACCATAGTCAATACCAACGGCACAACTTCCATCATCCATCCTTTCAGGACTGGGCCGGCCGAGTACGCGGCCGATACGGAGGACATTGACCATTCGCACCCGCGGATTGATGCGAAGATGGACATCACCAACGGCGTTCCTCAGATGGACAAGTTCGCCTTGGTCGAGGAAAGGAAATACTGGACTTCCGGGCCTGACCCCAGCCTTAAGGCCAAGCAGATGGGGGAACTGGCCATGGCCTATGAGGATGGAAACACCATACCGTTTCTGTGGCGCTACGCCGATCGGTTCGTGCTTTTCGACCATATTTTCCAGTTGATGACCGGCCCTTCCACGCCGGGAAATCTCTCCATTATCGCCGCTCAAACCGGACAGACACAGGGCGCCCTTCATCCGGACGAGCTGTATCCCGATAACGGCAGTGGCGCGCCCGGAGTGCCCGTGCTCAATGATGACGATCCCTACTGGGGCTCGCCATTGGATACAAATCCCCCGGGCGTAAAACTGCCCGCCAACCCGGGCGACTTCCCGGGTTACGGAATCCAAACCAACCAAACTTACGCCGCGTTGCCGCTCTCGCTGGCCGGAAAAGACGCCGGCAAAATGGTTTCCACGGACCGCGATCCTGAAGGAGATTTGGATGATGTCATGGAGGACGTGGCCTTTCTCGACCGGAATGGACAACGATCGGTGCCGTGGGGCTGGTATGAGGAAGGTTATGACAAGGAGCCAACGGACCCCAATCTTGGTCCCGTTGACGCAAACGGCACCCATGCCTCCTACATCACGCATCATAATGGCCCGCAATACTTTGGCTATGTCGCCAACAATCCGCGCATGAGCCGGAACCTCCACGGACTTGGGGACTTTTTCGATGCCGTGAACAACGGAACGCTGCCGCAGGACGGCGGCGTGTTTTTCGTCAAAGGCGGTTTTCAAAACCTGTTCGGCATGACGCCCGCCGATCCCGATGCCGCGGTCCAGAGAAACTTTGTGGGCGACGATGATCATCCCGGCTATTCCGACGCCCAAATCAGCGAAGCCATGCTCGCCAAGGCCATCAACGCCATTGCCCGCAGTCCTTACTGGGATCAATGCGCCATCATCATTACCTGGGACGATTCCGAAGGCGATTACGACCATGTCATCCCGCCAATCCGCTCCTATGGCCCCGACGGCAGCGCCATCAGCGACGGCCCCCGCGTGCCGCTGCTGCTCATCTCGCCTTACGCCCGGACACACTACATCGCCCATCAAATGGGTGATCACGGGTCGGTCGTCAAATTCGTGGATGCGGTGTTCGGTCTTACCCCGTTGGCCAAACTCCCGGATGAGGCAGCCGGACGGGTGCTGGGCAAGCTGGAATTCGGGCAGGATAATTGGGGCCCCGACGACGCGTTGACCCGCGACGTGTCCGATCTGCTCTGCGCCTTTGACCCGGCCCGCCTGGCCGGCATGACGCCTCCGTTGCCTGCTTCGTATGCCATCATTCCCGACAACATCGTGGATGCGCTTCCGCAAGACGGCACCAACAGCGTCTATGGATTGAAACAACTCGGAATCACGCCGGTGGACATTGCCAAAGGCATTCCCAACGAAATCCCGGCGGACTTCAATCCGCGTCCCAAGACCGATCCCACGCCCCTTCCATAAGCACCAGCGGGCATCGGCGCTTCCCATCACGGGAAACACTCAGCCGGGCGGCGCGCGCCGCCCGGCAGTTGGTGAATGAGTTCGCCTGGTTCAAATATGGTTATGTCTGCTCCGTAACCAACGGCCGGATGGTTGATCCGGGCGATCCCGACATCAATTGGACATATTTGGGAAAGCCGGTTCCTCATTGATTTGCGATCCAAAGAGACGAATGCTTCCCGGCCAGATTGCACTCTGACAATTTTTCATTGCCATCCGGTTTTTTTTGCGGCAAAGTTTCGCAATTAAACTACCAGATAAAGCGATGGGGATAAAGGCATGAGTGTTGAAGCCAAACTTGAAGTGAACGGCCAAACGTGGACGCTGCCGGCGTTGGAAGGCAGCGAAGGCGAAAAGGCGGTGAACATTTCGGATCTCCGATTGAGCACGGGATACATTACCCTCGACGAAGGTTACGGAAACACAGGCTCGTGCATCAGCAAGATCACGTTCATTGACGGCGAAAAAGGAATTTTGCGGTATCGGGGCATTCCCATCGAGGAGTTGGCGGAGAAATCCACGTTTGTGGAGACGGCTTATCTGATCATTTACGGCTCCCTGCCCACGGATAGCCAACTGGCCGCTTTTTCAGACCTGTTGACGCAATACTCCATGTTGCACGAAGACATGAAGTTCCATTTTGAAGGCTTTCCAGCGTCGGCGCATCCGATGGCCATTCTGTCGGCCATGATCAACGCCGCCAGTTGCTTTGACGACAAGATCATGCACTGGCAATGGAAGAACCTGAAGGATTTTGAAGCGGCCGCCGCCAAGTTGATTTCGCAGGTGCGCACCATTGCCGCCTATGCCTATCGCAAGTCGCGCGGGTTGCCGTTCATCTATCCCAAGCGCACGTATAAATACACCAGAAATTTTCTGCACATGATGTTTTCTGCGCCGGATGAGGACTTCGAGGTCAAGCCCGAAGTTGCCAAGGCGCTGGACCTCATTTTTCTGCTTCATGCCGATCACGAACAGAATTGTTCCACTTCCACCGTCCGCATGGTCGCCTCATCCCAGGCGAATCTTTTTGCCAGTTGTTCGGCGGGGGTGTGCGCGCTTTGGGGGCCGTTGCACGGCGGCGCCAATCAGGCGGTTCTCGAAATGCTCGAGCAAATTCATCAAACAGGCGACGATGGCTCGCGGTTCATCGCCGCGGCAAAGGACAAGAACAGCGGCAAAAAACTGATGGGCTTCGGACATCGGGTGTATAAGAATTACGATCCGCGGGCAAAGATCATCAAGAAAGCCTGCGATGAGGTCCTCGCGCACCTCAACATCAGCGACCCCCTCCTGGACATCGCCAAGCACCTGGAAGCGGCGGCGCTCAAGGACCCCTATTTCGTCGAGCGCAAGCTCTATCCAAACGTTGACTTTTACAGCGGCATCATTATGCGCGCGATTGGCATTCCCGTGGAGATGTTTCCGGTCATTTTTGCCATTGGCCGGATGCCGGGCTGGATTGCCAATTACAAGGAAATCATGGAGGACCCGAAAAGCCGCATCAGCCGGCCGCGCCAAGTTTACATCGGAAAGACGCTCAACCACTACGTTTCGCTTGAACAGCGCCAATGAATCCGGCCGGGCACGACGTCGGCGGGGTCCGCCAGGCGCCGCGTGGCGGCTCGAATTCTTCAAATGAAAAAAATTCTGATCATTGATGATGAAGAGTGGCTGCGTGAGATGATGCACATGGCGCTCAGCCAGAAGGGCTTTGAAGTGATTGAAGCCGCCGACGGGATGGAGGGGATCGAAAAGGCGCGCAAGGAACTTCCCGATCTGATCCTTTGCGACATCAACATGAGCCGGGTGGACGGCTACCTGACCCTGGCCGAATTGCGAAAAGAGGCGCACACGGCCGCCATACCGTTCATTTTGATGACCGGCCTGGTGGACAGCGGCGGCGGCATGAGGCACGGCATGGAGCTGGGCGCGGACGATTACCTGAACAAACCTTTTACGGCGGATGTGCTCTATGCCGCAGTGGAAGCCCGTCTAAAAAAGTCGCAAACGCTTCGCGACGCCGCCGAGCAGAAGTTGCGGCACCTGCGAGACAACATCAGCATGATGATGCCGCATGAAATGCGGACCCCCCTCAACGGCATCCTCTCAAACGCCGAACTGCTGGCCCATTCATCTGAAACGCTCAAGCCCGCGGAAATTGCTGAAATCGGCCAGGAGATTCACACGTCGAGCGAACAACTGGCGCGCCTGATCGAAAATTTTCTCATTATTGCCCAATTGGAGTTGATTGCCGCCGATCCGAAAAACGTCGCTGCGTTACGAGCCGGGCGCACGGAACACCCGGCGGAGGTGATCCAAAAACACGCTGTGGACCAGGCGAACCACGCCGGACGCGCAACCGACATGTCCGTCCAGGCCGCCGACGTTCCCATGCCCATTGCCGAGGATTACATCAGCAAGATCGTGGATGAATTGGCGCAGAACGCGTTGAAGTTTTCGAAGGCCGGCTCGCCAGTGGCCGTCACGCTCGCCCAGAGCGGCAATTCCGTGGTGCTGTCGGTCACCGATCGCGGTCGGGGATTTTCGCCGGAGCAAATATCGCGGGTGGGCGCCTACGCGCAGTTTGATCGCAAGCTGCATGAACAACAGGGCCTGGGCCTGGGTCTGAGCATCGCCAAGCGGCTTGTCGAATTGCACGGAGGCGCTTTGTCCATTGCCAGCGAAAAGGACAATGGCGCCGTCATTTCGGCCAAATTTCCGCAGGTGCAATAAAGCTTGGCTTGCGGCCCGTGAAAAAGCGCCCGGTGAGGGCGCCGGGCTGCAATCGCGCGGCCTGTTTTAACGGACTGTTGGCCGCGGGCTGGTTTCCGACGTTCAATTCATCTCCTGGCCGCCCGTCACGCTCAGCGAAATCCCGGTCAGATATCCGGCTGCTTCACTCGCCAAAAAAATCAGCGCCTGGCATACATCCTCATACCCGCAGCCCCGCTTCATCGGCACCTGGCTGACATACGCCTGGCGCACGTCGTCAATCGTTTTCGCGCCAGCCACCTTGCCTGCCTTGAGATATTGCACGAACAATCCGTTGTTCGGGTCCGTCCAAAGCGGCGAGTCAAGCAGGTTGCCCGGGCAAATCGCGTTGCAACGGATGCCGTGCGGCGCCATTTCCAGCGCCACGCTTTGCACCAGCCCAATGCCGCCGAATTTCGCCGCCGCATACGCGGAGTTTGCCGCGCTGCCTTTTTTTCCGGACTTGGAATTGATCTGAATGATGACCCCGCTGCGCCGGGGCTTCATCACCCGGCAGGCATGCTTCATCGTCAGAAAATTTCCGAACAAATTCACGTTCATCACCGCCCGCCATTTTTCCGCGTTCGCCTCGGCAATCGGCCCGGCGATGAGAATGGCGGCGTTGGCCACCACAATGTCCACGCGGCCAAATTCCGACACCGCGCGATCAAACAATTTTTCCACGTCGGCTTCCTGGGTCACATCCGTCTTGACGGCAAGCGCTTTGCGGCTTGTTGACCGGGCGACGTCCGCCGCCGTGGCCTGCGCCGCCTCGTCCTTCATGTCGGCAATGGCCAGATGGCATCCCGCCGCCGCCAGCGCGTGACAAATGGCCTGGCCAAGCCCCTGGGCGCCACCGGTCACGACGGCGATTTTGTCATTAAGAGAGATATTCATGACGCGGCAAATTCCGATTTCAATGCCGCCTCCGCTTCCTTGTTCCAGTACCCGTTCCGTAGCGCCCCGGCCACGGCCGAATGTTCCCGGCCCATTTCCGTCAGCGCCGTCAGTTTCAGTCCCTTGGCAAATGGATAAACCACGATCTTTCCCGGCATCGTATTCTTTTCCACGGCGCGAATGCCGTCCACCGCGCCATCAAGGCCGGCAATCGCGGCAACGGACAGGTTGGTGTCCAGGCGCCGGTCGGCGACTTTTTTAAGCACCGCCTTCATGTCCTCCAACGTGGAACCGCTCGTGCCGATAAAATAGCACTGCCTGGATACGTAGGCGTCGAGGTCCAGTTCGGCGGTTTTATCGGCCGGGATGCCGGCAAAAATATTGATGATGGCGCGCGGCGCGGCGGCCTGGACGGCCTGGGCGACCAGCGCCGGGACGGGCGCCATGAGGACGATGTAATCAAACGGTCCCGGCAATTTGTCCTTGGACGGATTGTAGGTCTGGAGCGTCAGCCGGTTTTTTTGAGCGAGCGGTTCGGATAATTTGCGCAAGGCGGCCAGGCGGTCATCATTCAGATCACCTGCAAAAACAGTCACGCCCTCCACGTCCTGGCACAAATCACGAATAACGTGCATGGCGCCCATTGGCCCGGCGGCGCCGATGATGTTGATCCGGTCATTGCGCCGGATTTCCGCCGTGGCCGGAATGGCGGCCAGCGCCTCGGCGACATTGTTTCCCGCCGTGCCAATGATACGGATGCCGCCATAATGAACGCGTCCCACAGGCGTCACAACGGGCCGTCCGAATTTCTTTCCGCCTTGCACGATGACAAACAAGCCGTTGGCGCCAACGCAGGCAAAAAGCTTTGCCACGACGGCAGGTTCGCTTCCGAAATAGATAACGTCATCGAATTTTTCGGAAGGCGGCGCGTCTGGCCGGGCATGGGTAACCGTCCCCGTATTGGGAACGTCAGGCCGGTCGTCGCTCACGATGAGGGTCCTGCCGTCGCGTTTGAAAGAGCGGCGCTGGCGTTCCACGTAGGCATCCTCCACGCACGCCCACGGTTCGCAGAGCGCAATGGCGGATGCCGACAAGTCTTCGGGCGCGGGAATGAACATGGTCTCGCCGTCCGGCGCCGTGATGACCCGTTCATCCACCAGCACAAATTCCTGGAGGGCGCCCTCAAAATTATAGCCAAAGGCTGAATTGGAATTGCGCGTGGGCAGCCAGCGATAATCCGTCTGCACCAGATAACGTTCGCCAACTTTGTAACGCTTCACTTCGGGGCCGACCTCGACAATGCGCACCACCGTTTCATGGCCCGGAACCACCGGCTTTTCGCCGGGCACATAGTGCGGCATCTGCGTGAGCGTATCCGGCGCAATCCCAGCCGTGATTTCCGACTTGCGCGCATGGCCCGAAAATTGTTTGAGCAATTTCAAATCGGAAAAACAAAGGCCGCAGACCTCCACCTGGCAGAGGACCTGATGCCGTCCGGGCCGAAAAACCGGCTTGGATTCGATGATGCGAAGCTGGTCCGGGCCGATCAACTGCACCGCCCGTTGTTTGTCTGGAATCGTTGTCATGGACGCTGGAGAATAAATTCGTTTCCGCGAAAAGTGAACTGCAATGTTTGAAACCCGGATTAAACACGGATAAAGCCGGGCTTATCCGAAACCGGTTGGGCGGGCTGCCCAACCGAACGGGCGGGCCGCCTGTGCCACCCGGAACAAATTATTTGGCGCCCGCGGCGTGGGGCTGATCGCCCTCGTCAACCGCGTCCTCAACCGTCCCCACGCCTTCACCACGCTGATGATCGCGGGATTCATCATGCTGGGCGCCGGCAAGGTGCTCACGAGTTTCATTTCCCAATGGTGGCTCGCCCGCTTCTCGCAGAAGACCATTGCCGGCCTCCGCCAGGGGCTGGTGGAAAAAATATTCGCTGTCCCGATCCGGCATTTCGAGGAAACCGGCGCTCCGCGCTTCATGGTCGCCCTCACCGAAGACGTCATGGAGGTGGGGCAGGCCCTGCTCGGAATTCCGCCGACCGCCGTCACCACCGCCATTCTCCTCGGCGGGCGGTGTATTTTAGTCTGCTCTCCTGGAAGGCCACCCTGGGAATGCCCGGCTTGGTCGTCATCGGCGCCTTCATCTACCGCATCTTCATCGCGCGCGGCTTCCATTATCTCATGCCGGCGCGCAACGAAGCCAAAGTGAATGAGCGATGTCACGATTCCCAATCCATTCGAGAAATCCCCGCCCCTTTGCAGCCTGCGCTGAATTCCTGATGCCACGAATTCTATGGCCCGCGCCGCCGGACGATCTCGATTTGGCCGGGAATCAGGTGCATGTTTTTTGCGCCGCCCTCGACCTGCCCGCCCGCCAGATCGCCCATCTCGCCGAAACCCTTTCGCCCGACGAATCGGAACGCGCCCGGCGCTTCCGTTTCGAACGGGACGCCGCCCGTTTCATCGCCAGCCGGGGCCATCTCCGCGAAATCCTTGGCCGTTTCCTCCAGTCCTCGCCCGACCGGCTCGCCCTGCCGCCCAACCCGCCTCTCCTCCCCGCCTTCTTCGACGCCTGGACCCGTGGCGAGGCCTTTCTCAAGGCCAATGGCCAGGGTCTCGATGGCCTGCCCCATCGCGTCGAAATTTCCCGCCTCGACAGCGATTGGGCCATCCATCAATTGGCTCCTGCTCCCGATTACATCGGCGCCACCGTCCTACGAAATCCCTCCGCGCGCGTCGCCTCCTGGCATTGGCGCTGCCCCGCCTCAAACGGATTCCCCTCATTCCGAGTGCTTCCGGCCCGAACTGGTGATTTATTAGTGCAGGCCGCCATTGGGCAATTGAATTTTTGATTTCTCTTTTTGCCCGGTTTTTAGTAACCGTTCTATGGTGAACGGGAAAATCCAATCGAATTTATGCCATTAACACATACACGCGACTTGTTTGCCAAGGCGTTGAAAGGAAAATACGCCCTGGGAGCTTTCAACGTAAACAACATGGAACTCCTTCAGGCGATTATCGAGGCCTGCGAAGAGGAAAAAGCGCCGGTGATGCTCCAAATCTCCAAAGGCGCCCGCCAATATGCCAACCCGGTCTATCTAAAAAAACTCATCGAGGCTGCCGTCAGCCTCACCACCATTCCCATCGCCGTGCATCTCGACCATGGTGATTCCTTTGAATTATGCCGCGAGTGCATTGACGAGGGCTTCACCAGCGTCATGATTGACGCCAGCCACGAACCGTTTGAAAAAAACGTTGAAATTACAAAAAAAGTGGTGGAATACGCCCACAAACACAATTGCGTCGTGGAATCCGAACTCGGCCACCTCGTCGGGGCGCAATTTGACGAAGGTGAGGAAGGTGGCGCCCATTCCGTCAGCGGCCATTACACGGTTCCGGAGGAAGCGGTGAAATTCGTCAAGGAAACCGGCTGCGACTCGCTCGCCGTGGCCATCGGCAATTCGCACGGCGCTTATAAATTCAAAGGATCGCAACACCTGGACCTCGAACGGCTCAAACTCATCAAAAGCGCCTTAATGGACGCCGGCTTGGGCGATTATCCCCTCGTGTTGCACGGTGCCTCATCCGTCCCAAAGGAATTGGCGGCTGAAATCAACAAATATGGCGGCAAGCTCGGCGCTGACACCGCTGGTGTGCCCGAAGCCGATATCGAAGTGGCGCGTCGCACCGGCTGCACAAAGGTCAATATTGATACTGACTTGCGTTTGGCAATGACTGCCGCGATTCGCAAGGTCTTTGCCGAAAATCCCAAGGAATTTGATCCCCGCAAATACCTCGGCCCAGCCCGCTCAAAGGTCAAAGACCTCGTCCGCCACAAAATCAAAGACGTTCTTTGCTGCGCCGGCCACGCGTTCGATTAAGTGCGGCAGTGCGCCGATATTGAAAGACTCAAATCAGTCCGATTCGGGCTGGCCAACATAAGATTCGAATGGCTCGCAATGCGAGCCATTTTGACGCTTACGCGACAATAATTGTGAGCCTTAATGGCGCATAAAAACTTCCATTTTTGTTTATTTAACCAATTTTTATTCCATTTTTTCATTCCAGGTGATTGGCACGTCCAAAGCTAAATAGAAAGCGATGTAGTTAAAACCAAAACCTTTAACGAAAGGAATGATTGTTATGAAACTGACAAAAGTATCAACATGGCCAACCTTGGGCCGGCTCACCGACCTGCGGGACGAAATTGACCGTCTCTTCGACGCGCCATTGGCCCGCACGTCCGAGTTTCTGGGTTGGACGCCGGCATTTGACGTTTATGAAGACAAGGACAATTTCATCGTCAAGGCCGAATTGCCCGGAATGAAGAGGGAAGACATAAACGTTTCGCTGCACGACGGCAGCCTGATTATTTCAGGCGAGCGTAAAAGCGAAATGAAGAGCGAAGGCGCCGAAGTGTACCGCGCCGAGCGGTATTTCGGACGATTCCAGCGGGCCGTATCGCTGCCCGCAACGGTGGCGGCGGACAAGGTCAAGGCGCAATACAAGGACGGCGTGCTGACTGTGACGCTGCCAAAAAGCGAAGAGGCCAAGCCCAGGCAAATCGAAGTGAATGTGAATTGAAATTCCTTCGAATGACAGACTCCCGCTCTAAACGGCGGGAGTTTTTGTTTTGGTTAACCCAACGCAGGCTTGAAAATTTGCGCCTGAAACTTGAGACTTGGCGCCATGCCCGACCCAAGCCTCCTCATTCTGGTGCCGGCCTACAATGAAGAGCGGCGCATCGAACCGGTCTTGCGGGATTATGCGCAATACCTCGGCAGGAATTACCAGGGCCAATTCCAGATCATCGTCGTGCTCAATGGCTGCACGGACAACACCATGGGCGTCGTGCAAAAGGTATCGGTGGAATATCCATGCGTCCGTGCCTTGGAATTCAAGGAACCGATTGGAAAGGGTGGCGCGCTCATCGAGGGTCTCAAGCTGGCCGCGCACGCCGATTTGATTGGCTATACCGACGCGGACGGCGCGACCCCCGCGCGCGCGTTTTTGGACCTCGTGCAGCGCATCGGGAACGCCGATTGTGTCGTCGGTTCGCGCTGGCTGCCGCAATCCATCGTGCATCAAGCGCAGACCGGCAACCGGCAGTTTGCCAGCCGCGTTTTTCATTTCATCGTCCAATGCCTTTTCGGATTGAACATCCGCGATACGCAATGCGGCGCAAAAGTGTTGAAGCGGACGGCGGTTGAAAAAATCCATTCCAACCTGCGCATCGCGGACATGGCTTTTGACATCAATCTACTCTATTCCCTTAAGCACGCCCGCTTTGTCATCCGCGAACTGCCCACGGAATGGACCGACAAGGCCGGCTCCAAGGTCCATCTGTTGCGTTCCTCGGCGACCATGTTTTTGTCCGTCTTGCGCGTGCGGTTGATTTACTCGCCATTCTATAAATGGCTTGGACCGTTGCGACCGCTTGAAGGGTGGATTTACCGGAAACTGCGGGCGCCCCAGCCGCTGCCGCGGCCAAATAAGGGACGCTGATGCAAGGGGAATACCGGCGAAACGGTCGCCGTTATTGACAAATCATTTCAACGAAAAGATATTCTCTCTGTGAAGCAAACCATCCTGGCCGCGTTGGCCATTGGCTTGGCCGTTTGCCTTGCGATTTCCCTTTGGCGCAAATCGGCCACGGCCCCCCCCGTTCCCCACCCAAACAACCTGCCAAATACGGTTGCCGCCGCTCATACTGGAGTCGTAACCGCTTATGCGGAGACCGCGCCTCCCCGCCGTCCGTTGGGCGCCACGAAGACCCTTCCAGTGGCCGCCGCAGACGGCATGGCGACGAACGCGCCGCCGGCGGCACCGGTCGAAGATAAATTTCAGTTGCTGCGCGATCTTCGCGCCTGGGCCACCCGGGACCCCCAGGCCGCGCTCGCTGCGGCGCTCAAACTCCCGGCAGGCGATGAGCGCAATCAAGGCTTGGAAGCCGTTTGCTTTGGACTCGCCCAAAATGATCCGGCGGACGCGGTCAAACTCGCCCAAAAGCTCAATTTGAACGCCAATTCCGATGGCGCCATGCAGAACCTCATGCAGCAATGGGCCTCCGCCGACGCGTCGTCGGCGCTCACGTGGACGCTGGCGCAGCCGGCGGGCGACGAGCGGGACGCATTGGTTGACCGCGTCGCGTTCATTATGTCGCAGACGGACCCGTCGGACGCGGCGAACGTTGTCATCAATGATATGCCGCCCGGCTCCGCGCAAGACCAGGCGGTGATGAGCGTTCTCCATCAATGGGCATTGCAGGACGTCATCGGGGCGGCAGACTGGGTGGCCACCTTTCCGCCCGGATCGCTTCGAGATCGGGCGCTCAGCGAGCTGGAAGACATCGAACACTACCAGCAGGCCATGCAGGCCGCGCATTGAGCCGGCCAATCCATCCCTTCGAGCGTGTCTGAAAAACAGGCCGGCGATGGGATTGCGAGCGCGGCGGCTGGATGGCGAGGCGCGACAATGGAGCATATTCGAGAAGAATCTGTGACCGGGCAGCAAAGAAGCCAGCCAGCCCCGCCGCAAGACCGCCAGGAATATTTTTCAGACACGCTCTTCCTTGCCGCCGGTGGTTTTTTGGGTATATATTCCGACGCACCGCGACGTTATGACACCATCCGGACGACCAGCTTTCAATGCCAGCAACGTTCTTGCTGTCATCATGGGCGGCGGCCAGGGAACGCGATTGTTTCCGTTGACCAAAGATCGCGCCAAGCCGGCCGTTCCGCTCGCTGGAAAATACCGGCTGGTGGATATTCCTATTTCCAATTGCATCAATTCGGGCTTGCGCCGGATTTACGTGCTCACCCAGTTCAATTCCGCGTCGTTGCACGGCCACATCTCGCGCACCTATAAGTTTGACCAGTTTACCAGCGGTTTCGTCGAAATCCTCGCCGCGCAGCAAACGCTTACCAATACCTCCTGGTATGAAGGCACCGCGGACGCCGTCCGCAAAAACCTCATCCACTTCCTCAACCACGATTTTGATTACCTTCTGATTTTGAGCGGTGACCAGTTGTACCGTATGAATTACCGCCGTCTGGTCCGGCAGCATGTGGAATCGGGCGCGGACATCACCGTCTCGACCATTCCGGTCGGCCCCGCGGAAGCCCAATCGTTCGGCATCATGCAAATTGCCGAAGACCGCCGCATCAACCGCTTTGAAGAAAAGCCCAAGGATGCCGCCGTGCTGGACGCCCTCAAGTTGCCGCGGGAATGGCTGAACAAAATGGGCATCCGCAACGGCGGAGAACTTTTCCTCGCCTCAATGGGCATCTACGTGTTTAATCGGAATCTCATCGAACGGTTGCTCGACAATCCCCTCTCGGATTTCGGCAAGCACATCATCCCGCACGCCATCAAGACCCATCGTGTCTTTTCATACATTTTTCAAGGATACTGGGAGGACATCGGAACCATCCGCTCCTTTTTCGAGGCAAATCTGGATTTGGTGTCCGAATTGCCCCGCTTCAATTTTTTCGACATGAGCGCGCCCATCTTTTCGCGCCCGCGTTTTTTGCCCGGCTCCAAAATCAACGGCGCGCAAATTGACCACGCCGTCATATCCGACGGCTGTATTCTCAATCGGGCGAACATAAAAAATTCCATTGTCGGCCTCCGAACCATTGTGGGCGAGGGCACGGAATTGAACCGCGTCGTCACGCTCGGCAGCGATTATTACGAGTCCGACGAATCCGTTCGGATGCATGAGCAGGAAGGCAAACCCCGAGTCGGCATCGGCGGCCGTTGCCGGATCGAAAACGCCATCATTGACAAGAACGCCCGGATTGGAAATGACGTGACCATCTCGCCCGCCGGGAAGCCCGCCAGCGTGGACCATGAATTGTATTACATCCGGGACGGCGTCGTCATCATTCCCAAAAACGGCATTATTCCGCACGGAACCGTGATTTGAAAAAGCGGTTTGCGCTCTGGAGCGCCCGCCCTTCCTTGCCCGCCTGCCTCTCGATCCGAAATCCCCAAAATAAAATAATAGTTGCGTCCCCGGCGTTGCGCACCGTAAAAAATGCCCGCGCATGGGTAAATCGCTTGTCATCGCGGAGAAGCCGTCCGTCGCCGGAGACATCGCCCGGGCGGTCGGAAAGTTTGAAAAGCACGCGGACCATTTTGAAAACGATGAATACGTCATTTCATCGGCTGTGGGACATTTGCTTGAACTCGCCGTGCCGGAAGAGTTTGATGTCAAAAAGGGAAAGTGGACTTTCGAGCGCCTGCCGGTGATTCCGCCGCGATTTGACCTCAAACCGATTGAAAAAGGCGCAAACAGGCTCAATTCCCTGCTCAAGTTGATGCGGCGCAAGGACATAGAGCGCCTGATCAACGCGTGCGACGCCGGGCGCGAGGGCGAGTTGATCTTTCGCTACATCGTCCGCTACGCGCGGAGCGACAAACCCATTCAACGGCTCTGGCTGCAATCCATGACGCCGGCAGCCATCCGGGAGGGATTCTCGCAATTGCGGCGCGACGAAGAGATGCTGCCTCTGGCGGACGCAGCCGTCTGCCGGAGCGAATCCGACTGGCTGGTTGGCATCAATGGCACGCGGGCGATGACGGCGTTCAATTCCAGGACGGGGGGCTTTCACCTGACGACCGTCGGCCGCGTCCAGACTCCCACGCTGGCGATTCTGGTCGAACGCGAGGAACGGATTAAAAAGTTTGTGTCCCGAAATTATTGGGAGATTCACGGAACGTTCGCCGCCGAGGCGGGCGAATACGCGGGCCGATGGTTTGACGAAAAATTTGTCAAACGGGACGGCGACGACCAGCTCAAGCCGGAGCGGGTTTGGGAAATCAAACGGGCGGAAGCCATCCGCGACAAATGCGCCGGCAAACCGGGCGTGGTGACGGAGGAAAGCAAGCCCACGACGTCGCTCTCGCCCCTGCTTTACGATCTGACGAGTTTGCAGCGGGAGGCCAACGGGCGCTTTGGATTCAGCGCGAAGAACACGCTCGGCCTGGCGCAGGCGCTTTACGAAAGACACAAGGTTCTCACGTATCCACGCACGGATTCCCGCGCCCTGCCCGAGGATTATCCGGGCGCGGTGAAATCAACGCTGGAGGTTTTGTCGGGGACGGCCTACGGTCCATTTGCCGGTCGCATTTTGGAGAGCGGCTGGGTGCGGCCCAACAAACGCATTTTCAACAACGCGAAGGTCTCCGACCATTTTGCCATCATTCCGACCACGGCGGTGCCGAAGCATTTGACCGAGCCGGAGCAGAAACTGTACGACCTGGTGGTCAAACGCTTCCTGGCCGTGTTTTATCCGGCGGCGGAATTTCTCGTCACGCACCGCATCACGCGCGTTGAGGGCGAACCGTTCAAGAGCGAGGGCAAGGTGATGGTCAAGCCCGGCTGGCTGGAAGTTTATGGCAAGGACGCGCCGGCGGAGGAAGCCGCGGCCTTGACGCCTGTGCGGGCCGGTGAAGAGGTCAAAACGGCCGACGTTGAAGTCCGGGGCGAGGTGACGAAGCCGCCGCCGCGCTATTCGGAAGCCACGCTGCTGACGGCCATGGAAGGCGCCGGCAAGCTGGTCGAGGACGAGGAACTGCGAGCGGCCATGAGCGAAAAGGGCCTGGGGACGCCGGCAACGCGCGCCCAGATCATCGAAGGATTGATCTGGGAAAAATACGTTCTCCGCAACGGGCGGGAATTGCAGCCCACGGCCAAGGCATTCTCGTTGATTACGCTGTTGCGGGGATTGGACGTGCCGGAATTGTGCTCGCCCGAACTGACGGGCGAATGGGAATTCAAGCTGAATCAAATGGCCCGCGGGCGGCTCAAGCGGGAGGATTTCATGGGTGAAATCGCCAAGGCCACGCGGGAAATGGTGGCCAAGGCCCGCAGCCACGAAAGCGACACCATTCCCGGCGATTTTGGCACGCTTAAAACGCCCTGCCCGAAATGCGGCGGCGAGATACACGAGAACTACAAGAAATTTCAGTGCCAGAAATGCGATTTTGGCCTCTGGAAGATTGTCGCCGGACGCCAGTTGGAAATTCCCGAAATTGAGGAACTGCTCAAAAACGGCCGCGTCGGCCCGCTCCAGGGTTTTCGCAGCGCCCGGGGATTTCCCTTTGCCGCGATGATCAGGATGGGCGCGGACTTCAAACCTGAATTTGATTTCGGCAACCAGCCGGCCAAAGGCGGGGGCAAGGAGGAAGCGATGGATTTCAGCGGCAAGGAGCCTCTGGGCAAATGTCCGCAATGCGCGGGCCGCGTTTTCGACGCGGGTATGAATTACATTTGCGAGAACGCGGCGGGCGCGGCAAAAACGTGCGGTTTCAAAACCGGCAGGATCATTTTGCAGCAGGAGGTTGCACCGGACCAGGTGAAAAAACTTTTGGCGGAGGGAAAAACGGACTTGTTCAAGGGATTCGTGTCCAAAAAGACCAACCGGAAGTTTGAGGCGTATTTGGTATTGAAGGATGGCCGCACGGCCTTTGAATTTCCCGTCCGGGAAAGGAAGGGCCGTGCAAAAGGAGCCGCGCGCGAACCGGCTCCCCGGCTCGATTTCAGCGGCAAACAGGCCGTCGGCAAATGCCCGAAATGCGGCGGCGCCGTCTTTGATACCGAAGCCGGCTACATTTGCGAAAGGTCGCAATCCGAGAAGAAACCGTGCCGGTTCCAAATCAGCCGGAATATTTTGGGCCAGCCGATCTGGCCGGACCAGGCCGGCAAAATTCTCGAATCACAGAAATCGGACCTGCTCGACAAGTTCATTTCGAAGTCGGGCAAGCCCTTTTCGGCCTGGCTCGTGATGGATGAAAAGGGAAAGATCACGTTTGAATTTCCTCCGCGCGACGAGACGGCGTAGAGGGGTTATTTCCTGAACGAAAACGCGCAGCAGATGGCCAGCAGCACCAGGCTGAAGGCGCCGAGGGTCTGGAGCGCGACTTCCATGTGTCCGGGAAAATGGCGCAGCATCGCCGGCAAAACAAATGCATACGCCGCCGTCAGCGCCACCAAAGGTGTGACGATTTTATACCGTCCCCGCGCCATCAGGTCATTGACCAGCACGTTGGCCAGGGTCAGCGGGATGACCGCTGCCGCGTACCAGGGAAGCAGTTGGGTCGTTTCCGCCACGTATTGCGGCGTGTAAACCAGCTTCACCACGAATGGCCCGAAGAGGCACAGCGCCGCCGCGCCGCCGCAGGAGAGCACGGCGGTGCCCAGCAGCACCACCCACAGCAGATTGCTTTTTTCCGACGTTGCCGTCGCATGGACAATTTTCGGGAACATCACCGCTGCCAGCGGCAGGACCACCCACAGCAACCCGCGCGACAACGTCCCGGCGGCGGCGTAGCAGGCCATCTGGTTTCCGGAAAAAAAAGCCTTCGCATACATGGTGTCCGACACCATCAGGAATTGCACCGCGCCAAAGCCCAGCATCAGTGGAACAATTTGCCGGATCAGCGCCATTTGATCGAATGGCTCCTCCGGCAGCAGCCAGAGGTCGCGCGACCGCCAGATGGCAATGGCCGCCCATGCTCCCAACCCGATAAACGCCCCTAAAATCATGCCGGCGGCGCCCATCCCAAAGGCGAGCACCAGCGCCACCGCCACGACGATCCGCCCCACCCCGCTGGCGATGTTTCCCCACCCGAGCCAGAAAAAGTCCTGGCGGCCTTGCAGCACGCCTGAAAATACCGGCATCCATAGATTCATGAGCATCGCGCCCATTGCTATCCACAGGGTTGCCGGGCGGCTCAATTTCCAGTGCATGATGATCGGGCCTTCGAAAGCGAAAACGAACACGGCAATCAGCGACCAGAACAGGAACGTCCAGAACCAGCCCAGCCGGATCATCCCGGCCAGTTGGCGCTCCGTCCCCGTGGCAATGGCCTTGGCCGTCTGCTGGGCAAAGACCATTTGAAGCGGCAGGGTCGGCACGCAAGCCGTGATCATCAGCATCGTTACAAAAATGCTGTATTGGGCTTCGGGGATTTTTTTTGCCAGCAGATGAACGGCCCACGCGAGGGTTCCTGAAACGATATTGGCCGTCATCAGCCACCCAGCCTCCCGGAAAAACACCCCATGCGTCTTATGATCAACCGTGGGAGCCGTTTTGGCGCCTGAAATCACCGGCGAAGAGTGCCGCACCCCGCCTGACGGGAAAAGCAATTTTGTGCGGATTTCGGGTTTGTGGAGCCTGTCATCCGAGGGAACGAAGAAATGTGACAAGCAGATTTTTTGCGCGCTCCAATCCTTCCGCCGCAATCCATTCATCGGCCGTGTGCGCCTGGGCCACGTCTCCCGGTCCAAAAACGACCGATGGAATTTTTCCCGCCGCCAGGACGGCCGCGTCGCAGAAAAAATGCGCGCCTGCCGGTCTTTTCCAACCGGCGCTCTCCAAAAATCGGCGGACCAGGGGCAATCCCGGTTCGGTTTCCAAAGGCCGCGCCGGCGCGGCCTTTTGCCCGGAAACGCGCGCCGCCAGTTTTCGGCCGCGGAGAAATGCCGCAATTTCGCGCCGCGCGCCGGCGTCACTCTCGCCGGGCAGCGTGCGCCGGTCCAGCATGATGGCGCAGTGGTCGGGCACGATGTTGGGCTGGGCGCCGCCATGGATGGCGCCGACGTTCACGGTGGCGTGGCCCAGCAGCGGATGGGACTTTCGGCGCAACCCGGCCGCGTAATCCCCCTGCAAGGCCTCGACGACGCGGGCCATTTCATGGATGGCATTTTTGCCAAACTCAGGCGTCGCCCCGTGGGCCGCTTTGCCGCGGGTTTCGATCTGGAGCCAGGCGCTGCCCTTGTGCGCGGTTACGACGCGCAATCTTGTCGGCTCGCCGACAATTGCCAGGAGGGAATGGGAACGATCGCGCGGGTGGAACCGGCCTTTGGCGAACGCGCGCGAGCCGGCTTGGGCGTTTTCCTCGTCAACAAGGCCGGCAAAAATAATTTCGGTTTGGGCGGGGCGCGAGCGGCCGGCGGCCAATTCGCAAAGGGCGGTGAACATGGCGGCGACGGAGCCTTTGGTGTCACAGGCGCCGCGCCCGTGAAGGCGCCCGTTTTTCAGGCGCGGAACGAATTGCGAATCATCACCGTTGACGGTGTCCAGATGCGGGGCAAGCACGATGGTTTGGCGGGCCGTGGCGCGCGGCGCCAGGCGCGCAATGACGTTGGAGCGTTCCGGCAGGACAGGCTGGAATTCCACGTCAAGCCCCGCGCGCCCGGCGAGGGAAGCAAGGAAATCCGCGACGTTTTTTTCGCCGAACCGCGGCGCTGCCGACCCCGTGGGATCACGCGGGGCAAAAGCCGGGTTGACGCTGGGCAAAGCAACGAGTTCGGCGAGCAGTTTTTCCGTGCGCGTCATGGGGGCACAGGGTGACAAATCCAAACGCCTTTTGTCACCTGATTCCGGCCGGTATTCCATCCGCCCGGCGGGCGGGTTTTTTGAAAGAGGTCGAGTCCTGCCTCTGGAGCCAGCTCGAAAACGCCTGTGCAGCAATGGAATTACGCAAACCGGGCTTCAGCGGACACCAGAGCGGACACCATTTTCACTACTCCGCCAGAATCCGGCGCAACTGGAGATAACTCGCCCACTAATCGGTGAATCAAGGCGAGAGTTTTGTTTTCGAGACGGTCTTTTCCGATCCGGTGGGCAGCCTGCCGCAGCCGCGCGGCTGATTCCGGGGGATTCGTGATTTTTCTTTTCGCGCGGGCGGCGCGCCGTCATTCTTGCGGCGTGGAATTGTCCGCTGAAATCCGGGCCGCGGTCAAAAGCGCGCTTGAGGAGGACATTGGCGGGGGCGATGTCACCACGCTGGCAACGATCCCGAAATTTTTTTCCGCAATGGCGGTCATGCGCGCGCGCGAACCACTTGTCCTGGCTGGGATAGCGTTCGCGGAAAGAGCGTTTCGTGAGCTTTGCCCGGCCATTCAAATCAAGGAACTGGCGAGGGACGGACGGCGAATTGCGGCCGGCGGAACATTGCTGAAGGTTTGCGGGCCGGCGCGGGCCATTTTGGGCGCGGAACGGGTGGCGCTGAACTTTGTGCAGCGGCTTTCGGGCGTGGCCACGCTTACGGCCCGGTTCGTGGAGGCGGTTCGCGGGACAAAATGCCGGATTCTGGACACGCGCAAGACGACGCCGGGCTGGCGCCGATTTGAAAAATACGCCGTTACCCGCGGCGGCGGAAAGAACCATCGCCTGGGGCTGTTCGACATGGTGTTGATCAAGGACAACCATCTGGCGGCGTTGCGGCATGAAAAGCCAAACGCCATCGCCGCCGCGCTCCAAAGGGCGCGGGCGCGGTTTCCACGCCTTAAGATGGAGGTGGAAGCGGAGAATCTGGAACAAGTTGGCCAAGCCATCGAAGCGGGAGCGGACATGATTTTGCTGGATAACATGGATTTGAAAACATTACGGCTGGCGGTGAAGCTGGCCCGCGGCGGCGTGAAAACCGAGGCGAGCGGGGGCGTCAACCTGGAAACGGCGCGGGCGATTGCCGGAACCGGGGTGGACTTCATTTCCATCGGCGCGCTCACGCATTCGGCCAGGGCGATGGACGTGGGGCTGGATTTTGATTCCAATTTGCCTTCAAGATGAGACTGATTCCCCTGCCTTTTGGGCCCCTGAAATGACCACGGACGCCAAGATTCTCCTGGCGCTGCGCGAAAGCGCGGGAGGAGTTTCAGGAGCGGCTTTGGCTGACGAACTGCGCATTACGCGGGCGGCCATCTGGTCCCGCATTGAAGAGCTGCGCGCGCTGGGTTATCAAATAGAGGCCGCGCCGCATTCCGGCTACCGTCTCGCGGGCGAACCGGACGTGTTGTTCGCGGACGATCTGGCGGCGCGACTCGCGGGCGCGGGCGTGATTGGGCGGGACGTCCGCGTTTTCGAGGAAACAACGTCCACCAATGACGTGGCTGAAAAACTGGCCCGCGACGGGGCGGCTGAGGGCGTGGTGATTTTTGCCGAATCCCAGAGCCGCGGCCGGGGCCGGCTGGGGCGGCAATGGCTCTCGCCGCCGCGCCAGGGGTTGTGGTTTTCCATTCTGCTTCGTCCGTTGCTCCGCCCCCAGGAAACCACGCAATTGACCGTGATGGCGGCCACCGCCCTGCGCCGCGCCATTTCGCATGAAACGTCGCTCGAGGTGAAAATCAAATGGCCGAATGACATCCTCATCGGCGGAAAAAAGGTGGCCGGTATTTTGACCGAAATGAGCGCCGAATTGGACCGGGTGCGCCACGTCATTCTGGGCATTGGCGTGGACGTGAACCAGCAAGCAGGCGATTTTCCGCCCGAATTGCGCCGCAGTGCCACTTCGTTAAGGATGGAATGCGGCGTCGCGGTGTCGCGCGCGGCGCTTGCCGCGGCGGCGTTGCGCGAATTGGACGCGGATTACGAGCGCCTTCGGGCCGGGAAATTCGGGGCGGTGGCGGATGAATGGGAAAATTTCTGCGCCACGCTTGGCGGCAACGTGACGGTGCAAATCGGGGATGAGAGATTCCACGGCCGGGCCGAAGCGCTGGATGAAACCGGAGCGCTGCTGTTGCGGACGGAGCACGGGCGGCTGAAAACGATCCATGGCGGCGACGTACTGCCCGAAAAAAGACCATGATTTTGCTTCTGGACATCGGCAATACACATACCCATGCCGGCCTGGGCGGAGCGCGCCGCGTTGTCAAGCAGATGGACATCGCCACGCGCGAGGTCTTCGGGAAGGACGCAGCGCCGCGGTTGAAACAATTTGCGGGTTCGCATCACATTGAAGGAATTGTTTTATGCAGCGTGGTGCCGGCGGCAACGCCCCGCGTTCGCAAAATGGCGGGCGCGCTTTGGAAGGCCAGGATCATTGAGCTGACGGCCAAAACCGTGCGCGGCATCGGCATTGATTATCCCAAACCGCTGTCCATCGGCCCGGACCGGCTGGCCAACGCGCTGGCCGCCCGGTCGCATTTCGGCGCGCCGGTGGTGGTGGTGGATTTCGGGACTGCCGTCACGTTTGACGTCGTCAATGCCGCCGGCGATTATGTCGGCGGCATCATTGCTCCGGGCCTTTCGGCAATGACGGATTATCTGCATGAAAAAACCGCCCTTCTGCCCCGCGTTCGCATTCGCGAGACGGGCGCGATCATCGGTAAAAGCACCGAACAAGCGATGTTGATTGGCGCGGTGCGGGGCTATCGCGGGTTGATCGCGGGACTGCTCGAAGCATTGACATTGGAGCTAAGGGTCAAACGCCTTCCAGTGGTGGCCACGGGAGGCTATGCGGAATTGATGGCGCGCGGATTGCGGCAAATCACCGCCGTGGACCGCACATTGACCCTGGAAGGATTAAGGCTTGATTGGAAGCTGCAAAATGACCCTTGATGGATGGCTTTGAATGCTTTGTGAACGTTACAAACCTCAATCCGGACACTGACATAGGCGCGAGCGCGTGGCTGGTGGAGATGGACGGTCACCGCATCCTGCTGGACGCGGGGATGCATCCCAAGCGCGAGGGGCGCGCCGCCCTGCCGTTGTTGGGCGGCGCGGGAACGGAGTTGGACGCCATCGCCATTACCCATTGTCACCACGATCACGTGGGCGCCCTGCCGGTGGCCTGCCGGCGCTTTCCGCGCGCGCAGGTGCTGATGACGGAATTGAGTTACTTTCTGGTGGAACGCGTCCTGCACGATTCCGTGAATGTGATGACGCGCCAGCGCGATGAGATTGGCGTGCGCGAATATCCGCTTTATACACATGACGAGGTGGACGGCATCGCGCCGGTTTTTCAAGGTTTCAAATACAATCGCCAGATCGAATGGGCGGGTTTTCAGGGCGGGCGGGGCGGACGGGCGTCGCCGGTGCTGGAATTTTTCGACGCCGGCCATGCGCTCGGCTCGGCGGGCATCCTGGTGTGCGGCCGCCGCGAAAGGCTGTTTTACACAGGCGACGTTTGCTTTCACGACCAGACGATCCTCCGCGCGGCGCGATTTGAAAACGTGAAGGCGGACGTGCTGATCATGGAAACCACGCGCGGGAACCGGGACGTGCCGCGCGAGGCGACGCGGCAAAGGGAAATGGGGCGGCTGGTGGCGGCCATCCGCGATGCCCAAAAACGGGGCGGCTGCATTCTCATTCCTTCCTTTGCGCTTGGGCGCACGCAGGAGATACTGGCCACGCTGGCGCTTTTGATGCGCGAAGGCAAATTAAGGCGCCAGCCGGTCTATATCAGCGGGCTGGGGCGGGTCTTCACGGAAATTTACGATCTGGAATCCCACCATGGCAATCGGCAGCATCCGGGCCTGCAATTGCATGAGGCGTTGCAACTGATTGTTTTGGAGCGGGGCCAGGCCGAAACGATGAAGTTGAGCGGCGGGAGAATCTTCGTGGTGACGGCGGGAATGATGAGCGAGCACACGGCGGCGCATGACCTTGCGGCGCGAATGGCCGGCGACCCGCGGCAAAGCATCTTCTTTGTCGGTTACGCGGACCCGGATTCGCCCGCCGGCAGGCTGAAGGGGGCAAAAGCGGGGGAAACATTCGCTTTCAGCGGCGCGGCCGGCAATCTCACGAAGAGTTGCGACGTGCGCGACTTCGACCTGACGGCGCACGCGAACCGGGAGGAATTAATGGAATTTGTGGGACGGGTTGCGCCGCGCGCGGTGGTGCTGGGGCATGGCGACGAGCCGGCCAGAAACTGGTTTGAAGGCAAAATCCGGGAGCGCTGGCCGCGGCTGAAGATCGTTCAGCCGCAGCCGGGCAAAACCATCGAACATATTTAGCCGTTGCCGCTGACGATGTTGCCGAGGTTGAAGATGGGCAAATACATGCAGACGACCATGCCGCCGACGATGACGCCCAGGACCACAATCAGCATAGGCTCCATCAGCGACATGAGGCCGGACAGGGTCGTTTCTATTTCTTCATCAAGAAAGTTCGAGACGCGTTCGAGCATGGTATCTATGTTGCCGGTTTGTTCACCGGCGCTCAACATGCGGATGACCATGCTTGGAAAGACGGGATGTTTGGCCAGGGCGTTGGAAATGCCTTCGCCGCGTTCAATATCCACCGAAGCGGTTTTGATGGCGCGCTCCATGACGGTATTGCCAACGGTTTGAGAAACGATTTGCAGCACGTCGAGGATGGGCACACCGCTGCGGACGAGGGACGCGAGCGTGCGGGTGAAGCGCGCGAGGCAGATTTTGTGGGCGATTTGGCCGAAGATGGGCAGTTTGATGCGGCGCGCGTCCCAAAAGTCCCGGCCTTTCTTTGTCTTGATGAACTGGAACCAACCCCATATAAGGCCGCCGCCGACAGGAATAATAATGAGAAAATAATGTTTGAGAAGATGGCTGAGGTTGATGAGGATCATTGTCGGCTTGGGCAGGGGGGCGCCGAATCCCTTGTAAACGTCCTCAAACACGGGAATGACCTTTACCAGCAGGAAGATCGTGATGCCAATGGCGACGATGATGACACCGGTTGGGTACATGAGGGCTGATTTGACTTTTTTGCGGATTTTCTCGGCATTTTCCAGATATGTCGCCAAACGGGACATGATTTCGGCCAGCAACCCGCCTTTTTCGCCGGCGGAGACCATCGAAACGTAAAGTTTGTTGAAAGTTTTGGGATGTTTTTGGAGCGCCTCGGAAAAGCTCTCGCCGCTTTCCACCCTGGAACAGACGTCGCGAATGACGGTCTGCATGACCTTGTTGGCGGCCTGTTCGGCGAGCGCCTGGAGCGATTGGACAATGGCGATGCCCGCGTCAATCATTGTGGCGAATTGCCGCGTAAACATGACCAAATCGGCCAGCTTTACCTTGCCGCCGCGCGTCTTTCCCCGCGCCGCCATTCTCTCCTGAATGGAAAGCACGAGCATGTTCCGGTTCAGGAGCGCGGCGATGGCCGCCTGTTCGGTCGCTGCTTCCAATGTATTCTTGATTTCCCGTCCGCTGGCCGTGTCACGGGCGGTATAAGCAAAGGTCGCCATAGTTCATGGCCAAGCAGCAATCTTTATTCCATCCATAAAAATTTGGCCCCGCAATGCCGACTTCCGCCCCGCGAGGCGGGCGCGGCTGGGAGAAAATCCGCCATAGGAATCGGGGTTTTTTAGGGCCAAATTGGGGGATTGCCGCAACCAAAACCGCAAGCATAAGAATAAGAAGAATTACAAGGCGTTGATAATCAATCTGTTGCAACCACTTTTTTCCCCAAAAAAAGTAGTTGTCAAAACTTTTGGATTTCCCTAATTTCGTCGGCAATCGCACCGTAACGGTGCCGGGGCAAACTGTTTTGCTTCGCAACGCGCAGGCGTTGATAGAAAACATTAACCAACAACAAGAAACAACATCGGAGGAACCAGATGAAGTTTAATAAATGGACATTGGGTCTGGCGGCGGTTGGAGCAGTCAGTCTTGCTTCGGCGGCATGTGCAGACGAACAAATGAGCCAGGTGCAAACCGCGCTCTCGCAAACGACCATCAGCGGCTACGTGGACACGGCAGCCATCTGGCGGCCGGGAACGGATCAAAGCGGCGGGGTCGGCCCCAAGATGCCGGACTACAGCTTCGCGAAAAACGACGGCTTCTATCTGAACGCCGTGGATATCGCGATTGATCGCCCGGAAAACGAAACACCATGGGCGGCTGGCTATCACGTTGAACTGATGGCTGGACCGGATTCTGTTCCCAATGTGGACAGCTCGACAGCCAACTTCGGTATCCGCCAGGCCTATCTGGCCCTGCGCACGCCCGTTGGCACCAGCGGTATTGATTGGAAAGTCGGTGTGTGGGACACCATCATCGGTTACGAATCCACCAGCGATCCACTCGATCCCAACTATACCCGTTCCTACGGTTATTCCATCGAGCCAACAACGCATACCGGTATCCTGGGCACTTACAAAGTGAACGACACGATCTCGGTTTCAGGCGGCGTGGCCAACTCTTCAAGCGTTGACGACGGCACGCCCGCCGCCATTAACGGGACGGCGACGTACGAATCGCAAAAGGCCTACATGGGCGCGGTCGCCCTGACGGCTCCGAGTTCGTGGGGCTGGTTGAACGGTGCGACTTTCAACGGAGGAGTGATCAACAGCATTGATTCAGTTCACAACGAGGGCACGATCACGAGCTGGTATGCCGGTGCCACAATTCCGACCCCCATGACAGCCTTGAAAACCGGCATTGCGTACGACTACCGGGCTGAGACAGAGGGTGAAAGCTGGGTGCTGGGTCTTTACGCCAGTTATCAATTCAACGACAAAACGAGCTTCAACCTCCGTGGCGAGTATTTGGAGGATTCCCTCGACGAGTTGTACGGCGCGTCCGTTGTGCATCGCAACGCGGCCGAGGAATTGACCGCTACGCTCCAGTATAATCTGTGGGCAAACGTGCTGAGCCGCGTTGAATTCCGTTGGGACCATGTATTGCATGGGAAGCCGTTTGGCATCAATTCGGCTGGAGCTTCATTCCGCGCCAACGACTTCATGCTGGCTCTGAACCTGATCTATCAGTTCTAATTTAAGAAATTGGAACGCACACCCCTTCCGCCAAAACGGAAGGGGTTTTTTGTTTGGCAAGACAACAGACGGGGTTCGCACAATTGCAGGCCGACTTGAGGCACAGACGGGCCATGCCGTCTTTGTTTTTCAATCACCACGTCTCGACCGGTCCGCGCGGCACGGGAATCGCTCCGCGAGCGGCAGCAGCCGGTTCATTCCGCATGAAGGAAGAGGCAAGCGGCGCCGGCTGGAAGCGCTGGAGCAGATCGCCCCGTTCGTCCGTAAATTGGCGGCGCCAGCGGGTATAATGTTCGAGGGCCTGGTGAAATTGCGCGCGCGTGGAAATGCAAACGGCGCGCCGGTTGAATTCGTGGCACGGTCCGAACCGCCGCGAATACCACGGCGCCACTTTCCGAAACATCCGGCATCCGCGCTCCTCGCCAAAAACCTCGACCATCAAATCCAGGTGCCGGCACATGACTCGAACCCGTTCCGCAAAGGCGGGTTCGGGTGGAAGACCATCGGCGGGCGCGTCCGGCAATGCGGGGGCGTCCGATGAATCGCGTCCAAGATATTCCAGCGTGCGCCGAAAAATCCACGGATCATAAAATGCGCCGCGGCCGATGCTCACGCCGGCGCATTCCGTTTCGTCGAGCATTTTTTTCGCCGCCGGCGGGGTGGTCACGTCGCCATTACCGATCACCGGGATGGTCCGGACGGCTTGGACCACGCGCCGGATGCCTTGGAGGTTCACGGCGCCGCCAAAGCCCTGTTCCCGTGTCCGCCCATGAACAAAGATCGCGCTCACGCCCGCGGTTTCGAGCACCCGCGCCAGTTCGGGCGCGGTGAGATTTTGATCGTCCCAGCCCAGGCGCATTTTGGCGGTTACGGGCGTTTTTACGGCGTCCACCATGCCGCGCACGAGGGCCCCGGTTTTGCGGAGTTCGGCCATCATGGCCGACCCGCCGCCCACGCGGCAGATTTTTCGAACGGGACAGCCCATGTTGATGTCTATGGCATGGACGCCCGCTGCTTCGAGGAACTGTGCCGCGTCGCGCATTTCCTCGGGTACGGCGCCAAAAAGTTGGACTGCCAGGGGTGAATCGGCGGGGCGCGTTTCAATCAGTTGGAGGGCCTTCGGTTTTTTTTCCAGGAGCGAACGCGCGTTTACCAGGTCAGTCGTGCAAAGGCCGACACCTCCGATTTCGCGGATGACCAGACGGAACGGCAGGTTCGTATAGCCCGCCAGCGGCGACAAGAACAGGCTGGACTGGAGCGCAAGGGGTCCGATTCGCATTGCGCCAATTGTAGCAGAATTCGCGGATTGCGAAAGGCTGAGCAGCATGTTAGTTTGACGCTGACAGCTTAAAAGCAGAAGAAGTCAATGCTTGAAGATAACGACAACAAGAGGAATGACCGCGGCCAGAAACGGCCGCCGGGGGGTTTCAACATCCCCGCCTTTACCTGGGTGGCATGGATCGCCATTATCGCGAGCATTGCCGCGCTGATGTATTTTTACCAGCACCGCATAGGCGATAACGTCAAACAACTGCCGCAATCCGCGTTTTTCCAAAAATTCGACGCGGGACAGATTGCCGCCGCCACCGTCAACCTCAACTCGCAAACGCCCGATCTGGCGGATATTTCGGGTTCCTATTTCAAAGCCGACAGCGCCGGAAAAATTGTGATGGACAATGGCAAGCCGGTCGAAATTCCGTTCTATGTGTCCAATGCCCTGTTGACTGAAACGGTAAAGAACGCGCTCCGGCAGAACCCGAAGGTGCAGGTGACCGAGCCAAACTTGATGCTCTCGACCATCGGCTCGCAACTGCTCTTTTTCGTGGGCATCGGCGTGCTCTTTTGGTTCTTCTTCATTCGGCAGATTAAAATCGCCGGGAAAGGCGCCTTGAGCTTCGGCAAAAGCAAGGCCCGTCTTCTGGCCAAGGACCGGAACAAGATCACGTTCAAGGATGTCGCCGGCGTGGAGGAGGCCATTGAGGAAGTTTCGGAACTGGTGGAGTTTCTCAAGGACCCCAGAAAATTCCAGAAACTGGGCGGGCGCATTCCCAAGGGGGTGCTCATGGTTGGGCCGCCCGGCACGGGAAAGACGCTCCTGGCCAAAGCCATTGCGGGCGAGGCGGACGCGAGCTTTTTCAGCATCAGCGGCTCGGATTTCGTGGAAATGTTCGTGGGCGTGGGCGCCAGCCGGGTGCGCGACATGTTTGAACAAGCGCGCCGCAACACTCCCTGCCTGATTTTCATTGATGAAATTGACGCCGTGGGCCGGTCGCGTGGTCATGGCCTGGGCGGCGGAAACGATGAACGCGAGCAGACGCTCAATGCGCTGCTGGTCGAGATGGACGGTTTCGACACCCAGGAAGGCATTATCATCATCGCCGCCACCAACCGTCCCGATGTTTTGGACCCTGCGCTGCTGCGTCCGGGCCGCTTTGACCGCCAGGTGACCGTCAACCTGCCCGATGTGCGCGGGCGCGAGGCCATTTTGAAAGTCCACGCCAAAAACGTGAAGCTTGAGGCCAATGTGGATTTGTCGATCATCGCCCGCGGCACGCCGGGTTATTCGGGCGCCGAACTGGCGAATCTCCTGAACGAAGCGGCGCTGCTGGCCGCCCGGTTGAACAAGAAAGGCGTTGGCATGAAGGAACTCGAAGAGGCGCGCGACAAGGTGCGCTGGGGCCGCGAACGCCGGAGCATGGCCATGAGCGACGAGGAAAAGCGCGCCACCGCCTGGCACGAAGCCGGCCACGCGCTTGTCAATGTGTTGCTTAAACATACGCATCCGCTGCACAAGGTCACCATCATCCCGCGCGGCCGCGCGTTGGGCGTGACGATGTCGCTGCCCAAGGAAGACATGTTGAACATGCGGCGCAAGCAGGCCATTGACACCATCATCATGACCATGGCCGGCCGCATCGCCGAGCAATTCGTAACGGATGACATCTCCAGCGGGGCGGCAATGGACATTCAGCAGGCCACGCAATTGGCCAAGGCGATGGTCATGCATTGGGGCATGAGCGAGAAGCTTGGGAACGTTCTTTACGGCGACAGCCCCGAATACGTGTTTCTGGGGCGCGATATGATGTCGCGCATGAAGGATTACAGCGAACAGACGGCGCAGGAAATTGACATTGAAGTCAAACGCATCATTGACGAGGCCAATCAGACGGCCAGGGAGATGATTGCGGCCAACCGCGACAAGCTTGAAATCATTGCCAACAACCTGCTGGAATATGAAACACTGGACGGCGCCCAGGTGGAGGAAATCGTGCGAACCGGAAAATTTACCCCGCCGCCGCAGGCGCCCTCCCAGATCGGTCCCATGATGGGCGCGCCAGCCGGGACGCCTCTTCCTGAAACGCCGCCCAAGCCCGCGCCGCCCAAATTGCCCGGCCTTGGCTCCGCAGCCCCGGCGCCGGCCTGATTCCGGCAGTGCCTGACTACTGAGCGCCTTCTCCCGGCTCCAGGACGACCCGAAAACCGTAATCGTTTTTCTTATCGCCGGGGCCCGCGTAATTGCGAAATTGAACGCGGGTGCTGGGTTCCACCCACGTGTCCCACGCGCCGCCGCGCAAAACGTGGTAACGTGTCGGGTCCTGGGAATTCAGGCACCATTCCATCACGTTGCCGCGCATATCGTAAAGACCCAGGCTGTTTGGGCCGAGGCTGCCCACCGGCGCCGTGGAGCCGTGGGACGTTCCGCTATAGGCCATGACGGCGTCATTGAGCGACGCGTTGGCCACAAGCTGTTCCCATTGGGCTTCGGTCGGCAGGCTGTAGGCAAAACCGCCCGGCAATTGATCGCGCTCTTTTTCCGTAAGCTTTGAGCAAAAGGCCATCGCATCGTTCCAACTCACGGAATCCACCGGGTGATTGCCGCCGACAAAAGCGCTGGGATTGGCGCCTATCACCTTTTGATACGATTTTTGCGTCACCTCAAACCGGCCCACCCAAAAATCCGGTGTAATTTTGACCAGAACGACGCCGACGGTGTTGGTCGCGATATTGTTGGTGGTCATTAGGTATTTGAGCGGGACGGTGTTCGTTTCCAAGCCGGCGGTGGAGTTGGTGTTGCTGGAATCGGGCGGGGTTTGGGAATGGACCGCCGGCGCGGCGGCCCAGAGGGCAACGACTGCAAGCGCCAGAATCGTTTTCATGCCCCAAACAATGCCGCGCTCCGATGTCTTGTCAAGCCCGCCTCATTCAGGCCCGGCCCATGCCGTTGAGAGGGAAAGGATTGCGTTAAGAACTTTTCTGAATGTTCTTCAAATCCTCGGCCAGAAATTGGGCCACGTCCTTGAAGCGGGCCACGTTATCCGGATGGGCCGCCATGAGCGTCTGATGCGCTTCCAGACTGGTGCGGGTGATTTGTTCGGCGGAGGGTTTGACGGACTCACGGACGGTGGTCTGCACGTCCGAGGGCAATTGCAACGGTCCTGTGGTGACCTTGAACAATGGCAAAACGCCCAGGTTTTCCAATAATTCGGCCACGCGCTCGCTGGGATTGGCCAATTCCACTTCGCAGGACAGTCCCGGGTTATTCGGCATTCCGAAACCGGCCAGCACGCCGAGAAAAGTGCTGTCCATCAGCACGCACTCCGACAAATCCACCACAAAACGGTTGTAGCCCTTCTGGTTGAGCTCGGTCACCAAAGTCTTGAAATCCGGGCTGAATGTAAAATTGGCCCGGCCGGTGATTTTGACGCAGGCAAAATCCTTTCCGACCAGGACCGACAAGTTTGCCGATGGCGTTGACATCTCGAATTTTCTTTTCTAAACCGGGACCGCTTGGATACCGCCGGATTGAACGACCCGCGGCGCGGCGATTTGGGCCAGGGTTTGCTGCAGCAGCAAGGTGGCATCCAATCCGCTGCCCACGAGCCGGCGGTTGCAGAGCAAAAGCAAATCCATGGCCTGTATCAATTCGTCTCGCCGGTATTTATCAACCTGCGGCAGAGCTTTGTAAAGCACATACGGATTGATCGCCAGCGGGTTGAACCGTTTATCCGCCGGCAGCCGCTCCCGCGGCACGCGCTCCAATTGGGCTTTAAACTGATTATAATCGCCCGTTGGCCGCACGAGACCTTCCTGCAACATTTCCTTCAAAAGCAGCATCGCCCGGATTTTCGAAATCATTCCGTAAAGGAGCCCGATGGCCGAGCCGTCCCGTTGCGATTTCATTTCCCACAATTCCTCATCCAGCCGCTTCAACAACCGCGGCAGGTCCCTGTCTCCCAGCGCGTCCCCCAACGCAAAGGCGCGGGCCGTCTTGTTCCGCGAACAGATCGCCGCCACGTCCCTGAATTCGATTTCCTGGCGTTCCCCGATCCACAGACACAACTTTTCCACCTCGCTGTCCAATTGCCGCGGGTTCGGGCCGATGCGGTTCACCAATTCCGACAGCGCCTCCCCGCCGATTTCCTTCCGGCGCTGCCGCAACGCTGCCCGTACGACGGCTTCCGCCCGGTCCGCCCAGTCCTTGTCGTCGGCCGACAGCGCGGCAAATGTCTCCACGCCGCCGATTTTCTCGAGCGTCTTGTAAAAGCTCCTGCGTTTGTCGGCCTTTCCGGCGCTGATGAGCAGCCGCACCTGGCCGCGCTTGAATCCTTCGAAATTTTTCAGTTCATTGCCCAGGTCATTCAACGTCTGCGTGACCGCCTGCGCCGAAGCGGCCCGCTCATCGCCCAAAAAATTGCAGTCGCGCAGCCACACGGCCTTGGCCGTGCCAAAAAAAGGCAGTGTCTGGAGCGCCTCCCGAAGCTTTGCCATCGCCTTGAGCGCCTCGGCGCCGTTGGACGCCCCGGCGGCGATGATTTCCTGTTCGAGACCGGGGTCGGCCGCCTGCCAGTCGCCAAACACTTTTTTGGCGCGTTCCTTGACGGCGAATTCGTCGTCGCCGCAAATGAGAACAACGGCTGGCTCCCGTGCAGGCATCGTTTGCTATTCGGCCCCGCCCGACCCTGTCTCGTTGATGCGGTTGAGCACCTCGCTCATGTCCTCGACCTGATCAAACAATGGGGCTGACACGAAGATCGGCTTTTTCTGCGACGCCGCTATCGCGATGCAATCACTGGGCCGCGCATCCACCTCCACAATTTTGCGAGCCGTGTGCAGTTCGTTCTGCTGCTGCAAGATCAATCGCGCAAAATAGGTGGAATTTTTCAGGTCCGTAATGACGACGCGTTCCACGCTGATGCCGAAGCCTTGAAAAACGCGGTTGATGAGGTCATGGGTTAAAGGCCGTTCCTTGGGGGTATCCCGAAGGAACATGCCAATAATCGCGCCCATTTGCGGCTCCACATTAATGACAAAAACCTTTTCGTCGTTCCCCACAAAAAGCGCGCAACCACTGTTGGCGGGAATGATGCCGCGAATTTGCACCGGGACGACGTCGTTCTTCATTGTCGTAATTTAGTCCGCCATCGGTGAAAAACAAGCGGCATCAAAGCGTCATCCGGGGCTGTCCGGGTGTTGGCGCCGGCAAAACGACCGACTTTTCCAAAAACCTGTCCTTGATAAACGCCTTGAAATAAGCGTCTTTCCGCGGCGCAGATGCCAAACCGTCAAATCGAAACCCTGGCACGTTTTGAAAGGTGATCGTGGAAGTGGAATTGCGGAATTTGACGAAAAGGGTGCGTGTCAATGGAACGTAGCCGATGGACTCAAAGGTATTCGCGTCCACTGCCAGCATTTTTACGGATGGAGCGGCGTCAGGCATAATCTGACTTTCCGATTTGAGATTCTGGACAGAAATTCGCCAAATGTCGAGCAAAATCGCAGAAAAAATCGCAGAAAATTCGGGGGTTTGCGAAGGACTGTCGTGCCCTTGCAACAAACAAGCCGGTTTTCGATGCGTCCCGGCCCCTTTTGACTTTGGCGGCGGGGGCGGCTTTGGCAGACTGTTTGTCAATGGAACGAACTGAAGCGGACCTTATTGCCGCCACCCTCAAGGGCGACGCCGCAAGCTTCGAGCCGCTGGTTCAAAAATATTCCCCTCGCGTTTTCGCCACCGCCCGCCGCTACGCCCGGCGGGAAAGCGAGGTTGAGGACATTGCCCAGGAGGTGTGGCTCAAGGCCTTCCAAAAACTCGCCAGTTTCCGCGGTGAAGCGCCCTTCGAACACTGGCTCATGCGGCTGACCGTCCGCACCTGTTACGATTTCCTCCGGGCCCACCGCCGCAATCGCGAGTCTGCTTTTTCGGACCTTTCCGAGCCTGAAAACGACTGGCTCCAGCGTTTCGTGACCGCGCCCGAAACGGCCGGGGAACACGCCGAGGCCGCCAAATTGTTGGTGCAGCGGATTTTGGAAAAGCTCTCCCCGCCCGCCCGGCTGGTGATCACGCTGTTGGAGATCGAAGATCGCCCCGTTAAGGAAATCGCCCGCCTGACCGGATGGTCCGTTGCTCTCGTCAAAGTCCGCGCCTTTCGCGCCCGGGCCGAAATGCGGAAAACACTGGCGAAACTGGCCAGCGAGAAGTATCTATAATGTAACCGGCTTGACTGTGAAATCGTCTAAAACATTGCGGTAAAAGCCCGATGAACACTGACAACCTGCAAAAAAAATTGATTGCCGCCGCGCGAACCATCATGCCGTCGGACGATGTGCCTTACGCGTTCGAAAAGCGGATCATCGCCCTGCTGGAATCCCGAGCCAGCGCCCGGAACGCCGAGCTTTGGGTGCGGGGATTGTGGCGGGCAGCCTTTTCCTGCGTGATTCTGGCCCTCCTCTGTGGCGCATGGGCTGCTCTCAGTCCGCAATCAAGCCGGAATGCCGACCTGTCCCAAAGTTTTGAAACCACGCTGCTGGCATCCGTTGACCAAGCCGATCAACAATAGTGAACTTTTGGAAAGTCATCCTGGCCACTGTCGTGATTTTTGGCGCGGGCGTCCTCACCGGCGGACTGCTGGTCAATCACGTGGACCTGGCAGCGGGCCGCGCGGGAATGGCCGCGGAGAAGCCGGCCGCCAAAAAACCCCCGCTTTTTTTCCCGCGCCCAAAAATTTTAAGGCCGGACTTTGTTCAGCGGCTGGACAACGCCGTCCAACTGGAACCGGTCCAGCGCCGGAAAATTGAAAAGATTGTGGCGGAAGGACAGGCGCGGAACCGTGAGTTGTGGCAATTGGCCGCCCCGCAATTTCATGCCGTCATGGAGGACACCGCGCACCGCATTCGCGCCGTCCTGGACCCCGAACAGCAACGTAAATTCATTGAATTGCTCAAGCAATTCCACAAGCCGCACCCAAACCCGCGTTCACAAACGAATGCTCCGGCAACTTCTCCGGCGCACTGACCGATTATTGCCCCGGTTGCGCCAGCAACGCCCGGATTTTTTTTCGCAGTTCCCTCGTAATGGACCCAACCGGCCGGTTCGCGTCCACGATTTGAAGGCCGTACGTTTTTTGGAGTTTCTTGAAGGCGCTCTGCATCGCCGTTTGATACTTCAGGAAGCTGTCGAACATGTCGCGCGAGAGGCCCAGGTCCATGCCGCTCTCCCAATAATCCAGCGAAGCATTCTTGGCGAGATTGCGCTGCACCAATTCCTGCGGTTCAACCGAAAGGTAAAAGACCGCGTCGGGTTCCAAAGCCATGCCGTAAAGATTTTTGAGCCAATCCTCGTTCATGCCCCGCACCAGGTCCCGCGCCATGAGGGTATAAATGTAGCGGTCCGCCAGCACGATAAAACCGGCCTTGAGCGCCGGCAAAATGACGTTTCCGAACTGATCGGCAAAATCGGTTGCGTAAAACAGGCTCAACGTGGTGCGGCTGAGGATGTTTCCCTGCTGCGCCTGTTGCAATTCCTTGCTCACGAGGGACGAACGTTTCAAACCCACCTGGGTTGTCGCATGTCCGGTCGTCTCCAGCCAGTCCACCAGCCGCGCGATTTGCGTGGAGCGGCCCGACCCGTCCCCGCCTTCCACCACGATGAGCTTGCCCGTCAATTCCTCGAGCTTCACTCCGGGAATGCCGCGGCCGAAAAACCGGCGCCGTTTTTTCGCGTCATTGCTCATGCCGCGGCCATGTCCTCTTCCGGTTCCTTGATCCCTTCCTTCTCCGGCGGGTGAAAAGCGGGAGGCAGGGGCAGCGGACTTTTGCGCCTGAACCGCTTCAAATCAATCTTCTCGGCCACCAAGCGCCGCAGGAGCGCCTGCTGCCGGCCCACGGGTTGGTTGGCATCCATCACGACAAAATTGAATTCCTGGGCCATCGCCATGTATTGCTCCAAAATCCGGCCCTGGAAAATCCGGAAGCTTTCGTACGGGTCGGCGGAAAGCCGGAGATCCATGCCCGCCTCGAAAAACTTCAACTTGGGCCGGCCTTCGAGTATCCGGTTCAATGAAACCTCCAGGTCTGCCTTGAAAAACATGGTGATGTCCGGCAGCGCGGCGAAATTGTATATGCCCCGCACCCATTCGGGCGTGCAACCGCGCACGACATCCCGCGCAAACGCCGTGAACACGTAGCGATCACAGAGGACAATGTAACCGGCCCGCAACAGCGGCAGCAAATGCCGCTCGTAACGGTCCGCAAAATCCGTGGCATGAATCAGGCTGAAGGTCACCGGCGTGAGCAATTCGCGTTTTTTCCCCTTGGTCGTCGCCGCCTTTACCAATTCCGAAGAATTCCATTCACTGAAATAAACCTTCACTCCTTCGGCTTCCAGCCACCGTTTGAGCAGGTATATCTGCGTGGATTTTCCAGACCCGTCCAGCCCCTCGACGGCAATCAATCGGCCGGCAAAATTCAATTCCGCAAAAGTCTTCATGGTTCGTGCCATCGCGGTCGGTAATTTAGGGCCAATGTCCCGCAGGTCACAAGAGGAACTTTATAACACGGAACGCCCCATTTTTATTGTTAATTTCGTGTTACAACGTTTTGGCGACGAAATCGAGAGGCTCATCCTTGAGGTGCGCCGCCAGCCCGACCGCTTCCGGCGGTTCACTCCATCACTGCAACCGCTGCGGCAACCGAAAAACGCCGTCGTAAAGCTGCGCCAATGTCCCGCCCGTGGACCGGCCCTTGAGGCTCTGATTGAACGCAAACGTCGCCGCCGGTTCAAAAGCATGGAGCGTGAGGCAATAGGTGTCGTTGACCATGATGCCCAGCAGCTCGCCCGTCCGGCTGAAAACGAAGTCGCCGCGGGACGGATTGAAATGCCCGAACAATCCTTTCAGCAAACTGCGGTCCAGCTTCACGTATTGCGGTGTCGCCACATCAATCTGAAAATTGCATTGGCCGTAATAATCCTCGTTGGCGCCCACCAGCACCGCGTCCTGAAACTTATATGGGTCGGACGAAAGCCGGTAAACGTTGCAATTCAGGTCGCGGGCGGCCCTTCTGGAGACGGGTATCAACACCACCCGCGGGTCCCGCGCGTCAAAGGACAGCGATTGAATGGCCAATTGCCGGCCCCTGCGGCCCAGCGTGCCCGTCAATTTGTCCCAATCCGTGCCCGGGTCCCATAATGTCAACGGCGTCCCGTCCACGTGGCACACGGCAAAAACATGCGCTCCGTCCGTTGCCAGCACGGTGTGCGTTGCGCTCCGGCGCGTCGTGTCCATCGCAAAAAAGCTGGTCCGGGTGGCGGCCATCGCTGCTTGCACGCTGTTGGAAAGAAACGCGGCAAAAATGGCATTGGGGGCCAGCGCCCGATTTTCGCGGATTTCGGTGGCCAACTGCGTTGAATTGGTCGCCAGGGTTTTGAGGCCCTCGGCAAGCCTGGTGTTTTCGGCGCGGGTCGCCTGCACTTCCTGCTGCATCAGGGCCGCCTGTTCGGTAGCGGCGCGTTGTCGCACTTCAGCCAGTTGCAGGCGGGTCTGCAATTGTTGCGCCTGGGCGCGGGCCGTCTGGTTGCTCGCCGCCAAGTCCCCGATCTGGCGGCGCAACAGGGCCGCCATGTCCGATTCCTGTTGCGCCCGGGCCTCGGTGGCCGCCAGTTGCCGTTGCGACAACGCCGCCGCCGATTGCAATTGCCCTTTCAGCCGTTCCACACTTGCCTGTGCCGAGGTATATTGCCGCTCCAATTGCCGGTTTTCCCGTTGCCGCTCGTTCAACGCCGCCTGTTGCTGTGCCGCGGCCTCGCGGGTCGCGGCCAACTGCTGCTGCAATTGTGCCTGGCTTTTCCTCTCCTCCGTCAGCGCCGTTTTCATGGCCGCAGCCAGGTCCGACGCGGCCGTCGCAGTGGGATTGGCCACCACCTGCACGGTCGTTGCGGGCTGCGACTTTTCGCCGGCCATGTGGGTGATGTCCGTCGAAAACGTCAGCAGGCTCAACAATAAAAAGTCGCAAATGACGATGAGAATGCTCCGGTTCATGGCAGGGCGGGCGTTGGGGCCGGCGGCGCGGCGGCGGGGCGGGGCGGTTCACTCATCCCCTGCATTTCGGCCTCCATCAATAATCGCCGCCGCAGCGGGCGCAGGTGAAAAATTTTGAAGATGACCACAAAGATGATTCCGAACGACGTGGATGAATACGCCGCCATCAGACTGAATTTCACCAGCCCCAGCGACGCCATAATCAACGATACAATCGTTCCCACGAACCCCAGGTAAAGCCCGGCGTCGAACAAATGGTCCTCGTTTTCGAGCAGTTTGAGCTTCATCCGCGGCGGGACGTTTTGCCGGCGGATTTCCGCCAGCTTTACGAGGCATGAAATGTAGAGCAGCGCTTGCAACACGAAAAATACAAGCAATGTAATCAATATGGTCGGGTTCATAACGGTTTGTTTGATGCCGGCGATTTCTGCCGCCACTGTGCCGCTGGTGGGCAACAGTCGCAGGGAAAAATGATTTCCCCGTTGGCTCTCCTGCGCGAGAAACGGCTCGCTCAAAAGCAGCACAACCAGCAGAAAACCCGCCGAAAATAAAAATTCACGGGCCAGGTGGAATCCGCGCACTTGCAGCGGCTGCTCCACCGCCGGAACCGCAAAATGCAGCCCCAGGGCCAAGAGAAAACCGGCAACCATATATAACAGCCATTTGACCCCCATGGCCAGCGATGCGCCCTGGACCGCCAGCCGCGCGCCGGACCGGAAAATCGCCCCCGCCGGGCCAAACACCGTGGCCCGCTCAAACTTGGAATGATACAACCGCTTGCCGCTTTTGGCCAATTCACCCGTCCCGCCCGCCCCGTCGCGCAAGCTTTGGCCAAGATCGGACAGTCCGGTTTCGCTGAACTTTGCCGCATAAGCCGTCACGTTCGCTGGGTCGCCCGATAATTGCACGGCGGCGAAAAGTTCCGGCAAACCGGCCTTGTCGGCGCGCGCCGCCTCTGCCAGCCGATCCAGCGTCTCCATGTCTGGAACTTCAGCCGTGAAGGCCGCCAATTGGTCCCAGTTGAACCGCTGGCCCAGCGACAAAAAATCCATCAACGCCCGTTCCAGCGGCTCCGAACCCCTCCCCGCGTTGGCCTGTTGCGCACAACCAAGAAGTTCGGCGCTGAAATTCCCGGTCAACCGGTTCTCGTCCAGCAGCAGCCCGCAAATGCAGACCGCGCCGTCATACACCTGCCCGGACGCCGAGCCGGACGCCGGCAGCAAAACCGTGTGTTGCAGCGAACGGCTCCGCAATAATTCCTGCACCGCAGCCACCGAAGATTTCTGCAAATCCGCAAGCGCCGCCGCCCGGTTCTCCCCGCGAATAATGAAATCGCTCAGCGACAAGTTCTTCTCCGATGCGTCAAAATGCCCGGCGAAGACGCTTTTGGCATGGGAATCGTCTCCCCAAAAATAAGCGTCGGGATGCTGTCTGGCCAGACCCGTGACCATCGCCGTCAACCCTGCCGAACCAGGTATCTTTTCGGTTGCCGCCGCCCTGGCCAACACCCACGCTGCGCCGAGTTTTCTCTCGCTGGCCAGCAGGTCGCCCTCAGACAACAAGGTTGACGTTCCGCGTCCTGCCATCTGTAACGTCATTTCGTCCACGGCACGCAAATGCGCCGGAATGAGCAGCCCCCACGCCAGGAGCGCCAGCCCTGCAATGCCACACATAAGGAAATAAAGCCGGCGGGAATTCATGAAAGATCAGCCCAACCCATGCAGTTGGGAGGCAAGTGATTGTGCCGCAGATTCCTGGGCAAAACCGGAAGGAAGCCGCGAGCATACCCTTTACGGGTCTGTAAACGGCGAACGATGACGTTCTTGCAAAAAAAAATCAAGCAAGCACGACCGAGCCAGCTACATGGTTGGGGCCAAATAACAGTTCCCATTTTCGACTATGCGCCATTATCCCACGTTCAAAATCAGCCGGAACGTCGCACAAAAAGAACGCGTTGTCGAAAGGAATTGAAACCAGGCGAAATGGACCGAGTCCACCTGCAAAAGTCATTCAACAGCAACATTATAAAGCAATTCAAGAGCAACATTCAAAAGCAACTTGCCGGTGCGGGCAAGGTATCTTACCATTTGTTGTCTGTGGCAGAGCAAATTAAGCCAATCGAAACGGAGCAGGGACGAGGGCGGTGTGCCGGTGCCGAATTGTGTCCCTTGAGCCGGGTGCCGGTTGGCGCGACGGTTTGCATCAAGGCTTTGGCAGCCGCGCCGGAGGTGCGCGAACGGTTGCGGGCGATGGGCCTTTCGGAAAAGCGGGAATTGCGGGTATTGAGCCGGGACGCCAATTTTGTATGCGAAATTTGCGACGCCAAGCTGGACCTCAACGCCGAATTGGCGGAGGCCATTCTGGTGGAACTTCCCGTTCTGCCGGCCCGCCAGTTGGAAAATTTCATTGTGGGGGTGGCAACGGCGTCCCCGGTGCGAAGACGCTGGCGGATGGCGCTGGGTGCGCTTGCAGTGCTGGGCGCGGCCTTGGTGACCGCTCTTTTGGTATGGCAAGGGATTACTGCGGGCGGCAACCCCAACCCAAGCGGCCCGAACGTCAGGCCGGTGGCGGCGACGCTGGACATCGGGGTTCTAGTGTTTCGGGAAGGTTTGGAATCCATTTTGGTGCTGGCTGCGGTCATTGCCAGCATGACGGGCCGGCGGCAGGTGTTGCGCCGGCCGATTGTCGGGGGCGCATTCACTGCTTTTCTGGCGACTTTGGCCACCTGGTTCATCGCCGTGGGGATTGTCACCGGCTTGGGTCGCAACGTTTCGGCCCTGAATTTGCAGGCCGCGACAGGGTTGCTGGCGGTGATGGTGCTGCTGGTGGTGATGAATTGGTTTTTCCACAAGATTTATTGGGGCGGCTGGATTGCCATGCACAATCGCAACAAGAAGAGGTTGCTGGCCAGCGCGAGCGAATCGGCCATTTCCGAGCGGCGGCTTTGGTGGGGATTGGTTCTGCTGGGATTTGCCTCCCTTTACCGCGAGGGCTTTGAGGTCGTCTTGTTTTTGCAGACGTATTTTCTCCAAATGGGCGGCAGGATCGTCCTGGCTGGCGCCATGCTTGGGCTGTTTTTCACGGGGATTGTCGCCTTGCTCACTTTCATCGCGCATCAGCGCCTGCCTTACCGCAAGATGCTCGTGTCCACCGGCATCCTACTGGGCGGCGTCCTGCTGGTGATGGTCGGCGAGCAGGCCCAGGAAATGCAACTGGCGGGTTGGATTCGCACGACACCGATTCCCGGACTGGAACGCGCGATTCCCGGCTGGGCCGGCTTGTGGTTCTCCGTGTTTCCGACGGTCCAGACGCTTCTGGCCCAGGGTTTGGCGCTGCTGGTGGTTGTAGGCTCCTATTTTGCCGCCCGGCGCCAGAGCGCGAAGTTGCGCCGCGAAGAGGCATTGGCTTCCACGGTGTAGCGGCGCTTTCCCGGTTTCCGTCAATCGTGGGCGGGGACGGATGGGCCGTGCTTTATGAGGGGCTGCAGCACCATTGCGCAACTGCTTCCATCCCAATGGGTTGGCTCCGATAAAAAACTTTATACAAATCTCCATTTCCCGGTGTCTATTTATGAAACCGGATGCAATTCGATTGGGCAAATTTTTATCACGCAAAATCCGGGGGATTGATCCTCTACGGGCGCGCCCTCGGCTTGAGCCACTGCGAGGCCGAAGACGTGCTGCAGGAAACATTTCTGGCTCTCATGCAACTGCCGGAGCCGCCGCGCGAGCCGGAGCATTATTGCCTGCGCTGTTTTCGGAACCGGGCATTGAACCACAAACGGTCGCTGTGGCGGCGCCTGACACGGGAATGGGAATCCAAACGCTGGTTCGAGCCATCGGCGGATGAATATCCCTCCGAACGGCTGGCCATGCGGCGGCTGGCGGAATTGCCGCCTGAACAGCGTGAAACCATTGTGCTGAAAATCTGGCATGGCTGCACGTTCCAGGAAATCGGAGGTTTGCTGAACGTCTCGCCGCATACTGTGGCGGGCCGGTTCCGCTACGGTTTGCGGAAACTCAAATCGCAACTGGCGCAAGCCATTGAACAGGAACAAGATGAACGACAACGAAATGAAATCATTGGAAAGACGCCTGCGTGGCTGGCGTCCACGCCATTTGTCGCCAAGGCTTGAACGCCGCCTTTTCCCGGCGGCGGAGGAACTGTTGCCCGGCGCGGCGCAATGGACACGATGGTTTTTGCCGGTGACGGCCTGTCTGGCGGCCGTAATTCTCAGTTTAAACGCCGATAACAGCATGTCCCGGCCATCCGCTCCACGTCCCTCCATTGAGGCCCTTTTAAGCAATGGCAATGCCGCCGCCTATTTGACTGGTCTCCAGAGGGAGCCTAATTCCCCGCCAGCCATTTTAAGGTGGACAAATGACAACCTTTCTGTCTCTTCTATGGGTTTTACGCCCGTCAGGAAGTCTCTTGATTAAAACACATGGAAAAGCCAACGCCCAACAAGGCCCAGCCATCCCCGTCCAAAGCCGGGCCAAATTCGTCCGCTGCTCCGGCAAGAGTCCCGCCATTGTTTCGTCCGGTTGACTGGATTGCCCTCCTCATCTGTTTTTTAGCCGTCTGGGGGGTCTATCTTTGGACGCTGGCACCGGACTTGACCCTGGAAGATTCCGGGGAACTCTGCACCGCCTCATTTTACGCGGGTGTGCCTCACCCGCCCGGCTACCCATTCTGGTCGCTGTTTTCCTATTGTTGGACGCTATTGCCTTGGGGCAGCGTGGCGTGGCGAGTGGAGGTGGGGGAATCGTTTGCGGCGGCAATGGCATGTGGCTTGGTTGGCCTGATGGTCTCGCGCGGCAGCAGCATGTTGATAGAAGGCATCCAGGAATTGAACGTCATCGGCCGTAAATGGGAGAGCCTCATTTGCCTGGTCTGCGGCGTTACCGCCGGATGGCTGCTCGGCTTCGACAGTTTCGTTTGGAAGGAGGCGGTTGTCATCAACCGCATCGCCCTCTTTGACGTTCCCTGGCTTATGTTGGTGGCGGCGTGCCTCATGCGCTGGATTTATGCGCCCAACCAATTGCGATACCTCTTCATTTCCATGTTCTTTTTCGGGCTGTGCATCACCGTTCACCAAACGGTCCTCTGCGCCGCGATGGGCCTCGAAGTGGCCATTGCCATGGCGCGCCCCCGCTATGGCCGCACATTTTTCCTGGGCAACAGCGTCATTTACCTGGGCATTGTCATCCTGATGGCCGGCCATGTCATCCCAGCCTTCAACGGATTGGCGCCCACGTTGGCCGGTATCCTGCATTTTGTCGGCATTTTATCCATAGCCACTTACATCTGGCTGGCTATTTTAACGCGGGAATCTATTGCAGAATTGAGCCGGGACGGCGCTTTGGCCGCCATCATTCTGTTCGCTTGTGCCTTTCCCAGCAATGGCTCGGTTTGCATATTTTTTGCCCTGCTCGCTTTGATCGCTTTTCTATTTCTGGCCTGGAATAGCCGTCATCAGGACCTGGGCTGGTTGGTGGTGCTGGTGTGCGGATTGGTCTGGCTGCTGGGCGTGTCCTTCTACCTCTACGAACCGCTTTCGTGCATGACCGATCCGCCCATGCAATGGGCCTATCCCAGGACCGTCCAGGGCTTTTTCCACGCCATTTCGCGGGGTCAGTACGAGAGTGCCAATCCAACGAACGTGGTGGGCGACCCGCTGCGGTTTCTCAAGCAATTGGGAATCACGTTCATGGGCGTTGCCAGTTCATTCAGTTGGGTCTATTTGGCGGTCGGCGGGCTGCCGTTCTTCTTTTTGCGGAAGATGCAAAAGCGGGAGCGGGCATGGATTGTGGGTCTGGCCTCCATTTACGCTTGCGTGGCCATTTTGTTGACCATTCTCATGAATACGGAGCCGGACCTCCAGTCATTGAACGAGAACAAGGTTTTTCTGGCGGCGTCACACGGTATTATCGCCATTTTGATCGGTTACGGTCTGGCCCTTCTCTCGGCCTATATGGTCACGCATTACGAGCGGTTCCGCCGTTGGGCTTTCCTGGGGGGATTGATTGCCGTGTTGTTGGGCATCTTCGATTTGTGGCAAACGGCAGGGCATCTGTATTTTGGCATCGGCGGCGAAATCAACTTTTTCTCGTTGCCGCACTGGGTTGCCCAGGCCTTTGCGCCGCATCAGTACGGTTTGCCAATTTACGCCAGCCTTTTTCTCGTGGCCATCCCCCTGATTTTCCTGGCGGCATTGAGTGTTTACAGGAACCGCGCCCCAATGCTCGTGACGCTCGGACTGTTTTGCCTGATGCCGATCTATTCGGGGCTTTCCCACTGGGACCAATGCGAACAGCGCAACCACTGGTTTGGATACTGGTTTGGCCACGACATGTTCACCCCGCCCTTCAAGATTTACAAGCCGATGGCGCGAAACGCCATCCTCTTTGGCGGCACCGACCCCGGCCGATTTTGCCCCACTTACATGATTTTCTGCGAAAGTTTCGTTCCACCGCAGTGCAAGCCCATGGACCCGAATTTTGACCGCCGGGACGTTTATCTCATCACCCAGAACGCCCTCGCCGACGGCACTTATTTGGAATATCTGCGGGCGCAGTATTTTCGCAGCGCCCAGGTTGACCCGCCGTTTTTCCACGATTTAATCCTATATGTCGGCGGACTGTTCCATGTCCAGGATAATTCCATCGTGATCGGAATGGCCAACCTTGCGGATCATGTCTTGGACGCGCCCCTGACCAAATGGGGCAAAGACGTCGAAGATCGCCGGCGCGCGCAGGGCGTTTACCCGCCCAAGGAGATTTACATTCCCTCGGACGAGGATTTGAACAACGCCTTCCGCGACTACAGCGAGGATGCCATGCAGCGCAAGGCGCGCGGTGAATTGCAACCGGGCGAAAATGTCCAGATCGTTAATGGCCGGGTCGAAGCAACCGGCCAGGTCACCGTTATGATGATCAACGGCATCCTGTGCCGCGACATTTTCGACCGCAACCCAACCAATGAATTTTACGTTGAAGAAAGCTTTCCCCTGGAATGGATGTACCCGCACGAAACGCCTTACGGCATCATCATGAAAATCAATCGCCATCCGCTGGTGCGGTTGCCCGATGACGTGTTTAAGAAAGATCACGAATTCTGGAGCGATTATTCCAGGCGCCTCGTGGGCAACTGGGTCACCGACCGGACGACCGTCGCCGACATCACCAATTTTGCCTATCACGTCTATTTGCAGCACGACTACAGCCATTTCCATGGCGATTTCAAGTTCCTCCGCGATCAGGACGCGCAGAAGGCGTTTTCGAAGCTGCGCGATTCCCAGGCGGGCATGTATGCATGGCGGTTACGGCTGCTGGTCCCCAACCAGCCCAACGAAGAGCAATACATGGCCTATCAGCCCAGGACCGAACAGGAAAGAATGCAATTATACAACGCCGCTGATTTTGCCTTCAAACAGGCGTTTGCATTTTGTCCTTACAGCCCGGAAGTGGTGGTGCGTTACGCCAATTTCCTGTTCCAGTTCGGCCGTTTTGATGACGCGCTCATGGTCGCGCAGACCTGCCATGAATTCGACCCTTACAACCCCGAAATCACCGGCTTGATTGGTGAAATCAAGAGCATTATCAAACAGGAAGGCGCCAGCCAACCCAACCCCCTCGCCAACCTCCAACAAATGGAGGCCGCCGTCCAAAGCGATCCCACGAACGTCGCAAACCTTCTCTTCCTCGGATCGGCATTCTACAAGATGGGTCAGACGGGCCAGGCCGCCGATGTCTTTGACCGCGTCCTGACGAACAATTCGGCCTCCATGTCGGACGTCGCCGGATTGGCGCGGCTTTATTACAGTTGGGGGCCGGCGTATGCGGGCCATTTCGAAGCCGCGCTCCGGCGCCTGACGCGGTTGACGCCCAATGATCCTGAAACGTTTTACGATCTCGCCGCCGTCGAAGCGACCCGCAACGAGACCAACAGCGCCCTGAACGATCTCGCCGCCGCCATGAAACTAAACGCGCAACGCCTCAAAGCCAATCCCCACGCCAGTAACCTGGCCGCCACGAACAAAGTGGACGCCCGTTTCAATACCATCCGCAACCTGCCGCAATACCGCAAAATCATGTCTTCGCAGCTGTAAGAGCGTGTCCGAAAAATATGCCGGAGTCTGATAGTCTGATAATCTGACAATCTGTTCCGTTGCTTGCTGGCAGGGCCGCAATCGTTTAGCTTGAGGCACATTTTGCAAAATATGGAAAAAGCGGAAGTCAAAGCGAATAAAACGAAAAACGCGGTGCCGGCGCCCGCGGCGGATGCCGAACCAATCGTCCCCCTGCCCCTGACGCCCGGGCAGATTGAGGAATTGAAGGCGCAGGCGGCCAAAGCCGGTGAAAATTGGGAACGGCTCCTGCGCACCACCGCCGATTTCGATAATTTCAAAAAACGCGCCGCGCGGGAGCGCGCCGAAGCGATGCAATTTGCGCAGGCGGCCCTTGTGCAAAAGTTGCTGCCGGTGCTGGACAATTTTGAAATGGCGCGGACCGCCGCGCAGGCGGCAACCGTGCCTTCCCAGGCGGAGGCCGGGCCGAACCAAAGAATTGAATCGCTTCAGGCCGGAGTGGCGATGATTCAGCAGCAATTGAAGGGAATTTTGACGGAAATCGGCGTCGAAGAGATCAACGCCGCCGGCCAGCCGTTCGATCCGTTATGGCACGAGGCCATTTCACAACAGGAAACCGCCGAGGCGCCGGAAGGCCAGGTCATCCAGCAGATTCGCAGGGGCTACAAGGTCCGCGACCGTTTGCTGCGGCCCGCCGTGGTGATCGTGGCTAAAAAGCCGGCGGCGCCCCCGGCTTGAACGCAATGAACGGTGGACCATTCGATGGCCCTGATCCGAATCCATCGGATTCCCGGGTGCGTTGGAAACACCGTGCCTCACGATTGAACCAGGTATTTTGATTGATTATTCGGCTGTCTCATGTCCAAACGCGACTATTACGAAATCCTCGGCGTCCGCCGCGACGCCAGTGACGAAGAAATCAAGAAGGCCTACCGCAAGCTCGCCGTGAAACATCATCCGGACAAAAATCCGGGCGACCACGCCGCTGAGGAAAAGTTCAAGGAACTGGGCGAGGCATACGAGGTATTGAGCGATCCCCAAAAGCGCGCCGCCTATGATCAATATGGGCACGCCGCCTTCGATCCCCGTTCCCGGGCCGGCCAGGGCTTTGGGGGCTTTGGAGGCGGTTTCCACGATCCGTTCGATATTTTCCGCGAGGTCTTCGGCGGCGGGGGCATTTTCGAAAGTTTCTTTGCCGGAGGCCGCGAGCCGGGCGGCCCGCAACGCGGCGATGATTTGCGCTACGACCTCGAAATTACCCTCGAAGAAGCCGCGCTGGGCTGCGAGAAGGGAATCTCGATTGAAAAACTCGACCCCTGCGAAACCTGCGGCGGATCGGGAGCCGAGGCCGGCTCCGGCCTGCGAACTTGCGCCACCTGCGGCGGGCGCGGCCAGGTTCTGATGGCCCGCGGGATTTTCAGCATTGCCCAGACCTGCCCGGAATGCAAGGGCATGGGCCGGATTTTGGAAAAGCCATGCCGCGCCTGCCGTGGCGAAGGGCGGCGCGAACACTCTTCCACAGTTACATTGCGCATTCCCGCAGGCGTGGACACGGGCGCCAGATTGCGCTCGTTTGGCAAAGGCGAGGCGGGATTCCGGAAAGGCCCGCCCGGCGATCTCTATGTGGTCCTGCGCGTCCGCCCCCATGAGATTTTTCAGCGGGACGGTGATGATTTGCTTTGTGAAGTGCCGGTCAGTTTCATCCATGCCGCCTTGGGCGCCGAAATCGAGGCGCCGACCCTGGAAGGCAGGGCGATCATCAAAATTCCGCCCGGCACGCAACCAGGCTCGGTTTTTTCCGTCCAGGGCCGTGGGATCAAAAGCTTGCAGGGCCATGGCCGCGGCGACCTGCGCGTGCGCGTTCAAGTGGAAGTCCCCACTCACTTGAATCATGAACAGCGGGCCAAGCTTCAGGAATTTGCTGCGCTCTGCGATGGCCGGCAAACCCCCATCAGCCGCGGCTTTTTTGAAAAAGCCAGAAAATTTTTCCGGTGAGCGCCCATGCACCGTTTCCATCTGCCTTCGCCCGCCGCCCACGGCCTGCTCCGGCTGGAGGGTCGGGAAGCTCACCACGCCCTCCATGTCCTGCGGTTGAAATTGGGCGATGAAGCCGTGGTGCTGGATGGGGCGGGCGGCCAAATTTTTTGCCGGGTGCAGGAAACCGGCCGCGATTCCCTTTCATTGCGAGTCGTTCGACGTGATTTTGTTCCCCCGCCCCCCTGCGCCGTCACGTTATTGGTCGCCGTGCCCAAGGCGAAGGCAATGGATGGCATCATTCAAAAATCCGTTGAACTTGGCGTCCGCCGCATCGTGCCGCTGTTGACCGAACGCGTCGTCACAAAACTGGCGGGCCGGGAAGCTGAAAACAAACGCGGGAAATGGCGGCAAGTCGCCATTGAAGCCATCAAACAGTCCGGCGCAGCCTGGCTGCCCGATGTCACGGCGCCCGCGACGTTGAGCGAGGCGCTGGCGCAAAACCAGCCATTTGAACTGGCCGTTGCCGGCTCGTTGCAAACGGAACGGAGGCATCCCCGCGACGTTTTCAGGGAATTTGAGAAATCGAAGGGCCAGCCTCCAAAAACCGCGGCCGTCTGGATCGGGCCGGAAGGGGATTTCACGCTGGACGAACTCCAGGCCATTCAATCCTCCGGCGCGCAACCCATTTCCCTGGGCAGGCTGGTTTTGCGAGTGGAGACGGCGGCGGTTTTTTGTCTTTCCATTTTGAATTACGAGTTCAACGGCCTTCCGGGAGCCGCTGCATTCAGGTAAACTGCGCCTCGGTGGCCATCCTAAAATCCGTGTTTCATCCGCGGCTGAATTTTCGCGGCCGTTTGCAGGCATTCACCCTCGAACCCTTGGAGCGGTCTCAGAAATACTGCAGCCACGCGGTTGGGAAGAAGGGAGCAGCGGTTCTTTTGGGTTTTGGCTTCGTTTTCGTCCGGTTACAGGCCGCTTTGGGCATGCTCCCTCGCTCAGTCTCGCCAAAACCCAAAATTCCTCGCTGCCGCACGGCTACATTATTTCTTCAACTGCTCTAACCTGTTTCTTCGTGCTTTTGCGTGAATTCCATCCCCAGCAGGCACACGTCGTCCCCAAATTCGTGTTCCAGTGAAAACGCGCAAATCGCCTCCAGTAACTGGTCGAACAGTTCGCTCGTCGGCTTTTCGATCAAATTTCGAACGTCCACAATCAGCCGTTGTTGCGAATACAATTCTTCATTCGGCCCCTGCACCTCGTAAAGGCCGTCCGTGAACAGCATCAGCAAATCGCCAGGCGCGATGGCCACGTCCGTCGTCTCGTAGGGCGGATCGTCAAACAACCCCAGCGCCGGCTGGCTGTGGCCCGACGCGTTCGGCAGCGGTTCCACGCTCTGCAAGGCGCGCCGTATGAGCAGCGGCTTGGGATGGCCCGCGTTCGCGAACCGCACCACACCGAGTTGCCAGTCTGCCACGGCATAAAATGCCGTTGTGAGCATCGGCGAGCCGGTGCTCTTCAGAATGCTGCACAAATCCGAATTGAGCTTTCTCAAAAACATCCCGGGGTCCCGCGCCAGCGGTTTCAATTCCTCTGACAACGCCCGGATCATCGCCGTCACCAGGGCCGCGCGGATGCCGTGCCCCGTCACATCGCAGATGAACATGCCCGCCTCATAATCCGAGAGCGCGGAAACACTGAAAAAATCGCCGCTCACCGATTCCGCCGGCTGATACCGATGCACAAATTGGAACACGCTCTCTTCCGGCGCCACCGTCTTTGGAAACTTTGGATATTGCTGCGGCAGCATCGTCAGTTGGATTTCCCGCGCCATGCGCAGATTTTCCTCCATCAACACATTCTTCGCCCGCAATTCCTCCCGGCTGCGCGACAATTCGCCCGTTGCCCGCCGTATCTGGTCCTCCGCCCGCTTGCGCTCCGTCACGTCCTCCACCGTCCCCTCGTAGTACATCACCCGGCCATCCGGGTCCCGCACCGCCCGGCAGTTCTCCGAAATCCAGATGATGGTTTCATCCTTCCGGTAAATTCTCGATTCAAATCCCGCCAGCGTGTCATGCTGGTCCATCAGTTGGATGAATTCCTGCCGCCGCGTCGGTTCCACGTAAAGGCGCGTGCCAATGTCCGTAATGGAAGCCATCAGCTCGGCGGGGGAGTCGTACCCATAAATGCGGGCCAAGGCCATGTTGGCCAGCACGTAATGGCCGTCGGTCGTTGTGCGAAATACGCCTTCCACCAGATGGTCGAATATCCCGTAATAATTCTCCTTTTCGGCCACCAGCGAGATGCGCTCGTGCTGCCGCTCGATCGCACAACGGATTTTGCGCTCCAGCCGTTCGGTTGAAAATTCCTCCCGCGCCAGAAATTCCTGCGCTCCCGCGCTGATTGCCTGCACCGCAAACGCCTCGTCCGCCGCCGATCCCAGCACGATCACCGGCAATTGCGGCGCCTGCACCGCCAGCGAAGTCACCTGAAACAAACTCGCGGCGTTCACCGCCGCCGGTTCAAACACCACCGCGCTGAACGAATCCCCTCGCACCCGCCCAACCGCCGCGTCGAAACGCGATACTTCCACCGCGCCCCCCGTCCGGCTCATCGCCTCGGCCACTTCCCGCACGGAACGCTCATCATCCCCCACAAACAAAATTTTCAATGGCTTGTTCTCCATTTATCCTGCAAAAGCATACACGGATGCTCCAACCCCGCAAGTGGCGGAATCCGCGCCTGTTTTTTGGCAACATTCGCTGTATTCGGGATTAAAATCCCCCGGTCCAATCCGCGGCTCTCCTCCCACTCCTCCTTGGGAGGAAGGGTTGTCCTTGGTGCGATTGAGGCGGGGATCGGGCAGACCGCAAACGGAGGCCGGGACGCGGATTGCGCGCGGGGTCACGAAAATAATTTCGACCGGAGCAGTCCCATTTTGGCCAATCGGAACATCAGAGCGGTGGCCAGGCAGCCGAAACCGTACTTGACACTGCGCCGGAAATTGATGGAAGACGCTTCCTTGAAATATTTCGTCGGACAACTCACTTCACCGATGGTGAACCCGTGCCAGAGAATTTCCGCCAGCATCTGATTGTCAAAAATAAAGTCGTCGGAGTTTTTTGAAAAATCCAGCGTTTCGAGGATTTGGCGCGAAAAGGCGCGGTAGCCGGTGTGATATTCCGAAAGTTTAGCGCCCATGAGCAAATTTTCCGCGGCCGTCAGGAAACGATTCGATATGTATTTCCAAAACGGCATCCCACCTCGCAAGGCGTAACCGCCCAGAATCCGGCTGCCGAGCACGCACGGATGCAGGCCGTTGGCGATGATGGACGCCATCGCGGGAATCAGGCGCGGCGTGTATTGATAATCCGGGTGAAGCATGATGACGATGTCCGCGCCGGCTTCCAAGGCCAACCGGTAACAGGTTTTTTGGTTGCCGCCGTAGCCGGTGTTTTTTTGATGCACGTGAACGCGCACGCCTTCGAGCGTTTTGGCCACAGCCACGGTGTCGTCGCGGCTGCTGTCGTCCACCAGGATGATCTCATCCACAATGCCCTGCGCGCGAACTTCGTCATAAGTCTGGCGGAGCGTTCGTCCGGCATTGTAGGCCGGCATGACCACCGCGATTTTTTTGGATTGAAACATTTCGGCCGATTCCGGCCATCCTGCCGGAATTCCTGAAAATCGAAAGGGGAAAAGCAGGCCGGATGCCAGCCGGAAAAAAGCGGAAATTCGGGCCAAATTTGATTTGACAGCGCGAAAGCCGGGCCAAGAATGTATTCAAGCCATGCGACCTTAAATCATGACCGGACCGCCCACAATTCAGCCGCCGGCGCAAAGGAACCAACGGAACATTGACACGGACCACCTGGACCTGCTGGCCGTTTTCCATTTCATCGGAGCGGGCCTGGCGGTTCTGGGCATTTTCTTTCTGATCATGCACTTCACGGCATTTCACATTCTGATGTCCCATGCGCAAGCCTGGCAAAACCAGTCGCAAATGCCTGTTTCGCCAGCCGAACTTTTTGCGATATTCCAGGTGTTTTACTTGTTTGTCGGAGCATGGTTTCTTGCTTCGGCGGTTTTGAACCTGGTTTCCGGACTGTTTATTCGTGCCCGGCAGCATCGGACATTTTCACTGGTGGTTGCCGGATTGAATTGTCTGCACATTCCGCTCGGAACGATTCTGGGCGTATTTACAATCATCGTTCTGTTGCGGGATTCCGTTCGAGAGCTTTATGACGCTGCATCCACGGGGGCAACGCTCTGAAATTGAATGATTCGGGGACACTCCGCGAGGCTGCGTTCGGTAAAATCGGCATTGCTTGACAATGGATTTCTTACGGGGGAAATTCGGGCGCATGAACGTGGAACCGAATGGATGGAAGGTTCATGGCGCATGGTCGGGCGCGCGGCTCCTGGTTTTTCTTCTGGCCTGCTCCGGTCCCGCCCTTGATGGCGGCCCGGCTGATTCCGCCGGAGCGCCAGCCGCGCGGACCAATTCTCCGAAGGAACGAATTGTCGCCGTTCAACTCGAAATGACCAATGCCTGGCAGCAGGTCGAGGCCATTGTCAACCAGCCCGTGGCCGCGTATCGCAGAACATCGGGCTACAGTGTCGGCGTCTTCAGCCCCGGCTGGTTTCATCCGGGCGCCATCCAGCCCGATTTCAACACGGTTGACGTGCGCAAGACGCAGGAATTTCCGTACGCCAGGTATCATTACGTCTCTTCGGATATCAATCCAGGCATGATGTTTCGGGGCGCTGACCTGGAATTCAACGCCATGACGAAATATTTTTACACGAATCGCACCTTGCCGAAACACCGGCTTACGGAAGCCGAAATGCTCGAAATCAACCGTCTGTATCGAGTCATCGGTCATTGCCAGATCGAACTGATGCAGTTGGAACATCCCATCGTGGTGGCAACCGCCGCGTCCGCGTCCGATGTTCCAGGCGGCCAAAAACCGGCCGGTTTGGCGGCAACCATTAATCATATCCGCCGCGTTCCCCGGCAGACGCGAATGCTGTATGGCGGCATTGCCATTGGCGCGCTGATTGTTTTGGCGGCGGCGTTGCGTCTGATCACCGGAAGGAAGGATGGGTAGCCGTTTTTCAACCAGCCGCTTTCCCATTGAGCGGCGCGCTTCGAAAATCCACATTGTTGGCGATGCGAATTTCCATCGTTGATCTCGAGGTTTTTTTTTGCGTGGGGGTGCCGAAGGCCGAGCGGGCGCAGCCGCAACGGCTGCTCCTGACCGTGGAAATGGAAACCGATTTTTCCGCCGCGGCCAGGACCGATGCCATTGCCGAAACGATTGATTATTTTGCCGTGGCGCAACGGCTGTTGAGGTTCGGCGACGGCAAAAGCTGGGCGCTGATTGAAACACTTGCCACTGACGTTGCCGCGATGATTCAGCGCGAGTTCGAGCCAGGAACCGTGACGGTCGCCGTCAAGAAATTTGCGATTCCTCAAGCGGCGTATGTTTTGGTTTCGGTGACGCAAGAGTCCGGTTTTTGAACCGTAATTGGCCTGGCGCCGGACAATGAGGCGAAGGATTGCGAGAAGGATGGGATGTGAACAGCCATGCCCTGTTGCCTTTTACAAGCAGTGATTTCAAATGGAGGCAACGGTGAATAACCATCCGGCCAGATTGAAGTTGCCAACAACCACGCCGCCCATTACCGTCTTGGCGTGGCAGTCACAACGACCATCAGCTAACGCCCATTCCAAAACGGAGTGGACGCCGCCTCGAACGTTGATTCGGGGCGTTTCCATTTACAGCCGGTCGCCGATACTGCGCCGAAAAACCCATGACCCGGGACGATGAACAACCGAAGGAACGCAAGACGCTGGACGAACGCGCCAGGATGACGGAACTGGAACGCATCCGGCATTCGGCGGCGCACGTTCTTGCCACGGCCATTCTTCGTCTTTGGCCCGAAGCGCAATTTGCCGCCGGACCGCCGGTGGAAAATGGATTCTATTACGACGTGGAACTGGCGCATCGGATCTCGCCGGATGATTTTCCGCGCATCGAGGAGGAGATGAAGAAGGAAGTCAAAGCCAACCACGTCTTCGAACGGCAGATCGTCACCCGCGAGCAGGCCATCAAGGACGCCGGGAGCGGGCGGCTCGGCGGCTTGAGCGAGCGTCCGGACAATCCGAGCAAGTTCAAGCTCGGCAACCTGGAAGCCATTCCTCAAGGCGAGCCGATTTCATATTACCGGAACGGGGATTTTGTGGATTTGTGCGCCGGGCCGCACGTGATGCGCACGGGCAACGTGAGCGCGTTCAAACTCACCCACGTGGCCAGCGCCTACTACAAGGGCGACGAGCGCAACCCGCAGCTTCAGCGCATTTACGGCACGGCGTTCAAAAACAAGAGCGAGATGGACGCCTACTTCAAAATGCTGGAAGAGGCGAAAAAGCGGGACCATCGGAAGATTGGCGCGGAGATGGGTTTGTTCGCCATTGACACGGAATTTGTGGGGCCGGGCCTGCCGTTATGGCTGCCGAAAGGCACGGCCATTCTGGAAGAACTCGAAACGCTGGCAAAGGAAACCGAATTTGCCGCCGGCTACGCGCGGGTGAAGACACCGCACATCGCCCGCGAAAAGATGTATCAAACGAGCGGCCACCTGCCCTATTACGCCGAAAGCATGTTTCCGGCGATGGCGCTTCCGATTGAAACGAGAGAAAAAATTGAACGAGAAGAAAAGGCAAAGCAAAAGCAAGCAGAAGAAGAAGCGGCTTTGAAAAAAGCTTTCAGTAACGATGTGGTCAAATTAATTGCCGAAGGTTATCCGCGCGAGCAAGCCCAAGCGAAAATCGAACAACTCTGGACAAATGTTTTAAAGGCTTCGAACGCGGCGCATGAGGCCTTGATGGCTGCGACCGAAGAAACCGAAAATTATTATCTCAAGGCCATGAATTGCCCGCATCACCATCGGATTTTTGCGGCGGAGCGGCGCAGCTACCGGGATTTGCCGCTCCGGCTGGCCGAATACGGCGCCTGTTACCGTTATGAGCAGAGCGGCGAATTGTTCGGCCTCATGCGCGTGCGCTCGCTCAACATGAACGACGCCCACATCTATTGCGCGCCCGAACAATTCGCCGCCGAGTTCAACGCCGTCAACGAAATGTATCTCAAATACTTCAAAATTTTCGGCCTCGAAAAATACCAGATGCGGTTCAGCACGCATGATCCGGCGCGGCTGGGGCGGAAATTTGTGGACGAGCCGGAATTGTGGACGCGGACCGAGAACATGGTGCGCGACGTGCTGAAAAATTCGGGCATCCATTACGTGGAAGTGCCGAACGAGGCCGCTTTTTACGGCCCAAAAATTGACGTGCAGGTGTGGAGTGCCATCGGTCGCGAATTCACGCTGGCCACCAACCAGGTGGATTTTGCCGTGCCCAAACGCTTTGGCCTGACTTACCGCGACCGCGACAACACGGAAAAAACGCCGCTCTGCATCCATCGCGCACCGCTGGGAACGCATGAACGGTTCATCGGATTTTTGATCGAACATTACGCCGGCAATTTCCCCCTCTGGCTGGCCCCCGAACAGGTCCGCGTCTTGACGATTGGCGAGGATGAAACACTGGTCCAATACGCCAATGCCATCGTCCGCGAGTTGCGCGACAATTTTGTGCGGGTGGAAGGGGATTTTTCTTCCAATAAAATCAACGGCAAAATCCAGGCCGCGGAAACGGATCGGGTGCATACGATGCTGGTGGTGGGCGCGCGGGACATGGAAGCGGGTCACGTGTCCGTGCGGATTCATGGCCGGGGCAATTTGGGGGCCAGGCCCAAGGCCGGAGTCGTTGCCGATCTATTGCAGGCCATCAAAGAGCGGCGCGCTTGAAGCCCGGACCCCCGAAACGGGCAAGCGTTTGCATTCAGGCGGGGTTGGGCCAGGTTTGTCATTAACAGGAACGTGGCCGGGGAACCGCGCACGCCTGCAAAAGAGACAGGAAAACAATGGAGGCGGACGAACATTCGACAGCGGAGGCCGCTCGACGGCGTCTCTTCATCGTGGAAGATCATCCAGTGACGCGGATTGGACCGGGCGGCGTGTGTCTGAATTTCCGTCAGACGTTATCTCATTCCAAATCAGAGATTTGCGGGAGTGGATCGGGAATTTTTCCCGAACGGCGCATTGCCATGGAGGCGCCACAAATGCGGAGGAGACGTGTTTCATCCGTGCTTAAACGGCCTAAACGATGTCTTTTTCCTGCCGCAGTCACGGAACGGCTTGACCCTGGCAGGCCGATTCGCCATGATTCGCGGCACAGGAAAATTCATCAAATGGCCGTTCATTTCAGAAGGCTGGCATTGACAATTGCGGCGCTGATTTTCTGCGCGCGCTGTGGAGCGCAGAACATCGGGCTTTCGGTTGCCGCTTCCCCGAATCCGGCGGCGGTGAGCAATGACCTGACTTTCACGATTGACCTCACCAATAACACGGGGCTGACCCTGACCAACGTAGCCGTCACCAATTTTTTCTCAACCACGGCCTTTTTGGTGTCGGCGGGCGGGTTCCAGGTCAATAGCAACGCGATGGGCGCGTTCTTCGCCTTCACCAACTTCCCTGACGCCGCGTTTGTGGAAACGAACGTCATCATTCAGCCGTTGACGAATGGCTATTTCACAAACACGATCGTCGTCTATACCAACTTCATTGCCGCCGTCTCAAACGTCGTGCCGGTCACGGTGGGTTCGATTGCGGACCTGGCGGTGGGCATCGGCGGCTTTCCGGCGGCCATTTATCCGAATGACTGGGTGACTTATGGCATCGGCGTCACAAACCTGGGTCCAAACGACGCCACGAACGTGATTGTAACCAATGATTTGCCGGCCGGCGTGGCCGTCATCTCTCCAACCAATCAGGCGGTCAATGGCGTTCTGACGTTCAACGTGGCCGCGCTCGCCAACGGGGCCTCAACCACTATTTCCGTGACCGTGCAGCCCACCAACTCCGGTTCGTTTCCATTTTCGGCCTCGGTTGGCTCCGATTCGTTTGATACGGATGTCACCAACAATTCCGCAACCACGAATGTCGTGGTTTCAGGCTTTCTCGCCGATACGACCAATTTGACGGTATTTACCAATTCAGCCCAGATATATGACCGGCAGACCGGTCGGCTGGAGCAGGAGGTGGTGCTGCAAAACAATGGAACGGACACCATACCCGCGGCGCGGATCATCGTTTCGGGCCTGACCAATTGGCTGGATAATGCCGTGGGCACAAACAATGGAAATCCGTTTGTGGCGGACGCCGCGCCGATTGGCCCCGGCCAAAGCGTTACCAACGTCCTGCAATACGCTCCGGACTGGCTTCCCTTTGCATTTAACCCCAACCAACTGCAAGCGGCCGCCATTGATACCCCGGATTTCACGTTGCCACCCTCGCAGGGCAGCGTCAGCAATTATCTTCAACTCCGAATTTTTACATCCGTTTTCGGCAATTCATGGACGCTGGTTGAATTTACGAACGTTCCAAACCACACCTATACATTTGTCTATTCGGATGACTTGAGCCATTGGTTTGCGGCCCAGCCCTCCTTCCACAGCGTCGCCAATCATATTTTGTGGGTTGATTACGGCCCGCCCGAAACGCTGAGCAATTCGCCGGCCCGTTACTATGGCTTTTACATGAATCCGTGAACGGAAACTGAAATGGTTCCACGCCAACATTCCTTCCCGTTTTGGCTGCTGTGCGCTGTTTTCACAGCCGCGTTGAGCGGGTTTGCACAGCCGGCGGCGCCGCCCTCTTATGAGGCCTCCAATCATCCGTGGCGGTTGGAAAAAATCTCGGATTACGATTGGACGCACCATTTCCGCGTTGGCGCGGTGGCGGGTTTTGGCATCAAATCGGAATTCCAGATGAACGGCAGCTTCAATGCGGCGGCCAGGGCGCCCGGTATTTTCGATGACGGTTACGTTTTGCCGGACTCCCGCGGCGCCGCCAATGACGCATCCACCGGAACAGGCAATTGGGGCGTTCAAAATATTTCCCAAATCGGCAGCACGAGCGTCACCATGGACCAAGCCGCTTCATTTTCGGCGGACAACGCCTCCGCGAGCAAGGATGGTTCGCCGTATGCCGGACTCGATATGGCCTACGGCGACAGTTATTGGTATTGGGACAATGCCAAAGTGGGCTGGGAATGTGGCTTCGGCTTGCTTCCCATTCACGTGAGCGGCGCGATGCCCGTCTCCGCCAACAGGAACGTCTATACCTTCAGTTCGGGCGGCGCCATCCTGCCCTCGGCGCAACCACCGGCTTATCAAGGGGGCTATGACTATCGCGGCGACACGTCGTTCATTGATCTTAATCCGGATTCGACAAATACGGATGCCGTTGCAGGGACGGCGAACGCGACCCTGGACGCGATGCTTTTCACGCTTCGCTTTGGACCAACGTTTTATTGGGACATCACACCATACATCGGTTTATACGCGGGCGGCGGGCCGGTGGCGGGATTGGTTTCGGGAGACGTGAGTCCCGGCGGCCAAGTGACGCTCGCGGATGGCTCGACGGCGGCGTTTGGCGCGAGCAAGGCCAGCGGCACGAAATTGGTTTATGGCGGTTATGTCAATGCCACCCTGGTTTATCACGCGGTTCAAAACGGCGATTTCTATCTGGGCTTTCAATACATGCCCATGAGCGGGGCCACCTTCAGCGGCAATGGCGTCACCGGACACCTGAAATTGGGCGGTCAGATGTATGTCATGGCCGGAATCAACTGGCCGTTTTGATGGCGCGGCGAGGCGCCCAGCGGCCTGGCGATGATTTGGACTGCCGGCCGGATTTGGAGTAATTTTGGGCATGGCCATTTCCGCCGAATCGCCGATGAAAGAGGTCCTGGAACTTTTTCCCGGAGCGCAGCGGGCTTTGTTTCGCCGGTATCACATCGGCGGCTGCAGCAGTTGCGGGTTCAGCCCGGACGAAACGCTTGGCCAGGTTTGCGCCCGGAACGGCGCCCTGGACGTTGCCGGGGTGCTGGCGCACATTCGATCAAGCCATGAGCAGGACGCAAAAATACTCATTTCGCCGGCGGACCTTGCCGAATTGCTGCGCCTCGATCCGGCGGTCAAGCTGGTGGACATTCGTTCCCGCGAAGAATTTGAAGCCGTTCACATCCAGGGTTCGGTCCTGCTTTCTCAGGATGTGATGCGCAGCCTGATGGCAGACGGCTCCAACGCGGCGCCGCTGGTCATCGTGGACCATCAGGGCAGGAATGGCCTGGACGCCGCCGCTTATTTCATGGGTCACGGCCTGCAAAACGTGCGATGCCTGCGCGGCGGCATTGATGCCTGGGCGCGCGAAGCGGACCCGTCACTGCGGCGGTATAAGCTGGGGTGAGGCGCGGACCGAAAAAGCCCGCCGGACCGGATTTTTTCCACGATTCCGGGACCCTTGCCGCCGGTAAATTCCGATTTGAGTGGAAAAGGCGGTTGATTCGGCGCGATTGAATTGCTAGAAAAGTCGCCGAACCATGAAGACTAGTGTTTATTCCCATCGCCTCGTTTCCCGGATTCTCTCATTTTTTTCCGTCGTTGCGTTTGCCGCGTTGCCGGTAAAGGCCGAACAAATGGTTTCCACCGAACGGATGGCGTCGCAAATGGGGCAATTTTTGAAAGCGGAAATCACCGCGCACTTGGCGGCGGTCACGAATATCAACCCGCCGCAGGCCACCGTGCTCGGCGCGCCGACGGCCGGCGATTTTAGCTGGGGCTCCTTCATGCGGGCTTTGTCCGCGGTGTCGGCATTGACGGGAGAAACGAACATCGGCGGGCGGAACATTGCGCAATTCGTGGGGCAATTGGGATTGATCGAGGCGCGCGGCGGCGGCAAGACCTTTGCCCAACTCGGCTCCGCCCTCACTCTGCGCCATTACGGAATGGACCTGAAGACCAACGCCCTCTGGCAAAGCCTCTCGCCGTCCGATAGGAAGGAATGGCGGTCGTTGCTCAATCCGGCCCGTTTTTACGATTTCAAAAAACATCACGTGATTGATCTGCCCGAAAATTACATGGGCGTGGCATCCCGCATCATCACGATGGACATCCAGTTTGGCCTGGTCACCAATCTCGACGTGGCCAACGGCATTTTGGAGCACGCCGCGGCGCAATTCCTGCACGGGGCGCGCTACACGGATGATAACATGCCGGTCGGACGCTACGACCGGTACTCGCAGGAATACGCGCGTTTTGTTTATCTGGCCGCCGGCAATATCGGGCGCGCCGACATTCAGGCGGCGGACGCGCCCGCGCTCAAGGCGGTCATGGGCACGTGGTGGGCGTTGGTGGACACCAATGGTTACGGCTACCCGTGGGGCCGCACCATCGGCGACATCAGTTACATGGACACAATGGATATCATCGGTTTTCTGGCCGATCATCCCCAGTTCCGCCCGGCGCCGCTGAAAGACCTCGCCTCGGTTTATTTCGCGGCCTGGCACTCGCTCCTGCGCGATTACCACGGCCATCTCCTGAACATGTTTGGCTTTGGGCGCGGCAATTACGATTACATGACCGTGGCGCGCGAATGGCAGCAAACCATGGACTTTTTCTACAAATCGGCCGAATCGCTTCAACATCTCGCCTCCGCGATGCGCGCCGAACACGTCACCGAATTTCCAGCCACGCCGGATTTGCCAAACGTGGCGCGCTTTGACTTTTTCCGGAAAAACGACGGCGAAGGAGGGCGCGAGGCTGGCGCCTGGCTGGTGCGGCGTGGGGCGCTGCACTTCACTCTTCCGTTCACCACGGGCATTCGCCCGGCCATTTCCGATTATCTGCCGGCGCCGCATGGCCTGCCGGGTTTTGCCGCGCCCGTTGAACAAATGGCGCCGGTCCTCACGCCGTTCCTGACTTTGGCCGATGGCCGGACGCTGGCCGCGGCGGACGATGCGGACCAAATCATCCCCGCGAAGGACGGGTTGGGCGTCACGGCCATCTGGCATCGCTTTGCGCAAATAATCGCCGTGCCGCCGGGCGCCAGGACCAATGCGGATCTGCCGTTCGGCCAGCCGGAACAATTCGCCAACGTCGGGCTGACAAGTCGGGTCACCTGGAAACTCAACGGCGACACATTAATCCGCGCCGAAAGGCTCTCGGCGACCAATACGATTGTCATCCGGCTATTTTCGGTCATTTTTCCCAGCACCGCCAACCATGTCTGGACCACTTGCAATCGGGGCCGGCGCGCGGATACGTTTTCGGGCAGCGACGCCACGCTGGAGGTCTCGGCGGCTGCGCGCGGCGTGAAGTTCAATGAGTCGCTGGAGGCAACCGGAAATTCGGCGATGGGCAGGGGAACACTTCGCCCCATTCCGCTGATTCTCCATATCACGGCGGGCAACATTTTGGTCAAACCCGGCAAACCGTTTGAATGGATGATCCGCATCCAGTCGCTTTCAGCAAAATGAGACGGCGGTTCTCTGTGTCCTCCGGCCTCTGTGGCAATTCTCCCTCTCCCCCTGGACGGGGTGAGGCCTTATTTGCCCGGCGCCTTCGTGGCACTGGCGCCCTTCGCCGGATACAGGCCGGCTTTGATGAATGGTCCCAAATAGGCGCCGTAGCCTTCGGCCTCCATTTTGTCCAACGGGATGAAGCGCAGTGACGCCGAATTGATGCAGTAACGCAGATGGGTGGGCCCGGGGCCGTCGTCGAATACGTGGCCCAGATGCGAATCGGCAATGGGCGAGCGCACCTCGGTGCGCGTCATGCCCAACGAGTTGTCCGTCTTCTCGGTCAATTTTTCGCGGGCGAGCGGCTGCGTGAAACTGGGCCAGCCGCAGCCGGAATCAAACTTGTCCAGCGAGCTGAACAACGGCTCGCCCGAAACCACGTCCACATAGATTCCCTGGGCATGATTGTTCCAATATTTATTGGCAAAGGGCGGTTCGGTGGCGCTGTGCTGCGTGACGGCGTATTGTTCGTGGGTCAGTTCCTTCTTCAGGGCGGCCGCATCCGGTTTTTTAAAATGGTTCCAGTCCATAACTTTATTGGTTCGCATGGTTGAATCTCCAGCGGGCGCCTGGCCGGCAGTCTGGCCCGCGCTTCCATTCCGCGCGAGGACAAACAGTCCCGCCGCCGCAATGGCTGCGGCTGTAGCGGCGATTTTTGTCGTGTTCATGTTGTTTGGACGTTCCGCTGGCGTGCGGCGTTCATCGTCATGCAGGCCCAACCGGCCAAATGTCACGCCGGATCACAAAAATTTCCAGTCCCGGAAGGTCGCGGCCTGTCCGAGCGGTTCGCCGGTTTGCGAAATCAAATTCCAGACGGTTGCCCGCTCAATTCGGAAACGCCGCCCGCTCCGGGAAATCCGAATGCCGGAATAATCGTCCATGAAACCGTGTTGCGCCACCACTTCCAGGAGCCGCGCCCGTTCAGCGCGGGCAGGGGCTTCCGCCGTCAGCCGGGATGGCGTGCGCACAAACTCTTCCCACGACATTTCCCAAAGTTCCAACGCCGCCCGATTGCCGTAATTCAAAATGGGGTCGGGTTCCAGCCGATGCGACACCACAACAAACGGGGCTTCGAAAAGCGTCTTTGCGAGCGGGAAGGTGGCGCCGTTGCCCTGGAGCAGATCGCGCCCCGTGAAATGCCGGAAGCTGCGCGTAAGGCAGGCGGTATGTGCGATGACAAATTCCTGCTTCCAAATTTCGATCACGGCTCAAGTGTCCCAAGGGGCGCCGCGGATCGCCGCCGTGCAAACGTCGCGGTAAAATTCGCCAACGCGCGTCATTTTACGCGGCAACAGTTCGTCGTTGAAGTCCACGGACATCAGCCCGAATTTCTTGGTGTAACCCAGGTGCCATTCAAAATTGTCCATCAACGACCAGTAAAAAAATCCGCGCACGTCGACGCCATCGTCCATGGCGCCGCGCAATTCGAAGAGATGCCGGTCGAGGTCTTGAATCCGGAAATTGTCGTCGGTGGAGGCCGTGCCGTGTTCGGTGATGTAAATGGGCAACCGATAGAGGCGCTGCAATCGCTTCATCAATTTTCCGAATCCGGGCGGGTGCCGTTCAAACATGTCGTCACAGACGATGCCCAGTTCATTCAGCCGCGCTTCAGGCGCGCCGGCGATGGGGATGAGCGCCTGGAAGTTTCGCAATCGCGTGCGGCCGTAATAATTGAGGCCCAGATACGTGGAGGCATCGCGCCGCCGGCCCGCCAGGAATGAGTTGGCCACAAAGCGGTTGAAGAGATGGTGCGACAATCCCGCCATCGCGCGATCCCATAGGGCGAGCGGATGAAACGCCTCAAAAACCGTCCAATTTTTGGCGATGCCGATTTCGGGCGCCCTGCCGCCGTTGCTGTGGCGGCGGATAGCGTCGCTGGCCAGCAGATGGGCCTGGGCCATGTGCCGGACAACCCGGTGGTAGTCCCGGAAATGCCATTTGCGAAAGGGAGGGAAAGCGCCGAGTAAATACGTCAAAGACGCATAGGTATCCGGCTCATTGAAGGTGTTCCAAAGAAACACCCGTTCCTTCAAGACAGCGGCCAATTTGGTCACGTAATCGGCAAAAGCCGGAATGGTTGCCGGGTTCAGCCATCCGCCCCACTGGGTGACCCACGGGGGATTGGTGAAATGGTGGAGAACGATCATCGGCGTCACATTTGCCGCCACCAGACAGTCCAGCAGGTGAGTGTAGCGGTCCAGTTCGGATTTATTGAGCGGGGCATAGGGCCTGGGTTGCAGCCGGGACCATTCAATGCTCATGCGGTAGGCATTGACGCCCAGGCCCGCCATCAATTGAACGTCCTTTTCATAAAGGTGATAATGATTGCAGGCGATGCGGCAATGGCCGCCGTCGGCGGCAACGTAATCCGTCCATTCATTGTTGACGTGCCCTTCGACCTGGGTCGCCGAGGTGGCGGTGCCCCACAAGAAACCGTTTGAAAATTTGCAATCAGGGCGCATGACGTTGTGCGGTGAATTAATATAACCTATTAGTCACTGTTGCGGAGGATTTTTTTGATTTTTTGCCAGTTTTCAATCGCGAATAACGGCGAATGAACGCAAACGTTGGACGCGCATCGGAGCCATGAACCCAAAGGTCTTGCGCCGTCGCGCCGGCGTCTTGGAGATGCGGCGTGAATCCCGAACGCTTTCGGGGCGCGCCGCTTTCAGCAGGGGACAAAAGCGGCGTCGCGCTTCGGTTGCCGCTGCAGTCCAAGACGCGAGGCGAATGAATGGGGGTTCGCACAATCGTTTGCCGCCGTGGAGCGCGGTGGCTGTGACACCGCTTTCGAAAACAAATTTCACCCGCAAGCGTCAGGGATGCGCCGCGCGCGCGTCACCCTGTCCCCTTTGGGGGAGAGGGTTGGGGTGAGGGGAGACACTCCGGTTCATCGAGAGGGGTCGGTGGATTTTTTATTGGGACGGGGCCGCCATTTGAGGCGGCTGATTGGTCATGAGGGCCGCGACAGCCTCTTTCAAGGCCGGGTCCAGGATTTTGACATCGGCGCCCTTGTTCAATTTTTCAAGGTAAGGCGGGGCCAGCGGCGACATTTTTTGCTGGACCAGGACGTATTTGAGGCGGTCGGCTATGGTGTTGTAGGCGACAGTGGAGGATGGCGTCCTTTTTTCCAGTTGGATGATGTGATAACCGTAAGGGCTGGTGACGATACCGCTGATTTGATCGGTATTCGTCAGTGAAAAGGCGGCCTGGGTAAAGGCAGGCACCATGCGCTGGCCGGGAGCGCCGATAATGTTTCCCTGCCCGTCAAATGGCGGCAGTTGGCCGCCATTGCTCCGCGTGGAGGTATCCTCGGAATACTGCCCGGCGAGTTTCGCGAAATCGGTGCCGGCCTGGGCCTCTTTGAGAACCTTCCGGGCCTGGGCATACTTGGCTTTTTTATCCTTGTCGGACAATGGCTGATGGGTGGCCGTGTCCACGGTCAGGAACAGGATATGGCGGACTTGGACCGTTTCGGGCTGGACGAAATCGGAGGCGTGATTGGTGTAATACGCGCGGGCATCGGCATCCGTGATTTTGACGCCCAGTTCGCGCTGGAGAACGGCCATGGCGGTCATTTTGGTTTCGATCTTGGTGCGCAACTGGTCCTGGTTCATGCCCAAGGCCCTGAGTTCCAGATCGAGGTCGGCCTCGGAGCCGGCGCGCTTCAGGAGATCGGCCATCTGCCATTTCGTTTCGGCCTGGGCCTGGGCACGGTCTCCGCCGGTCGCTTTTTGAAGCAGCAAATTGTCTTCGATCAGGCCCTGGAGGACGCGAGCGTTGATCGCGGTCATCTGATCAGGGGTAATGGTTTGATCATGGGCGGCCGCTTCGGCCCGGACACCCTCGGTGACCTGGTCCAGGTCGCTTTGTTTGATTTGGAAGCCTTTGCCGGCGGCAATAACGGGGTTGCCGAACAACGAAGCGACAGCGTCCGGAGAATTGGACGCCGGACCTGAGCCAGCCGGAGCCGGGGCCAATGCCGGAGCCGTCACAGCGGCGGCAGAAAGCGTGCAAATGGCCGACACTGCGGCCAAAAAAGATTTTCTTTGTATTTTCATGGTTATGTTAGACCGGGCGTTCACGAAACCGTTCACAATGTTACCACTTTGACATTGGTGATGTCATGGTCTTTTTGCAGTTCATCGAGCATGGCAGCCGGGGGGAGGCTGTCGAGCGTCAGGACCGTCAAGGCGTTGCCGCCGACGCGGTCGCGCGCCAGACTCATGCTGGCGATATTGACGTTGTGCCGGCCCAGCAGCGTGCCCAGATGGCCCACAATGCCTGGCCGGTCCTTGTTGTTCAGGAGCAACAGCGTGCCGCTCACGGGTATTTCGACGGGCGAACCCGCCAGGCGGACGATGCGCGGATTGTTCGGCGATCCAAAGAATGTGCCGCCGGCCGAAGTGAGCTTATTGTCATTGGCAAAGGCCTGGACGTGCAGCCATTCATTGAACGTGACCGGTTCGTCGGATTTCTTTTCCTCGACCGTCAACCCCAGGCTTTGCGCGACGGACCGGACATTGACGTTATTGACGTCCTTGAGATTGCTGGTGGAGAGGAAGCCTCTCAACACGGCGCGGGTCACGGGGTCCACATTGGGCAGATTCCGGGCGTAACCGCCGTAGGTCACGTAGATGCGGTCCGCGCCGGGCGGCGAGAGTTGCGCGAGCAATTTGCCCAGCGCCTCGCCCAACGGGAGATAAGGCTTGACCTGTTCATAGGTTTTGGCGTCGAGATAGGGCAGGTTCACGGCGTTGCGGACTTCGCCGGTGAGCAAATAGCCCGTCAGAACTTCCGCGGCTTCGATACCGCATTTTTCCTGCGCTTCATTCGTGCTGGCGCCCAGGTGCGGAGTCAGGATGAGATTCTTTTGTTTGCGGAACGGATGGTCGGCCTGAAGCGGTTCCGCCGAGAAAACGTCGAGGGCGGCGCCGGCAACCTTGCCGGATTCGAGGGCGGCGATGAGATCGTTTTCAACAATGATTTCGCCGCGGGCGCAATTGACAATCCGAACGCCGGGTTTCATTTTGGCAAAGGCGGCCGCGTTGAGCATGTGCTTGGTTTCCGACGTCACCGGCATGTGGACGGTGATGAAATCGGCGGCCAGATAGACTTGGTCCACGTCGCTGGCAAAGACGGCGCCGACGGCTTGGGCGCGGCTTTCAGTCAGATAGGGATCGTAGGCGATGACGGACATGCCGAAGGCAATGGCGCGTTTGGCCACTTCAGTGCCGATGCGGCCCATGCCGAGGATGCCGAGAGTCTTGCCGGCCAGTTCACAACCTTGAAACAGTTTGCGGTCCCATTTTCCGGCCAGCATCGTGGCGTGGGCTTCCGGGACGTGACGGGCGAGCGACAGCAACATCGTGAAGCTCAATTCCGCGGTGGTCACCGTGTTGCCGCCGGGCGTGTTCATGACCACCGTGCCGTGCTGGGTGGCCGCTTCGATATCCACATTGTCCACACCCACGCCAGCCCGGCCCACCACGCGCAGTTTCGGGGCTGCTTCGATCACCTTGCGGGTGACCTTGGTTTCCGAACGGACAACCAGCCCAACGGCATCCACCACGAGCGGAAGCAGTTCAGCTTCGGCATGCCGTTTGGAAAGCACGACAACTTCAAATTCAGGGCGCTGTTGCAGAAGGGCGATGCCCTTGGGCGAGATGGGGTCGCAGACAATGATTTTCATGTTAAAAAGATGCCCTAATTTTATGCGGGCGATTGAAAAAGGTCAATTGCTGAAAGAAAGACTTGTCCGACCGGGATTTGCGGACGGGATGGCGCGCTATTTGGTCATCTGGTCATGAATCCAGGCGTAGGTTTTTTCCATGCCGGAGCGCAGGGAAGTATCCGGTTCCCAGCCGAGGGTTTGCTTGATGAGCGTATTGTCGCTGTTGCGGCCGTTGACGCCCTTGGGAGCGTCGAGTTTATAGTGGCGTTTGAGCTTGATGCCGGCAATGCTTTCAACGAGGTCAACGAGTTGATTGATGGAAACTTTTTCGGCGCTGCCCAGGTTGATGGGAAAAGTAACCTTGTCGCTGTGAAAAATTTTTTCGATGCCGGTGATGCAATCATCAATATACATGAAACTGCGCGTCTGGTTGCCGGCGCCCCAGATTTCGATGTCGTGTTTCCCGGCCAGTTTGGCGGAGATGACCTTGCGGCAGATGGCGGCGGGGGCTTTTTCGCGTCCGCCGTCCCAGGTGCCGTTTGGGCCATACACGTTGTGAAACCGGGCCACGCGGGTGATCAGGCTGAAATCCTCGGTGAAATGGCGGCACATGCGCTCGCTGAACAGCTTTTCCCAGCCGTAGCCGTCTTCAGGCATGGCCGGGTAGGCATCGGCCTCGCGAAGTCCGGTGACCGAAGGGTCGGTTTGCTTGTCGGCATTATAGACGCAGGCCGAAGAGGAATAAAAATAGCGCCGCGACCCCGCATCGCGGGCCGCCATGAGCAGGTGGGTGTTGATGAGGACGCTCAGCATGCACAGGCCGCGGTTCAATTCGATAAAGCCCATGCCGCCCATGTCGGCGGCCAGATTATACACCAGGGCTGCGCCTGCGGCGGCGCGCTGGCAGGATTCGCGCACCTGCAGGTCCAATTGAAGATTTTCGACTTCCGGAAAGCGTTGATACCATTCTTCGAAAGGCTTGATGTCCACGGCCCGGATGTCCTTATGTCCCTTCTTCAGAAAGTGGGCAACGAGATGTCCGCCGATGAAGCCGCCGGCGCCGGCAACCAAAATTTTATCTGACATAAGAGCGGACAAAATGCTCGACAGCCGCGGCAGACGCAATCAAATTTTGGCCGATTTGAGCCGAGAGGACGATTGAACGCTGAAATTCTTGCGACGGACACACCCGCCCTCTTTCATGCAGCCGTTGGCCGCGCGGCGGAGTTGCTGCGGGCAGGCGAGGTGGTCGCCCTGCCCACCGAAACGGTTTATGGCCTGGCCGCCAATGCCCTGGATGCCAGGGCCGTGGCGCGCATTTTTGCCGCCAAAGGCCGGCCGGCGGAAAATCCCATCATCGTTCACGTGGCAGGAATTAACATGGCGCGGCGCTGCGTCCGCCAATGGCCGCGAGTGGCGCAGGCCCTGGCGGACGCATTCTGGCCCGGACCGCTGACCATCGTCCTGCCCCGTAACGAAATCATCCCCGACATTGTGACGGCAGGCGGCGCCACGGTGGGTATCCGATGGCCCGCCCATCCATTCATTCAAGCCGTGATACGCCAATGCGATTTTCCATTGGCCGCGCCCAGTGCAAATCCATCCAACACCGTTTCGCCGACAAACGCGGGTCACGTGCGGAAGACCTTGGGCACAAAAATCCCGCTGATTGTGGATGGCGGGCAATCGCAAGTGGGGATTGAATCGGCGGTGATGGACCTCACCGTTTGTCCGCTGCAATTGCTTCGTCCAGGGATGATTCACGAGGAATCGCTGGCTGCGGTGATTGGCAAAATAACGGTCGGGCGCAAGGGCGAAGAACCGGGAGTGGTTTTCAAAAGTCCGGGTCAGTTGAGGAAACATTATTCGCCAAAGGCGAAAACGATGGTTCTGAAATGGCATGACGACGCCGATTTGGCGGCGCGAACGCAGGCGTATCCCTCATCCGCCTGCTGGATCATTGCACACACCCAGATCCCCTCGGCGGAGAAATTTGCCGGTGTGAGCGTCATGCCGCATGACGCGGAGGCGTTTGGGCGGGCGCTGTATGCCGAATGGCATCGCTGCGATGAAATGGGGGCGAGGGTCATCGTCATGGAGGCTGTGCCGGAATTGCCGGAATGGGCCGGCATAGCGGACCGCTTGCGGCGGGCGGCGGGATAAGCGGAACCAAGGGTAGTGTCACGACAATTGTGTAAAAGGTTTGAGAGGGTGTTGATCCCAGTAAATGTTCATACGGTCAAAGACGCTGAAAAGGATGCGTTCACAACTGTTGCGGGTGGTGAAGGCGCACATCGTCCGGATGCGGCGGCGCACTTCGA
>JAGWNY010000092.1 GCA_028872915.1 Verrucomicrobiota bacterium
ACCGAAGCCGGAGGCAAGAGCGTCTCGGATTTGCGTTGCGCCCTGCAAAGCAACCGCTGGGACGAATGCTGGAACCGTCTGCATGAATCCGAGCGCCTCAAAATCCGGGCCGTCGCATGAATCCAGGTTACTTTCCGGCCACACACCCGCGGCAAGGGCTTCCTGGGACAATTCTTGCTCCAGCCGCAGCTTCCGAACACGCTGTCCAAACCGTTTCACGATGGCGCACTCGTGAAACTCTAAGGGAAGCAAAGGCGGTGACTGTAGGCCATAGGCAACAGAAGGCGCTTGACGCCGGTTTTGCGCTCTGAAAAACTTGGACGCAACCGGTCGAAGGGAAGAAAGAATATGAAAACTAATTCAGCAGGTCCTTGGAAGAATGGCATTAACCGTTTCATTTGGATCGCACTTTTGCTCGCACTCCCGCTCATTTCAGCGAATGCGCAAGCGCCGTCCTCCATTGCCGGAAAAACATCTGGTGTGGGAATCACTGGTGGCGACGGAAACGTGTTTGCCAACGGCGGTTTTTTTCTTTTTGTGGCGGCAAATTCGGGCAATGGTTTTCAGGTTTTCAATCCTGACGGATCAATCGAAACAGGCGCCGATTCTTCTTATTCGGCATCGGGTCCAACGACAACAGCGATTTTGACGGTCTCCACCCTTCCGGGTTATACGATCAACGGAAAATTCTATTTTATGACTCCGCTCGCAGGCGCGAATTTTCAGGATATGGTGTCATTGACAACATTCAATTGTTGTCTCAGCCTCTCAACCCATTCCCGAGCCTTCGGCCCTGTCTGTAATCGTCGTCGCGGGCGGAGCCTTGGGCTTGCTTCGCGCCGGCCGTCGCCGTCAAGACCATGTTGACGGGCCGGCCCCTCGTTTGAATCACTTTGCTGTTTGGATTTGCGGATTTTCCGCCTCCGGTCAGGCGGCCAGGAAAATCCAGCCCAGCAATCCGCCCAGCGCGGCCAGCGTGACCGGCACGCCCAGGCGCGCGAAATCCCGGAAGGAGATTTTGACGCCCAATTCGCGGGCCTGCTGGACGACGATGATGTTGGACACGCTGCCCAGGATGATGAGGCTGCCGCCAAAACTGTTGGCCAGCGCCAAAACGTAGGCCAGGGTCGGGGGTGCCAGCGGGAGGAACTTGAGCAGCAACATCACCGCCGCCGAGTTGTTGATCAAGTTGGACAGCGCCGCCGTCGTCATCGCCAGCACCGCCGGGGCGCGCAAAGGAACGCCGCTGTGCGCCAGCCAGTTCACCGCCTGGCCGCCATAGCCGGCGGACTCGAAGGCGCCGGTGACCACGAACAGTCCCATGAAAAGAACCAGAATCGGCCAGTCCACCAACCCCAGCAAATCGTTGGTGCGAAATTTCGTGCTGGCCAGATGAATGCCCGCCGCCGCCAGGGCGATGACTTCCTTCGGCAGCCGCGAGAAAAACAATCCGACCACCACGCCCAGAATGATCAATCCCTTGATCGTGTGCCAACGGTTGAACGGACGGGACTGTTCCTTCCAGGTTTCGGAAACGGGCCGTCCGGACTGAAGCTGCTTTTGCGACAGCACCCAGATGATACCGTAAGCGGCGGCCAGCCCGAAAAAGACGGGCAGGGCGCTCCACAGCATGTAATGGCCGAAGCCCAAATGCGCGACCTGCCCGATCATCATGTCCTGCGGATTGCCGATGAGCGTGGCCGCCGCGCCGAGGTTGCTGGCGATGGCCAGGGCGATGAGAAAGGGGACGGGATTGAGCCGCTGACGCAGCAGCGCGACTCCGACAATCGGCGTGAACACGAAGCACACGATGTCGTGGTTCAGAAACGCCGAAAGGCCGGCGGTCACGGCCATCAACACCAGCAAAAACCGCGCCGGATGCCCGAGCCGCGCGGAGATGCCGGCGGCCACCACGTCGTAAAAGCCGGACAACCGCAGTTGCGCCGAGATGACGAAAAATCCGAACAACAGGAAGATCGTCGGCCAGTTGATGTAGGAGACGACCTCGGCGCTGGAGACGCCGCCGAAGATCATCAGGGCGATGGCCCCGAGCAGGGCGATGCCGACGCGGTTGAGCTTCAAACCCGGCACGTGTCCCATCGCAATCGCGGCGTAGGTGATTGCGAAAATGGTCAGGATGACTGGCGGGTCATGAGGTCCGGCCGGAACAACGGCCAGCAGGGCGGTGGTGGGCAGCATGGGGATTCCTTCCGGCGCGCGGCGCCTTCAGGTTTTATGCGGACCGCCTTCGAGCAAGTCCTGAAAGGCCGGAGAGATCTGGTTGCCTTCCACCAGGTCCGCCAGCAGGCGGCTGCCCACCGCCGCCGGCGAAAACACCAGGTCCGCCCGGGCCAGTTTCAGGCGCCGGATGGCCAGCGCGGAACTGGCCACGGCCAGCAGGCGGACGTTGGGATTCAAATCCTTGGCCACCAGCGCGATGAAGGCGTTGTCGCCGTCGTCCTCGCGCGCGGCAATCACCATCCGGGCGTGCTGGATGCCGGCCTGGCGCAGAATCACGTCATCGGTGGCGTCGCCCTCGACAATCTGATGTTCGGCGTCGCCCGCCTTCTCGGTTTCCGCCGCCACGATTTGAACGAAGGGCACGCCGCGCTGTTTGAGTTCCTTGGCGGTGTTGCGGGCAATGGCGCCTTCGCCCACCAGAATGACGTGCTCTTTGGGTTGCACGGTTTTTTCCTTTGGATTAAACATGCGCTGCAGTTCGCCCGAAATTTTGGGTCCGAGGGCCGAGGCGATGGCGCTGGCGAACACGCCCAGGCCGATCACCAAAAGCGACATGGCAAACCAGCGCGCCGCGTCGGTGTGGGGGACGATGTCGCCGTAGCCCACCGTCGAGAGCGTCACGACGGTGTAATAAAAGGCCGTGGTCCAATCCGGAATGGGCGGCTGGAAATCGTCGCGGAGGAGGTAGCTCCCGATGGCGCCGTAAGCCAGCACGGCCAGGATGCCGCTCACGGAGAACAGCAAGCTGGCCAGAAAGGTGTGGCGTTTGAAGTGAGGTTTGGCCCACAACAACGCGCCCAGCAGGACGGCTTGGAGTGCCAGGCCCAGGCCCCACCGTTCCTGGGCCGCGTTGACGCCGACCGTGACGACCAGCAGGAAGACCGACAATGTCCAGGCCGAGACCAGGCGCCACAACAAGCCGACGCCCGCCAGCGTAAGCATCACCCCCAGGATGACCTGGGCCGTGCCGCCCAACGCCGACAATGACCCAGCCAGCCCGGTCAACGCCCGGACATGCTCGAAGGGTCTGACGGGAACGCTCAGCCCGTCCAGAACGTTGAGGAAGCCGACGAACGCCAGGACGATGGCCAGGGGAAATTGCGGCCAGAGCGCCGCGAGCCGTTTCCGAATTCGCGCGGCGCGAACGCTGGTGTTCATGTTCATCCGCCGGTCCAACTTTGCCACAAAAATTGCTCATGGCACATCTCCAATGTCAAGCCAGCGCCGCGCCGTCCTGGCGGAAACGGAGCGCAAAACGGCGCCGGGGAATCGTCGGATCGCGGCGCATTTCATTCCGTGAGGCGTCGCCGGACCGCCCGCAATTCCTTCCGGTGCGCCGGACCGGCCTTTGGATAACTCATCTTGAGGCCGGCCAAGGTGTCGAGGATGACCTGCGAAATGATGAGCCGCGCGTTTTCCTTGTCGTCGGCCGGGACGACATACCACGGCGCGTGGCGGGTGCTGGTGGCGCCCAGGCAGGCTTCGTAGGCGCTCATGTAATTCTTCCAGAACTTCCGTTCCGCGAGATCCGCCGGGCTGAACTTCCAATTTTTGTCCGGGTCGTCAATCCGTTCCAGGAAGCGCCGGCGCTGTTCCCCCTTGGACAGGTGGAGAAAAAACTTGAGGATGTGCGTGCCATTGCGGTGCAGGTGTTTCTCGAAGTCCAGGATGGAGCGGAAGCGTTGCTCCCAGAGGTCCTGGCCGCCGGGCGAGCCATCGGGCAGCCGCTCGGAGTCCAGGAGTTCGGGATGCACCCGCACGATGAGCACCTCCTCATAATACGAGCGGTTGAAGATGCCGATGCGCCCGCGTTCGGGCAGGCAGAGCGTCGTGCGCCAGAGAAAATCATGCGCCCGCTCCGTCGCGCTGGGCTGCTTGAAGCTGAACACCTCGCAGCCCTGCGGGTTGACGCCCGACAGGACGTGCTTGATGGCGCCATCCTTGCCGGCGGCGTCCATCGCCTGAAAAATCAGCAGCACGGCGCGGCGTCCACCGGCGTAGAGCAGGCCTTGCTGCCGGCTCAACGCCGCGATGTGCCCGGCCAGCATTTCCTGGTAGTGTTTCTTGGATTTGTAGAAGGGTTTGACCCGGGTCGGCCATCGCTTGAGTTTGACCTTTTTATCCTCGGGGACGCGGAATTGTTCCGGATCAATTTTCATCGCTTCGCGGGCGGACGCCCGGCGGGGTGGATTGAACGGAAGCCGGGCTGCCTTGTCAAGCCGTTTGGCCCGCCGACAAATCCGCATGTAGAAATTTTTACGTGCGGAAAATTCCGCATATAACCGAATCGGTTTGCGATTCCACATCCAATACGGGTTGTAGATTGGCACGGAACTTGACCGATTCCGAAGTCATTGGCACCGATCCGCATTTCCCGATTTTACATGCGAATTTGGGCCTGCCGGTTGTGTCTTAATTTGAAATTTGAGTAGGTTGTTTGTATCAAGCTATCCTGATTCGTTGATTTCATTGCCTTTTCGTTGCGACCGAAAATTTTTCGTTTTTTCCATTGCTTTAATTTCATCTTTTGGGTAGAATTGTGACTAAGATGATCTATACAAGAGAACAATTGGAAGCACTGGAAAAGAAGCTGATTTCCGATTTAGAAGCAGTCCGGCGCGTTATGGCACTTGGTGCCGACCCTGATTTGATTCGCGTTTCGGAATTGCTTGGGGCTGGCAAAAATGGCGATGACAAAACCGTGCCGTTATTTGAAAGCACCGTGGGGACACCTCTCCAGCAAAATCCAATAAAAAATAAAGAAGTGGCAGAGGTCATTTTGAAATTTGCTGGGCCTTTTAAGTTCGCCGATGCGGTTGCGGTTATCCGTCGTGAGTTTCCAGATCGTCCGCTACGGCCATTTACAGTTCCGGCAGTGCTCCGAAAATTACGGATGGCCCAAAAAATCAAAGAGATTGTTCCCCGTGAAGGAAGAAACGGAGCAACCTACGAAGGAACCGCACCAATTACATATTTTAAGCGAACATCAGAAAAGGAGGTAAAGAAGCAAGAAAAAGACTGATTTATGACATTTTGCCCCAGCATGGGATTAACATGCTGGGGCGGACGTAAGACCTAGTTGGTCGAAATAGCGGACTCCAAATCTGCTATGGGCCGCTTCCAAACCGAGCGACCAGACCGCTAGCCCGACTTTCGCAGATTTCGGGGGATTTGGATTTTTTTTGGGACGGCGGGTGGCGATTTGTTGGCGATTTTGAGTGAGCGGGCGGTCGTCAGTCGTGTGGGAAGACCTAGGCCGCAGACAGCCCAAGGGCGGTGGTGTCAGA
>JAGWNY010000036.1 GCA_028872915.1 Verrucomicrobiota bacterium
GGAAGTCAAGAAGCGTTATGATTGCCGCGCAAACGTGCCGCAGTCGCCGCGACTGCGGGAATCTTGAGGCGGAAGTCAAGAAGCGTTATGATTGCCGCGCAAACGTGCCGCAGTCGCCGCGACTGCGGGAATCTTGAGGCGGCGGCTGCTCTCGGAGCTTTACCGGGCCAGCAACCTGCCGCAGTCGCCGCGACTGCGGGAATCTTGAGGCGGCGCGTGGAATTATCCGTGGAAAAAGTGTGGAAGTTGCCGCAGTCGCCGCGACTGCGGGAATCTTGAGGCGGCTGTTTCCACACTCGCTGTCGCACGGAGATTTTTAGCCGCAGTCGCCGCGACTGCGGGAATCTTGAGGCGGCCAATCGCCGCTCCAAGCTCCGTCGTCTATGCCTTGCCGCAGTCGCCGCGACTGCGGGAATCTTGAGGCGGCAGCTTGCGTTTGATTCCATGAAGGAAATCAATTTCGGCCGCAGTCGCCGCGACTGCGGGAATCTTGAGGCGGGGAGGGAGGGATACCCATCGGGGAGAAGTGGCCGAAGCCGCAGTCGCCGCGACTGCGGGAATCTTGAGGCGGAAGCAGTTCGGCCCGGGTGTAAGTCCGCGCCGGCTGCCGCAGTCGCCGCGACTGCGGGAATCTTGAGGCGGAAGAGAAGACAGGATGACAGGATGACAGGATGGGGCCGCAGTCGCTACGGCCGCGGTTATGCGATCTTTACGCGAAACGCGCTTTCTTTGGTGATTTGGGCGAGATCGCCTTTATAAAATTCCCTTCGGTATTCGTCGGTTTCCAGGAGGTGCTGGGTGAGGTCTTTTTTGTCCCGCTTGATGATGAACTTCAGTTCGGCCATGTCCTGGGACCAGCGGAAGCCATTGAAAAATTCGGCGCCGGCGAATTGGGTTTTATACAGGGCGGTTTGGGAATAACAGGTACCGAGGTAAAGATGCCTGACGGCGCGCCCGGCAAACAGGGCGACCGCGGACGTCATCATGAACATGCCGAGGTTCCGGGCGTAATAATTGAGGTCGTAAAAGGCATAATAATAAAAGGCGAGCGCCCGGCCTTCCAGGTACAGCGTGGCAAGGCCGACTTCGCCGCCCGTTTCGGCGTCGGTAAAAACCAGGAGATGGGAGATGATGGGGGAGGCGAACAGGGCGTCCAGCCGCTCAAACGTCATCACGTCCTTGCCGAACTTGATGTCGGCGTAGGTTTTGAAGAATTGGCGGCGTTCGGGGGTGTAATCGTATTGGGGGCGCGGGAGCAGTTCGACCCTAATGCCTTTGCCCTTGCGCAAAATGCGGCGGTTTTCGGAGGAGGCGATAAAGGCGGCCAGGTTGACCCGGACCTGACGGCAGAGATAAAAGCGGTCCAGTTGGCGGGATGACGGCAGGAAACCGGCGTTGAAGATGTCGGCGGGCGTTTCGCCTTCTTCCGGGACGGCCCAAACGGCATAGGGGAACTGGTAATGTTCGTAGTCGGAATTTTGTTCGGAAAAGAGGAGTTTCATTTCACCGCCGCGGTTTCATTGGCTTCCACGGCGCCGTCCTGGGCGTTTATGGATTTGCGCCGCAAGCGCAGCCGCCAATTGGTGAGGACGTCGTAGGTCACGGAATTTTTCAATTTGGCGATGTCGCGCGCTGAAATTTCCTCGTTGCCCTGCCGGCCCATGATGACGGCTTCATCCCACATTTGAGCTTGTGGAATGTCGGTGATGTCCACCATGAGCGCGTCCATGGCGATGCCGCCAATCAGGGGGGCGCGTTTGCCGCGGATGAGGGCGCCGCCTTCGTTGCGCACGCGGGGAAAGCCGTCGCCGTAACCAATGGGCAGGACGGCAACGCGCCGGGGCGCGGAGGCCGTGTAGCGCATTCCATAGCCGACGACTTCACCGGGTTTGAGGGTTTGAATGGCGGCGACGCGGGCCTTGACCGACATGACCGGTTCGATGCCGGGAATCCGCCGGCAGACGGTGGAAGGGAAAACGCCGTAAAGCAGGATGCCGACGCGCACCATGTCGAGATGCGCGCGCGGCAGGTCGAGGAAACCGCCGCTGTTGCAGGCATGGCGGAGGGGGACGGAAACGTTCCGCCGCACCATCGCATTGAGAACGTCGTTAAACCGGCTGAATTGGAGGTTGGCAAAACGCTTGTCTGTTTCATCCGATTGCGCGAAATGGGTCATCGCGCCTTCAAGAAGCAGCGTTTTTTCCGCCAGGACGCTTTCAATCAACGGCAAGGCCTCGTCCCAGCGCACGCCGTAACGGCTCATGCCGGTATGGATTTTGACGTGAACGGGGACGCGCTTGTTGAATTGAGCGGCCACCCTGGCCAGGGCGCGGACGTTGTATGATTCATTGACACAAACTGTCAGGTCATGGGCGACGCACCATTCCAGTTCGGCTTGCTGGCGTTCGCCCAGGAGGAGCAGGGGCGCCGTGATGCCGGCGTCGCGCAGTGACATGGCTTCTTCGAGGGTGCTCAACCCCAAACCCCACGCCCCTTCTTCCATAGCGACGCGGGCCACGTCCAGGGCGCCGTGGCCGTACGCCTCGTCCTTCACGACCGCCATCAGCCGGACACGCCTGGGAAGATCGGCGCGGATGAGTTGGATATTGCGGCGGAGCCGGCCGAGGTCAATTTCAGTCCAGGCCGGCCGCAATGGAAAATTATCAGGAATCAAGTTCATAACCGACCAACCCGTTAGACCATGAATCGTGCCAAATGACACGAAAAATCGGGAGTGTCTTAATTTGAATTGTTCACACAAAAACACGGATTGTTCACAAACCCGATGGCAACAAGTTTTTGGAGACAGGGGTTGGGCAAACTGCTAAAAATCCGCCGTGACATTAAATGTTTCATTGCGTGTTCCTGACGGAATCGTTCTCGCCTCCGACAGCTTGGCGACGTTAATGTCGTTGGTCAATCAGAGGATAAATGTTTCGGCACGTCTGCGGGCGCTCGTGTGCCTGTTTGGGCTGCTCGCACTTCCCCCCTTGGCTGAAGGCTCGGATGCGCCGTCCGTTACATTTGAATCGTTCCTTACGAATCCGCCTGCCGTTGAGCGGGCGGAATTTGATGTCATAGTCGGTAGCCGCAGCCTCATGCAACCGCATGACGTAACTAGAACTTTTGTCGAAGACGGAACAAATTTCCTAATGAGCGAAGTCCCAATGGGCGCGCCTCTCAAGCCCACGAGCGGCTATTATTTTTCGGGAGACTTCCGCGGGGTGAGATGGCATTGCGGTGGCTGGGGTAACGCGGGCATACTAATGTTTTGCGATCCGAGACTGAATACAAACCCCGCCGATCCGAATAATGCCTTCTACTGGAATGAAACCAGCGCAAAGGCAGTTGAGGATAACCGTGGCAAGATCAATTTGATGATGCATCTAGGGATTCAAAAGATGGTGAGCGGGAGCGTTGAATGGAAAGGCGGAGACACCAATTTTACCGCCAAGTTTCGCGGAATGGGAGGCAGTTACGTTGTGACCAAGAAGGCGGGTGTGCCGGTGGCAACCAATTATCTTGCCGCAAACGGCGAACTTCGAGTCCATGTTACATACGGGGATGGCGTTCCCTCGATGGCGCAGGTCGAAATGGCCGGGCGATCGCCATTCTGGGACTATCAAATAAGGTATAGCTACGAAACAAATTTTTTTGGCGGCCGCTTGCCAGTGGGGTGGGTAGTTTACCATCAAAACGATGCTGGAGACGAAAAGAAAATGTATGCAATCAATATTCGCGCACTCAAACTGGCAACCGGGCCGGTGCCCCTGGACATGCTTAACCCTCGGAAGGCCTTGGCGGGCCAATGGCAGCGAATCGGAATATGGTCCAATAATATTGACTATTGGGTTGGAAGGGGACATCTGGTCCCGGTTCTTACAGCTTCAGCCGCCCAAACGCTGGTCGTGAAAAGAAACATAGAGCGCAACCCAGGCGCAGTCTTTCGGGCGCGGCTTCTTATACTTTGCGTTTTCCTTCTTGCTCCGCTGGTGTTTATTTGGCGCCGGAGAAGCAGGACTAAAATATAACATAAAAACTCAAACCAAATTCAAACAATTCAAATTAAGGCACTGCCGAAAAAACCGCGGCCCTACACGGCCACGATGTTGACGAGTTTTTTGGGCACGACGATGATTTTTTTGATCGTTTTTCCGTCCGTAAATTGGCGGACTTTTTCCGACGCCGTCGCCGCCGCTTCCAAAGCCGCATTGCCCGCCTCGACCGGCACTTTGACGACGTCCCGCAGCTTGCCATTGACCTGCACGGGCACTTCAATTTCGGCTTCCACGAGCAATGCAGGGTCAAAGACCGGCCACGGCTGGTAAGACAGGGACGCCATGCCCGCGGCACTCTCGCGCGTTTTGGCGGTGAACCGTTGAAGTTTCGACCATAATTCCCCGGCCAGATGGGGCGCAAAAGGCTGAAGCAGGATTAAAAAGTCGCGCATTGCCGAAACGGGCTTCGTTTTCCAGGTCATGGCTTCGTTCACGAAGACCATCAGCGCGGAAATGGCGGTGTTGAAGCGCAGAGCTTCGATGTCCTCGGTCACCTTGCGAATGCAGCCATGAAGCGCTTTGAGTTGCGGCGGGCCGGGGGCCACGTCCTGGATTGCCGAATCCAACGTTATCATATCGAGGAGGCCGGCTTGATCTTCGGGCCTGGCGACGGTGGCGGCTTGCTCGAATTGGGTTTCGGATGTTTCATCCACAAAGAGGCGCCAGACGCGCCCCAGAAAGCGATAGACGCCTTCCACGCCCGCGGTGCTCCATGGTTTGACCATTTCCAGGGGGCCCATGAACATTTCATAGAGGCGGAAGGCATCGGTGCCGACTTCGCGGACGGGCGCGTCCACGGCAATGACGTTGCCTCGCGACTTGGACATTTTTTGGTTGTCCTCGCCCAGCACCATGCCCTGGTTGACCAGTTTGAGGAAGGGTTCGGGAGTCGAAACATGGCCCAAATCATAAAGCACTTTATGCCAGAAACGGGCGTAGAGCAGGTGCAGCACGGCGTGTTCGGCGCCGCCGACGTATAAATCCACACCGGCGGGGCACGGGGTTTTCGCGTCGCGGGGGCCCATCCAATAGGTTTCGGCCTCTTTGTCCACGAACGCGGCGGCGTTTTGCGGATTCAAGAAACGGAGATAATACCAGCATGAACCCGCCCATTGGGGCATGGTATTGGTTTCGCGCTGTGAACCGTCGGGAAGATTGACCCAGTTGGCGGCGCGCGCGAGCGGCGGGCGTCCATCGGGGGTAGGCTTGTAATCGTCCAATTCCGGGGGCAAAACCGGCAAGGCGGCTTCCGGCAAGGCTTCGTGACAAACTCCACCGCGGGCATCGCGTTTCCAGACAATGGGAAATGGTTCGCCCCAATAACGCTGCCGCGAGAACAGCCAGTCGCGAAGTTTGTAATGGACCGCGCGCCGGCCCAGATTTTTTGACTCAAGCCACGCGGTGATCTTTTCTTTTGCGTCCTGGGTGGGCAGGCCGGTGATGGAAACTTGCGGGCCGGTGGAGTGAATGGACGCGCCGTCGCCGGTGTAGCCGCGCCAATCGGCATCGGCGTCCGGCGGCTGCACGACCTGGATGACCGGCAAATCAAACTTTTTGGCGAATTCGAAGTCCCGCGTGTCGTGGGCCGGCACGGCCATGATGGCACCGGTGCCGTAGGTCGCCAGCACGTAATCGGCAATCCAGATGGGAATCCGTTGGCCATTGACAGGATTGAGGGCGTACGCCCCTGTGAACACGCCGCTTTTTTCCCTGGCCAGTTCGGTGCGCTCAAGGTCGGATTTTTTAGCCACGTCCGCCTTGTACCGGGCAACGGCGACGCGCGGCGCTGGGGGAGTGATGGAATCCACCAGCCGATGTTCGGGCGCCAGGACGATGTAAGTGGCGCCGAACAAAGTGTCCGGGCGGGTGGTGAAGACGCGGATTTTTTCCGGGGACCCAGCCACTTGAAAATCCACTTCCGCGCCTTCGCTACGGCCAATCCAGTTGCGTTGCATTTCCTTGAGCGAATGGCTCCAATCAACGAGGTTCAGGTCTTCCAGCAATCGCCCGGCGCAAGCGGTGATGCGCAGCATCCATTGGCGCATCGGCCTGCGAACCACCGGAAAGCCGCCGACATGGCTCCGACCATCCACGACCTCTTCATTGGCCAGAACGGTGCCCAATTGTTCGCACCACCAGACCGGCGCCTCCGTCACATAGGCGAGCCGTTTGGAATCGCGCCACGCCCGCAGCCGGGCTTCCCGTTCCGCATCCGAAAGCGCGGCTCCTTCATCAGGCGGCGCCGGGAGCATCGTTATCGGTTCAGCCCTGTTTGTTTTGGGATTAAACCAGGAATTGTAAAGCTGCAAAAAAATCCACTGCGTCCATTTGAAATAAGCGGGATCGGTGGTATCCACTTCGCGCGACCAATCGTAACTGAGACCCAGGGATTGAATCTGGCGTTTAAACGTGGCGATGTTTTCGGCGGTCGTCTGGCGCGGATGCCGCCCGGTTTTGACGGCAAATTGTTCCGCCGGCAGGCCAAAGGCGTCCCAGCCCATCGGATGCAGGACGTGAAAGCCGCGCGCGCGCATGTAACGGGCCAGAATGTCGGTGGCGGTGTAACCCTCCGGATGGCCGACGTGCAGGCCCGCGCCGCTCGGATACGGGAACATATCGAGGATGTAACATTTCCGCGGCCTCCTGCCCGGCTCGCACATGCAATCGGCCCCATGCCGGAGGGCGAAGGGATGCCGGGAGGGGATTTTTTCGCCGGGATTCCAGGCCCGAAACGTCTGCTGCGATTCCCAGAACTTCTGCCATTTGGGTTCGATGAGATGAAATGGATATTGACGGCGGCTGCTCGACATTGAGGATGGAATTTTGGGGCAAATTGGTGCTTCGGGCAAGCGGAACAAGGGCCGGGCTGGGCGCACCGAGCCAGGCATCCTGTCACCGAGCCGAATTTTTATGGGCATCCGGCGGCGGGTCCTGGGGAACAAGATTTTGGAGGGTGCGAAGGGGATGCAACGGAAACTGGAGGAGGCCGGGGAGAAACGGCACAACGGATTGCATGTTCGGATGGCCAAGAGTTCCCGTTACGTTGTATTCGAAAATTTTGCCAACCGGCCAGAAGACCACGCTGAAAAACTGGCCCAAGCCGGGCATGTCGCGCAACAGTTGGGCGGTGACGGTTGCGTGTATCGTTTGATCGAAGGTGACGCCGCCGGAATAGTCCAGCCGCATCAGGGTTGAATGGAACTGGAACGAATCGGAGGAAACCCCGCCGCCGCCAACGCGGAAATTTCCGCCGGCGTCGGAGGCTTCAATGCTGCCCAGGCCCGGGGAGATTTGATCCAGGAGCGGGGAGAAAACGCCAAAGAGGGGGATGTCCCAAAGAAACCCGTTTTGGACGTGGACGTTGCCGGAGCCAATCATGCCGCGCCAATTCCGCGTGTCGCCGCGAGTGACGGCCACCGAGCCGCGCACCTCGCCTTTGAGCCGAGTGCTTCGCCCGGTCAAGCCGCGCGCCAGGGCCGCGAGGTCCAGGTTTTGGGCGGTCGCGTTGAAGCGATAATCGGCGCCGTCATGGGGGACGCCGAAGTCAAAGGCGGCCCAGCCGGCCAGGTTGCCGCCGTAAGCGCGCGCCTGGACATTTGTCAAGAGCACTTGTTGGGCGCGCCACCAGACCACGCCCATGACGCTTTGGGCCTGGAATTTCAGGCATTGAAACGGAGCGCCGCGGACGATGTCGAATTTCAAGTTGGCATCATCCACGTCGGCCGGGCCGTTGATGTCGCGGAACGGCGCCTGGCCGTTCACCCGCACCTCGGGCGGCTGCAAAAAGTGATACGGCTCCATCAGTTTGCCGGTTTCCGGCCCGATGGCGCGCGCCACGCTTTCCGGGTCGGCCGTGCTGCAGCCGTTGATGAAACGAATGACGCGGCGGTTCAAATCCACAATGATGTTTGAGGCGGTCATTGTTTCCGTTCCGCGCCGGAGGCGGGGACCGGAAAATGCCAGGACGCGGTTCGTGAAGGAAAAATCGGCCGCAAAATGGTCCACGGGCTGGTCGCGCACCGCGAACGGACCGACGGCCACCGAGCCTTGCGCCTGGATGTTTGGATTGAGGCGCAGAGAGCCGCGAAGGATGGCATTGACGCGCTTCATCCGGCTTACGGCAACCGGATTGTCGGTTGTCACAATGGGCAGCAACGGACGGATGGCGGGCACGTTCCGAAGGTCGGCGGCCAAACGCGGGACATCAAGATTCGTGACAGCCACGCTCAACCGGCAGTCGCGTACCGGCTCATGCGGCACGTCGAAGTCAAAGGCGGCCCAGCCGGCCATGTTGCCGCCGTAAGCGCGGGCCTGGACGTTCGTCAAGAGCACTTGCCGGGCGCGCCACCAGACCACGCCCATGACGTTCTGGGCCTGGAATTTCAGACATTGAAACGGAGCGCCGCGGACGATGTCGAATTTCAAGTTGGCGTCATCCACGTCGGCCGGACCTTCGATGTCGCGGAACGGCGCCTGGCCGTTCACCCGCACCTCGGGCGGCTGCAAAAAGCGATACGGCTCCATCAGTTTGCCGGTTTCCGGCCCGATGGCGCGCGCCACGCTTTCCGGGTCGGCCGTGCCGCAGCCGTTGGTGAATGAGACGACTCGCCGGACAAAATCAAAGGTGACGTTGGAAGCCGTCATGGTTTCGGTCCCGCGGGAAAGGCGCGGGTGAAACAGGGCCAGGACGCGGTTGGTGAAGGAAAAATCGGTCGCAAAACGGTCCACGGACTGGCGGCGCAGGGAGAAATGGTCCAGGGCGACGGAGCCGCGAACGCCGAAGCCGCGTTTCAAGTTGCCGCGGAACGCGAGACTGACGCGGGCCGGGACGGTTGTGGAAAGATGGCCGAAGGCGGCGATCGCATTGCTGGTGGTTAGAAACGGACGAAGGGATGCCATGCCAAGTGTTCCTTGAAGGCCGGCCCGGTAATTTTGGGTCGCGATGTCGAGCCGGGCGTTTCCTTCGAGCAGATGGCCGTCGAGGTCGGCGGCGAAATGGCTAATGGCGGCGTCCGGCGCGAGCCAGAATCCTTGCGCGGCAAGGGCATGGGCGGCGAATTTTTTTGTTATGATCCGCGCCGCGCGGGCGGTCCAGTTGAGCTGGAACGGCGCAACGTTGCGCCAGGAATTCGTTTTGGCGACGGCAATTGTCAAAGCGTCCGCCGGGGCCGTCAGTTTGGCTGACAATTCCAATTGTTGCGCGCCTCCCCAGGGAGTGACCACGATAAAGGCGCGGGCGAAAAGGGTGGCGTTGAGGGAATGAATATCGCGGGCGTCGCAATTGACGTTCAGTTGAATCGAGCGCGGCCCGCCCAGGCGAATTTGACGAAGCACGGTGGAAAGACGACCGGTGGACGGCACAGCCCGGCCCTGGAAGAGGGGCCATTGGCGCAATGAGGCGGCGTGGATGATGTCACCGGACAACAGAAGTTCGGTTCCCTGAAAGTCGGCGCGGGCGCCGTCCAATGCCACCGTGTCGTCGGGGCCGAAGCGGAGCGCGGCCTGGACGCGGTCGAGCGAGAGTGTATTGGCGGGCGAGACGGGCAGCAGAATTCCGCCGTCGCGCATAAAAATGCCATTGACTTTGAATTGGCCACGCAGGGCGGCCCAATAATCCGGCTTGAGGCCGATTTCGCGGGCGGAGACCACCGGCCGGTTGGCGGTGGAATGGAAAGACACGTTTTGCGCAATGAGGCTGCCGCCGATGCTTAAACGCAGGCGCGCGCAGTGGAATTGGATGCCGCGGGCGCTGAATGCACTGACAAGCCGCCGGGTAACAAAGTCCGGCATGCCGATGCGATTGAACCAGAGAAAGGCGCTCAAAAACGCAACAACCATGGCGAGCACGACCCGGCGCATCCAGCGGGCGGTCACGCGGCATTTTCGCCGGAAGTCCCCGTTCATGCCGGGAAATTGGCCTGAACGTTTCGGGAAGACAAGGCGGCTGGCATGATCAATTGAGGGGGTATTTTTTCAGGCCGCACATCTGGCCGAGAATTTTGACGGCAAAAACGGGGTTGTTTTTCAAGTAGCGCCCGGCCAGGCGGCGCGGCTCCTGGCAGAGGCGGAAGAACCATTCCAATCCGCTCCGCTGCATCCAAAGCGGGGCCTGACGGACACGTCCGCTGTGAAAATCGAAGGCGGCGCCGACGCCGATCATCAGGGTGGTGTCGAGTTTTGGCAAAAATTCAGCCATGAAGCGTTCCTGCTTGGGCGTGCTTAATCCGACCCAGAAAATATCGGGCCTTGCAGCGCGCACCAGGGCGGCCAGTTCCCGCTCCTCGGAAGGCTGAAAGGGACGGAAGGGCGGCGTAAACGCGCCGGCGATTTCGATTTTGGGAAACCGGGCCTTCAATCGTTCGGCCAATAACGCTGCCACGCCGGGCGCGCCGCCGAAGAAAAAATGGCGGCATGGGTTGGCTTCGCTCCAGGCGCAAACGTCGAGCATTAAATCCGGCCCATAGACGCGGCGCATTTGGCGGTGGCCGGAGAATCTGCCCGTCCAGACCATCGGCATGCCATCGGGCGTACAGAGGAAGGCGCCATTCAAAATATGGCGCAGTTGGCGGTCGCGCCGGGCTTCCATCACGCCATGGACGCCCGTGACGCAGATGTAACCTTTGCGCTTATGGCGGACGGCGTCCGCAATCGCGGCGAGGGCGGACTGCAAATTGATGGCGCTGATGGCGACGCCCAGCACGTTGACGCGTTCGATGGCCATGAACGGGGCATCATAAATTTCCGGGGGCAAAAATCCAGACAAACCGGCCTTTTCGAGCCGCATAAAATTTCTTTCGGCTCCGGCGGACTGGGATAAAATTTTTTGGACATGGCGACCATGGAAAAGACCCCGCACCAGCCGAAGCCCGGACTGCTCGTGATTGAGTTGTGGGGCGTCGGGGACCTTGCGATGGCGACGCCGTTTCTGCGGGCGGCGGCGGAGCGTTTTGAGGTGACGCTGCTGGCCAAACCGATGGCGGCGGACCTGCAGCCGCGGCTGTGGCCGGGCGTAACAGTGATGCCCTTTATGGCGCCGTGGACGGCGTTCCGCGGCAAATATCGCCTTTGGAAATGGCCGTGGGTGGAATTGTTCCGCCTGCGCGGGCGGATGGCGGCGCGGCAGTTCGACCGCGGGGTGTCGGCGCGATGGGACCCGAGGGACCATTTTTTGTTGAAATTTTTCGAGGTCAAACGGCGGCTCGGTTTCGAGCGGGGCGCCAGCGGAATATTTTTGACAGACGCGTTTGAGAAACCGGAACCGCAGCACCGCCAACAATTTTGGGCGGCGCTGGCCGGGGCATTGGGACTTTCGCCGCCGCCTTTGGAGGCCATGCGCGAAAGCACGCCTCGGAGCGGCGCGATCCTGATTCACACGGGCGCGGGGCGGCCCGTCCGGGTCTGGCCGTTGGAACGCTACCGGAATTTGGCGGCGTGGCTGCGAGGCCAGGGGCATGCGGTTCAGATAGCCTGCGACGCGCCTCAACGACAATGGTGGCTGGGGGCCGGAGAACCCCGCGTGGCCACGCCCCAGACGCTTAGTGATCTGCTGCGATTGATTGACGCGGCCGGTTTGTTTATCGGGAATGATTCGGGTCCGGGACATCTGGCGGCAACGTGCGGGCTGCCCACGTTCACTATTTTCGGACCGCAACTGCCGGAATGGTTTGCGCCGACGCATCCGGCGGCACAATGGGCGGGGGGGAAGGCCTGTCCTTACAAACCCTGCTCGGACCACTGCCGATTTCCGGAGCCATTTTGCCTGCACAAGGTGAGCGAGGAAGAAGCGCGGGAGCGGGTCGGGGACTGGGTGCGGAACGTGATAGAACTGAAGGCGCGCGCAAGCGGGGAGCGCCTGGCGGATCAATCGGAATCGAAATGAAACTCCTCGTTTTTGCCCATACGCCGCCGCCGCACCACGGCCAAAGTTACATGATCCAGCTGATGGTGGAGGGGTTCGGGGGAGATCGCGACAAGGGTCAGAGCGCGGCGAACGATTTGGGCATCGAATGTTATCACGTCAACGCGCGCTTTTCGCGGTCGCTGCAGGACGTGGGGGAATTCCAAGGCTGGAAGATTTTTCTCATATTTTTTTATTGCTTCCAGGCTGTATGGCTGCGGTTCCGTCATGGTGTGACGGCCTTTTATTACGTGCCGGCGCCGGGCAAATCGGTGGCGCTTTACCGCGATTGGCTGGTGATGCTGCTGTGCCGTCCGTTTTTCAAGACGATGATCCTGCACTGGCATGCCGCGGGGCTGGGGCGATGGCTTGAAACATCGGCACAAATGCGCACCCGGGCCACGACGTACCGCCTTTTCAAGCCGGTGGACTTGAGCATCGTGCTTTCCAAATACAACGTTGCCGACGCGGAAAAGCTATTGTCACGCCGTATCGAGGTGGTGAACAACGGCATTCCCGACCCGTGCCCGGACTTTGAGCGGAGGATTCTGCCGCGACGGCGCGCCCGGCTGGCGGCGCGCCGAAAGATTGCGGCAGGCGGCACGGCGGCGGGGGATGGAAGCGAAACGGGGTTAACCGGCTCCGAGCCGGACGTTTTGAAGGCGCTTTACATGGCGCACTGCACGCGCAGCAAGGGATTGTTTGACGCAATGGAAGGCGCGGCCCTGGCTAATCAGGCGCTTGAAGGCGGACATCGGGGACTGCGGGTGAAATTGGCGGTGGCGGGCAATTTTCCGAACACGAAGGAAAGGGAGGAATTTGAAGGGCTATTGGGCGAGCCGCGATTTGCGGGGACGGTGGACTATCTCGGCTTTGTATCCGGCACGGAAAAGGAAAAGGCCCTGGGCGAGGCGGATGTATTCTGTTTTCCAACGTATTATTTTGGCGAAAACCAGCCGGTAAACCTGATTGAAGCGATGGCCTTCGGGCTGGCGATTGTGACGACCCGCTGGCGGTCCCTGCCCGAATTTCTGCCGGCGGGTTACCCCGGGGTGATCTCCGCCAAGGCGCCGGATGAGGTTGCGGCCGCCCTTGTGAAAGCGGCCATGAACGATGATGGGGGGATGCTGCGCCGGCATTTTTTGGAACATTTCACCCTCGAAAAGCACCTGGCCAACCTGGCGCAGGCCATCCGCAACGTGGAGAGTTAGCTTAATTTCCGTTTTGGAAAATGGCCGGGGCCATTATCCTGTTCGCATTGAAAATCGGTTTTCTCCAGCTCAACTCGACCATAGGGGATTTTCGCGGCAACGTGAAAAAGCTCGTTGACGGCTATCAAAAGGCGGTCGCGCTGGGCGCCGAATTCGTGATGGCGCCGGAATTATTTTTGTGCGGCTATCCGCCGCGCGATCTTTTGTTGCGGACGGATTTCGTTGAGGCGAACCTGGCGGCCGTAGGGCAGGCGGCAAAAGAAACCGGGGCGATTCCCCTCTGCGTGGGTTTCGTGGACCGGAACGCGGCGCGGCCGGGCCGCGCGCTGCACAACGCCGCCGCCATTTTGCAAGGAGGAACGATTCGGCGGCGAACGAACAAGCGCCTGCTGCCGAGCTATGACGTTTTTGACGAAGACCGGTACTTCGAGCCTGGGCGGGACGCCGCTCCCTTTGAATTCAACGGCAGGAAGATTGCCTTGACGATATGCGAGGACATTTGGAACGACGAGGATTTCTGGCCGGAACGATTGTATCGGCGCGATCCCATCAAGGAATTGATCGGCCAGGGCGCGGAGATGATTGTGAACATTTCGGCGTCGCCGTGGCATGAGGGAAAGGAGGGCACGCGGCTCAAAATGCTGCAGAGGTTGGCGGCGGACGAGCGGATTCCACTGGCGCAGGTGAACCTTGTGGGGGCGAACGACGAGTTGATTTTTGACGGCCACAGCGTGGCGTTGGATTCGCGCGGCCGGGTCGTTGCGCTGGCGAAAGGGTTTGAGGAGGACGTGTTTGTGGCCGACCCCGAACGGGAGGGCGAGGCAATGGAGCCGGAATTTCCGCCGAGGGAGGCGCGGATTTTTTCGGCGCTGTCGCTGGGCATCCGGGATTACACGGCCAAGTGCGGGTTCAAGTCGGCGATTGTGGGATTGTCGGGAGGGATTGATTCGGCGCTGACGGCGGTGCTGGCCGTGGACGCGCTGGGCAGGGAGAACGTGATGGGTGTGGCGATGCCCGCGCGATATTCGAGCGCGGGGAGTTTGGCCGACGCCGGGGCGCTGGCAAAAAATCTTGGCATCCGGTTTGAGACGCTTCCCATCGAACCGGTTTTTCAGGCCGTGGAGAAACAGTTGGAGAAAATTTTCGCGAAATTGAAGACGAATGAAGCGGAGGAAAACCTGCAATCGCGGTTGCGGGGAACGACCCTTATGGCGCTGTCGAACAAATTTGGGGCGCTGGTGCTCACCACCGGCAACAAATCGGAGATGGCGGTGGGCTACTGCACGCTTTATGGCGACATGAACGGCGCGCTGGCGCCGCTGGCGGACGTTCTTAAAACGGACGTTTACAGGATCGCCCGGTGGGCGAACGCGAACCACAAGCTTGCGGAAGCGGGCGCGCGGGAAATCATCCCCGCGACCTCGATTACCAAGCCGCCCAGCGCCGAACTGCGGGCCAACCAAACCGACCAGGACACCCTGCCGCCCTACGACACGCTGGACGCCATCCTGGATTTGCATGTCGTCAGGAATTGCGGAAAGGACGAAATCATCGCGCGCGGTTTTGACGCGGTTATTGTCAATGATGTATTAAACCGGATCAATTTCAGCGAATACAAGCGGCGGCAGGCGGCGCCGGCGCTGAAGATATCGCCGCGAGCCTTCGGGATGGGCCGCCGGATTCCCATCGCCCAGCGGTTCCGGATTTGAGCCAACAGGCCTGCTGCGGGCGAAGAAGATTCAGGGTTTTCGGCGGCCGAAGATGGTTTTGAAGAAATAGGCTATGTACTTGCCTTCCAAGCGCAGGATGCCTTCGGCGCGAAAGCGGCGGGCCGACGTTTTCATGACAAGGCGATTGCTGAAGACGACCCTGCCGAAGGCGGAGACGCGCTTGGCGGTGTCGGTGTCCTCGCCATAAAACAGAATTGAGGTATTGTAGCCGCCGGCCTGATTCAAGGCGGAGGCGCGAATGAGGTTGTTGCCGCCAATGAGCATGGCGCCCTGGCGCACGCCGGGGCATTGGATGAGACGGCTGATGGCCCAATAGAGCGTTTTTTGGGTCCAGAGAGAGAGATAGCGGAAGAGCCAGCCGCCATCGTGATAATCGTAGGGGCCGCTGACGGCGACAACGGCGGGATTGCGGAAGAATGGGGCGCCGGCGCTGATCCAGCCGGGGTCGGGCAGGCAATCGGCGTCCATGTTGGCGATGAGATCGCCGGAGGCATTTTGGCGGCCGCATTCGCGCGCCCACAGGAGGCCCTTGCGCGATTCATGGACGAGTTTGACGGGGAAACGGGCGGCGACTTCGGCGGTGCGGTCGGAGCTGGCGTTGTTGACCACGATGACTTCGAAATCGGGATAGTCCTGGGCCAGCGCCGCGCGGATGGTGTCGGGAAGGGATTGTTCCTCGTTAAAGGCTGGGATGACGATGGAAACGCGCATGGAAGCCGTCAAGAAACCGTGTGTGGAAGCGGCGGCTCCATAGTTCAGCGCACGACCTCCCATTCCCGGGCGCGGGCATGATCGAAGAGGAGGACCCAGAGGGTGTTCAACATCCAAGTGCAAAGGAGGCGGGGCCAGCCGAGGCGATGAGCGCGGCGGGCGGAATGGTACACGGTCATGCCGGGATCGAGCCGCGTGCGGCCAATGCGGGAGAGACGCAGGAACATATCCGCGTCTTCGCGGGTGACGAGGTCTTCGCGGAACCCGCCGACAGCGTTGAAAGCGCGGCGCGGCATCATCTGGAATTCGCCGGTGGATTCGCCGCGATGGAACAGGTTGTTCATGAGCCGGAGGTTGAAGTTCAGGATGCCGAACATGAGGCGATCGGCCAGCGTTTCATCAGCGGGATAAACCCGGAGGCGGGCCGTGAGCGCTACGAGGTCCGGATGCGCCTTGAATTGGGCAAGGGCGCGAGTGAAGAGAGGGTCGGGATCGGGGATGCGGCTGTCGGCGTCCATGAAGACAAGAAAATCGCCGGTAGCGGCGCGGGCGCCGGCGTTACGGCCCTGGGCAATGGTCTGGCGGCGAGTTCCCCGATGCCGGACAACCTTGTCGGCATATTTTTCAGCGATTTCGACGGTGCGATCATCACTGTGGCCGTCCGAGACGATGATTTCGTGGGGGAAGGTAAGCCGGGACTTGAGGGACTGGATCGTCTGGGCGATGCAGGCTTCTTCGTTTAATGCTACGAAAATGATTGAAATCACAACGAAACAGTCAAAGGTTCATGGATTAAGTTTTGTGGTTCAAGCATTTATACAAAAGCAATCAAGGATTCATGGTTTACGCCTTGCGGCGCAGGTATTTAAGGCAAAATCGTCATGAGTTCACAAGCAAAAGAGTGGTGAGTTCACGAGCAAAAGAGTCATGAGTTGATGGATTCGGCCTTGCGGCGCAGGTATTTAAGGCAGCGCGCCAGGGCCGCGACGGCGACCACGGCCACGACGACCACTGAAACGCGGCCAAACACATTATTGATGTCAACATACAGGTTGCTGAAGAAATATCCAATACCCATTAGGAGGCCGGTCCAGAGGAGCTGGCCGCAGACGTTTACGGCGAGATAAATGCCAAAGGGGATGCGGACCATGCCCGCGGTGGTGAGGGTGACGAGGGCGAGGCCCAGGCCGTTGGAAATTTTTGAGACGAAGAGGATGCGATGTTTGTAGCGGTGAAAGAGATGGGTCATTTTTTCGACGTTGGCCTCGGTCACGCCGAGGTATCGGCCGAAGCGGCCGATAAAGCGGTGGCCGAAATGCCAGCCGACGTAGTACCAGAAGACATCGCCGATCATGTCGCCGGCGACGAGGGCGGCGTAAGCGGCGAGAAAGGGGAAGACGCCGAAGCGGACGAAGGCGCCGAGGATCATGGAAAGGATGGGGCCTTCGGCGCAGGCGAGAGCGACGATAAGCCCGTAAACGAGAACATGGTGGCCCGCGGCGAAGTTTACAATCCATTGCGGCGACATAGGGGTTGAGTGTGAAAGACGAAAGGCAAAGGCATTGCGTTGCGTGTTTGCGCGTTTGATATAACGGCAAGGCGGCGGAAAGGCAACGCGGAAAGGCGATTGGCCGTGGAAGGGGGAAAAGGACGCGCGGCATGGCGCGCTTTTCCGGGTTGCGTCACTGGGCGGCCTCCGGATGTTTTTGAGCGAAGCGGAGATGGATTTGGATGAGGAGGAAATAGGCGACAGGGGTGGCGATGAGGGAGAGGGCGACGGAAAAGAAAAGAGCGCCAATGACAGCGATGCCGAGGGGGCGGAGCATTTGGGCGCCGGTGCCGACGCCATAAGCGAGGGGCAACATGCCCAGCGCGGCAGCGAGGGAGGTCATGAGGACGGGCCGCAACCGGCGATGCCCGGCCCGGACGAGCGCCTCGACCAGTTCGACGCCTTGCGCCTGCAATTGCTGGAAATAATCAAGGACCAGGATGCCGTTTTTGGCAACGATGCCGACGCCGATAATCATGCCAAGGAAGGAGACGATGTTCAAAGAAACGCCGGTTGCCCATAAGGCGGCGACGGCGCCAAAGAGCGCCAACACCGCGCCAAACACGATGGCAACAGGCTCGTAGAAGGAGCGGAACTCGACCAGCAGGACGGTGAAGACGAGCAGAATGGCGGCCAGCAGGACCGCGAGCAGGTTGCGGAAGGATTGTTGTTGGAGGTGATAAAGGCCGCCGTATTCGACGGCGCCCGGAGGCAGCCACTTGTCCTGGCTCAACTTCGCCTGGATTTCCCTCATGCCGGTGCCCAGGTCAACGCCTTCGAGGCGGGCGACGACCATGTCCTCCTGGCGCAAATCCACCCGGTTCAATTCGAACTCATTGGGTTGCATTTCGAGGCTGGCGACCTGGTCCAATCGCACCACCGCGCCGGTGGGCGCGCGCATGGGCAGATTGCGCAATTCGGCGACGGTGTCCACGCTCTTGGGGTCGGCCATGACGCGGATGTTGACGATGTGGTCGCCTTGGAGGACATAGGACGAGATCTGGCCGAGGAGGGCGGTGTTGACGGCATTGGCGATATCCTGGGCGGTGAGGCCGTAACGTTCGGCCTCGGCGGGCCGGATGCGGAGATTGATGGACGGGCCGGTGACGGTCAGTCCGTCAAACGTGTCCACGACGCCGGGGATATGTTTGATCTGATCCTCGACGCGCGGGGCGGTTTTTTCCAGCCACGCCAAATCCGGGGAGTAGAGGTAGATTTGAACGGGGTCGGGGGCCATCTGCAAATCGCCGATCAGATCGTCGAGGTAACCGTGGAAATCCCAGCGGATCATGGGGAAGCGTTGGTTGAAATCCTGGCGCATTTGATCGAGAACCTGCTCGGTGGAATGTTTGCGATTGGCCTTAAGCTTGATGAGATAGTCGCCGATGTAAGGCTCCGTGATAAACGGCCCCAATTGCGTGCCGAGCCGGCGGGAGTAACCCTGGACGTCGGCGTTGGCGCGGATGCTTTGTTCGGCCTGGTCCAAAACGCGCGACGTTTCGGCAAGGCTGGTGCCGGGCATGGCGGTGTAATCCATGACAAATCCGCCTTCATCAAAATACGGGAGAAAGCCGGTCTCCAATTGGCGGTAAATGAAGACGCTGGCGACCAGGATCACGCCGCAGGCCAGCAACGAGAGCCAGACGTGGCGCAGCGCCCAGCGGACGGCAAATTCGTAAATTCGCAGGACGGGTCTGAGCACAAAACCGGCCTCCCCGCCGGTGGAGGAGGACTTGGTTCGTCCGCGGATGAGCCATCCGGCGAGGGAGGGCGTCAACGTGACTGCCAAAAGGAGGGAGACGAGCAGCGAGACAACCATGGTCAAACCGAGCGCCCGGAAAAAGACGCCGGCCATGCCGTTGAGATAGGCCAGCGGGAGGAAGACCACCACGGGGGTGAGGGTGGAGCCGGTGAGCGCGACCAAAATCTCGCCCATGGCTTCGTGAATGCACAGCAAGCGCGGCCCGCCCGCGGCGAGCCGGTGGCACATGGCTTCGACGACGACGATGGCGTTGTCAATGATCAACCCGATGGACGCGGCGACGCCGCCGAGGGTCATCATGTTGAAGCTCATGTTCATGACGCGCATCACCACGATGGTCATGAGGACGGAAATCGGGATGGTGACGATGGCGGTCCAGACGCTGCCCCAGTTTTTTAGAAAGAAGAAGAGGATGAAGACGGACAGAACCAGGCCAAAGACGATGGCGTCCCAGACGCTGCCGACGGAGTCGCGCACAAACTGGGATTGGTCGTAAAAGAAAGCCAGATGCATGTCTGGGGGGAGTTGCCGGCGCAGTCGGGCCAGGTCGGTTTTCAACGCGGCGGCGATTTGGAGGATGCTGGCGTCGGGCTGGCTTTCAATGTTGAACAGGACGGCCTGGCGGCCCTGCGCGGTAATGCTGGTGTAAGCCGGGGCCGGGCCGCGATTGACGGTTGCGACGTCGTGGATGCGGATGGGATGGCCGCCGCGGACGGCGATGACGACGTTGCCGATGTCGTCCGGCGAATGGACGCGCCCATCCACGGTGGTCAAATAGAGATGGAAATTGGCGACGATCATGCCGCCGGAGATGATGAGGTTGTTTTGGGTGAGCGCGTCGCTGACGTCCTGCAAGCCCAGATGCACGGCCTGCAATTTCAACGGGTCCACGACGACGTGGTATTCGGGCTGGTGGCCGCCGAGGATTTCGACGTTGGCGACGCCGGGGATTTGAAGGAACATGGGCTTGATGGTGTACGTGGCGGCGTTCCAGAGGTCCATCTGGTTGCGGGTGGAACTGGTGAGGCTGATGCCGATGATGGGATAGCTCAACGAAAACGCGACGCGCGAGACGTCGGTGGAGGCGGTGGGCGGGAGATCGCCGCGGATTTCGGAAAGCCGACCCAGGACATAGATCTCGGCGCGCTGCATGCCGGTGCCCCAACTAAAGATGACGTTGACGATGGCGGAGCCGCGCGTGGTGGAGGACTGGACGGACACGACGCCGGGAATGCTTTTCATTGACTCCTCAATGGGGCGGGTGACGGTGGCCATCATTTCGTTGGCCGGCATGATGCCGTTGTTGATCATGACGACGATGCGTGGAAAATTGGTCACCGGAAAAACGGAGGAGGGCGTGTTGCGGGCGCAAAAGAATCCGGCCAGGCACAACACGACGGCGATGAACGTGATGGAGATGGCGTGGCGGGTGGCGAACAGGCCCAATCGAGAGGTTGCGGGCGGGGTCATGATAAAATACTCTTTACGGAAGCCGTTGACGGAGGGTTTCAGCCATTGGAATGAAGGACCTCGACCCTGGTTTTGTCTGGCAGGCCGTAACCGCCCACGGTGATCACCGCGCCGCCCGGCTTGAGTCCCGCGCCGCTAACCTCCGTCCACCCATTTTCCTCGAAGCCGGTTTGGACGCCGGTCTGGTCGGCCTCGCCGTTTTTGAAGAGGGCAATGGTGCTGCGGCCCTGCTCATCGGTGACAACGCTTTCGGAGGGGGCGGCGAGGCAATCCGCATGAGTGGCGGTCATGATTCGCACCGGCAGGAATTGGCCGGGCCTGAGGTTGCTGATGTCGCCATGAGCGGGCAAGGAAGCCCAGACGGTCACCGTGCCGTCATTGGGGTCCACCGCGGGGCTGACAAACGCCAGCGTGCCGGTGACGGGCGTCCGGGCAAGAACCTCGACGGGCTGGCCGGGTTTGAGGCTGGCGGCCTGGGATGCCGGGATTTTTGCCGTGACGGCCTGGCGATGGAGGTCCATGACCTCCGCCACGACGGTGCTGGCGTCCACCGCCATGCCGGGCTTGACGTTCATGCTGACGACCGTTCCCGAGAGCGGCGCGGTTACTTCGAGCAACGCCAGTTGGACTTCGGCATCCTGAAGCATTTTGAGCGAGGTATTGTGCTGCTGATACAATTTCCGCTGGCGCTGCAGTTCCTGGCTGGCGTAGGCGGCAGTCATGGAGCTGGAATTGATCGTCATGAGGACCTGGCCTTTATTGACGGCCTGCCCTTCGACGACCGTGACGCCCGCCACGACTCCCGCCGATGGCGCGGCGAGTGCGGCGCCCGCGGCCGGCGCATTGGCGGTGGCCGGTTCGGGGCCGATAACGCCGTAGCCGGTAACGTAACGATGCAAGGTCATGCGTTTGAGAACGCCGGTCTGGACGGCGGGAAGCAACGGCGCCGCGTCTTCACCGGACGCCGCCGGAGCCTGGCGCGAACGCACGAGGAAAAAAACGCCCAAGGCGCACAGGGCGATGATGAAGGCAATGACGATTGGTTTGGCTTTCATGGATTCATGGAGATTTTTGAGAAGTGAGTTTGCGCGGCGCGAAGAGCCGCGGGCTTGAGAGTCAGCGGACTTTGCATGGCATCCTCCAACAGGCCGAGCGCCTGCTGTGCCTGGATGAGCGCATTGAGTTGGTCGCGGGAGCCGGAGTCAAAGGCGACGCGCGCATTGGCGACTTCGAGCGGGCCGGCTTCGCCGGCCAGGGCCTGGGCTTTGATGGAATCCAATTGTTTGCGCAAATTGGCGAGCAATGCGGTGGCGGTTGTGACCTGTTCCAACGCGGCGCGATAGCCGGCCAGGGCGCTGTCAATCTGGCCGATGGCGGCCGCCTGGACGGCCAGGAAATGGGCGGCTGCAACCGCCCGGCGCGCGCGCGCGTCGGCAATGGCGCCTTGATTCTGGTTGAGAATGGGGAGCGTGAGGGTGAGGCCCAGGTCCCATTCGTTGTCTCCGGCGCTGCCCGAGTTCCAGGAATAGCCGGGGCCGAGGTGGATGTCCGGATATTGATTGGCGATTTCCAATTTCAGCGCGGCCTGGCTCGCGGCGTATTGCGCGAGGGCGGCCCTGACGTCGGCGCGGGCGAGCAACGCCCGCCGCCGGACATCGGGCCGGGTCAATTGGCGAGGAAAACGGTTGAAGGGAGCCATTGAAAATTTTGCGCCGGCCAGGGCGCGCAAAGGCAGGCCAATGGCGGAGGCAAGCTGCACGCGGGCCTGCTGGTACTGTCCGATGGCCGCCTGGCGGGCGAGGCGGGTGGTATCGAGTCCAATTTGCGCCTGGGTGACTTCATAACTGGAGACGTTTCCGGCCTCAAATTGGCCGGTCAACAGGCGGACGACGTTGCTCTGCGCGGTCTCCCCGGCCTCGAGCAACGCCGCCGTCTCGCGCGCCGCGAACACGTTTAATAATGCAGCGCGCACCTGGCCGCGCACGCGCCAGACGGCGGCGATGAGGTCCCAGCGAGCCGCTTCGGACAACGCGCGCGCCCGGGCGACACGGTCTCCGCGTTTGCCGTCCGTTTCGATGGGCCAATCCATGCTCACGGGCACAATCCAGGGACTTGGCGCGCCTGGAATCTGGCTATCGTATCCCGGGGTCACGGATAGGGATGGATTGGGGCGTTGGCCGGCGGTGATTTCAGCGGCGCGGGCGGCGAGCAATTGGGCGCGCGCCTCGGCGAGGGATGGCTCGTAGAAGAACGCGGTGAGGGTGAGGGTCTTCAAATCCCAGGCATCGGAACGTGCTGGCGCGGCGACGCCATTTGTTTGGAGGAACGCGAGCAAACCCGGATCATCCAGGGAACGAGCGTTGAACGCGGTGGCGGTCGTGGCCGGCGAGATCGGACGGGGATGATACGTGGCGCAAGAGGCGAGCAGCGCCGATGCCAACACGATCAGGCAAAAATGTTTTGTTCGTTTCATCGCGCGGCATCATTTAGCGGCAGGCGGACCGTAACGATCGTGAGCTGGCCCGGCGCGGACTGAATTTGAATGGTTCCATCGTGGGCTGAAACAATCCATTTGGCAATGCTCAATCCGAGTCCGCAGCCCTCGAGGGCGCTCTCGTGGGCTGGGTCTCCGCGATAAAAGCGGTCGAAGACCCGGGCCAAAACGTCCGCGGAAATTCCGGGGCCGGTATTGGAAATTTTGAACTCGGCGAGGTTGTTGACACGCCGCAGACTCATGGAAATTTTTCCGCCGGACTGGTTATATTTCACGGCATTGTCGGCCAGATTCAGGAGCAGTTGCCGCAGGCGGTGCCTGTCGCCGCGAATGACGGCCGGCTCGCAGGCGGTCAATTCGACGCGGATGCGGAGAGGCTCGGCGAGGATTTGGGCATCGGCAAAATTGTCCCGCACCAGCTCATCCACCGGCGTTGCTTCAAGAGACAGGGTCACCTGGCCGGCGTCGGCTTTGGTGAGGAGCGTCAGACCGTCCACGATGCGGGCCAGCCGGCGCAATTCATCCAACTGGCTGGCGGCGCGCTCGCGTTCGGAGGGCGCGAGGGACTCGTCGCGCAAGGCGGTTTCGGTCTCGCCGCACAGGACGGTGAGGGGCGTTTTGAGTTCATGGGAGGCGTGGAGTGTAAATTCGCGGATATGGCTGAAGGAGGCTTCGAGTCGCTGCAACATGGAATTGAACACGTCGGTCAAGCGGTCCAATTCGTCTCCGCTTCGGGCGCGGGGGAGGCGTTCGGCAAGGTTTTGGGCGGTGATTTTTTCCGCGGCGGCGGTGAGAGCGGCGATGGGCGCGAGCGATTTTTTCATCAGCCACCAGCCGCCGGCGATGGCGAGCAAGGCGGCTGGCACGCCGCACCACATGACAATGCCTGTGACGTCTTCGTAAATGTCGGGGTCCATGCGCAGCCAATGGTCCCGGTGTTGGGGATGGTGTTCCGCATGTTGCGCCCGCTGGTGGCGGCGCGCGTCGCGCCGCGGCTGGATGACCAGCTCGTTGTAAAGGAGGGCGCCCATCGCGAGGAGGGCGATGAACATGATGGCGGCGTACCATGAACTGAGCCGGGTGCGAATGGTCACGAGGGCTCCTTGAGCAGGTAGCCCATCCCGCGGACCGTCTGAAGCAGTTTCGGTTCGAAATCGGCGTCAATTTTCTCCCGCAGGCGCTTGATATACACGTCCACCAAGTTTGTGCCGGGGTCAAAACCGTAGTCCCACACTTTTTCGAGGATCATCATGCGCCCACACAGCCGCCCGGCCGAACGCATGAGAAATTCGAGAAGACGATATTCGCGGGCGGTCAGTTCGATGTCCGCGCCGCCGCGGCGCGCCTGGCGGGTCAGGGTATCGAGCGTGAGGTCGGCGACGCGCAGGACGGTGGATTTATTGTCGGCGGTTCGGCGGGTGAGCGCGCGCACGCGGGCGACCAATTCCACGAGATCGAAGGGTTTGGGGAGATAATCGTCCGCGCCCATGTTCAGGCCTTCGACGCGCTCGTTGACTTCGCCGCGCGCGGACAAGAGCAGCACCGGGGTGCGGTTCTGACGCTCCCGCAACTGGCGCAGGACGCTCAATCCGTCGCGGCCCGGCAACATGATGTCGAGCACGAGGACGTCGAAAGGCGTGGCCGCGGCGGCAGCGAGGGCTTCATCGCCGCCATGGCACACGTCCACGGCAAAGCCCTCCGCCTGGAGCGCCTTGCGCACAAAGGACGCCGTTTTCTTTTCGTCTTCGACCACCAGGATTCGCATGATTTCAATCCACGATTTTGACCCTTGCCCGGCCCGTCGGGTTCGATTGCCACCCGATTTTTGGCCGGCGACAGGGGGTCATCGGACGGTCATTCAATCATGCGAGCATGAAGCACGCATGAAGGCAAAATGAAAAAAGAGTCATTTGCGGCCGAGGCAAAGGGAACGCGGAGGGATTTGGCCATAACTTTTGTTCGCTACAGATTGAGCGCCTGATGAACCATCGGGACCTTTTCCTGGAAATCCGCCGGCAAGACAAATGCCATTGGGGACTGACGCGTTTTCGGGAGAGGGGGTTTAGAAGAGGGTCAATTGGGGAGGGGCGGGCGGGCGGAAGGCGGCGGTTGAGAGCGGAGGATGTTCATCTTTGAATCCGGACCGACGGCTGGCGACATGGAACATGGTTTCGATTTGGTCGGCGAAAATTCCTTTACCGCGCATCCGCGCGCCCCATTGGGCGTCATAGAGCTTCCCGCCCCGCATGGTTTTGATGCGATTGAGGATCTTGTCTTTGCGGTCGGGGAAATGCGCCTGGAGCCATTGTTCGAAGAGAGCTGCGTTTCCAAACGGAAGCCGGATGACGGTGAACCCGGCCCAAAGGGCGCCGGCTTTTGCAGCGGCATCAAGAATGGCCGGTATTTCGTGATCGGTCAGGCCGGGGATAATGGGCGCGACCATCACACCCGTTGGAATGCCGGCCTCGGACAATTTCCCGATGGCTGCCAGCCGTGCACGCGGCGGCGACGTGCGCGGCTCCATGACCCGGCGCAAATGATTGTCGAGCGTGGTGATGGAAACGGCCACGGAGGCGGCATTGTGCCGGGCGAGGCCGGAGAGGAGGTCCACGTCGCGCGTGACCAGGAAATTCTTGGTAATCATGGCGACTGGATTGCGGAATTGGGCGAGCACTTCGAGGCAGCGCCGGGTGAGCTTGAGCCGCCGTTCGACTGGCTGGTAGCAATCGGTCACGCCGCTCATCACGATGACCTGGGGTTTCCACCCGGGCGAGGCGAGTTCGCGGCGGAGCAATTCGGGCGCGTTTTCCTTGACCATGATTTTGCTCTCGAAATCGAGGCCGCCGGAAAAGCCGAGGTATTCGTGCGTGGGCCGGGCATAGCAGTAGATGCAGCCGTGTTCGCAGCCGCGATAGGGATTGAGGCTGGCGTTGAAGCCGACGTCCGGGCTGTTGTTGAAAGCGATGGCGGTGGCGCCGTGGTCGCGGAAAAATCGCGTGCGTGGCAGGGGCGATTGATCGGGGGCGGCCTCCGGGTCCGGTTCGAGATGGATTTTCTCGAAGCGGCCGGCCGGATTACGCGTGGCGGCGCGATGAGCGGAAAGGGCTGGCTGCGTGGCTGGCTGCGTTTGCACGGGGACAGTGTAGCACGGGAAGCCACTCAATTTGAGGCAAATACTTCCTTAACCGGATCACGCGGTTTCGCCGATCCGAATTTGATTTGTTTCCGCAATTCCGACTCCCTTGTCTTGATTGCGTGTCCAAGATTCACGTCACTGGTCTTGTAAATATAGCCGTGCCGGCCAGGCTTCAAACGAGGGGTTTTTCGGCAGTAATGCCAAATGGAGTCGAATCCGGCAAAAATTGCAATACATCAAGCAGGGGGCGGGCACGTGTTCATGGCCCTGAACTTTCTTTGAAAACGCGTTCGTCAACGGCGTGGACCGGCGCGTGGTCATCCGCATCGCCAGGTTGTGCGGCCCGGCAAACGGGGTTGGAACGGGGGCATCCCGGGCAAAAATTTAGCCTCCATTGCCAGCCGCCGATCCATTATCTTATGATCAGGCATGAGCAAAGTGCTGCTGATAGATGACGAGGAAGACGTGCGGTATTCGTTTCAGCGGATTTTCGATTCGCCGGAAATTGAGATGGCGACGGCTTCGTCGGGAGAGGAAGGCTTGAAGGTAATTCCGAAGCTCAAGCCGGACCTGGTGCTGATGGACATCCGGCTCGGAGGGATGACGGGATTGGAGACGCTGCGGCGCATCCGGGCCGTGGACCCGAAGCTGCCGGTCATTCTCATGACGGCGTATGGGACGACGCAGGCGGCCATCGAGGCGATGAAGCTGGGCGCGTATGATTATCTGCTGAAACCGTTTGACGCGGTCAAGATCAAGGAACTGGTGGCCGGCGCGCTGAAGGCCGCGCGGGACATGCGGCAGGTGGTTTCGTACCAGCCGCTGCTGGAATCGGAGGATTATGAACTGGGGATCGTGGGCCGGAGCCAGGGGATGCAGAACGTGTTCAAGCTGATTGGCCAGGTGGCGGCGACGGATGCGACGGCGCTGATCACGGGCGAAAGCGGCACGGGCAAGGAACTCGTGGCCCGGGCCATTTACCATCACAGCAACCGCAACAGCCAGCCTTTTCTTGCGGTGAATTGCGCGGCCATTCCCGAACAACTCCTGGAAAGCGAATTATTCGGCCACGAGCGCGGCGCCTTCACGGGCGCGACCGTGCAGCGGATTGGAAAATTCGAGCAATGCAACAAGGGCACGATTTTTTTGGATGAAATCGGGGACATGACGCCGGCGACGCAGACGAAAATTTTGCGGGTGCTCCAAAGCGGGACGTTTGAGCGGGTGGGCGGCAATCTGCCGATTCAATCGGACGTGCGGGTCGTGGCCGCCACGAACAAGCCGCTGGAACGGGCGGTCGCAGGGGGCCAATTCCGGGAAGACTTATTTTACCGGCTCAACGTGGTGCGGATTGCGATACCGCCGTTGCGGGAACGCGCGGAGGACATCCCGCTGCTGGTCAATTATTTCCTGGAAAAGATCGGGCGCGAACAACGCCGCCGGCCGCGGTCGGTGGCGGCGACGGTCGTCAAGACGCTCGAAAAATATCATTGGCCGGGGAACGTGCGGGAATTGGAGAATGCGCTGCGCCGGGCGCACGTGATGGCCAAGAGCGATGCGATTCTGTCAGGCGATCTGCCGCCTGAAATATGCGGCCAGGGCGCGACGTCGGGCGCGGCCCCGGCCGCCGGGGGCGGGGCGGACGACGCGGCGTCGTTGGCGCGGCAACTATTTCAGTGGGCGCGGCGCGACCCCAAATTGAAGGTGCTTCCGGCCGTGGAACGCGAATTGGTGATTCAGGCCCTCAAAGAGACGAATGACAACCAGGTGCACGCGGCGAGGGTTTTGGGAATCACCCGCGCCACCCTGCGCAAGCGCATTGAAAAATTCGGCATCCAGAGGGAATTGAACGTGAAGTAAGGGGGGCCAATCGCCCCTTTACACGCCTGCCGTGGGGCATTAAAGTCCGGTTATGGCCGAATACGACTCAACGGAATTCATTGACACGGATTTTGAGACGCAGAAATCGTCCCTGACCGGCGTGCCTGACTCGCTCCGGGCGCCTTCGCGGGAGGAAGTGGATCGGAAGGTGGTGGAAGCGCAGCAAAAACTGGCCGAGCTGAAGCGCGCGCAGGAGGAGTTGGAGCGGGAACGGGCGACATTGGAGGAATTGCGGCGGCGGCAGGTGGAATTTCAGACCGGGCGCCAGGAGATGGTGCATCATATCACGCGCGGCCTTGGGCTGCTGGAAGAAGCCGAATTCAACGCGCGCCGCGACGCGGAACAGATGATCAAAACCATTGCGGATTTCCGGGAGGCATTGGACAAAATCCAAGGCATTCACGACGAAAGCTGGACGAAGGAAAATTTTCAAATGGAACTGACGCGGGGGCTCACGACGGTGGAAAACGCGCGGATGGAATGGAACTCGGCGCGGCTGAAATTGCCGGCGCTCGAAGGGGAAGCGGGCCAGAAACTGGAAAAGAACGAAGCGCCGGCGGCGGCGGCAGCGGCGCCGTTTTCCGACCTGCGCCTCGGGCAGCTTTGCAAAATGGGGCTGGCCCTGACGTGGCCGCTGCTGGTCATCGCGTTGGCCGCGCTGGGCGTGTTCATCGCCATTTTGCTGCGGCGTTGAAAGGCGGCATGGCATCCCGACGGAAGGAAAGGAAGACCGGGGGCGATGACCTGATTTCCGAACGCGCGCGCGCACTGGGCGAGCAAATTGCCACGCTCCAGCAGCAGATCAAAAAGCTCGACAGCCAGTTACAGACGTCCACGGCCAAGCCGCGGCTGCGATCCACCGCCCTGCCTCATGGCCGCACCCTGGCGCGGAAACCGGAACCGGCCCCGCCCAAGCCCGCCGCCGAACCGGTTTTTGAAGAAATAAAAAGCGCCCCGCCTCCGGCCGCCGACCCGGACCTCTACAACGAACTTGGCGTGCGCAAATACGATCTCCCCGGCCTCTGGAACCGCATCCGCAACCATTTCCGCGCGCCGGCGGCCAGCAACCCGCGCCTGATCAACTACCTCGCCGCCGGCGGCGTTCGCGGCCTGCGCCCGCTCCGCTATGAAAAGCGGGTGGCCCGCAACCGGGTGATTGCCATGGCCGCGTTTTTGTTTTTCCTGTTGCTGGGGATCATCCTGATCTTTATGCGCCATCGTTGAATTTATGAAAAAGCAAACCATTGAATTGATGATTGCGACGCCGGAGGGTTTGTTTCGGGCGTGCTACTCGGACGAGGGGCTGTCGGGGCTGAATTTTCCCGAAGGCCGCGCCCGGAGGCGGTGCGCCGGCGCGCCGGCGCCGCGCAAAATCCGCCATTGGCATCGGGCCACGGCATCGGCGCTCAAAGCGGTTCTGGCGGGACGCGAGCCGAAGAGGCTTCCGCCACTGGCAACGGAGGGGACGGAGTTTCGGAAGTCCGTGTGGGAACAACTGCGGAAACTGCGGCGCGGCGAAACGAAAAGTTACGGGCAAATTGCGGCGGCCATCGGCAGGCCCGCGGCCGTGCGCGCGGTGGGCGGCGCGTGCGGCGCCAATCCGATTCCGGTGCTCGTGCCCTGCCATCGGGTCGTGGCGGCCAACGGCAAGGCCGGCGGTTTTTCGGGCGGCATGGAATGGAAACGGAAATTGCTGGCGCGGGAAGGGGTCAGGATTTAGCCCGGATATTTCATAGTAGGATTGAACAAAGAAGCGGCGAGAGCGTCAGAAGGCTTGAAATCACTGAGCCAAATGAAAACGCCACTCACCGCTTCTTGTGCCACAGACTGTAACGAAGAGCCCCTGCTCTTTCAAGACCTTGGTTC
>JAGWNY010000037.1 GCA_028872915.1 Verrucomicrobiota bacterium
AGGCCCGCCGGCGCTATCTTTCCCGCGGGCGCGCCGCAGGATTCATCCCCGGATTTTTCCATCGGCGGCGTTACAGGTCTCAACGCGCCAGCCGTCGCGGCCCCCGCCGATTTTTCAGGCAAATCAGGAAATGGCAGCGCGGCCTCCGGGCGGGCGTGCGCGCCGCCGCGGGTGTTCGGCGCTTTTTCCGCGCCAGCCTGGTCCGCGCCCGTATGAAAGGCCAGCAACGTCTCCCGCACCGCGCGGGCCACCAGCGCGCGCACCTCCGCTTCGCGCCGGAATTTCACTTCGCGCTTGGAAGGATGAATGTTCACGTCCACCGCGGCGGGGTCCATTTCCAAAAAAAGGCAGCAGACCGGGTAGCGTCCCTTCATCAATGTCGTATGGCAGCCTTCAATGAGCGCGTAGTTGATGCCGCGATTTTCCACCGGACGGCGATTGACAAAAATGAACTGGCTCTCGCGCGTGGCTCGCGAAACGCCGGGCGAACCCATCAGGCCCCAAATCCGCAATTCAGCCCGGCGGTCTTCCTGCCGGTCCTTTTCAGCCGACGCGGTTTCAAAAATTTCGGCTTCCTCCGGCGGTTCCTCGCCGCCGAGCGACGCCGCGAAGTCCACCGGCAAAAGCCGTTCTTCGCCCAGCAGCGCCCGCAGCCGCGCGCGCAACGCCTCAATGCGCGCCGGGACCGCCTGGGCCGGGCCGGCCTGGATCGCCGGCAACTGCCAGATACAACGGCCATCCTTGTAAAAAGCCAGGGCCGTTTCCGGAAACGCCAGCGCCGCCAGCGTCAAATAATGCTGGACATGCGCCGATTCCGTCTCTTCCGCGCGCAAAAATTTGCGCCGGGCCGGCAGGTTGAAAAACAAATGGCGCGCTTCCACCGTGGTGCCCGGAGCGCAGCCGGCGGCGCGCACTTCAACAATCCTGCCGCCCGCCACGATAATCTGCGTGCCTTCGATGGTTTCTCCCGCGCCGGCCCCGCCCGGAGCGGCCGCCGCCTCCGGCGGCTGTTCGCGCGTCGTCAACGTGAAGCGGCTCACGCTGGCGATGCTCGGCAGCGCCTCGCCCCGAAAACCCAGCGTCGCAATGGCCGCCAAATCCTCCGCCCGTTGAATTTTGCTGGTCGCGTGGCGTTCCAGGCACAACAGCGCGTCGTCCCGCCCCATGCCAGACCCGTCATCGCTCACCCGGATCAGGCTGCGCCCGCCGGCTTGGATTTCCACCGATATTTTCCGGGCGCCGGCATCAAACGCATTTTCCACCAACTCCTTGACCACGCTGGCCGGGCGTTCCACCACTTCGCCGGCGGCAATCTGGTTCGCCACCTGCTCGGACAGCAGTTTAATCCGATTCATTTGCGGTTCTTCGTTAACACAAAACTGCCACAGAGACGCGGAGACACAGCGCGGAGAAAGGGTAAAAATTTTGCAGAGTGTATGAACAAGGTGGAGCAGGATAATGATTGAAAGTAAAGGGCTGCAATTCCGCGCGTTTTTTTCCTGTCCGCGCCCCGGCGTCCCGGCGGTGAAATGGTTTGAATCCGTGTTTCATCCGTCGCCAAAAATTATTTCGCCACCGGCAGCGCAAAACAAAAAATCGCGCCATGTCGCGGCAATTGGCGGACCCAGATGCGTCCGCCGAAGTCCTCCACCGTTTTTTTGCAAAAAGACAGCCCCAGCCCGGTCCCGTGCCTTTTGCCATGCGTCGCGAATGGCTGAAAGAGTCTGGCCGCGACCTCCGGCGCAATGCCCGCGCCCGTGTCCTCCACTTCCGTGGCGATTTCATCGGCATCGGCGTGGAAACGGATGAAAATCTTTCCGCCCAGCGGCATCACGTCCATCGCGTTGTGGACCAGGTTCAGGAAAACCCGCTGCAGCCGGTGCGGTTCAATCCTCACTTCCACCGCCGCCGGAGGACTGTCCGCCTGGATTTCCACCGATCTGGTTTCCGCGTCCGTGCGCAGTTCGGGCAGAATGCCCCCAACGAATCCCCCATAGTTCATCCTCGCCAGCCCCGCCTCCAACGGGCCGGCCCGCGTGAAATCCAGCACATCTTCCGCCATGTCGCTCAGGCGCTGGACCTGTTTGCGAATCCGGTCGCACGCCTGCGCGCGTCTTTCCACCGTCACTCCTTCCATGCAAATCACGTCCGCCGAAAGGCTGATGACTGTCAACGGAGTTTTCAGGTCGTGAATGATCGAACGCGCAAAATTTCCCAGCACCGCCAGGCGCTCCGCCTGCACCACCTCCCGAAGATGCGCCCGGTTGAACTCGCGCAGCCGGCGGCTCACCTCCTGGAGCGTCCAAAACGCCAGCTCCGCCGAGCACCGCAGCAATTCCAGCATCGCCGGCCGGGCAATGAAATAAACCGTCGTATCCGCGATCGCCCGCGCCGTCGCCGAGCGCGGCATCTCATCCACCACCGCCATTTCCCCAAAAATTTCCCCCGGCCCCAATTGGCACAGCACCCGCCGCTCGCCGCCACCAACCACCGCGGAAATTTCCACCACCCCCTCGCCAACCGCATAAATCCCGTCGCCGGGGCCGCCTTCGGAAAAAATCTCCGTCCCCGCCGCCACACGCCGCTCCTGTGCCGCCTTCCGCAGCATCGCCATCTCCTTGGGCGGCAGGTTCTTAAACAGGGCATTCGACTCAATTGCGATCATTTGCGGTATTTATAGCGTTTCTTTTAATGGCAGCCGTCCTTCGGCATCGCCAAATATCGTGGCATGTTAGCAATCCCTGAGGATGGATTCAATCGCCGTCGTTTGAAAGGACTTTACTTTTTGCCACGAAAACCCCGTTTGTCGCCGTCAAACTGTTTAGCAAAATTGATTAACGTGAAAAAAATTACAAATTTCCGCAATAACCCATTGACAAAGAAACGGCGGCATACGAAATTGAAATCAATTCGGGCGGCAGCACGTTTCTTCAGCGGGGTTCCCCACCCCCACCTCCTTGGCGTCTGTCGCCCGAACCGTCCAAATGACCGCGGCCGCGGTGGAAACCAAACTCCGTCGCGGCCCTAATGTCTCATCCGATGAATGCCATTCGAGTTTCAGGACGCGCTTTTTCCCGTTTCCCGAACAAACTTGACGATGGGCGCGCGCTTCTTTAGCTTTTCAGGCTTGGGCGGGGGTGTAGCTCAATTGGTTAGAGCGCTGCCCTGTCACGGCAGAGGTTACGGGTTCGAGCCCCGCCACTCCCGCCATTTTTTTCCAAAGTCGGGCCAACCGCATGGTCCGGGCTACATCGTGGACATTTACCTGCGGCTTCTGTTAGCCTCGGCGCATGGCGTTCGATTCCTTCCGCGATTTCATCAGCCAACTGGAGCAGGCCGGAGAACTCAAACGCATTTCGAGGCCCGTCGCCACGGAATTGGAAATCACCGAACTGGCGAACCGCGAAATGAAATCCGCGCAGGGCGGAAAGGCGCTCCTCTTCGAGCAACCCACCGTCAACGGCGCTGTGTCGCCGTTTCCCCTGGCTATCAACACAATGGGTTCCTGGAAACGGATGGCCATGAGCATGGGCGCCAGTTCCGTGGACGAAGCGGCGGCGGAATTGGGTGGCCTGATAAAGGCCAGGCCGCCGGCGAGCTTTCGTGAAGCCATCCGCCTGCTGTCCACCGCATTGGATTTGCGCCATGCCAGGCCCAAAATTGTGAAGGACGGCCCGTGCAAGGAAGTGGTACTAAAATTTGAGCAGAACCCGGTGCCCAGGACGGAAAGCTGGCCCAAGGCTCCCAACGTGGCGGACCGTTCAACCTTCGAACCGCAGCCGTCCACATTGCTGAATCTGCCCATCCAAAAATGCTGGCCATTGGACGGCGGACGGTTCCTGACCCTGCCGTGCGTTCTGACCAAGGACCCCGACACGGGCGAACGCAACGTCGGCATGTATCGAATGCAGATTTATGACGGGCGGACCGCCGGCATGCACTGGCAATTGCAAAAAGTGGGAGCACGGCATGGCCGGCGCTATTATGAAAGCGGCACGCGCATGCCGGTTGCCGTTTTTCTCGGCGGCGACCCGGTGTTCGCCTTTTGCGCCACGGCCCCGCTGCCCGACGGCCTGGATGAATTTCTTCTGGCGGGCTATTTGCGCAAAAAATCCGTGCCCTTGGTCAAATGCGAAACGAATGATCTGGAAGTGCCCGCCAACGCGGATTTTGTGATCGAAGGCTACGTGGACCCCCGGGAGCCGTTGCGGGAGGAAGGATCGTTCGGAGACCACACCGGCTACTACACCCTGCCGGAGCCGTATCCGGTCTTCCACATCACAGCCATCACGCATCGCAAGGACGCCGTTTATCCGGCGACCATCGTTGGCATTCCGCCCATGGAAGATTTTTACATCGGCAGCGCCTCGGTCAAATTGTTCCTGCCGGTGTTCAAGATGAACTTTCCGGAAATTGTGGACATGGCGCTGCCGGCGGAAGGCGTTTTTCACAATCTGGTTTTTGTGAGCATTCGCAAAACCTATCCCATGCAGGCCTATAAAATCATGCACGGCCTGTGGGGCATGGGCCAGATGATGTTTACCAAATATATCGTGGTGGTGGATGAGGACGTGGACGTTCACAACACGAGCGACGTGCTGTTCCGCCTGTGCGCGAACACGGACCCGCAACGCGACAGCATTTTTACCAGGGGGCCGGCGGACGTGCTCGATCATGCCACGACCGAGATGGCCATTGGCAGCAAGCTGGGCATTGACGCGACCCGCAAGATGCCGGGCGAAGGATTCAAGCGGCCCTGGCCGCCGCTGATTGTCATGGATGAAGCGGTGAGGAAGAGGGTGGACGGGACGGTGTGATTGTGGGTTTACCGCTTCCGGTTATAGTCGTCGCGGGCATATTTTTGGCGGGCCAGCTCCGTGGCCCGCCGGTGGACTGGGTCGGGGGAAAATTCCATCCATTCAACGCCCCATCGTTCGTTGGCGGCGGCAAGCATGGCGTCCTGCCAGGCAGCCCTTGAGATGCCCGCGCCGGCAGGCGGTTGCACCGAACCTTGAATCAGCAAGCCCATTTTGTTCCGGCGTTGGGCCGCGCCGGCGATTTTTTTGCCATACCACAGCAAATCAAATTTTTCGTGGCCGGCAAAACATTTCATTTCCGCGCCGGGCAGGGACGCAGCGGCCAGTTCCGTTTCAACGTTCAGCCGGGTAAAAGCCTCCTGAATCCATTCGTGCATCCGCCGGTAACTCGCGACTGCTGACAGGGAATGCCATTCATGGCCGGGCGGAACGGCAAAAACATAGGTCCAGTCCGCGTCATGCGGCACGATGCCGCCGCCGGTGGGACGCCGGACGAGCGGGCGCAACGGTGTTTGCCGCGCCACGGCGGCGTAGTTCTGAAAATAACCGAATGAGGCGGCCGCTTCCGTCCAACCATAAAAGCGCAGGAGCGGCGCGCCCGAATGGCCGGCGGCTTCCAGCAGCGCCTCGTCCAACGCCATATTGAACGCCGCGCCGCCGCGCCCGGAATCCATGTGGAACCATTTCATGGAGCGGCATTGGAGCCGGTTTTGGGCCGGGGCAACAGTTCCTTGACGCCCAGGCGCGGGCACAGCGCCAGGACTTCGCAATGCGCGCAATCCGGTTTGCGCGCGAAACAACGCCGGCGCCCGTGCCAGATGAGAAGATGGCTGAACCAGGCCCATTTTTTTTGGGGTACAAGCGCCATCAAATCCTGCTCGATCTTTTCAGGCACGAGATGCCGGGTAAAGGCCAGGCGATGGGAAAGGCGCGCCACGTGCGTGTCCACGACAACGCCAACGTTGATCCGGAAGGCGTTGCCGAGCACGACATTGGCCGTTTTGCGGCCCACACCGCCCAGTTCTAACAATTGTTCCATCGTTTGGGGCACGCGACCGCCGTGTTTCTCCACGATACAGCGGCAGGCGGCCTGAATGTTGCGCGCCTTGTTTTTGTAAAAGCCGGTCGTCCGGATGGCCTCCTCCAATTCCGAAATGTCCGCCTTCGCAAAATCGTCCGCGGAGCGATATTTCCGGAATAATTTTTCCGTCACGAGATTGACGCGCTTGTCGGTGCATTGAGCGGAGAGGATGGTGGCAACCAACAATTCGAGTGGATTAGCGTGGACCAGTTCGCAGTGGGCGGCGGGATAGGCGCGGTCAAGGCCGTCGATGATTTTTTTTGCGCGCCTCTTTTTTGCGTCCGCGGATTCGCGCATGGGAAAATTCCGGCTGCGGGAAAATTGGCGCTAGGGCTGGCTGGTGATCTTTTGCCAATCCACGCCCTGTTTGCCGGCATAAACGGCAAACACCTTTTCATTTTGAATGAGCACGGCGCGCACCACGCTCGAATTGTCCGCGCGCCCCAGCATCTGCACGCTTTCGGGAATGATGCCCGTTTTCTTATGGGCGTAGAGCAGCGCAAACACGGCCTGGGCCACGGCCATGTAAGGCAATTCCTTGTAGGCGCCCTCCACGGCATCCTCGACGGCGTCCGCCAAAAACTCCAGTTGGTCAACCAGATGCGGAAATTCGGGGGCGTGGATTTGGGTAAATTCCAGTTTCCATTGCGGCAACATCCGAACCACTTTTTCGGCGACTGCCGGCGTCACCGTGGCGGAACCGTTTTTTACGAACCTGGCAATCTCTGGCATGTGGGCAATCTAATAAAGCAGGCCCCGCCGTCCAGCCAAATTCGCGCCGTGTCCCCGGCGCGCCCAATCGTACTTTCCTTTGGGCGCCGATTCCCTTACGAATAATCGCGTGCAGGATTTGATCGCCAAAGCCGAGACGCTCCTGGAGGCGCTGCCTTACATTCAAAAGTTCAGGGGCGCCACCTTCGTCGTCAAATACGGCGGCAGCTTCATGGATTCTCCCGACGAGAAAATCCGGCATGGCGTGCCCCGCGACATCGCTTTTCTGACCGCCGCGGGCATCCAGCCGGTCGTCGTTCACGGCGGCGGCAAAGCCATCACGCGCGCCATGGAAAACGCCGGCCTGACCGCAACGTTCATCCAGGGCCAGCGCGTCACCGACGAAGCCGCCATCCAAATCGTGGATCGCGTCCTGTCCCGCGAAATCAATCCGGAAATCGTGCGCGCGGTCGAATCATTGGGCGGCAGGGCGAGGGGATTTGCGGGCGCGGAAATTTTTACGTGCCGCAAGTTGTCCGTTAACGGCGGCGACCTGGGATACGTGGGCGAAATCGTGGCGGTAAACACCGCGCCCCTCCGCGATGGCTTGGCTGCCGGAGTCACGCCGGTCGTCAGCCCCACGGCGCGCGGCGCGGACGGAAAGATTTACAATTGCAACGCTGACGTGGCCGCCGCCCAAGCCGCCATCGCGCTGGGCGCCCGGCGGCTCGTCTTTATGAGCGATGTGCCCGGATTGTTGGCCGACCCCGGCAAACCCGACTCCGTGCTCCCGCACTTGCGGATTTCCGAAGCCGAAGCCCTCAAAAAATCCGGCGTGATTGACAAAGGCATGATGCCAAAGGTGGACAGCGCCATTGCCGCCGTGACCGCTGGCGTGGAAAAAGTGTCGTTTGTGGACGGACGGGTGCCGCACGCCGTGTTGCTGGAAATTTTCACCGATGAAGGCGTGGGAACGGAAATTGTCTCGTGAATAAACGCCCATGTTGCGCGCGAATTTAAGAGGCCGAGACCACTTCAAGGACCCCGGTCGTCCGGGCGCCCCCATTGCGATTGTCGCCTCGCGCTACAATCGCCGCTATGTGGACGCCATGCTTCGGGCCGCCCAACGCGAATTGAAAGCGGCGGGCGCCAGGACGCGCGTCATCCGCGTTCCGGGCGCGTTTGAAATTCCCGCCGTGGCTGCGTCCCTTGCCAGCCAGGGCGCCGTGGCGGCGATTGTCTGCCTGGGAGTCATTTTTCAGGGCGAAACCAGCCATGCCGAACATATTGGCGGCGGCGTGACGGGCGCGCTGGCCGAAATCCAGGTGCGCCGTAAAATTCCCGTCATCCACGGCGTGTTCGTTTTTCATAACAAGGAACAGGCCCGAGCGCGTTGTTTGGAGCGCAAATACAACCGCGGGACCGAGGCCGCCCGCACCGCCCTGGCCATGACGCGCGTCATGCGCAATCTGGCCGATTGAACGGCGCAACCCGCGCCGGCATCAAAGTTTCGAGGATCAACCGGTCTCTTTGTGAAATTTTTCACAAAAGGCTTGTCCACGTGAAAACCGGCTGTTAGATTCTAACAATTATTATGAAATTTGCTGTTCTTTCGATTCTGATGGCGGCCGTTGCCTTCGCCGTTCGGGCGGCGGACATCACCGGCGTCGTCACACTCCAGGGAACGCCGCCGCCGGAAGTGCAATACGCGCCCATTATGGACGATCCGACGTGCAGCAAGCTATACACGAACGCTCCTTTCACGGAGTTCTATGTGGTCGGGAAAAACGGCAGACTGGCGAATGTTGTGGTTTTCCTTCAAAACGCCGACGGAACGGACATCACGGGCAAATCCACCGGCGCCACAGCCGCTCCGGCGGTTTTGGACCAGAAAGGCTGCCTGTATCATCCGCAATTCCTGGCGATGCAGACCGGGCAAAAACTCATCGTTAAAAATTCAGACCCATGCGTCCACAATGTTCATATCATTTCAAAGAACGGTAATCCGGAGTATAACGACGCTCAAATGGCACACGGCCCGGACCTGACTTATGCCTTTCCCAAGCCGGAAATGTTCATGAAAGTCCAGTGCGACATTCATCCGTGGATGTTCGCGTGGATAAGCCTTTTCGACAACCCGTGGTTCGACCTGACCGCCAACGATGGCGCGTTCACCATCAAAAACGTTCCGCCTGGCAAATACACCATCGTGGCCAGCCATTACAAACTGGGCAAACAAAGCCAGACAATCGAGGTTGGCGGCAGCAACGTGACGGTGAACTTCGCGTTCACCGTAAAATAAATTTTTTGGCGAGCGGTGAGACGGGGGCATTTTCACCTGATTTTTTCATTCATGAACAAAAATTGCGACGGTCAATACAACGCATGGTTGCATTGGTTTGCCGTGCTCACAGCCGTGGGAACGTTCGTGTTGCTCGGCGCCGGCGGCCTGGTGACCAGCCATGACGCCGGGATGTCGGTTCCCGATTGGCCCAATAGTTACGGTTACGGGATGTATGCCTTTCCGGCTTCAAAATGGGTCGGCGGCATTTTCTACGAACACACCCACCGCCTTTGGGCTTCCGCCGTCGGCCTCATGACAACAATTCTGGCGCTCTGGCTCTTTGGAAAAAATGCGCGCTCCTTCATGCGATGGATGGGAGCAACGCTGGCAGTCGCCGGAATCGTGATTGCCTTTTTGATTTCCGGGCAATCGTCCAATGGCGCGGTCGCGGCGGCAACCGGCATCGTCATGTGCGCCGCGGGCTTCGTCTGGCCCCGCTGCAACCCCGCCGCCAAATGGCTCCGTTGGCTTGGCTTGGGGGCGTTTCTTTTGGTTGTGGTCCAGGGTGTTTTGGGCGGATTGCGCGTCGTCCTGTTCAATGCGGACCTCGGCGCAGTTCATGGGGTGGTCGGCCAATTGTTTTTTCTGCTGACCTGCGCCCTGGCCCTTTTCACCAGCCGCTCTTGGCAGGCTGGCGTAAACCGCGCGGCAGATTACATTGCGGGAGGCAGGCCTTTCCGCGCCCTGCCGTTCGCCGTGCTGGCGGCCACGGCGCTGATCGTGATTCAACTCATTTTGGGAGCGACCATGCGCGGGCAGCACGCCGGACTGGCCATCCCGGATTTTCCACTGGCTTATGGAAAACTCTGGCCTGACACCAGCGCGGCGGCAATTTTGCATTACAACGCCCAGCGCATTGAAGTCATGCACGTTAATCCCATCACGGCCTTCCAAGTCATCCTGCAAATGGTCCACCGGCTCGTGGCGTTGACGATTTTTGTGCTCGTGGCCGCCTGCGCAATGTGGGCGCATCGCCTGGAGGACACCGGCGCCGGTTCCCTGAAAACGCAATTGCGGTTTCATCGCCGGATTTCGTTGTTTTGGGTCGCCTTAATTGTCTGCCAGATTGCGCTGGGAGCGGCGACCATCTGGACCCACAAGGCGGCTGACGTGGCCACGGCCCATCTTTTGGGCGGCGCCCTTTGCCTGGCCACCGGCGCGCTGTGGAGCATTGTTCTCTTCGCCCGCCCGTGGATATTGCCCGAACCGTATCCCGCGACGGCAAGCGCGCTGGGCGCCTTGGCAACAAAATGATATGAAGGATTTTCCCGTGGATGTTGCAGCCAATGCCGGCGCTGAAAAGAGTGTCGCGGTTCTGGTTGCCGATTTGGTCAAGGCCCGCCTCACGGCGCTGGTTTTGCTGACAACCGCTGCCGGCTTCTATATTGGCGAACCTGGCCACGTGCACCTGCTCCTTCTCCTAAACACTCTCGGGGGCACCGCGCTGGTTGCCGCGGGCGCGGCAGCATTGAACCAATGGCTTGAGCGCGAGTTCGACGCCAAAATGGCCCGGACACAAGACCGTCCGCTGCCATCGGGACGCATGGCACCGGCGGCGGCGGCCGCATTCGGCGGCGTGTCCGCGGTGGCTGGACTTGTCTATCTGGCCCTGTCAGTCAATCTGCCGACCAGCGTTCTGGGCGCCATCACGCTGATTAGTTATCTGTTCATTTATACCCCGCTCAAGCGTGTCACCTGGGCGAACACAGCCATCGGCGCCATTCCAGGCGCATTGCCCCCGCTCATGGGCTGGACGGCCGCCAGAAATGATCTCGCCGGCGGCGGCTGGACGTTGTTTGCCATCCTGGCCTTCTGGCAAATCCCGCATTTTTTTGCCATCGCGTGGATTTATCGCGACGAATACGCCAAGGCCGGTTTTGTGATGCTTCCCAACACCCCCGATGGCGGCCATCGAACGGCGCAACAGACCGTCAGCCACGCCCTCGCGCTTTTCATTGTCAGCCTGTGTCCCTTTCTTTTCAGAATGGCGGGGGTCGTTTATCTGGCCGGCGCTGTCATTCTCGGTGTGGCGTTTTTGTTTTGCGCGGCACAATTTTCACTCCAACTGACGACACAACGCGCGCGGCGCCTGTTTTTGGCCTCCATTCTTTACCTGCCATTGCTTCTGGGTGTCCTGTGCCTGGATAAATTGTAACCTGCCAAACCCATGGACGCTGCCACTGAACAATTTCCGCCGTCGCACGGACATGAAGCCCATGAGCCGCATGGTTCGCATAAAGCCGCGCATCATGATCCGGGTTTTTGGCGCGGTTACATTTTTTCCAGCGATCACAAGGTCATTGGCATCCAGTATGGAATGACAGCCCTGTTGTTCTTATTGTTTGGATTTTTCCTCATGATACTGATGCGCTGGCAAATTGCGCATCCGGGAGAACCGGTGCCTTTCCTGGGACCGTTGTTGGAAAAAATCCTCGGCCAGCCGGCGGCGGGCGGGGTCATATCGCCGGAATTGTATAATTCCTTCGGGGCAATGCATGGCACTATCATGGTCTTTTTGGGGATCGTGCCGTTGGCGTTTGCGGCGTTCGGTAATTACGTCGTTCCGCTGATGATTGGCGCGCCGGACATGGCGTTTCCCCGCGTCAACATGGCCAGTTACCAGGCCTATTTTCTCGGCGGCGTGGTGATGCTGGTCAGCTTTTTCATTCCCGGCGGCGCGGCGCAGGCGGGCTGGACCTCCTACTCGCCGCTGGCGACCAGCATCCCGACTCACGGCCAGTTATTCTGGATCATCGGCATGGTCCTGCTGATCACGTCCTCGCTGCTGGGCGCCGTCAACTTCATTGCCACCATCATTCAATTGCGCGCGCCGGGCATGACCTGGATGCGCCTGCCGTTTTTTGTATGGGCGCAGTTGGTTACCGCGTTCATTTTGCTGCTGGCGTTTCCGCCATTGGAAGCCGCCGCCATCATGCAGATGATGGACAACGTCGCGCACACCAGTTTCTTCCTGCCCACCGGCTTGGCGGTCGGCGGCAAGCTGGCCGGAGTCTCCGGCGGCGGCAGCCCGCTTCTCTGGCAGCATTTGTTTTGGTTCCTCGGCCATCCCGAAGTCTATGTTTTGATTCTGCCCGCCATGGGCATCGTCTGTGAAATTCTCGCCACCAATACACGCAAACCCATCTGGGGCTATAAATCACTGGTCTATTCCGTGCTGGCCATCGGTTTTCTCTCCTTCATCGTCTGGGCGCATCACATGTATCTGACTGGAATGGGCACGGAAATTTCCGCCTTTTTCCAGGCCACAACGATGATCATTTCGATTCCATCCGTAATCATTCTCACCTGCCTGTTGATTTCGTTGTGGGGCGCTTCCATCCGCATCAACACGCCCATGCTCTTTTCCTTGGCTTTTCTGCCCATGTTCGGCATCGGCGGCTTGACCGGCCTGCCGCTTGGATTCAACGCCAGTGACGTTTATCTGCACGACACCTATTACGTCATCGCCCACTTCCATTACGTTGTCGCGCCGGGCACCCTCTTCGCGCTCTTTGCTGGTATCTATCATTGGTTCCCAAAAATCACCGGCCGCAAAATGAATGAGTTTTGGGGCAGGGCGCATTTCTGGGGATCGTTCATTTTCATGAACCTCGTTTTCATGCCGATGTTCGAGCAGGGCATCAAGGGCATGTTGCGCCGCATGGCCAACGGCGGCGCCAACTATTCCGCCGCCGTGGTTCCAGGCGCCATTGACACCCTTCCCGGCTCCATCATGCAGCTCCACACATGGATACTCTGGGCGGCCGTCGCCCTTGGGATTGCCCAGATTCCCTTCATCGTCAATTTTTTCTGGAGCATCCGTCACGGCGAGAAAGTGGGCGATAACCCCTGGCAGGCTACTACCCTCGAATGGCAGGCCCCCACGCCGCCCCCCCACGGAAACTTCGCCGTTCCCCCGCGCATTTACCGCGGTCCATACGAATACAGCGTGCCCGGCCACGACTCGGACTTCACGCCCCAAAACGAACCGGAGATTGCCGCGCCAGCGATGCCCAAGGCGCCCATCCCGGTGCATTGAAAATTTTTCATGGAAATCCCATACACAGTCGAAGTCAGGCCTGACACAGGCATCTACAACGCCAAGCTCGGCATCTGGCTGTTTCTGGCCTCGGAAGTCATGCTCTTTGGCGGCCTCTTTTCCGCCTATGTCCTGCTCCGCGTCGGCGCGGAGCCGGGCACGTGGCCGCATGGATGGCAAAACGTCGCCCTCGGCACCACCAACACGATTGTCCTGGCCTTGTCCGCCATCACGACCCTCCTGGCCTGGGTCTCCTGCAAGGTGGGCCAATTCGGACGCTTTAAGTTTTTCCACGCCTGTACCCTTCTGCTCGCCGCCACCTTTCTTTGCATCAAGGTGGTCGAATATCACGAACATTTGAACAATTACGAAATCTATCTGACCAACGGCCAGATTGCCGACGGCCAGATGGTCGAGAACGATCCGAAACACGATTATCTGATCATCACGGGCCGCGAGGTCACCGACGAATCCGCTTTGATTGATCTTCGATCCCAAAAGTACGCGCGCGAAACCACGTTCCAAATCCCCCGCTCGGAAATCAAGGTCATGCAAAACTACGGGCCGTGGCACAACGATTATCTCGCCCTCTACTTCACTCTCACAGGCCTCCACGCCCTGCATATCCTGGCGGGCAGCATTGTCATTGGCTACCTCTGGGGGCCGGGACGCAAATTGTGGAAGACCGACCCCGCCCGATTCACCAATCGTGTGGAGGTCTCCGGGCTTTTCTGGCACTTTGTGGACTTGATCTGGATTTTCCTGTTTCCCGTCCTATATTTGACATGATCTTATGAACCATCCGCAAGACGCCAAGACGCCAGCCGTTCCGCATGAGCATCCGGTGGACTTCAATCATTATCTGCGCCGGTGTGCTTATGTTTTTGTGGCCGCCCTGTGCGCCATTGGACTGATGGTGTTCACGTCCTATCTCCCGCCCCAACATTACAGTTGGTCGTTGAAAGCGGCCTTGATTTTGGTCATTGCCACCTGCAACGCCTTCCTCGTGGCCGGGTTCCTCATGCACTTGATTTCCGAGAAAAAAATGATTTATACCATCCTCGGCTTCACCGCCATATTCGTTGTCGGCTTGTTCGGGTTGACGCTTTATGCCATGCAGGATTTTCCCGCCGGCACCTATCATTGACATGTCGCTCAAAACCTTCCATTTGATTTTCGTCACCATGCTCACGGCCCTGTCGTGCGCTTTTTCCGGCTGGGCGTTTGCCGGCGGCAGGCTCCTGGCTGGATTGGGCGGCATTGCCACGGCGATATTGGTGGTGGTGTATGGAATTTATTTTTTGAAGAAATTGAAAAAAATCAGTTACTTATGAGTATCGTGCGGAAAACACTTGTTTCCATCGTTGCAGCTGCCGCGGCTTTGCCCTCGCCGCTCCTGGCGTGTGCCACTTGTCACGGGCGCTCCGACTCCCCTCTGGCCTTCGGCATGAACTGGGGCATCTTTACGCTCATGGGCATCATCGGAGCCGTGCTCGTTTCCATTGCCGGCTTCTTTGCCTACATCCTCCACCGCGAGGCGGCGGTGAACCGCGCTGCCGGACAACAACAGGTTCCAGCCCACGCGCCCGTATGATCCATTGGTCGGCAAAAATTCTTGGCCTGCCTGAACTGGCGTCAAAAAACGGCGCGTCCGTGGATGCGCTCATTGTCTATGTTCACTGGCTCATGTTCGCCCTGTTTGTCGGCTGGATCATTTACTTTGGGTACGCCCTCTGGCGCTTCAACGCCAAACGCAACCCGCGGGCGGATTACGATGGCGTCAAAAATCATTTTTCCAATTACATCGAATTGATCGTGGCGGGCGTCGAGGCGCTCCTGCTGGTCGGCGTGGCCATCCCCGTCTGGGCCAGGGCCGTGGACCATTTCCCGGACACCAAAAATTCCACCGTCATTCACATCATGGCGCAGCAGTATCTCTGGAACGTCCGCTATCCCGGCCCGGATGGCATTTTCGCCGAAGAAGACGAGGACCTGATTTCCGACACGAACGTTTTTGGCGTTGACTCCGACGATCCCCACGGCAAGGACGATTTCCAAACCATCAACGAGATTCATGTTCCGGTCAACAAGCCCGTCATCGTCTATGTCAGTTCCCGCGATGTCATTCATTCCTTCAAGTTGATCGCCATGCGCGTGTGCCAGGACGCCATTCCCGGATTGCGTATTCCATGCTGGTTTGTTCCCACTAAAATCGGACGTTATCAGGTGAATTGCGCCCAACTTTGCGGCCCCGGCCACGATGCCATGACCGGCGGTTTCCTCATTGTTCAAAGCCAGGCCGATTATGACAAATGGCTGAAGTCTCAGGAAAAGCCCTCCGCCGGCGCCATCGGCGCCGGGAAAAATCCATTCGAATAGTCCGCCGTCCCGCGCGGCAGCATGACCATCTACGACCTGCCCGCCGTCAACGCTTCGCTCAATGGACTGAGCGCCGCGTTTTTGACCGCAGGATTCATCTTCATCCGCAAAAAAAACATTCCGGCGCATCGCTTCTGCATGATTTCGGCCTTTTGCACGTCGGCGGTCTTTTTGGCGTGTTACGTGACCTACCACGGCTGGCTCGCTGTCGTCCTCCACCGCGGCCCGACGCGCTTTGAACATCCCCTCTGGTTTCGCCCTTATTATCTCGCCATTCTCCTGACCCATTCCATCCTGGCAATGGTCATCGTGCCGATGGTTTTTGTCACCCTGATCCGGGCCTTGCGTCAACGTTTCGACACGCACCGCAAGATCGCCAGATGGACCTGGCCTTTGTGGATGTATGTTTCCGTTACAGGCGTCATCGTTTATCTGCTCTTGTATCAAATTTTTCCGCAAAAATAACCGGCCGCAGAATGAAACTCCGTTCTCCATCCGCCGCCAGCGTCACCATCCATCCCAGCCAATTTCCCGAAACCGTCCGCCGCGACCTGCTGAAATCCCTCCGCAGCCATGCCATCGCCCCCAAATTTCATTACGACACCTTCCGACAGGCCCAAAAATGGCTCGCATTGCACGACTCCTGTTCGCCATCGCGCCACGATGCCCATTGCCGCGCCATTTACGAAAACTGCTTTCGCACCGTCGCCTCCCAAATTCATTCGTCACAAGTTCACCTCATCGGACTGGGCTGCGGCGGCGGTCAAAAAGAAGCCCGGTTGTTGCGGCTTCTCAAGGCGCGCGGCCATAAAACCTTTTACACGCCCTGCGATGCCAGCGTCCCCCTTGTCCTGGCGGCCCGCCGGGCCGCTCTGTCCATTTTGCCCGCCGGAAATTGCTTTCCCCTCGTCTGCGACCTGGGGACCGCCGGCCATCTGCTCATGTTGCGCGATCTCCCGACCGCCAGCCCCATGCCCCGCCTGGTGACGTTCTTTGGCATGATGCCGAATTTTGAGCCGAATCGGATACTTCCCAAACTGGCTTCGTTGCTGCGAAGAAATGATTTTCTCTTGGTCAGCGCCAATCTTGCCCCCGCGCGGGATTACGACGCCGGCATGAAAGCCATTCTGCCGCAATATCGCAACGCGCAAACCCGCGATTGGCTCATGACCTTTTTGTTGGACGTGGGATTCCGCCAAACGGACGGCAAATTGATCTTTTCAATCGAAAATGGCGCCATGGACCTCAAGCGCATCGTCGCCCGGTTCCATTTCAGCCGGAACTCCGAAATTCACGTCCATGACAAGTCGTTTGCATTTCGAGCCAGCGAGAGCCTCCGCGTCTTTTTCTCCTATCGCCATACACCCGAACGCCTCCGCCGGCTTCTTTCCCGCTACAATCTCCAAACCTGCTTCCAATGGATTGCCCAATCCGCCGAGGAAGCCGTTCTCCTCTGTCATTCGTCTGTCGGTCCATCCCGGTAACATTCCATCGTATCCAGCACCGCCTTCACGCGCCGCACCTCGTGCGTTCGGAACAGATCCGTCCCGCCCAGGGCCGCCAGAACGGCAAAGAAAGGCTCCGCCGACCGCACTTCCTCCCGGAAAAATTCAAAAGCGTGCGGCAGCGCGTGGCAAATTGGAAAGCCCAGCCGCCGCAGCCGGAATGTGTTTAGAAACATTCGCATCTGATGCCGGACACGCGTGGCGCTGTCCTGAAGATTTCGATAATAAAAACCCAACCCAGGGTCCAGGAGGATTTTCTCCACCCCATGGCGCGCCGCGATTTCAATCCGTCGCGAGAAAAAATCGGCCATCCCTTCGACGGCATCCCTTCCGAAATCAAAGTCCCGAACTTCGCGCACGTTCCGGCCTTGCACGTAACAAATAATGATCGCCGCGTCGTGCGCCGCGGCGAGCTTGAAAAATTCGGCCGCATGGGCCGTGCCCGTCAGGTTCAACACATTGGCCCCGGCGCGCAGACACGCCCGCGCGACAGGGACGGAATAGGTTTCCACGGATACAAGCATCCGTCGCTTGCGCAATGCCGCAATGACCGGCGCCAATCGGGACCTCTGCAGCGCGCTTCCCGCCCGGCTGGCTCTTGCCAAAGTGGATTCGGCGCCCAGGTCAATGATATCCGCCCCCTGCGCTCTCAAAATTTCCGCGCGTTCCACTGCTGCTTCCGCCGAAAAACACACGCTCTCCCGATACCAGGAGTCTGCCGACAGATTCACCACGCCCATGACAGCCCGCGCGGAATTGAAACGGAAGGGCTTGCCGCCGATGGAAAATTCCCGCACGCGGGCCGAAATCGCCGCCCGGTCCTTTTCCAGCACTTTCGCCAGGTCTTGCAGTGTGAGCATGGCACGGATAAGGGTAAACCCAACGCAATGTCCGAAAAAGGCTGAAAATCCAGGCGCAAAAATAGAGCGAACCAGTCCCCGCCCGGTGAAATGAAATTTTTTAACGTTCCGTCCGCTTTGCAGCCGCCCGCGCGGTCTGAACCTCCGTCCTCCCGAAAAACGCAAGGGCGCACAGGCCGATACAGAGCAACCATCCCGTGTTGGCCGCGTCCGGCACCGCGGGAATGAGCGTCCCAATGTTCGGAACCGCCGAATGGTCAATGATGGAAGTAATGCCATGCTTCCAACTATGAGCATCGGTTTGAACGACCAAAAGGGCGCTCGATTGGCCGGGCACCACGTCCGGCGTGAAGAAATTAAACGTCACATCGTCTCCACTCCCGGAGCGCGTCACATACGTCGGCGCCACGCCGCTTGCGAGACGAAAGCTCACGTCCGTCAGAAAACCCGCAAAGCCGCCCAGTGCAATCCCCGAAGCCGAATCCGTCGCGACGGGCGCAATGTTGAACTGATATGTAAAGGTCAGACCACCATAGGGATTGCTGGCATCCCCGGTAAGAACACTCGATGTAAGGGTCCCGCCCAATCCGGAAAGTGACGGACCCCAACCGACGGACGTCGTATAGAGCACGCTTCCCCCAATCGGATCGGGTTCAGCCGGCGCCGGTGAGAGAAATCCACCGGGAGCCAGCGGAGTCGCCTGCGCGGCACCAGCCCAAAAAAACACAGCGCCCAGGGAACACATCGCTCCCAGCACCCCGCGTTTTGCATAGTGGCTGACAAGCCGCCAAAAAAATACAGTGCCCGGGGAAGACATCGTTCCCCTCCCGATCAATTTGAAATTCTTCATAACTTCACGACGCTTGCCGAACGCTACAGCCTCAATATGGCTTATACGCTAAGCTGACTTTGTTCACTGTCAAGCTCCTTATTGTAACGTCTTTGTGACATCTTTTCAGGAGAATTTATGTTTCCAAGTTGGACGCATGGAATGCGCCTTTATTCAAAATCACCCTCAAAAATCACGAAAATCCGCCTCTTTTTTGCTCCAGCCGCGAAAAAAAACTGGCCGCCAACCCACAACTCCAAACGCCAGAATCCAAAAGACGGAAGGTTCCGGGACAGGGGTCTCAGACATTTGAATGTTAGCCAAATACTGAAATGGCGTGCTGGAATCCGTTCCATATCCGCGACGCATATCAATGGCGAATTGGTGCATACCCGCCGTAACGTCGCCCCTGTAACCCAAAGTGGAGCGTATGGTCTGACCGGCGCTTATCATGCCCAACTCATTGCAAGCCAGCACGTTGCCATCCAGAAGAAGTTCAAATGTCCCGGCATCGTAATTTTCCCCACTGCTTGTCGCCCCGATGGCCAGCGAAATATTCACCTCCCCGGCTTCGAGCGTCACATCCTGATAAATGCCCGCTCCCTGCCCCAAGCCGCCGCCGCCAATGATTCCGCTGGTTTCCCCTACTTCGAATTCCGCGCTGTTCGACGGTGCTCCTGCCCCTGCCGTATCGAAAGAAACCACCTGGGTGACCACCGTTCCACCCTCCTCAAGGCCGTAGCAGGTCTCGGAGCCGACGGTGTTGAAAAGTGTCCAGCCGGCGAAATTGCCCGATTCAAAACCTCCGTTGATCAACAATTGGGCGGGACTATATTGAGCCATTGAAATGAGCAATACGACGGCAAGGTGTCTTGGGCAAATAGGATTCATTGTGAAGACGGAAACGGGTGGATGGACACCTGCAAACTGCTAATCGCCCTTTTGGGGCCGGACCCGGCGGAGAAATCCCGCCATGGCGGAACGGCGGTAACGGGCGGCAATCACTGATCCCAGGAGAAAAAAGCCGACCCCGGCCGGCTCCGGCACCTGAATAGGGCCGGCTTGGGGGTCAATCCACGCGCTTTGACCACCGGCAAATCCCTGAACGTGGGCGGCCGCGTAAAGGGCGGAGGAGCCGTTTGCGCTCGTGAAGCTGAAATCGGAAGCCGTCAGCCCGCCCTCGCCTCCTATCAAGTAGGTAACGGAATCACCGCCCGTAAATTTCCGCCCATCCATCGTGCTGAAACCCAGGAGGATATCGTAAGAACCATCGCCATCGGCTTTGAAAGCATTTTCGCCCGTGGAAACCGACGCGGCGCCGAAAGTCCCGATGGCACTCTGAAAGGTAAAATTCAAGTTGGTCACAGTGTCAGCCGGATCAAAATTAAAATATACACCGCTGACAAATTCACCGCTGGCGAGGTTCGAGTTGGCAATCGTTAGAAGCACGCCGTTGCTGGCGTCTTGAAAAGTGGCATCCAACCACGGAGGTGAATCCGAAAAACCATTCGAACCGCTGAACACATTATCGAACTGATAGAGAATGCCGCCCGCTTCTGCCCTGGCCGGAATAAAGCAGGCCGTTAACGCAAACAATACCGCAACCGCAAAACCCGTGCATCTGGGATGACGATGTGGCGCCATTTTGCTCCCCCAATCTGCCTTGTGGTTCACCGTTTGCACTTTTTCAATTCACGTTTTTTTGGGCCGGATTCTACGGAAAAAAGCCGCCAGCGCGGAACGGCGGTACCGGGCCGCAATCGCCGAGCCAAGAAGAAACAAGCCCACGCTGGCCGGTTCCGGCACGGGAACCAATGTGGGAATGTTCGCCGCAGCGGAATTGTCCAGAACGGATGCGATGTCGTTACGCCACATCGTGCCATCAGTCTGCACCACCAGGAGTGCGCTGCTCGAAGACGGCCCCAGCTCGGGCACAAAAGAAAACCGGATGTCCTGTCCCGAACCGGAGCGCTGCACGGCGAATGGCCCCATGCCGCCCATGTTCGTGTTATAGTTAACGTCCGCCAAAAAGCCGGCAAAACTTCCAATGCTGATTTCAGAAGCACCGTTTGTGGCGCTGGGCGACAAAAGGATCTGATATGTGAAAGTCAGGCCGCCCGAAAAATACCAAGGATTGCTGGCATCATTGGTGATCACGCTTGAGATCAAATTGCCGGCCAGCCCGTCCAGTGTGGGGCCGAAACTGACGTTTGTGGAATACAGGGTGCCGAAGCTTCCATAAGGGTCGGATTCCTGGGGGACAGGAGTGACGTAATCGCCTGGATTCAGCGTCGGCTCCGATGCCATGCCTGAATTTACCAAGCCACACCAGCAAACAATCCCCATGCCGATGATACACACCGGTTTCAAAATTGAGTGGTTTGACATTTTCACTTTTTTCCTCCATTCGGGGTTTCTAGCAATATTCATGTGATTAGAATTTTGAGACGGGACAAAAGCCTCACCGGCGCCATCCAGGAACTGGAACGGGTCTCACGAATAGATTGATGCCGACGGTCCGATATCGCACTGCCATTCACCGGACGGCCTGAATTATGCCGGACTTGGACGCAACGATCATCCCACAATTCAATCATCAGGCGGTCTTTCACGTTCGTGACCTGCAATTCCGGCAATCCATGCCGACGAAGCCATTTTTTGATGGCAACCACCTGATCCGGCGCCGATGCCCTGGCTGTAAAAACCTTTACCGTGATTCCTTCGGCAACCCATCGTTTAACCCGCGCCAACATGGGAGCAATGGGGCTGCCGATGGCGCCGCCACGCCACGTTCCCAAGTCACTGGCCAAGGTTCCATCCAAATCCACGCCGATCCACGGCTTTTGTCGGTAATGCACGTGGTCGAGATCAACGAACTTCTGCCCGCAGGTCCGGCAAAAGCTCCGGGCATGGCCGTCCTCCGACCAAAACCACGGCAATTCCACCCCGCAACAGCTCCTGGGCAACTCGCTGGAAGGGCCTGATTCGGGTACAAAGGACAACTCCGGCTCCAAAGCCATCGCCTTTTGTTCCCCGAACGGGTCTTGCATCGTTGCAACCCTGGCGGTCGCCCCTTTTGCCGTCATGTCATTATCATTGCGTAACACCATGATTGAAAGCAATTTACTGATCTTTCACGCCGTCGTTCCGCGCGTTTCGCGATCCTTTTTCCTCTACAACTTGGTTTTCGGGGATTGGTGGGATTTTTGCAATGCTTATGTATTCACATTGGCCTATAAGTTGCCAACATAAGCGGGGTAGTTATCCACGTTACAATCAATTATTCACGAATTCTCGAAAGTTGGACTCAACTGTGAAATGTTATTCACAATTTTTGAAAGTTATTAACAAAATGCACTGAATCATTGACAGAAATCGGCTGCCATGTTAAAAAGGACTATCTTGGTCGCCGCGTGGGGGACATGCACGCCGCCGGCAGCCAGACGTGTGATCATGATTTAAAGCTGGATGTTTTCGATGTAAGTGCCTGCCTACCAAGAGGAATCACCATGACCTTTAAGACTTTCCGTAACCGGCCTGTTTTTGGAACGAGGCACGTTTGTTGAGAACAAGAACCCGCCAAAGCCCGTGAGTTTATATGGCCCATAGCGTCGCCATTCATCAGGTCAATCCAACGCCCGCCGAGGCCCCCACCCCCGGACTGGGCCAATTGATGCAGGCGCACGGGACGGTGAGCGGTCTGGCTTGCAAATGTTCGCAAAAAACGGACGTGGATTTCCTGATCAAGAAGGATCGCATCGTTTGCGCGTCCTGCGGGAGAGAAGTCTTGTGCCATCCGCCTTTGTTGGCCGTTTATATTGCGACTTGCAGTTGTTGCTGGTCCACATCCATCAAATCCACTTTCGTACTGGATTCACGGGGCGCTTACGTGTGCAGTTGGTGCGGACAAACACGTTAACAGACCGTTAAAGAAGCGGGAGCGGAGGCAAGGAGGCTTCGACTGTTCGTTAATGGCCAAGGCGGAATCGGTGTTTGGAATCGGGGGAAAATTCAGAGACTCGTTACCTCGTCTCCTGCGGGATGGCTTGGCCGCCTGAAATCCTTGTCCAAAATGCTCGAAGCTTCGTCATTGAAGTACGGATAAAATCAGTGTTCAGAATCGGTATTCAGAAAAATCCGTGTTTCATCCGCGAGGGTATGAGTCTTGTCAGCGGGGCGTTTTTAAAAAATTTTTGAAATTTCTTGTGGTATAATTTATAATGTCTGCTACATTCCCGCGCTTTCGACGGACCGACGGCGCCCGCCGGAAGACAAATTTAAGTTTTGTGACAGCAAAAAAAGACATGAAAAAGCCCGCAGGCGGCAAACCGCAGACGCCCGCCACCGCCGCCAGCATTTTGGGCAGGACATTCGCCAAGGCCGGCCCCACCGACTCCAAAAAAGTCAAAGCCGAATGGCAGAAGTACCACCAGCGCCTGATTGAACTGCGCGAGCAATTGCTCCGCCAGATGAACGGCCTGGCCAAGGAATCCGCCCAGGAATTACCCGGCTACAGCCTTCACATGGCCGATTCGGGCACGGACAATTTCGACCGCGATTTCGCCCTCAGCCTGCTTTCATCGGACCAGGACGCCGTTTACGAGATCGAAGAAGCTCTCAAGCGCATCGAGAAAAGAACTTATGGCGTGTGCGAATTGACCGGCAAGTCCATCCCCCGCGCCCGTCTTGAAGCGATTCCGTGGACCCGGTTCACCGTGGAAGCCCAGGCGCAATTGGAAAAAGACGGCGCTCTCAGATCACGCCGCCTCGGCCAGCTTGGCGCCATTGACACCGCGGGATTGAACGACGTGGATGGCGACGAATTGGACGAAGGCGGCGAGGAACAGAAAGTCAAGGAAAAGGAATAACCATGCCACGGGAAGTCATCACGATCGAATGCACGGAAGCCCGCAAGGAAGGCAAATCCCCCTCGCGCTACACCACCACCCGCAACAAAAAGCTGCAGACGGAGAAATTGGAAGTCAAAAAATACAATCCCTTTTTGCGCCGCCATACGCTGCATCGGGAGATTAAATAACATGCCCCGCAAGACCCATACCGAAAAGGACAGGCACGACTCGCGCCGCCGCGTGGAAACCCGCACGCCCCGTCCGAAACCAAAAGTTGATTTCACCGCGGACGCCCTCGATTTCAAGAACACCAATCTGCTACGCCAGTACGTCACCGACCAGGGCCGCATCCTGCCCCGCAGATACACCGGCCTCCCTGCCGCCTATCAGCGCCGTCTGACCCGCTCCATCAAGCGCGCCCGGCAGATGTTGCTGATGAAATAGCCAGCAGGGATGATCCGAATCGGAGTCGGGAGAAGACGACGAAAGGATCCGCGGATAACGCGGATTTGCGCGGATACCGGAGCGGATTATATCACCACAGGGGCCGGAGGATGCGGAGGAATCTGAATGGGTGTTGGGAATCGGTGTTCGGAATTGGTGAAAAGGGGCTTGCGCAAGCTTGCCGCCGCCAAGAGGTTGGCGCGGTTTCGGCGGGTGGTCCTCCGGCCGTGTGCCTTTGCGGTGGAAATCCTGATCCAAAAATCCCCCAAAAAACGATTTGCACAATTGCCATTCTCGGTTATGTTGGCATGTGAATCATGCAACGGCATTATGGTTGCTTAAATGAATTTTTGTCATAGGATCATCAAATGGCCGTAACGAAAGTCAGTTCGACGCTTCATTTTGCGTCCAGAGGGTCGGCAGTCGGGGGGCGCCACTCCGGTTCAGCCAGTGGCCATTGGGTGCCTAATACGGACGTGTATCAAACGGATCACAGCCTGGTGATCAAGGTGGAATTACCGGGCATGAAAAGTGAAAATCTCGAACTGACGGTGGAGGGAAGCCGCCTGAGAATCGCCGGCAACCGTCCGGATGGCTGCCGGCCGGCCAATTGCAGCTTCCTGGTCATGGAAATCAATTATGGCCCGTTTGAAAGCGTGCTGGACCTGCCGACCGGCTATGACTTGGCGGACGCCAAGGCCGTTTATGTAAATGGATTTTTGCGCATCGAAGTGCCGCGCACCCGCCATCTCCAGGCCCGGACAACCAAGGTTCCAATCGCCGAAGGAAATTAAACCGCCCGCATGGATCTTTTTGCGGCGGTTCTCATCTAATTAGTGACAAGTGGCCCTGGCAGCCGTTATGCTGCAAGCCACGTTGTCCGTTTAACCATGACATCATCCGAAACAGAATTTGTCAGCATCCTCGGCCCGGCCGAAAGGGCGGATTCTCCGCGTATTTCCGCGCGGTCGCTGCCTGAATCCGTGCCGGTTCTTGGGCTGTCGGACATCGTGATTTTTCCGGGGGCGGTGGTGCCGCTCCTCATTGAGACGGGCCCGAGCCTGAAACTGATTGACGACATCGTGACGGGTGACCGGCTCTTCGGCGCCGTTCTCCAGCGCAAGCCCGAAGTGGTCGAACCGTCCCCGACGGATTTATACCAGGTTGGTTGCGTGACGCGCCTGGCCAAAATGGTGAAATTTCCCGACGGCACCGCGCGCGTGCTTGTGGAGGGCCTGTGGCGCATTCGCGTCAAGGACTATTCACATCCCGCTCCTTATCTCCGCGCCACCTACGAGCTGTTGCGGGACGAGACCGAGGATTCGATTGAATTGCAGGCCATGCTGCGCAACGCGCACCGCCAGTTCGAGGAAATCGCCAGAATGTCCTCCGCGTTGAGCGAGCAGGTCAAGATTGCGGCGTTGAACACGGAACATCCCGGCCATTTTGCCGATCTCATCGCCGCCAATCTCAATCTCACTCTCGAAGACCGGCAGCGCCTGCTCGAAACCGTTTCGGTGCGCGAACGCCTCTCCACGCTCCTGCCGATGCTCAATCGGGAACAGGAAGTATTGACGCTCAGTTCCAAAATCCAGAATGACGTGGCCTCCTCGATCGCCAAGACGCAACGGGATTTTTTCCTGCGCGAACAGCTCCGCGCGATCCAGCGCGAGTTGGGCGAGGGCGACGCGGGGTCGGGCGAAATCAAGACCCTCCGCGACAAGGTGGACATGGTGGCCATGCCCGAAGAGGCACGCAAAGCCGCCCTGCAGGAAATCGAGCGCCTCCAACAAATGCCGCCCGCTTCCCCCGAATATTCGATCGCGCGCAATTATCTGGATTGGATCCTCGGTTTGCCGTGGGAGAAAACCACCGAGGACAAGCTCGATTTGAGGGAAGCCGAGCGCATTCTCAACGACCAGCATTTCGGCCTGCGCAAAATCAAGGACCGGCTGCTCGAATTCCTCGCCGTCATCAAACGGCGGCGCCAGATCAAAGGCCCCATCCTTTGCCTGGTCGGTCCGCCGGGTGTCGGAAAGACCTCCCTCGGCAAAAGTGTTGCCGACGCCCTGGGCCGCAAGTTCGCCCGCATTTCCCTGGGCGGAATGCGCGACGAAGCCGAAATCCGCGGCCATCGCCGCACCTATGTGGGCGCGATGCCGGGACGCATCGTCCAGACACTGCGGCGCATCGAAAGCCGCAACCCGGTGATTCTGCTCGATGAATTGGACAAGGTAGGCGCGGATTTTCGCGGCGACCCGGCCGCGGCGCTCCTCGAAGTGCTCGACCCCGCCCAAAACAACACGTTTACGGATCATTACCTGGATTTGCCCTTTGACCTCTCGCGCGTCCTCTTCATCGCCACCGCCAACTGGCTCGACCCGGTTCATCCCGCCCTTCGCGACCGGCTGGAAGTCATCGAACTGGCCGGCTACACCGAAACTGAAAAGCTGGAAATTGCCAAACGCTACCTTGTTCCCCGCCAGTTGCATGAGCACGGGCTGACCCGGCAGGACCTCAAACTCAACGACGGCACCCTCCGCAAGCTCATTCGCGAATACACCCGCGAGGCTGGCGTGCGCCAGTTGGAACGGGAAATCGCCGCCCTCGCCCGCAAGGCCGCGCGGAAAATCGTTTCCCACAACGGATCGCCCGTCTCCGTCAAAGCCGATCCAAGCGTCCTCGAAAAACTGCTCGGGCACCCTCCCTTTGTTTCGGAAACCGCCGAGCGCATTACCGAATATGGCATCGCCACCGGGCTGGCTTGGACGCCGGCCGGCGGCGACATCCTTTTCATCGAAGCCACGCGCATGCGCGGCCGGGGCAATCTGACCCTGACCGGTTCCCTCGGTGAGGTTATGAAGGAAAGCGCCCAAACCGCCGTCAGCTACCTCCGCAGCCAGGCCAAAAAATTGGACCTCGATTTCAGCGACTACGGCAAGTCTGACATCCATATCCACGTGCCCGCCGGCGCCACGCCCAAGGATGGCCCCAGCGCCGGCGTCGCCATCGTGGCCGCGCTCGCTTCGCTGCTCTCCAAACGCCGCGTGCGCTCCGATACGGCGATGACGGGGGAGATCAGCCTGCGCGGCCGGGTGCTGCGTGTGGGAGGGGTCAAGGAAAAAGTCCTCGCTGCGCAGCGTTTCGGCCTCAAACAAGTCATCCTGCCCGACGCCAACAAACCGGATTGGCTTGAAGTGCCCGCGGAAACGCGGTCCAGGCTCAAAGTCCATTTCGTGCGCCAGATTTCCGACGTGTTTCCACTCGCCCTCGCGGCCAAATGAATCGTCCATCCGTTTTCCGCCTCATCCCCATCTCCGCCGCCATTTATTGCGCCGCCCTGGCCGCCACTGCCGCAGTCCCTTCTTCCACAGCCGCCATTCAGGGCGGGGACCTTGCGAGGCGCCTATGCGAAATCCGGCCCGATCACGACGTTACCAACGTCGCCGTCCTGCAAATCCAGCCGCTAAACCACGGTGAGGTTTCCATTCCATTGATATGCGAGGCCGTAGTCACCCTCACAAACTGGTCCAATGTCTATATCGCTGGCGCCGCCGCTCCGACAAATTCCAGTTTCACCATTCTTACCATCACCCATTCGGACGCTGGCGCGAACCGTTATTCCACCGTCTTCAATAATTCCAGCCACGCCTTTTCCACCGCAGACCCCGAAACGCCGCTGGCCGGCTCGGATTTTTCGGCAGCCGACCTCGGCCTGGAATTTTGTCATTGGCCGGACCAGACCGTTCTGCGGAAGGAATTTGCGCGGGGGCGCGGCTGCCTGGTGTTGCAGAGCGTCAATCCGCGGACGCCGGCGCGCGGCTATTCGCGCGTGGTGTCCTGGATTGACGAAAAAACGCTCGGCATTGTTGAAGCGCGGGCATACGACCGCCAGGGCCGGTTGCTGAAAATTTTCGAGCCAAAGTCGTTTAAAAAAATCAAGGGCCAATGGGAACTCCAGGACATGGAAATGCGTAACGTCCAAACGCATTCCCGCACCTGGATCAAGTTCAAACTGAAGCAGGTTCCATAATCAAGGCCCAGACCACAAAATCATATCCCGCCAATTTCCCCGCGGCCGCGCCAGCGGCGGCGTGATTTCCGTCGTCCTCGTTCAAACAAGTTACAGCGTCAAGCGGTCTCCATCCGGCGCCGCCAAAAATGGCTCACTCTATCAACACAATTCAACGAATTCCAGTGCCGAACTTTTGCCGAAGTCGTTGCAAAAAAGGGCGCGCTTGACTTCAATCGTTCCCCATCCCACGCTGCGGACATGATGTCCCGTCTTCGAAAATTTTTGTGGGCGCCGGCCCTCGCCATTCTCCTTCCGGCCCTGCCCTCCGCCGCGCAAACGAATGCCGCGCCGCCCGTCACCAACACGGCGGCCATGATGAACGGCCTCCTCCAAATTCAGGCCCAATTGCGCGCCACCCAACTCCAAATCCAGAAGGACCGCATGGAGGCGGCCCAGGCCGCCCAAAGCAATGCCGCCGTGGCCGCCGCGCAAGTCGCCCAGCTCGAACAAACCCTCGCCCGTCAGCGCCTTGACGACACTGAACTCATTCGGCGCACCCAGCAACTGGCCATTTACCTCGCCGCCACCATCGGCTTGGCCTGCCTCGCCATCATCCTGCTCATCGTTTATTTCCAGCAACGCGCCTTCTCGCAATTGGTCCAAGTCACCGCGCGGCATGCGGCCGTGGCCGCCGCGGGCGGCGTCCACCAACTCGCCGCCCCCGGCCAGGCGACCGTGGACGCGTCCAGCGGACGCCTTCTGGAAATCGTGGGCCGGCTCGAGAAAAAGATCGTGGAATTGGAGGACGGCAGCCGGCTCATTGCTGCTCCTCCAGAACCGTCCGCACCCTTCGCCGAAGACAAAAGATCACCGGAGGCAAACGACAATTCCAACGCCCTTGCCGATTTTGAAAAGATGCTCGAAACACAGCCCCACAATGCCGGGGTCCTGGCCAAAAAGGCGGCCGCCCTCGACAAGCTGGGCCGGCTGGAAGAAGCCCTCGCGTTTTACGACCGCGCCATTGCCGCCGACGATTCACTCGTGATCGCGCATTTGCAAAAGGGCGGTCTGCTCAACCGCATGGCCCGGCACGAAGAAGCGTTGCGTAGTTACGAGCTGGCACTCCTGGCCCAGGACCGAAAAGGTGCCGCCACCAGGCCGGCGGCTGCTGCGGTGCCTTCGTAATCGGTCTATAGGCTGCCTGCCCTCACGCCGTGCTCCTGTCTAACCCGGATATTTCATAGTAGGATTTGATTTTGAGGAAAAGCGGAACGGGGATTAAAACACGTGGGGTTGGAGGGGCCGTTTTGAAAAAGTTTAAGGCGTTTGGTTTGACGCAGGTTCAAAAATCATTTTTGCGCCGTTTTTGGAGACACC
>JAGWNY010000038.1 GCA_028872915.1 Verrucomicrobiota bacterium
AGCGCGACCAATGTGAGTTTGCCATGGACCAATTGGGCGATCATCGGCACCAATGCCTTTGACAGCGGCGGCAACTTTATCTTCACCAATCCACCCGGCGGCCCCTTGCACCAGTTCTATCTCCTCCAGTTGCAGCCGTAACGGACCGCGCCGCAACCATGGCGAGATCTGACGATTCGCCGCAGTTTCAAACTCGCGCTGTCGCGCGGCCTGGCTGCCAGGCGGCAAATCCGAAATTCAATCTTCACCGGGGCCGTTCCAGTCCCATCTTCTTAATCCGGGAAAGCAGGGTGGTGGGTTTCACGCCCAGAAGTTCAGCAGCGCCGTCCATGCCTTTGATCTTCCATCGGGTTTTTTCGAGCACGACAAGAAGATTGTCACGCTGCCGCTGCTGCATTTCCAGTTCGGTCAGAAATTCCATGCCATTGTCACTTTTCCAGAATGACCTGGTTTGGCGCGCCGCCGGAGGGGTGGAGCTGACGGGAAAATCAAACTCAAGCACACCGCCACGCGCGCGAATGACCGCGCGCTCGATCACGTTGCGCAGTTCGCGGATGTTGCCGGGCCAATCGTAACTTTGAAGTTGAACGAGAGCCGCGCGCGTCAGGCGCGGTTTGGGGGCGTCCAGTTCTTTCATGGACGATTCGACAAAGTGCCTGGCGAGCAAGGGAATGTCTTCCGTGCGGCCGCGCAAGGGGGCCACCTGAATGGGAAACACGTTGAGGCGATAGTAAAGGTCTTCCCGAAACCGGCCTTCCACGGTTTCCTTTTTAAGGTCGCGATTCGTCGCGGCGATGATGCGAACGTCGGCCCGTCGTGTACGATCCTCGCCCACGCGTTCGTAACTTTTGTCTTGCAGCGCCCGCAATAGTTTGCCCTGCAAATCCAGGGGCACCTCGCCGATTTCATCCAGGAACAATGTCCCGCCTTCAGCCGCCTCAAATCGCCCGGCGCGGTCCTTGATGGCGCCGGTGAAAGCGCCTTTGGCGTGGCCGAAGAATTCGCTTTCGTAAAGTTCCCTGGGAATGGAAGCGCAGTTGACGCGGATCAACGGCTTGTCCTTGCGGCGGCTGCGCCGGTGAATTTCATGCGCAACCAGTTCCTTGCCGGTGCCGGTTTCACCCAGGATAAGCACCGATGCCTCCGTCGGCGCGACCAGATCAATTTGACTGACAATTTGCCTCAGCGCCGCGCTTTGGCCGAGCAGATCGCCAAAGGCCTTGGCCTCGACCACCTCTTCCTGAAGATAAGCATTCTGCTGTTCGAATTGCGCCTTCAATTGCCGGATTTCGTCAAACGCCCGGGCATTGGCAATGGCGCCCGCCACGTGATCGGCAAAGATGCGGCTCCATGCCTCCGCTTCCTGTGGAACGTTCGCGCGGCTGAACACGGCAATCACGCCCAATACCGCGCCTTTGTGAATGATCGGGACGCCATTGAATCCGCGGATTTGTTCGCGATCGAGCCAGTCAATGTAGGCCAGTTCACCGGGGTCCTGGTCCAAATTCCGCAACACCGTCTGTCTCCCGGTCGAGCCGATTTTGCCCACCACGCCAACGTTGAGCGGAATTCGGGCATACCGATCGGTCATGCTCGTGTATTCCTGCTCGTCTTTCGATTGTCCGATTAAATTGCTTCCGCCGGCTACGGCGTGGAGACAGCGGGTCTGGTCCGGACAATCCGGACGGCGCACGCAGGTGGCACAAATGTCACCCTTGTTAATGAGCCAAATCCGAACGCGGGCGACCGCTGGACGGCTGAGGATACGGCAAACGAGTTTTCTCAGCACGCCGTCCAACGATTGTTCCTGCGCAATTTCCAAGAGCAGGCTAACGGCAAAGTCTGGATCAAACCGCACGTCCGAATTTGTTTCCATATACTGATGATACGCATTGGGGACGAAAGTTCAAACATAATGAGGACGGTTTTTCGCACGTTCAACATTTCGACCCTGAAATATCGAACTCAATTTTTTGTTTAAGCAGTTGGAATGAAGATACTTATATTATTTTTTGCCGGCTGGCACGGAAGTTGTGTTATCTGCGGCTGTAATGAAAAACAACGGAGAGAACATGAACACGGAAACAGTCAACCAAAAGAATGTTGAATTTGACGGCGGCGAACAATTTTTCGATGCCGCTTCGGTGCCAGGCGGCAACCGGCTGGTTGTTCAACCGGAAGAAATCAACCGGGTGCGCATAGACGGGGCCAACGGACATTCTGCAAAGAACGGCGCGCCAAAGGGGCGCCTCCATCGGCGTCACGCGGTTCTTGGGATTGTGGCGCTGGTCGCAGCGGTGGCCACCGGCACGTACTATTATGAATTGGTGGCGCCGTTTGAATCCACCGATGATGCCTTCATTGAGGCGCATGTCACGCCGATTGCGCCGCAGGTGGCCGGGCGCGTCGCGCGATTATTCGTGCGCGACAATCAGTTGGTCAAAGCGGGCGACGTCCTGTTGCAAATTGATCCGAGCGATTACCTGGCAAAATTGAACCAGGCCCTGGCCGGGCTGGCAGCGGCAAAAGGACGGCTTCAAGAAGCCAACGCGCAACTGGCCGCGGACCGTTCCAGGGTGGCGCAGGAAAAAGCCAACGTCGCTGCCGCAAAAGCGGAAGCCGCGCAAGCGGCCGCGGACTACAAACGCTATGAGTCCGTCGGCGACCTGGGAGTTTCGGCCAGCCAATTGGACCTGGCCGGGACCAAGGCCAGTGCCACGCAGGCCGGCGTTCAGGCGGCTGAAGACAAGGAACTCGCCGCCGAAGCGCAGGTCAATCTTGACAAATCCGGCATCCAAACCGCCGGGGCGGAAGTTCAAAAAAGCACCGCGGATGTTCAGCAGGCGGAACTGAACCTGTCCTACACCCGCCTCAAAGCGCCTGAAAACGGCTACATCACGCATCGAACGGTTGAAGCCGGCGCCTACGTGCAAACCGGCCAGCCGCTGCTGGCCATCGTGCCGCAACAAGTCTGGGTCGTCGCCAATTTCAAGGAAACGCAATTAACGCACATGCGAACGGGCCAGCCGGTCACGGTAAAAGTGGACGCCTATCCACAAATCAAATTCGCCGGCCACGTGGACAGCATCCAACACGGCTCCGGCGCGAGTTTCAGTTTGCTGCCGCCGGAAAATGCTTCGGGCAATTACGTGAAAGTTGTCCAGCGCGTGCCGGTGAAAATTGTTCTGGACAGGATTTCCGATGCCGGCGTCGTGCTCGGTCCGGGAATGTCCGTCGAGCCGGAAGTCCGGGTGAATTGATCCAGTCAATCTCAAAACCCCCATGCCATGAATGCCAGCAAACCCAAGGTGAATCCGTGGCTCATCGCGCTGACGGTGATGTTGCCCACGTTCATGGAAGTGCTGGACACGACCATCGCCAACGTTTCCCTCACGCATATCGCCGGCAGCTTGTCGGTTTCCACCGATGAAGCAACGTGGGTTCTGACCAGCTACCTGATTTCCAACGCCATCGTGATTCCGTGCAGCGCGTGGCTGGGGCAGCGGTTTGGGCGGAGGAATTTTCTGCTGTTCTGCGTGACGGTGTTCACCGTGGCATCGTTTTTCTGCGGCCTGGCGACGAGCCTGCCCATGCTGCTGGTCTTGCGCGTGATTCAGGGAGCGGGCGGCGGAGCGTTTCAGCCTATTGCCCAATCCATCTTGCTGGAAAGTTTTCCGAAGGAAAAACACGGCGTGGCGATGGGCGTTTACGGGATTGGCGTGGTGACGGCGCCGATTCTTGGTCCGGTGCTCGGCGGCTGGCTGACGGACAACTATAGCTGGCGCTGGATTTTCTTCATCAAATTGCCGGCCGGTTTCCTGGCCATGTGGCTCATCCGGCGGTTCATTTACGACCCGCACTGGATTCGCAACGCCCGTCCTGCCAGGCTGGATGTCGTCGGTTTGAGTTTCATGTCACTGTGGCTGGGTTGCCAGGAAGTGTTTCTCGACAAGGGGCAGGAAGACGACTGGTTCGGTTCTCGTTTCATCGCGCTCATGGCGGTGCTGGCGGTGATCGGATTGGCGGTGTTCATCTGGCGGGAATTTTCGGTGGACAAACCGTTTGTGGATTTGCGCGTGTTGGGAAATTACAACTTCAGCCTCGGCTCGGCGCTCATGTTCTTCGCCGGCGTCACGCTTTACAGTCTCACGGCCATCATCCCGCTGTTCCTGCAAACTCTGATGGGCTACACGGCGCTGCAAAGCGGCCTGGCCATGATTCCGCGCGGCATCGGCGCATTGATCGCCATGCCGCTCGCGGGCCGGCTGGTCGGCAAAGTCCAGGGGCGCTACCTCGTCGCAGCCGGGTTTTTGTCGTTCGGCCTGGGTGCCTGCGCACTGGCGCGCCTTTCGCCCGACCTCACGCCGTGGACTCTATTCTGGCCGTTGTTTTTCAGCGGCGTCTCCATTGCCTTCATGTTCGTGCCTCTAAATACTCTGGCGCTGGGCGCGCTCAAGCCCGAGCAAATCGGCAACGCCAGCGGCATCTTCAACCTCATGCGCAATGTCGGCGGCAGCGTTGGCATTTCGATGGTGACCACCTTCGTCGCGCGCGCGGCCCAGGCGCACCAGAACACGCTCGTGGCCGATTTGACGCCCTACGACACAGCTTATCAATCCGGCATTCGCTCAATGACTGCGGCCTTTGCGGGGCGCGGTGAACCGTTGTTCACCGCCCATCAACAGGCCGTTGGATCGATGTATCACACGTTGCTGACGCAGGCCGATTTGCTGGCCTACCTCGATAATTTTCGCTGGTTCACGCTGCTGTGCTTCGCCGCCTTGGTGGCGGCGATGTTGTTCAAGCACGTGAAAGTTCACGGCCCGGTGGCCGCCCATTGAAAGGAAATGAATCATGAAAATGAAATCTCTGCTCTTTATGGCGATTCCGATGGCATTGATCGCAGGCTGCGCCGTGGGACCCAATTATCGCCGTCCCGCCATCAGCGCGCCGGCGCGTTGGACCGAACCGCTCCGCGGCGGCGAAACCAATGCGGCCGCTTCCCTGGCCGCCTGGTGGAAAAATTTCCACGATTCCGAACTGAATTCGTTGGTTGACCGCGCCGTGCGATCCAACCTCGATCTGCGAGTGGCCGATGCGCGGGTGCGCGAAGCGCGCGCGCAGTACGGCGTTGCAGTCGGAAGTCTGTTGCCGACCATTGACGCTTCGGCTTCCTATGCGCGGACCGAAACCAGCCATCGCCAGCCGGTGCTTGGCTCGATTCCCATCCCAGCCGGCGTGCCGTTCGATAACAACCTCTATCAAGCCGGCTTCGATGCCTCATGGGAAATTGACGTGTTTGGCGGAAAGCGCCGCGCAATGGAATCGGCCAGGGCGCGGGTTCAAGCGTCGGAATATGGCCGGCGGGCCGCATGGGTGACATTGCTGGGCGAAGTGGCGCGCAATTACATTGATTTGCGTGGCCGTCAACGCGCTCTGGCCATCGCGAATGAAAACATCCAGGCGCAAAACCGTGCTTTGGCCATCACCCAGGACCGGTTCAGCAAAGGGTTGACAAGCGACCTGGACGTGCAGCAGGCGGCCACGTTGTTGGCCACCACCAAAGCCGAAGTGCCGTCGTTGCAAACGGAAATTCAAATTTCAATTCATCGTCTCGGTGTTTTGCTGGGCCAGCAGCCGGGCGCTTTGGCCGCGGAGTTGACGAACGCCGCGCCCATTCCCGCCGCGCCCCCGCAAGTCCCCGTCGGCCTGCCTTCGGAATTGTTGTTGCGCCGTCCCGACGTGCAACTGGCGGAACGGCGACTGGCCGCCGCCACCGCCAACATTGGCGCCGCCAAATCTGATTTATTCCCCAAATTTTATCTTACCGGTGTGACGGGGTTCGAAAGCATCAGCGCCGGCGACTGGTTCGCGGCGGGAAGCCGGTTCTGGTCCGCCGGGCCGACGGTGCAATGGCGGATTTTTGACGCCGGCCGCATCCGCGCCAACATCAGGGTCAAAAATGCGCGTCAGGAGGAAGCATTGGCCAATTATGAGCAAACCACCCTGACCGCGTTTGAAGATGTCGAAAACAGCCTGGCCGCCTACGCCAACGAACAAATCCGGCGCCAATCGTTGCAAGATGCCGTCGCATCGAGCCGGAAATCTCTGGACTTGGCGAACAAACTTTACGCCAACGGCCTGGCGGATTTTCTTCAGGTGTTGGATGCCGAGCGGTCGCTCTATCAAACCCAGGACGCCTTGGTTCAAAGCGACCAGGCGGTTTCCACTGATGTCATCTCGCTCTACAAATCGCTCGGCGGCGGTTGGGAAACGCCATCGCCGGCTTCAACGTCTGTTGCAGCCTCAAACCCAACCTATTCGAATCGGGAAAGGTTTTGAACCATGCGCATTCAATGGGCCTACACCTTCAACTCCTTGTCCGTCACCGCACCCTCGGACGCGGAAGAGACGTGCGCCGCATATTTGGCCAGCACGCCGCGCGTGTAACGGGCTTTCGGCGCTTTCCATGCCTTGCGCCGCTTCTGGATCTCAGCGGCGGGAACTTCCAGGTTGATCCGCCGTTTGACAGCGTCAATCGTGATGCGGTCCCCGTTCTTGACCAGCGCCAGCGGGCCGCCCGCGTGGGCTTCCGGCGTGATATGCCCAACCACGAACCCGTGGCTGCCGCCGGAAAACCGGCCGTCCGTAATCAATGCCACGTCCCTCCCAAGTCCCCTGCCCATGATGGCCGAGGTGGGAGAAAGCATCTCGCGCATTCCCGGCCCCCCGCGCGGGCCTTCATTACGAATCACAACCACGTCGCCGGCCACAACCGTGCCGTCCAAAATTTTTTTCAGCGCGGATTCCTCCGAGTCGAAGACGCGGGCGCGTCCGCTAAACTGCAGGCCCTCCTTGCCCGTGATTTTGGCCACCGCTCCTTCCGGGGCCAGATTGCCGCGCAGGATGACGATATGACTGTCCTTTTTGACAGGCTCTTCGAACGGCTGGATGATGGTTTGGCCGCCTGGATATTCTCCGGCTCGCGCCAGCGTTTCGGCCATCGTCTCCCCTGTGACCGTCAGGCAATCGCCGTGCAACAATCCCCTGGCCAGCAGCGTTTTCATCAGCGGACGAATGCCGCCGATGGCCACCAACTCGCTCATCAGATGTTTCCCGCTGGGCTTCAAGTCGGCCAGCACCGGCACGCGCCGGCCCACACGCACAAAATCATCCAGCGAAAGCTTCACCCGCGCTGCATGGGCAATGGCCAGCAGGTGAAGGACGGCATTCGTGGAGCCGCCCAGGGCGATGACAACGGCGATGGCATTTTCAAAGGCCTTCTTCGTCAATATATCCAGCGGGCGCAGGCCGCTCCGAAGCATTTGCACGACGCACGCGCCTGCACGGCGGCAATCGTCCTTCTTGGCGTCCGACACCGCGTTCTGCGCCGAACTATTTGGGAGGCTCATCCCCAGGGCCTCAATGGCGCTGGCCATGGTGTTGGCGGTGTACATGCCCCCGCAGGAGCCGGGACCGGGAATGGCGCATTGCTCGATGGCGTGAAATTCTTCGTCTGAAATTTTCTTGTTGGCGTGGGCGCCAATGGCTTCGAAAACGGAAACCACGTCCAGGTTCCGGCCCGGCTGGTTTGTGAGGCAACCGGGCAGGATGGTCCCGCCATAGACAAAGACGGCGGCGCGATTCAACCGCGCCATGGCGATGAGGGAACCGGGCATGTTTTTATCGCAACCGCCGATGGCCACGAACCCATCCATGCCCGCGCAGCCGACGACCGTTTCGATGGAATCGGCGATGACCTCGCGGGAGACTAAAGAGTATTTCATCCCCTCGCTGCCCATGGAAATGCCGTCTGAAATCGTGATGGTATTGAAGACAATGGCCTTGCCGCCGCCTTCGTTTGCGCCGCGCTCGGCCTCCAGCGCGAGCCGGTCAATATGCATGTTGCATGGCGTCACATTGCCCCATGTCGAAGCCACACCGATGATGGGTTTTGTAAAGTCCTCCTCCTTGAATCCCACGGGATACAACATGGCGCGCGCGGCGGCGCGGTCGTCGCCATCGAGCAGGACACTTGAATAAGGACGCAAGGGGTTGGCAGAATGGTTCTTCTTCATTTGAAGGGCATGTTGCCAATGCGCGGGCGCGCCCGCAAGAATTCGTGGATTTCTGCCGGTGAAAATTCGTGCATTGAAGGTCTCAAATCCCTTAAGTTTCAGCCCGTGGACCACCGCCTGCCGCGCGTCACCGTCGTCGTCGCCGCCCGCCCGGGCCAGGCGGAGGTGCAGGCCTTGAATGCCGCGCGCAGCCTGGACTATCCGGCGGAGCTTTTGGAAATTATTGTGGCGCGCGGCAGGCAACCGTCCGTCCAACGCAACGCCGCTTTGCGGGCGGCGCGCGGCGAATGGATTTATTTTCTGGACGATGATTCCGTGCCGCTCCCCGGCAATCTCAAGCGCGCCGCGGTTTATTTTCCCGATCCGAAAGTCAAAATGATTGGCGGGCCAAACGTCTGTCCGCCGGACGCCCCGCCGCTGGAAAAAATTTTTGCCGCCGTTTTGTCAAGCTGGCTTGCCTTTGGCCCCAGCCGCGCGCGCTATGCGGCACTGGGCTCGACACGCGACAGCGGAGAGAAGGAACTGATCCTTTGCAACCTCGCCGCCCGGCGCGATGCCCTCACGGAACTCGGAGGGTTCAACGAATCCCTCTATCCCAACGAGGAAAATGCGCTGATGGACGATCTGAAAAAACGCGGCGGCAGGTTGATCTACGACCCGGAGTTCTCCGTCCACCGCCGGCCGCGCCGCACCCTCAAGGCATTTTTCAAAATGCTGATGACTTATGGACGCGGCCGCGCCGAACAATTCCGGGTGAATCCAACTCCCGCTTCGGCGCCTAATTTCGTTCCGCCTCTGTTTTGCCTTTATCTTCTTTTTCTCCTCATTTTTGTGGCCATTCCCGGCGGCGCCGCCCTGACGCCGTGGAAATGGTGGAGCGCCGCACCATTGGCCGCTTACGCCTGCGCCGTGATTCTTCAAACGCTGCTCCTGATCCCGGCAAACGGCCTCTTCAAGGGCCTGGCGGCCGGGCCGTTGCTGGCGGCGGGCAACATCTTATACGGCATCGGCTTTTGGAGGGGCCTCTTTACAAAACTCCGTCCCAGTGAAAAAGGGCCGCAAAAGGAAGTGACGCTCGAAAAATTTTGATGGGCCTCCCCTCCGCCGCGTGGCGCGCCGGATTTCCCTCCTTGAAATTCGCCGCCGGCCGGGTAAATTTTCCGCCGCTTTATGGAATATAAAATCTCTCAACGCGCCGCGTCCCTCTCGCCGTCGCTCACTTTGGCCATTGATGCCAAGGCCAAGGCGATGAAAGCGGCCGGTGAGGACGTCGTGGGCTTCGGCGCCGGCGAACCGGATTTTGACACCCCGCAGCATATCAAGGATGCCGCAGCCGCGGCGCTTGCCGCCGGATTCACCAAATACACTCCCAGCAGCGGCATCCCGGAATTGCGCGAGGCCATTGCCGCCAAATTTCAGCGCGAGAACGGCCTGGTTTACAAGCCGTCCCAAATCATCGTTTCCTGCGGTGGCAAGCATTCCTGTTTCAATGTCATTCTCGCAACCTGCGAGGCCGGCGACGAAGTCATCATTCCCGCGCCCTATTGGCTGAGCTACCCGGAAATGGTCAAGTTGGCCGGCGCCCGCCCGGTCATCCTGGAAACCACGGATAAAACTGAATTTAAAGTCACCCCGGACGCGCTCCTCAATGCCATTACTTCCAAAACGCGGCTTTTGGTTCTCAACTCGCCCGGCAATCCCACCGGCTCCGTCTATTCGCCGGAGGAAATCAAGGCTCTCGGCGACGTTTGCGTGGAAAAGAACGTCCTCATTATGAGCGACGAGATTTATGAACACCTGCTTTACGACAACGCAAAACACAGGAGCGTTGCCTCATTTTCCCCCGCCCATCAGGCACACACCGTTATCGTGCATGGTTTTGCGAAGGCCTGGAGCATGACCGGCTGGCGCCTTGGCTTCCTCGCCGCTCCCGAACCCATTGCCAGGGCCATTGACGCCATCCAAAGCCACAGCACCAGCAATCCCACGTCCTTTGCGCAAAAAGGCGGCGTGGCCGCCCTCACCGGCCCGCGGGACCATTTGAAAACCTGGCTGGCCGAATTTGACAAACGCCGCCGGTTTGCCCATCAAAAACTCAATTCCATCCCCGGCATCTCCTGCGTCAATGCCCGCGGCGCCTTTTACCTCTTTCCAAATATCTCCAAAACCGGCCTCAAATCGTCCGATTTCTGCGCCAAACTCCTGGAAACTCAGAAGGTTGCCGCCGTTCCGGGCATCGCCTTCGGCGCGGATGATTACATCCGCCTGAGCTACGCCACCGGCATGTCCAATATAGAAAAAGGTCTTGACCGTATCGCCCGGTTCTGCGCCTCGCTCGCAAAATAAAGGGGCGGGAAAAACCCCGGCGGCGCCTGCATGGATGCCGCTTTGATTTGACCTCCGTACGGCCGCCTGCTAAACAGTCGGCGTGCGCCGCCCCTTCCATCCATGACGACCGCCAGGAAACCGAAATTTTCCCGCATCCTGCTCAAGCTCAGCGGTGAGGCGCTGGGCGATGCCAACGGCCGCGGCATCTCCGCCGAAGCCGTCCATCAAATGGCCGAACAAATCCGCGAGGTCCGCGCGCTTGGGCTTCAAGTGGTGGTCGTGGTTGGCGGCGGGAATATTTTTCGCGGTTTAAGCGGCAGCGAACGCGGTATCGAACGCGCCACAGGCGACTACATGGGCATGCTGGCCACCGTAATCAACGCCCTCGCTTTGCAGGACGCCCTGGAAAAGCTCGGCTGCCCCACGCGCGTGCAAAGCGCCATCACCATGTCCCAGGTGGCCGAACCGTTCATCCGGCGCCGCGCCGTCCGCCATCTGGAGAAGAACCGCGTGGTGATTTTCGGCGGCGGGACCGGCAACCCTTATTTCTCCACCGACACCGCTGCCGCCCTCCGCGCCAATGAGATCGGCGCCGAAGTCATTTTGAAGGCCACCAAGGTGGACGGCGTCTATGATTGCGACCCCGGCAAAAACTCCCGCGCCCGGCGGTTCGAAAACATCTCCTACCTCGAAGCCTTGCAACGCCAGTTGAAAGTCATGGATTCCACCGCGTTCTCCCTCTGCATGGACAACAAAATGCCCATTGTTGTCTTCGATTTTTCCAAACCCCACAATCTCAAGCGCGCCGTCATGGGCGAAAAAGTGGGCACGCTGGTCAGTTGATTTTGCTGCTCAAGGGGCGACATTGCGAAGATGATCTATGCCTCGCGCCAGGATGCCGGGCGCCGGCTCGGCAAATTTTTGCGAAAGCGCCGCGTGTCCGCGGACATCGTTCTGGGATTGCCGCGTGGCGGCGTCATCGTTGCCGCCGAAATCGCCCGTGAACTCAAACTGCCGCTGAATGTGCTCGTGGTGCGCAAAATTGGCCATCCGTTGCAGCGCGAATTTGCCGTGGGCGCCATAGCCGGGCAGGATGCGATCTTTCTCAACCAGGAAACGCTGGCGAACTTTCCGGTACCCCCCGACGCCTTGGACAAAGTGATTGCCGAGGAAAAAGACCGACTCGCGGACTATGAACGCCGTTTCCATTGTTCGGGCCGCCCGGACCTGGCCGGAAAAACCGTGCTGCTGGCCGACGATGGGTTGGCCACCGGGGCGACGGCCGAAGCCGCCGTCGCGTCCGTTCGCAAACGGCATGCCAGGCAAATCATCGTTACCGCTCCCGTTGCCTCCACCGGCGCCGTCGAGCGATTGGAGCGCGTCGCCAACGCCGTTATCGTTCCGCACGTGGATGCCCGCTTTCAGGCCGTCGGAGAGTATTACACCCGATTTTCCCAGACAACGGATGACGAGGTTCTGGCGCTGCTGCGCGAAAATCGTTAAATCCATCGTCATGCCCGAAATGCCCAAAGTCGAAATTCTGGCCCGCCGCACTTTTCTGGTTTCGGACCATGGCGAAAGTTTTTATAAAAACCGATTGCAGGTCCATGACCGGGGCGGGGAGGCCTGCCTGCGTTGCGGAACAAGAATCAAATGCATGAAGCAAGCCGGTCGCGGCGCCGGCTTTTGCCCGCGCTGTGAAAACGTGGCCAAATGAAATTGACGCCGGCTGCCACGGCTTGTAGATTGCGCTTTCCATTGCATTCCAGAGTAGCTCAATGGTAGAGCACGCGGCTGTTAACCGTGTGGTTGCAGGTTCGAGTCCTGCCTCTGGAGCCATTCGACTCGGCCTTTTTGAGGCCTCGCTCATGGCAGGCCAATTGCCAAAGGCCGAGTCGAATGGTCCCGAGCAAGCGGAGCGCGTCGAGGGGCTTCCACATGATCCATTACGTTTACATTCTGTGTCTGCGCAACAACCAACTTTATGTCGGGTCCACGGAGGATTTGGGACGCCGATTTTCGGAACATCGAGCGGGATCCGCCTGTCGAACCACTGCGCACTTGAGGCCGGTTGAACTGATTTATTCCGAGGCCCATCCGGATCGTTCATCCGCTATCAAACGCGAACGCCAGATCAAGCGTTGGTCGCGCGCCAAAAAAATCGCCCTGGTTAATGGCAATTGGACAGAATTGAAACGTCTGCCCCTCTGCCGCACAACGGGAACACGATATAGGACGCATTAAATCAGCCCGCTGGATTCGAGAACATTTGCTCAAGGGTAGAGTCCCGTCTGCCGCCGTTGCCGGTTGCTCGAAACCAAAGGCATCTCCCTGCACGGTTACCGCTACGCCTGGGCGGAGCGGGCAAAGACCGTGGGTTATCCAGAACGGTTCGCTCAGGAAGCGCTGGGGCACGGAAGCCGAGCTGTGCATCGTGCCTATGCAAAAAAGGGCCCATGTGATTCTGCCGTCATTGGAAGAATATGAAGGAGCGAATCAGCCGCTGTTGCCGTTGTTTGGTGTTCCGACTCAATCTTCCGCTTTTGAGCACAAAATCGAAATCGACGGAGTTGTGCGGCCGAAATATCCTTCCACGCATCGGGAATAACTCCGCCTCACGTGAAATGGCCGTGCGGGCTGTGCGTCGTAGCCCGCTGATTCCATTGTTCCGCCGCATTTACATTTTCATAGGCTGCACGTTCGGATCGCTTAATTTGGTAATAATAGATCTGTTTCCGAGATGTTAATCTCCGAATGACACCTTGCATTGAGGCGTCGTTCGTGGCCAATGTTAGTTCTACTGCCCGTAACCCTTCGACCGGATAAATGGCTGACAATGGTTCGGGAAATATTCCATTTTGCGGAACAACCCCGATGCCAGGGTTTGCCAGCGACCAAAGTTTCTTCAAATGCGTGGAAGTCATCTCCGGGAGGTCCACCGCGAATGCAAGCAGATGCGTCGTTTGGATTCTTTTGAGCGCAGCTGCCAACCCGCTCAATGGGCCACGAGATGGCGGGACGTCCAAAACCACTTCAATCTGAGTGGGACACCATATCGGTCTTGCCCGCGCGGAAATCAAAATTGCTTCCGGCGACAATTCGCGCAGCACCCGCAATTGCCGCGCCCAGAGCGGCTCGCCGTTCAAAAGCAACGTTGCTTTGTCACGTCCCATACGGCGCGATTCTCCGCCGGCAAACAGCACTGCGGTGAGCGTTTTCATTTGTCCACGCACAAGATTCCATCCGTCAGAATCTGCGCGCGCAGGCCGCCGCGATTTTGCAGAAATTGTTCCGCACCGGATGCGAACGCCTCGTCCATCCAATGGCAGGGCGCGCAGTGCGTCATGCCGCGAAATTTCACGTCTTGAATCTCAAACTCCCTGCCGATGAGCGAACTCAAATCCGCGCCTTCAGTCACTACGTTGCGTCGCGCCGTGCCCAGGGATTTGCCTGACAGCTTCAAGGCGCGGCAAAGTGCGTTGAATACTTCCAGTGAAAAAAATGTAATTTGGCCCTTATAGTTTTCCTGGAAGCCAAAGAAACGGTCGCCTTTCACACCCTGTCCAGCCACACATTCGATTTGCGCGACTTCGATGGACGGATGTTCTCCCGGCGGCTGGCCATGATGTCCAAAATAATTATGGCCGGGCGAAATGTAAAGGCGGCGAATCTTCACGTTGCAAAACATGACACGTCATGGCCGGCTTTCAACCGGCAAGTCTCCCGCGCAAAGGCGCGCGAGCATTTTGTTGATGTGACGGCGCTGGTCGGTGGTGAATGGCGCGGTTTCAGGCAGCACCGGAGGACCATGACCATTAGCATGGTGGCGGCGCGAATTCCGGTTCAACAATAGCTCTTGCAAAATTCTTTTCTGTTCCGAGGTAAAGTCACCTGCGTCCTCCAATTCCACTTTGGCAAGCGCGACGGCGGCGAACTTGAATTCCGGCTGCAAGGAGTCGGCGTCCACGGCCTCGTTGGTCGCCGCGTTCACTGCCAGGTTTTCGCCAAACAAATCATTCCAGTGAAACGGCGCGAAACAATTTCCCGGACGCACGCGCGGCGTAACCAGCGCGGGTAAAATGGCAAAGCCGCGCCGTGACCTGATCTTGACCGCCGCGCCGTTTTCCAAGTCGAGCGTCGCGGCGTCTTCAGGATGAATTTCCAAAAATGGACCGGGATTGAGTTTGTTCAGCGCCGCGACTTTTCCGGTTTTCGTCAGCGTGTGCCATTGATGCGCGACCCGGCCGGTGGTCAGCACAAACGGGAAACCGGCATTGGGCATTTCCGCTGGAGGCAGGCAGGGACGCGCAAAAAATTGCGCCTTGCCGGATGCCGTCGGAAAGCGAAGCGCCGCCCGTGCTGAACTGCCTTCCAACCCCGCGACACTTGTTGGAGTTTGATGTGCGGCATAACGAACCGGTCTTCCAACTGTTTCGCCCGGTGCGCATGGCCATTGCTGCGGTTGTTGCCGCAATTGCTCGTAAGAAATGCCGCGCAAGTCGTAGCCGGTTTCCAGATTCGAGGTTTCGCGGATTTCATCGAAAACTTCGCCGGCGGATTCGTAGTCAAAATGTCTTTCGTACCCCAAAAGTCCCGCGACTCGCGAGATGATTCGCCAGTCGGCCTGCGCCTCCCCTGGCGGCGCGACGGCGGGTTGCATCAAGGTGATGGTGCGTTCGGAGTTCACCATTGTGCCATCGGCCTCAGCCCACAACGCACCGGGCAGCAAAATGTCGGCGAACCGCGAAGTTTCTGTCGGATGAAAGGCATCCTGGACCACGACCAGTTCCGCGCGCTGCAAGCCGGTGATGACGCGGCTCCGATTCGGCATCGAGGCGACCGGATTGGTGCCGATAATCCACACGGCCTTGACTTTCCCCGCTTCCAATTTTTTGAACAATTCAACGGCCTCTAAGCCGGGTTCCGGGCGGATGGTATTCGGCGGCAGGTTCCAAAGCTGCTCGATGAACGCGCGGTCTTCCGCATTCGTTACCGTGCGCTGGCCGGGGAGCAAATGGCTCAGGTAACCGACTTCGCGTCCACCCATCGCATTTGGTTGGCCGGTCAGTGAAAACGGCCCGCTGCCCGGACGGCAGATTTTCCCGGTGGCCAGGTGCAAGTTGCAAATCGCGTTCGTATGCCAGGTGCCGTGTGTGCTCTGGTTCAGGCCCATCGTCCAGAACGTCATGAACTCCGGCGCTTCGCCAATCCATGTTGCCGCCAAACGAATATCTTCCTCGCGCAAACCGGTGATTTCCGCGACGTGCGGCGGTGTATAGTCGGTTAGAAATTCCCGCAGTTCTGCCCAACCATCCGTATGGCGCGCGATGAACTGTTCATCCACGCGATTATTCTTTACCAGTAGATGCAACAAGCCGTTCAACAACGCCAAGTCCGTTCCCGGCTTGATTTGCAAAAACAAGTCCGCCTTTTCTGCCGTTGCGGTGCGGCGCGGGTCGACAACGATCAGTTTCGCGCCGCGCTTGCGGCGCTCCAGCGCGCGCAAAAATAAAATCGGATGGCACTCGGCCATATTCGCGCCGATGGCCAGAAAGCAATTTGCCTGCTCGATGTCCGAATACGAACCGGGCGGGGCGTCTGCGCCGAGCGATAGTTTGTAGCCGCTGGCCGCGCTCGACATGCAAAGACGCGAGTTGGAATCAATGTTGTTCGTGCGCAGGAATCCCTTGCACAGCTTGTTCGCGAGATACTGCGCCTCGGTGGACAACTGGCCCGAAACGTAGAATGCCACCGCATCCGGCCCGTGCCGCTCAATGATTTGCCGCAGGCGGTCGGCCGATTGCAAAAGCGCGTCCTCCAGCGGCAACGGCTCAAGCTTATCCACGCGATTTTGCCGGGCGAATGCCGACATCAATCGGTCAGACGCGTTCAACGGCTCGGCGCAGGTGAATCCCTTGCTGCACAATCGGCCAAAATTAGCCGGATGTAATTTGTCGCCGGTCGCCTTGGCGACGCGCCCGCCGGCAACGTGCAAAATCACGCCGCAACCGACCCCGCAATACGGGCAGACCGTGCGGACTTGTTGGGCGGGTGTCATGCACAGGTCAGCTTTCGCCGAGGAGTTCCTGCAATTTGCCGAGGTCGTGGCGTTCGGTGAATTTCCGAAACGTTTCACCCGGCTGGCGGTGTTTGAGAAAGTTTTTCAGGATTTGCTCCAGTGTAGCATTCAGTGAAGTCACGCTGACACCGGCAAAAAGCTGCCGGCCCACGGCTTGATTCGCGCCAAAGCCGCCGCCAACGAAAATATGATAAACTTCCTCGCCGCGCACTTTTGTGCCGAGCAACCCGATGTCGCCGATGTAATGTTGCGCGCAGGAGTTCGGACAGCCAGTCAGGTGGATGTTAATTGGTGTGTCGAGGGCAATCTTTTTGTCGAGATAATCGCCCAGTGCCAATGCGTGGGCTTTGGTGTTTGACTGCGCGTATTTGCAAAAGGAATTTCCAGTGCAGGCGACGATGCCGCCGCGCACGAGCGATTGCTGCGTATCGAAACCAATTTTGCGCAGTGCTTTTTGGACTGTAGCGATGTAGGCGTCCGGCACGTTGGGAATGATGAAATTCTGCCAGACGGTAAGCCGGATTTCTCCGGAGCCGTAGAGGTCGGCGATTTCCGCGACACGAATCATCTGTTTGGGCGTGATTTGACCGGCGGGCACTGCAACACCAAGATAGTTCAAACCCTTTTGCTTCTGTGGATACACGCCGAGGTGCGAATGCGGAATTTCGGACTTCGGATTTCCGATTTCGGATTTTTCAAGTGGTGTTCGTTGCAACTTCCAGCCAAGAAGTTTTTCCGTCTCGGTGAGATATTTTTCCAGTGGCCAGGTGTCGAGCAGATGTTTAAGTCGCGCCTTTTTGCGGTCACTGCGATTGCCGTTGGTGATATAGACACGGATAACGGCGACAAGCACCTTGTTCAATTCCGTCGGCTTGACTAAAACGCCAAGGTCGCGCGCAAACGCCTTGTGGCCGGTCGCGCCCCCAAGGGCGATGCGGAAGAAAATGTCCTCCCCATTTTTCACGGCTTTTACGCCGATGTCATTGGTGTCTTCCACCGAACTGATAAGTCCGCCGCCTTCAAAGGCGACGTTGAACTTGCGCGGCAGGTTGTAAAACGAGCGGTCGTTGATGATCGTCTGCGCGAGTCGTTGCACAAACGGTTGCACATCAATCAACTCGTGCGGATCAATGCCCGCCGTGGGACTCATGGTGAGGTTGCGGATGTTGTCCGCCCCCGCGCCGCGCGTGTGCAGACCGACGGCCTGAATCCGGTGCAAGACCTCCGGGCAATCCTTTGGCTGGATCAATCGCATCTGGAAATTCGCGCGCGTCGTAATTTGCACGTAGCCGCTGGTGAGTTCCTTCGCGGTGTTCGCCAGTTCGCGGAGTTGAAACGTTTTCACCACCCCGCCCGGAATCCGCAGCCGCGCCATGAAAGCATCCTTGACCGGTGTGAGAAAAAACAGGCCGTTCCATTTGAACCGGAAAACATCCTCCTTGTCCGGCGGCTTGTTGTTGATGGCATTTTCAACGATCTGGTCGTAGGCATCGAGCGGATGCAGCTCGCGCTTGATGCGTTCTTCGGGAATCAAATCCTCCGGCGGCGCGGGCGCGGGTTCAACATCGCTGAACCGTTGGCCGCGCGCTGCGACGCCGGCGAATACGCCCGCGAGATATTCCTTTTGTTCCGGCGTAAAGCCGGTGCTGGCGACTGGTTCTGGAAGCGTGCGGTTCATTTCAATAAACGTCACGCTGATAACGCTTGGTGGATTTTAACTTCGCCACATAAGCCTTCGCCTCGTCTGCGCTTTTACCACCGGCGGTTTCGATGATTTTGTGCAACGCATCGTCCACGTCCTTCGCCATGCGCGAGGCGTCACCGCACACATAGAAGTGCGCGCCGGCTTCGAGCCAATTCCAAAGCTCGGCGGCGTTTTCAAGCATCCGGTGCTGGACATAAATTTTTTCCGCCTGGTCGCGCGAGAACGCGAGGTTCAGCCGGTTGAGCAAGCCGGATTTCTGCCATGTGGCAAATTGTTCCTCGTAAACAAAATCCGTCGCGCGCTTTTGGTCGCCGAAAAGCAACCAATTTTTCCCTTTCGCGCCGGTGACTTCGCGTTCTTCAAGAAACGCGCGGAACGGCGCGATGCCGGTGCCGGGGCCGACCATAATAATCGGTCTGTCGCCGGATGCTGGAAGTTTGAAGCCGTGTGATGGCTGAACGAAAACCTTCACGAACCCCGCCTCGCCCGCGCGGTCGGCAAGAAATGTCGAAGCCACGCCTTTGCGTCCGCGACCAAAACTTTCATAGCGCACCGCGCTGACGGTCAGATGCACTTCGCCCGGATGGGCTTTGGGCGAGGAGGCAATGCTGTAAAGCCGCGGCGTCAGTTTTCTCATGAGGTTGACAAAATTCGCCACGGGCGGCGGCTCGGCCAGGAGCAACAGCAAGTCAATCACGCCGCACCCGTGGAGCCATTGTTTCAATTCGTCCCGCTTTTCGGGCGCGAGCAGCCCGGCCAGTTCGCTGGACGGCGCGGCATTGGCAATAGTAGCGAAAAATTCCTGCGACGGTTTCGTGATGTCCAGATGGCGCAGGAGCGCTTCACGGAGCGGCAGGGTCGCGTCACCGACGGCAACGTTTTCAGTCGGACTGCATTTCAGGACGGTGATGATTTCATCAACCAGTTCGGGACAATTCACCGGCACGACGCCCAGCGCATCGCCGACTTCGTATGCCAAGGCGCTGCCGTCGAGCGAGATTTCATAGTGACGGACTTCCTTGGCGGAGCCGGGCTTGTTCAATAAAACATTTTTTAGGAGCTTGGCCGTAAACGGATTGGTTTTGCCATAAGCTGGCGCGGACATTTCACCGGCAGGGTGTGTTGCACCGTGCGCACCGTTGGTTGTAACCGGGACGGCGGCAGGTGGAAGGCGGCTGCCATTGCCGAGGGCCGGCCACAATTTCTCGATCCATTCCTTTGCTGGCGCTTCGTAATCCGTGTCACACTCGCCACGCGACACAAGGCGCTTTGCGCCGAGGGCTTCAAGGCGCGAATCGAACTTCTTCGATGCGCCGCAGAAATCGGAATAATTTTTGTCGCCGAGACCGAGCACGGCGAATTGAAGGTTTTCCAGGCGCGGCGCGGTGTCAGAATTCAGCCAGCTCCAGAAATTTGCCGCGTTGTCCGGCGGATCGCCGTCGCCCCAGGTGCTCGAAATGATGACAGCCTTGTTCGCGGCAGCGAGATTGGCCGTTTCATAATCATTCAACGCCAGCACGGACGGTGCAAAACCGCGTTGCTGCGCCTCCTTCGCAATTTTCTTGGCCAAGTTTTCCGCCGTGCCGGTTTGCGAGCCGAACAGCACTAGCAACGGCTCGCCAGATTTGTGCGCGCCGTTGACCTGCGGCGACGGCATTTGCTCCGGCGGAACTTGAGAAAACAATCCGGCAAGAAAACCGTTGAGCCACGCGCGTTGTTCAGCGGTGAATGGGGCGGTTTCTGGAATGAATGGTATGTTATTCATTCAACCATCATAAAAACGGCGCGCCCCGCCCGATGCGAGGCGCGGCGACGGGAGGAACATCGTCGCTTAAAGTTGGGCGGCGAATGGTCACCGGCATAATCAGAAGTTGAACTCCACTTGCGCCCAGAATTTTTGAATGTCCACCCCTCCCGCGGCCAGCGACGGCGGCGCGGCGTCCTGTCCGCTGTAATAGGCGTATTTGACCAGCGCGGTCCAATGCTTGCCAAATTTTTTGGACGCCACGATGTCGAATTCGCTCCCGTAATCAGCGCCGCCGTGGTCAGCGTCGTATTTATGATAGACCAATCGAACGGGAGCCTGCACGGCGGGCAAAGTCACCTGGTAGTAGCCATACAAGTCGCGCAAGCCGTTCGCCGGCGTGGCCAGAAACACGTCGTCCCAACCGTTGAACGCGTGAAGCGTGGCCAACGGCGTGCGGAACGAGGCGCGTCCGCCGCCAGCGCCGGTGTTCGCGCCGCTGCCCAGGTCTTCGTAGCCTGCGCCGAAGGCAAAGGGCTTGATATTCGCGCCGCCTTCGAGGTTGTAGTATTCGGTTCCGTAACGAAGCGTGTTGTCGGCGTAATCGGTTTGCCACGCGAATTCGGCGCGGTAATCCGCGGAAACCTTGTCACTGATAGGTGCCTGGCCGGCGAAATACCCGCCGTAGGTCGCGCAGGAATTGGGATCGCCCGCCACGGCGTTGTGTAAATCCAGCAGATAGGTGTAACCAACGAACCGCCCGTATTTCCAACCGGAATAGGAAATGTTAATCAAGTGCGAACGTGAATCAAAATCAGTATTCGCGGCAGGCAACCCGCCGACATTGCCGAAGACACGGTGAACGTCCCAAAGGTAGGCGTAATACAAATTGAGATGGTCATTGGGTTCGCTGCTCGCGCTCACGGCGTCGTAGGTTTGCATGTTTTGCCGCCAGCCGACGTCGCCGATGAACCGCTGGTTATCGAGGTTGATTTGTTGCTGGCCGACCTTGGCGGAAATCCAGTTTGTGTAACTGTAAGCCAGCCACGCTTGGTCCAGCCGGGTCAGCGGCGGGTCAGCCACGACCGGGCGCGCGCCCTGGCCGTTGGAACCGGCGGCGTTGTAATTGTGCTCCGGGCCGAGCACGCTGACGTTCACGCCCTCCAACATTCCCTGAAATCCATAAAGCGGCGCGGTGGTGTAACCGAAGCGCGTGCGGATGGTCGGCGCGTGGGAATCTTTGGTGATGGCGCCGACGCCTTCCTCGTCCGCCTGCTCGTATCGCAACCGGACATTGATGTTGAATTTCCCTTTTGCAATCGCGTCCGGCAGCTTGCCGTTGAAAAAACTGTCCTCGGCGTTGCTGGAAGCAGCAGGCAACAGTTTAGTAGCGGGCCGCTTGGGCAGCGGCGGCTGTGCCGTGCCCGGCAGCATGAAAGGTTGCGGTTGGGCATGGATCGAAGCCGTGGCCGCCAGGACCAACGCTCCGCCGGTAAGGACTTTTTTATGATTGTTGAGGTTACAGATTTTCATTTTTGGTTTTCGAGGTTTGGGAACAAATTCTCCGTCCGTAAATTTCACGCGGCTTTGGCCAGGCTGGTTTTTCGGTGCGCGCGTTCTTCCAAAAACGTGATCAAGTATTCGCGGCAACGGTAGTATTCCGTATTTTCCAGCAGCGCGGCGCGATTGCGCGGACGGGGAAATGAAATCGGCAAGGTGTCTCCGACTCCCGCAGCCGGACCGTTCGTCATCATCACCACGCGGTCGGCGAGGAAAATCGCTTCATCTACATCATGCGTGACCATCAGCGCGGTGAGTTTCGTCCGTTGCCAGACATCCAGCAGCACCTGTTGCAGTTCAATGCGCGTCAGCGTGTCCAGCATTCCGAATGGCTCGTCCAGCAGCAGCATTTTCGGCGACAGCGCAAACGCGCGCGCGATGCCAACGCGCTGTTTCATGCCTTGCGAAAGTTCCGGCGGGCGTTTGTGCATCGCGTCACCGAGGCCGACCACGGTGAGATAATACTCCGCGATTTGCCGGCGCTCGGTTTTGCTGGCGGTGAAAAAAACCTGGTTGACCCCCAGCAAGACGTTCTCAAACGCCGTCATCCACGGCAGCAAACAGGGCGATTGAAACACCACGCCGCGATCCGGCCCGGCGTCGGACAATTCTTTTCCAGCCAGGATGATTCCGCCGCCGGAAATGTCATTCAAACCGGCGAGCATCGAGAGCACTGTGCTTTTGCCGCAGCCGGAATGGCCAATGAGCGCGACAAACTCGCCTTTTTTGATGCGAAGATTGAAATCCTGGACGATGACTGCCGCGCCTTTCGGAGTCGGATACGTTTTCGTCAGATTGAACAGCTCGACGTAGTCGCTCATGGCCCGACCTCCACGTTTTCCTCTTTGATCTCGTTGCGGCGAACCGGCGGATGGCGGGCTCCCATCGAAATGCGCGGCACGGACAAATCTTCCGGTTGAATGTCCGGCAACACCAGCTTCTTGCTCACGGCGGCGTGCTGTGCGCCCTTGGAGTGGAGCATGAATTCGATGACTTCGCGGCGGATTTCTTTGAAGCGCGGAACATGATTCAACTCCTTGCGGTCGCGCGGGCGCGGAATGTCAATCTCAATTGGTTGTCCAAGTGTCGCGCTCGGGCCGGCGCTCAATGGAATAATCCGGTCCGCCAGCAAAATGCCCTCGTCAGGATCGTTCGTAATCATCACGACGGTCTTTTTGTCCTCCTGCCAGATGCGCGAGATTTCATCCTGCAATGTGGCGCGGGTCAGCGCGTCGAGCGCGGACAGCGGTTCATCAAGCAACAAAATCTCCGGGTCCATCGCCAATGCGCGGGCGACGGACACGCGCTGGCGCATGCCGCCGGAAAGTTCCGCCGGCCGTTTGTCCCGCGCCGGAGTCAGGTTCACCAGCGCAATGAATTTTTCGACATGCTCCTTTTTCTTTTCCGCCGGCCAATTTGGATTCACCGCCTCGACGGCGAGCAAAATGTTTTCAAAAACCGAAAGCCAGGGCAGCAGCGAGTAATTCTGAAATACGACTCCACGGTCCCGTCCCGGGCCGGTGATTTCCGAGCCGTTCAGCAAAAGGCTTCCGGCGTCCGCTTGTATCAATCCCGCAATGAGTGAAATCAGCGTCGTCTTGCCCGCGCCGGAAAAGCCAACGATGGCGACAAACTCCCCGTTTTTCACCTCGAGATTGATGCCGCGCAAAACCTCCGTGCGCCGGCCATTCACGCCGTAACCTTTGCCGACGTTTTTAAGTTCGAGGTAAGCCATGATTTTTATGCCTCACGCCAAGGGCGCGAAGGCCGCAAAGGTTTTGAACGAAATAGAATTCCTTTGCGTTCCTTGCGTCCGTTGCGTGAGGCCTTGGGGTGAATCATATTTTGCCTCCGTCGTAACTCACGAGCCGCTGCAAGAGCAGCATCAGCCGGTCGAGCGCGAAGCCGATGATGCCAATGGTGAAAACGGCCACCATGATTTGGGCGAGCGTGTCGCTGCTGCCGTTTTGGAACATGTCCCAGACGAATTTTCCGAGACCGGGATTTTGCGCGAGCATTTCGGCCGCGATCAGCACCATCCAGCCCACGCCCAGCGAAAGGCGCAATCCGGTAAAGATGTAGGGCAGTGCCGAAGGCAGGACGATTCTCCACGTCTTCTTCCACCAGCCGAGTTTCAGCACACGCGCGACGTTAAGATAATCCTTGTCAATGGAGGCGACGCCAAGCGCGGTATTGATGAGCGTCGGCCAGAGTGAACACATGGCGACGGTAATGGCCGAACTCAAAAACGCCTTTTCAAACCACGGATGCGGCGGATTGTAGAGCGCGCTGACCAAAATCATCACAATCGGCAGCCACGCCAGCGGCGAAACCGGTTTGAAAATCTGGATGAACGGGTTGAACGCGTTGTGGATCGTGCGGCTTAACCCGCATAAAATTCCCGCCGGCACCGCAATCAATGAACCAATCAGGAAGCCGGTGAACACCGTTTCCAGACTGGTGCAAATCTGGTCGAGGTAAGTCGGAGGGCCGGAGTATTTGATGTCGGGAAAAGTTTGTCCGGGGTGCGTGGCCAAAAATTCCGCGCGATGTTTGGCGAGGTCCTTGTAAAATTCTGCTTCCTTCGCGCGCTCGGCCCAGTGCTCGTCCCACAAAATCACCCCCTGATGCCACACGGCCAGCGGGCCGGGAATCGAGCCGAAATTCACTTTGACGTGCTCTGCGATTTGCGACCAGGCGAATAAAAAAATCGCAAATGAAACCAGTGGCGCGCCCATGTTGGAAAGAAGACGCCGCAATGCGTCAGTCATCCGGAGTTCGGCGTGTTTTCTTGGTTTCTGCGGAACAACGGGCGCGCTTTCGGCGACGGGTTGAACGGTGGTGTTTACGGCTTCGTGCGTCATTTTGTTTTAGCTTTTCAAGCCCGCCTTGAATTGTTTGAGGTAATCGTTTGGCTTCCTCGCGTCGAAGGTGATGGCGTCAATGAAGTTTCCATCCGGCGCTTTGAAACCGTCCGTTTGTGGAATGTCGCCAGGTTTGATTTTCCCTTCAGCGACCAGGGTATTCGCGGCCTTCACATAAATGTCCGGGCGATAGACTTGCTTTGCGGTGTCGGCATACCAGTTGTCCGGTTTATTCGCCGCAATCTGGCCCCAGCGTCGCATTTGCGTGAGAAACCAGATGCAATCGCTATAAAACGGATAGGTCGCGAAATACCGGAAGAAGACGTTGAAATCCGGCAGCGAACGGATGTCAGTTTTTTGATAAGCAAACGAGCCGGTCATGCTGTGGGCGATAATCTGTTCATCCGCGCCAACGTATTGCGGTTGCGAAAGAATTTTGCAGGCTTTGACGCGGTTTTCGTGGCTGGCGTCAAGCCATTGACCGGCGCGAATCAACGCCTTCACGACGGCAATGAGCGTTTGCGGGTTTTGATTCGACCAATTTTCCGTGATGCCAAAAACTTTTTCGGGATTGTTCTTCCAAATTTCATAATCGGTAATCACCGCAACACCGATGCCTTTGAACACGGCCTGCTCGTTCCACGGTTCGCCAACGCAGTAACCTTGAATCGTTCCCTGCGCGAGCGTCGCGGGCATTTGTGGCGGTGGCGTGACCGAAAGCAAAACGTCGGCGTTCGTCGTGCCGGTAGTGTCACCGTTGATGTAGTAGCCCGGACTGATGCCAGCAGCGGCTAGCCAATAACGGAGATAGTAATTATGCGTCGAGACCGGAAACACCATCCCGAATTTCAATGGCGAACCGGCGTCCTTGTATCTTTTTACAATGGGCACAAGCGACTCGGCGGAAATCGGATGCGGCGGATTCGGGCCGTTTAGCTTTGGATCCGCCTGTTGCATCTGTTTCCAGAGGTCGTTGGAAACCGTGATGCCGTTCCCGTTCAGGTCCATGCTGAATGGCGTGATGACATTCGCTTTCGTGCCGATGCCGATGGTCGCCGCAATCGGTTGGCCAGCCAGCATGTGCGCGCCGTCCAACTCGCCGCTGATGACTCGGTCGAGCAAAATTTTCCAGTTGGCCTGCGCCTCCAGCGAAACAAAAAGGCCCTCATCCTCGAAGTAGCCGTTCTCCAGGGCGATCACCAGCGGAGCACAGTCGGTCAGTTTGATGAAGCCGAATTTAAGTGCGGGTTTTTCGACACCGCCGGCTGCGCGCGCTGTAAAGGGATGAAGTGCGCCGAGAGCAGCCGTCGCGACCGCGCCTTTGACCGCGCTCTTAAGAAACTGCCGGCGCGTTGAAAATGTTGAACTGGATTTGGATTTCGAATTCATTCGTAAATAAACGTCGGTTGAATCGTCGTATGGACCGTTCATGCAAATTGAAATGAGTTAGGACGTCAGGCTTGAACCAATTCCTCTGGCGCTGCGGCTGTAACTGGCGCGGATTTTTCTTCTCTGGGGGAATACGTCCAGTAAAGGAACAGACCCGTGAAAAGCAGTCCGCCGACGAGATTGCCCAACGTGACGGGAATTTCATTCCAGAGCCACCAATCGGCCATGCTCACCTTGGCCCCCAGCATCATCCCGGTGGGAATGATGAACATATTGACCACCGAGTGCTCAAAACCCTGGCCGAAGAAAGTCAGGATTGGCAGCCACGCGCCGACGATTTTTCCCAAAGTGGATTGTGAGGTCATGCCCATGACCACGCCGAGGCAAACCATCCAGTTGCAAAGAATGGCCTTTACGAAAACCGTGATCCATCCGGCGTAACCGTGGGCGGCGTAAGCGATGGTCTTGGCCTCCGCAATGGCGGCGATTTTAACCGCGACGCCCGTCGGCGCGTCGGTGCCCATGTTGGTCAGCGAAATATAGAGCAGGCCGCCATAAACAATGCTGCCGATCAGGTTGCCCAGAAAAACCCACCCAAGATTCGCAAACACGTGTGCCCAGGCCCGTCGCCCATCCACTCCCGCGAGCATCACCACGGCAAAACTGCCCGTGACCAGTTCCAGCCCAAGCAGCACGATCATGGCGAAGCCGACGGGAAAGATGAGCGCCCCCACAATGGGCGAGCCTGTTTGCACGGTCGCGGTGATGGCCAGGCTCGTGGCGAACCCCAGCAACGCACCGGACAGAAAGCCCCGAATGAGCAAATCTTTCACGGGCAAATCCGTCTTGGCATGGCCGACATTCAGCATCGTTTTCACGACTTCGAGAGGTTTTACATAATCCATATTTTTATTTGGTTGATTGGTTGGTCATGAAATGGTTTGCGTCAACTCGCGCCGGAAAATGCCGGGAAAAGGAGTTTTGATTTTGGAACTCTTGGAGCGGTGCTTTTAGAATTCCACTTTCTCGAATTTGTCGCGGCCTTGGCCGCAATTGTCGCGCGCAATCGGATCGCCGCCTCGTAAATGTCCATTCGGAAAACGTGCCGGCCAAAGGCGAAATTGAGCGTGGAGGACTCTTTGCACAGCCCGCTGGCGCGCATAAGTTCAAACGCCCAGGCTGCCTTGTCACTGGATGGCTCGTTGGCGTCATTGCCATGAAAAAAGCAAAAATCACCCACGCGCCTTGAGACACCGTGGCCAAAATCCAACTCGCCGTTAATCCCGTGGCGCAACGCCGTTTCGGAAACACCGACGTATTCCGGCCGCGCCAATGTGGAAATGATTTGCCCGTGATTTTCCGGCGCGTCACAAAATTCGCAGGCTTCGAGCAGCGCGGCAACGAGCGCAACATGCTCTCCAGCACGGCGCTCGGTGAAATCGCGCCGCACCATCAGGACTTTTTCGGGATGGCCGGGGTCGAGTTCCGCGCTGGTCGCCGCAATCCAGCCGGCGCGGGATTGGACCGCGACTGAATTCCACGGCTCGCCGACGCAAAAACCATCAAGATGCCCCGCTTCCAGGTTTTTCACCATCTGCGGCGGCGGCACGATGACAATGCGCGCGTCGCGTTCCGGGTTAATGCCGTGCGCTATAAACCACTGACGCAACAAATGACGGTGCGAGGAAAAAGAATAAACTGCGCCGAACGTGTAAATTTGTTCGCGCCGGGCGCGCTGGATCTCCTCGCGCAAGGTATTCCCGTCACGCACGCCGCGCTGCCACAAATCATTGGAAAGCGTAATGGCATTGCCGTGCAGGTTCAGCACCAGTGCCGTCAGGCAGTCGCACGCAATCGAACCCAGACCGAGTGTGGCGGCAACGGGCATCGCGGCGAGCGCGTGCGCGGCGTCCAATTCGCCATAAATGATTTTGTCACGCACTGTCGCCCAACCCAGCTCGCGGCTCAAAGAAACCCGCAAGCCATGTTTTTGAAACAAGCCGAGTTCCTGCGCCATCACCAGCGGCGCGCAATCCGTCAATGGCACGAAGCCGAGCCGTAGGATTCTTCGCGGCGCGGTCAAATTTGCAGTTTGGTTTTTCTTGCCCACAACCGGCGGTATTCTCCGCCGTTTGCGCGTTTAGCCATGCACGTGCCATTAGCGGGTTTTGGCGTGAGGACTGCTCCGCTTAATTATGATGGTAATGATGAATGAAATTCATATATGAAAGCGCCGCTTGACAGCAGGCAGTTGCGCGCCTTCTGCGTGCTGGCGCGCACGGGCAGCTTTACGCAGACCGCCCGCGAGGTGCATGTCACGCAATCGGGCATCAGCCACTCCATGAAGGCGCTGGAGACCGAAACAGGCTGTCGCCTTTTGGACAGGCTGGGCAAAAAAGTGGTGCTGACCCAGGCGGGCGAGCAGCTTTTGCAGTACGCCCAAAAAATTCTGGCGGAAATGGAAACCGCGCGCGAATCCTTGACACAACTCGGCAAGTGGGGCAAAGGCCGGTTACGCCTCGGCGGCAGCACAACGGCGTGCCAGCACCTCATTCCGCCGGTGCTGCGCGAGTTTAAGGAAAGTTTTCCCGATCACGCCATTTCCCTCGAACCCGGCGACACACCGGAATTGATCGCGTCCCTGCTGCGCCATCGGATTGACTTGGCGCTCTCACTCGAAGCGGACCGAGAGCCGCAGCTTGAATTTCATCTGTTGTTCACCGACGAATTGCATTTTATCGTATCCCCGCTGCATCCGTGGGCGCGAGGGCGTCGGGTGGAACGGAAGGAAATTCCGCGCCAGAATTACATCCTTTACAGTAAGCGCAGCATCACCTTCCGCCTCATCGAGGATTATTTCCGAAAAGAACAAATGGTGCTCAACACCGTCATCGAAGTCGGCAGCATGGAAGCGACAAAAGAACTCGTGAAACTTGGCCTCGGCATCAGCATCCTCGCGCCGTGGATCGCGCGGAAGGAAATTGAAGAAGGCTCGCTGGTCGCGCTGCCGCTGGGCCGCGGCAAACTTCACCGGCGGTGGGGTATTTTGCATTGGCGCGGTCGCCGCCTCAACTTGGCCGAGGAGACCTTTATTGGTCTGTGCAAATCGGCGTGCGTGCCCATGCAGAAACCTTGAATCAAATTGGCTGTTCGCCACCGGAGGAGGCTCGTGGACAGTGAAGACGTGACGCATTGGATGAAAAGTGAAAAGGAAAGCGAGGTTGAATCTGTTCAAATCAATGAGCGGCAAAATTCGGCCAAAACTTCCCTTGCAAAAATGTTTCAGAAAAAAGGCGCGGCATTGACTCATTGTAACAACACGCTCATCCAAGATGCCTTTCGGACTTGGGTGCGGTCAATTTTCTATTACTGGTTCCTCGACGTTTGTAATGGGTAAAA
>JAGWNY010000093.1 GCA_028872915.1 Verrucomicrobiota bacterium
TCAGGCATTTTGGTTCGATCTGGCCATCCGACGGCCTTTTAGCGGTTCAGAGGCTGTGCCTGCCAGCCAGTGTCGGTTGTTCACCTAGATCGCTTCATGGCCAGTTCCTTCAAAGCACTTTTTACCCATTACAAACAATGAGGAACCTGGTTTTGCCAATGTCCCAATAAAGCAGAATCAACTCGCGGTTGACTGAAACCACCGCGCGCAGTTGCGCCGCGCCGACGCGCGCCTTGAGGTCGGTGAGAAGATTGGCATAGCCAACAGGGAGCGCGGCGGATGGTTTGTCATCCTGTCCGCTGGCTTTTGCCAAACCTGTGGCTGTTGCTTTTCGTTTCGTCATAAAAAGGTTCGCCCGCCGAGTTGCCCGCGATTCTCAATCGGATTTCGGAAACTTCTGGCATGATGCCGAATTTTGCCGGAGATGAAAAGTTTTTCGCGCACATGACTTTCAAGGCGTTTGGTTCGGCTGGCCATTCTGGTCGCAAACAATTCTCCCCGCGCCAAATCCTAGTCGCAAAAGCCCCGGAGCCGGGCGGCGGGTCAACGGTGGAGACGCGGGGCGGAGGGGCGTTCGACCGTGACGGCGCGAGCCAGACATACAATTAAAGGCGCGAGGCACGTTGCGGTTCAGATGCGGCTGGTGTCCAACCAAAACGACCGGCTTTCAAATTTCAGAAAGCCGCCACAAATCACGTTCGTCTGAATGTATCAAATTCCATGATGATTGACGCACTGAACGGGCGTTCTGAAACCGGAAACGGAACGAAGCAGGTCGGATCGGAGTCCGCTTTCGAATTTCAGTTCAAGCCGGAACTCGTTGTGCCCCCTGGCCCACGGACGCCGAGCCTGCCGCTCATTTGTCCGTCGCAGCCGTCTTTGATGGTAAGGAAGCGGCTGTCATCCGGCCCCGGTCTTCGCTCAAACCAATCGGATGATTTCAATTTCGATCCCGACTCGACCGGCGGCTGAAAGTCCGCGGCTGGCAGCGGCTGGTTGAGATTGTCATACTGGAATCGGAATGCCTGGCGGCCGAAAGAGCTGCATTTAACTACCTGCACGGGCAGAAATGTTTTGGCATCTATCCACCACTCCAACTTGGAAGCCGAGACGCCGGACGGCTCGTTTTGCGATTGCCGCACCATCCAGCTTTGCACCCGGTAACACGGCTGTCCGTCAAACTGCTCCTGGCCTTCATAAATCAGCCGCTCCTTTGGCAGGACCGATCCGACAGTTCGCTTTGTCAGTCCAAAGGGATCGGCGACGCTGGCATAAATGTCCGCTACTGTGGCGATGGGGGCGCGGTCCAGCCGTTTTCGGTTCTGCTTGTCCTCCGAGAATAACCAGCAAGTGTTGCCATCCATTCCCAGAACGAATGCCTGGCTCATTCCCATGACATCGGTAAAGTCGGCGCAAACCTGATTGGTGCCCTGCCATTTGAAGACAGCCCATCGGGACCTGATTTGAGTGTCCAGCGATTCTTTGCCATAGAACGAGAGCGACTGGACCGTTTCCACGCCGGAGGTCAGCCGGGCGCGGGCGGCTTTCATTGAGGACAGCAATTGTTCGAGCTGCGGGTCCTTGGCGGCTGCGGCTATCTGGTCTTGCTGCGCGGCGGAATAGTTGTTCGTTCCGATCTGGCAGGAAATTACCACCGGCCCGCTGGCCACGCCCTCGGCGCTTTTGAAACCCTCCAGCGTCAGCCGGGTTTCGTTGTCCGGCGGCAACAACACTGGCACCGTGATTGTGTGCGAGGCCGAATCATAATCAAAACTGGGAATGAGGGCCGGTAAACTCCATCCATCCCCGCCAATTGTCCGCAAGTAAGGCGGGCTTTGATCGGGTGGCAGCATCGGTTGATCGAAGGTAATTTTGAACAACGTCAACACCGATAGTGTTTCGCCGGCTGCCGGCGAAATGCCGACGACTTCGGGCCGGACTGCGCCAGATTTCAGCGTCAACGGCCGGGTGACAAAATGCCAGCGATATTCATGGGCGAGGGTTGAGTTTGTGTTGCGAAATCCTCCAAAGGCGATGGCATACAAATTAACCCCCAGTTCATTTGTCCGGCCCTGAGCCAGCCACACGGGGATGACGAATTCATTGCGGTCGGATTCGTAGCGTGGCCAACCATCAGGCTGAAAACCGCCTTGAGACCATTGAAGGTCAATGTCGTTCGGATTCATGGACTGGTCGAAACGGATGCGGATTTCCTCGCGGGTGTTCACGTCCGTCGCACCGTCCGCCGGTGAGACGGAAATTACTTTTGGAGAATTTGTGCTGGTGGCTTCCAAAGCGGTGCCGATTTGCTGGCGGATTGGAGCGGCTCGTTCGGAGGCAGGCGAAGCGTTGGTAATCCAAGTCGCTTCGTGTTCTTGAAAGGCCTCAGCCTTGGTGCCAAAATAGAGTCCGGCGAACGGTTTGCCATCGGCATACATGGAAATGTGTGGCAGGCCGGGGGCTGGATTATTATCAATCAATTCAAAATTTCCCCACCCTTTGGTAATTCCCATTTCCTCTTGCGTTCCTGTTGGAACGTTCATGCTGTTCGTCGTTGTGATAAAAAGCGCAAGCGTGGCGCTGTCGCGACTGACGAGATGATAAGCACCCGTGACAACCATCCGGTCTTTGGATCGTTGGACAGAATAGAGCTTGATGAAATCACCTCGGGGGAAATAAACCCGACCGACATAATCCGCCTTGTTTGCATGACGGTAACCGGCGACCAACGCGATAATAACAAACGCTAAGAAAATGATCGCGCCAACAGTCGCGTGGGTTTTCCATCTGGCACTGCCGGATGCCCGCAATTCTTTTGGCGGGGCGTTCACCGCCCGCCAGATACGGTGGATGATGGCATAATCGCATCCAACCACTGCTGCGGTCGTGATCAACAACCAGACAAGAAAATGCGGCACATTGAGAACCATTGAATCTTTAAGCGCTGGATACCACGCGGACAACACGTAGAAATTGAGGAGCTTGTTCGCGAACAGCAGCGCGAAAAGAATCAAGACGTCAACTATCAGCAACGGCAACATTAAACCGTCGAACATGGCCAGCCACATTCCATCTAACCGCCCTTCGGAGCGGCGGATTTGCCCGACGGAAATCCAGCCCAAAAAAGTGGTGCCGATGATGGCGATAAAACCCAGCGACGAAATCAAAACGCCCCGGAGTGCCAGGAGGCCGCCCATGCCGCCGAAATCCCAGAAGAACATGGAAATGAAAAAGAACGGTGCCAAACACGCTCCCACGATAGCGGTGCCGGACAGCCGCGGACCGAATTCAGATTTTTGGCTTCGCTCCCCCAACTTCGTGGCGCCTGCCGCAATTGTCTCCACCTGCGTTTTGACCTCGCTGGCCTGCTGGTAGCGGAGTTCCGGTTTTTTCTCCAACGCGCGCAAAACCACTTCATCCAAACGCACGTCTATTTGCACCTTGTGCGACGGCGGCTCGATTTTCTTTCCCGGCAGTTCGCCGGTGAGCATTTCATAAAAAACCACGCCCAGCGAATAGATGTCCGCCCGGTGATCCACTTCCCTTGGCTTCTCCGCCTGTTCCGGAGCCATGTATTTTGGCGTGCCCAGAACGCTGGCCGCCGTCAAACCCGGCGCGGCGCTCGCCGCCGGTTTGAACGCCGCCTCCTCCGACTCGGCGGCCATCAGGCGCGCAATGCCGAAGTCGGCGATCTTCACTTTCCCTTCCTTGTCCAGAAGGATGTTTTCGGGCTTGATGTCGCGGTGAACGATGCCGCGGTCATGGGCATATTGCAGCGCCTCGCAAATCGCAGGCACGATCGCTAACGCTTCCTTGGGTGACAAACGGCCTCCTCGCAACAACTCGCGCAGGTTCACCCCGTCCACAAATTCCATGACCAGGTAAAAATATCCATCCACCTGGCCGAAATCATGAACGGTGACAATGTTCGGATGGTTCAACTTGGCCAGGGTCTTGGCCTCGCGCAAAAAACGCTCGGCAAACCGCGCGTCAGTCACACGTTCCGGCGCGAGAATTTTCAATGCTACCAGCCGGTCCAGTTGGGTCTGGCGCGCCTTATAGACCACACCCATGCCACCCCGGCCCAGACATCCCAGAATTTCAAGCTGGGGGAAATGCGGAGCAAGTTCAGCCGGTTTCGGGGGAGGGCTTGCAGTCGCCGTCGCCTCGCCCGTCAAGACTGTCTCCGTCTTGAGGTTCAGCAGCATCAGGCAGCGCGGGCACAGGCCGCCGGGCGAGTTTTCCGCCAACGGCGCGCCGCACTGCGGGCATCTTTGCGTTGCACTCATACCCCATACTTACCGTTCCCAGAACGGCTGTTACACGCGAACTTCATTTTTCCTCGCAAGACAGCGCGGCGGCCAGATGGCGCAATTCGCCATCCACGTCGGACCCGTCAGCCAGCGTTTGGGCAATTTCCTGGCGATACAACTGACGAAACCGTTTGCGCAGCCGATGCGCCGCCACACGCGCCGCGCCGGCGTTCACGCCGAGTTGTTGGGCCACCGCGCAATAATCAGTCGCTCCATGATCGGCCATCAAACAGCTTTTGAGTTTGCCAAATTCGTCTGCCTTGCCGGCGGCGACGAACTCGGCTTGCAGATTTGTAAGCGTCAAGTCCAATAGTGTCAGCGCCCATTGCCGGTCGAAGATTTCGTCCGGCGACATCTTTGAATCGGACGCGAAACGGCTTTCGGCCAATGCCGTGTCTAACGGAATGTGAGATTGGTTGCCGCCACGCTTCAGTGCTGATTCGCGACGCCATTTGTTCGCCATGAAACGTTTCAACGCCAACACCAGAAACGTGCGCAACCGCCCTTTCTCGCGATTGGCATTCTCCAGCCAGTGTTTCTCCAGCAGCCGCCGGAAAAATTCCTGGGTCAGGTCTTGGGCATCGTGCGGCGAATGGCCGCAACGCCGGACATAGGCGTAGAGCGGATGCCAATAAGCGCGACAAATCGCTTCTAATGCCTCCTTGGAATCCGGCGAATTTGGCTGGGTCGCTGCCAGAACCACCGACCAGCGCGTGTTGGGAAACACCTTGGGCGCGTCGCTGGATGAAGCCGAACTGCTCATAAGTGCAGCGTATCAAATTTAATTACCGGAAACGAGGCTCTTGTTACCGGCCGCCTTGCAATTTACGTGAAGGGCGCGCTACGCGCGCTAACCCGGATATTTCATAGTAGGATTGAACAAAGAAGCGGCGAGAGGGTCAGAAGGCTTGAAATCACTCAGCCAAATGAAAACGCCACTCACCGCTTCTTGTGCCACAGACTGTAACGAAGAGCCCCTGCTCTTTCAAGACCTTGGTTC
>JAGWNY010000094.1 GCA_028872915.1 Verrucomicrobiota bacterium
CCGCTGGATGTTTCCGGCTTTCGCCCAACTCTACCGCCTGCTTAAACCCCACCGCTTCTGCGTCAGCTTTTACGGCTGGCACGCCGCGGATCGCTTCCTCCAGGCCTGGCGCCAATGCGGTTTCTGGCCGGCCAGCCATTTCACCTGCGTCAAACCCTACGCCTCAAACGTCAAGTTTGCGCGGATGATGCACGAGAACGCCTACCTCTTGGCCAAAGGCGAGCCGGCCCAACCACCCCTCCCGCCCGCCGACGTGTTGTATTGGAAATACTCCGGCAACAAGCTGCATCCGACGCAGAAACCCGTTTCCCTGCTGACCCCGCTCGTTGAAGCCTACTCGCGGCCAGGCGACATCGTGCTCGACCCCTTCGCCGGCTCGGGCACCACGGGCGTCGCCGCCCGGCAATGCCGCCGCCGGTTCATCCTCATTGAAAAGGACGCCCAATATCACCAGGCCGCCGCCCAGCGGTTGAGTGCTTGAATTCCCCGCCCCTTCGATTCGTTCGCAAGGGGTTTTTGACCCCTTGCATCGAATCTGAAAGTATGAAATACTGAATCACTACTGTTCGGTTTAGAACTCCAGTAAACATTGAGGATTTTCTGAATCTGGTGATGGGGAAGTGGGTGGAAGTTGAGTGAGAGCCTGTAAAATGGGCGTTTTCTCAAAAAGCGTGAGGCTCAAAATCTGTAAAATTGTGTAGAGGGTGGCCTCGAGATGCAGACGCTTTTTCAAAATGGCGACGAGCAGATAAACGGCGATGGCGGTCCAGATTTGAGTGCGCACCGCGTTTGGTGAGGTGCCGTAAAAGGCTTTGATGCGCCGATGTTGCTTGATCCATTGGAAGAAGAGTTCGATCTGCCAGCGGCCTCGATAGAGTTTGGTGATGGTCAGCGCCGGCACGGTGAAGTTGTTGGTCAGGAAGACCAGCGCCTGGCCCGTTTGGGGATCGCGACAGCCGAAGCGGCGCAGGGGGACGGGATAATCGAGTTGGGCGTCCAGCCCGGTGAGCACCACGGTCTGGTCGAAGCGCAGGCCGGTGGTTTTGTCCACGGGACGGGAGTAACGGCGTGCGCAGCGGAAGTTTTGTTTGGCGCGGGTGACGAAGAAAGCACCACATTGGTGGATGCGATACCAGCGGGCGAAGTCGAGGTAGCCGCGATCCATGATGTGGAACGAGCCGGCGTCCCAAACCAGTTGGTCGAGGAAGTTGACGTCGTGAACACTGCCAGTGGAGACAATGATGACGGTGGGAAAGTTGCCTTGAAGCGTCAGCAGCGTATGCAGTTTGATCGCCGCCTTGTGTCGCCGGAATGTGGCCCACGGAAAGAGCGAGAGGCACAAGTCAATGGTGGTGGAGTCCAGCGCATAGGCCGCCGCCTGAAGTTCAAAACGGAACGGCTCATCGGCGTAAAGCGTGGCGGCTTGCCGGATGAGGACTTGGGCGAAATCGGCAAAGATGCGCCAGTGGCGATTTTCATTGGCATCGGCCAGCGTGCTGCGGGCGGGGGGTTGGCGGATGCCGGCGTGGTAGAGTTTGGGGCCGAAGGACGCCAGACAGGTTTCGATGTCGCGCAGACTTTCGCGCCAGGTGAGTTGGGCGAAGGCCAGCACGAGGAACTGTTCATAAGCGGGGAGTTTGCGGACGCGGCGGTTGCCGTGGTAGCGGGCGACACACTTGTCGAACTCGTATTGGGGGAGGAAGTCGAGGAGTTGGGCGAAGACGGTGCGACCTTCGTTCATAAGGTGGAAAACCGCAGGAATGCGGGGGGCCACCCTCAAGGAATCGTCGCCGAATTGAAATCGAAAAATGGCCGGACAGCGGCTTTATCCAGTTTTTACAATGGTGAAATCGCTGTCAGCAAAAACTAAACCGGACAGTAGTGACTGCTTTTCTATACTCTTTTCGATTTTTATAGCTAAACGCGACCAAACACAATAAAAGCAGAAGTGAACAAAACCATTATGAACATTGAACGAATCAGCGATTGAACACCACAGCTCAAAATGGCAAAAACTGCTTTTTTCGATTATGAGTCGCCTGCTCTAACCCCTGAGCTACGGGCCCGCAAATCAGTGATTTTAGTTGACAGAGTTCCGCTCTTTCAATGGCGCGCAGGTTTGGCTGCGGCCTTCTCTTCTGCCCCTCACCCTGAACGCCGGCCGTGCTGGTCCGAAAAACGCCTCGGTCGAGGACGCCAGTCGCAAAGCTGATTCGCCGCGGCCAAGGACTGACTATGCCAGAGTGCGCACGAGCGGCAAGCGGATTTGGAATGGCCTACTCTGACCGGCCCTCCGTGGCTGGGCCGCGCCGGGGAGGTTTTCCCGAGGAACAAAGGCACCGGGCTTGCGCGACGCAAGCGGCGCGGGAGAAATCCCCCGCCCGCCCGACCCCTGGCCCGAGCCGGCAAAACATTTGCCCGCGCGGGCAAGATGTGGCACTTTGTTGCCACGGCTTAAACAAGTTTTGTACCATGAATAAACCGACCATCATTGCCTACCTGAAACCGACCTGTGGCTGGAGCCAGGGCGTTCGCGCGGTGCTGCGCAAATACGACCTGCCGTTCGAGGACCGGGACATTGTCAACGACCCGCAGCAACGCCAGGAAATGATCGAGAAGAGCGGCCAGATGTTGAGTCCGTGCGTCGAGATCAACGGCCACGTGCTCGCGGACGTCAGCGGCGAGGAAGTCGAGGCCTGGATGCTCGCCAACCACGTCGTGTCCCCGAACAGCCGCCCGCCCGAGGCGCCGATCAATCAGCCTTGCGCCCACGAGACGACCGGGGCCGCCCCCTTGCAATTCCGGCGTTAGCGCGCCAGCGCCGCGTCCGCCGGTTCATTTCTGATAAACGTTGACGCGCGCGGGCGGAAGGTTCAACCAGACGATGTCGGCTGAAATCTGCCGAAACGCCTCCGTGCCGCGCAGCCGTGCGCGCCCAAGCCGGTAGCTGAATTGGACCCATCGGCCGGCCGGCTTGAGAATGGCGTGGATTTTCCGGGCGAGCAGATCGGCGGCGGCGGGCGGGAAATTCAGCAGCGGCAGGCTGGAGATGACGGCGCCGACCGATTCCACCGGCTCCAGGCATTGGCGCAACACCTCGTCCAGTTGCGTCGCGTCGCCGATGAGGATCTGGGCGTCGGGGAAGCGGCCGCGGAGGAGGCGCGCCAGTTTCACGTTCTTTTCGATGGCCAGGAGCCGTTCCTGGCGCAGCCCGCGGTTGAGTAGCGCCGCAGTCACCACGCCGGTGCCCGGCCCCAGTTCGAGCACGAAATCATCGGAATTGGCCGGCAGCCAACTCGCCATGGCGGCGGCGAGCTTGGAGGAACTGGGCGCCACGGCGCCGGTCCGCTGCGGATGCGCGAGCCACTCGCGCAGGAAGAGCGTGGAATCGGCCAGCGTGGTGATGAGTCGTCGGGTCATACCGGGGTCAATGGATTTCCACTCCGCATCTCGCACTCAAGATAGCCGAAGGCACTCAACATGAAAACTTATTTTTTCGCCCCGGACTTGGCGGAGCGGGATGGTTCACCGAGTTTTTGTCGCGCCTCGGCGCGCCGTGTCGTCCAGTCGTCCCAGCATTGTTCCCAGGCGGCGCCGGTGAAGTTCGTCCGCGCCGCCGGCCAGAGGGCGTCGAGCCTTTCCAGTTCCTTGCGGGCGTCGCCGCGATCGCTCCACTTGAGAAAGGACTCGACCAGGTTCAGGAGATTGCCGGGATAATCGGGGGCCAGGGTCGCGGCGATTTCGAGCCATTGGCGCGCCTTGCGCCGGCTGCCGATGCTCAGGGGCCAGCCCGGGGCGTCGCGATAGAGCAACCCCAGACTGCGCGCCGGCCCGGCGAAGTCGAAGGAACCGTCGAGGGCGAAAGCGGTCTTGAATTGGCCTTCCATTTCACGGACGAGCCTCAGCGCGCCGAGCCGCTTGGTGCGCGCGAGCTGGCCGAGGTCCAGCCCCAAATAATAATGCGCCGGCGCCGAATGGCTGTCGCGCGCCAGGAACGCGCGGCAGGCGTCAATCCCTTCCTGGGCGACCGCCGCGCGTTCGGTCTTGTTGGTGGCGAACCCCGCAAGGTCGAAGCACGCGCGGGCGAACAGCCAGGCGTTGCTGGAATTCTCCGGATGCGATTGAAATTGCCTGCCGGCGCGCTGAAGTTCCGCCCGGGCGCGTTCGGCAAAGGCCGGCTTGAGCGGGTCGCCGGCCAGGAGCATTCCGGCGGCAAAGAGCAGGGCGACCGCGACCCATTGGATTCCCACCCGGCGCCGGGCGCCGCCAGGGACATGCAGGGAATTAACATTTGCCATTGTCACGAACTGTTTTATACTGGGCAGGTGAGATTAAATTGGAATTTGCTCCGGCTGGCAATGCTCTTGGCCCCGCTGTTTTTTTGCGGAGGCTGCGGCGGCGTCAACACCGGCGCCACGGTTTCACCCGCGTCGTTCTTCCTGCCCGGACTGCTGAAAAATGACGCGCCGTGCCGGACCAACGCGCCGGCGGCCTTCCCGGCGCCCTCCAAAGAGTTCGCTTCCGCGAAATAAGCTTATGCGATTCCCCTTCGCGCTGTCGGCGAAAATCGCCGGACACATCATCAAACACAAGCTCCGCAAGACGCCCAAATTTGCCATGGTCTTGCAATTGGAGCCGCTGCACACCTGCAACCTGACCTGCACCGGTTGCGGCCGCATCCGCGAATACTCCACCAGCCTCAAGGACATGGTGCCGCTGGAAAAATGCCTCGCCGCCGCCACGGAATGCGACGCGCCCATGGTGAGCATCTGCGGCGGCGAACCGCTGATCTATCCGAAAATCGAGGAACTGGTCAACGGCCTGCTCGAACAGGACCGCATCATTTACGTCTGCACCAACGGCGTGTTCATGCGGAAAAAAATGAGGGACTACCTCGCGGCGGTCTATTCGCCCGAAATCGAACCGAAGCTGAAAAAATTGCTCGATCAGAAATTGATATCCGACAAGGACGCCGAGACGATCCGCAACTCCGGCGAAGCGGCGGGCAACAAGCCCGTCATCCGGCCGAGCCGGTGGATGTATTGGAATGTGCACGTGGACGGCCTGGAATTCACGCACGATTTGATCGTCGAGCGCGAAGGCGTGTTCAAGGAATGCGTGGCGGCGATTCGCATGGCGAAAATTCTCGGCTACCAGATCGCCACGAACACGACTGTGTACAAGGAAACCGACGTTCTGGAGATCGAGGACATGTTCAAACTCCTCAGTTCGCTCGAAGTGGACGGGCACACGATTTCACCCGGCTACGATTACGCCGCCGCCAAGAAGGACATGGTCAAACGCCT
>JAGWNY010000039.1 GCA_028872915.1 Verrucomicrobiota bacterium
GTTTGACTCCGGCCAGCACCCCCAGCCGTTCCCGTTCCTTCTTGCTCATGTTCAATGTCTCCATGTGTGGCCGCGGTTGCTACCGCAACCGCGCCAAAGGGGACATTCTTATCGAGTTGCCAGGGGGACATTCTCATGGAGTTCCGACATTCCATCGCTTTTCCTTGCCTGATGGCGAAAAAACGCCGACACTCCTGCTCCCATCGCCTGCGCGGTTAGCTCAGTGGTAGAGCACTACCTTGACACGGTAGGGGTCAGAGGTTCGAACCCTCTATCGCGCACCATTCCACCACTCGGCCATTCGCGTTCATCGGGTCCATTCGCGGTTAAATCACCTGGCGTTGGTCATTATTCCGTCATTATGGCCCGGGGCTTTTCGAACTTCCGCCCCTCGCCTTGACTTCACCCGCCCCGCTCGTTACCGTGCGCCCATGAATCGCCGGTGGCTGTTCCTCCCGCTCCTGTTTATCGCGTTGTTGCCGTTTCGGGCGCCCGCGCCCCTTTATTATTCCCCTTCACAAGGGTGGTACTACGCGCCCTACGGCCAAAAGGCCGCCTGGGTCCGCCAGCGCGCCGATCAGGAACTCGCCATCGCCGAGCAGGCATTTGCCAATGGCGACTACAGCCTCGCCTTGAAAGCGTCGCGCCGCGTCGTGAACGTCTGGCCCCTGTCCGATTACGCCCCGCGCGCCCAATACCTCATGGGCCAATCCCTTGAAATGCAGAACCGCGATCAACTCGCTTTCATAGCCTACCAGACCATCGTCCAAAAATTTCCCTCCAGCCCCGCCTACCATGCCGTCCTCTGGCGCCAATTCGACATCGCCAATCGCTTTCTCAACGGCGAATTTTTCCGGATTTGGGGAATCCTTCCACTCTATCGCTCCATGGACCAGACCGCCGCACTCTTCGGCCAGGTCGTCACCAACGGCCCTTACAGCGACATTGCCCCCTACGCCCAATTTCAAATTGCCGCCGCCCGCGAAAAGCAAAAGGATTATGAGGACGCCGTCGCCGCCTACCAGACCGCCGCCGACCGTTATTATAATCAACCCCTCATTGCCGCCTCCGCCCTTTACGGCGAAGCCCTCAACTATCAAAAACAGGCCGAAACCGCCGAATATGATCAGGGCACCGCGGAAAAGGCCATCGCTTCCTACACCGATTTTATCGCTCTCTACCCCTCCGATCCCCGCGTCCCACGGGCCCAAAAGGCCATGGATGACTTGAGGGCAGTCCGTGTGTCCGGTGATTTCAAAATTGCCCAATTTTATCTGCGCAACCATCAATGGGCCGGCGCCGTCGTTTATTACGACGCCATCCTCCAACTGGACCCCAACTCTCCCTACGCGGCCCCCGCCCGCCGCGAAATCGAATTGCTCAAACCGCGCCTCCGAACCGCCTTCAACTGAAGATGCGAATCTCAAACTCCCTCGCCGGCTGCGCCGTCGCTTTTCTCTTTGCCGGCTGCGCTGCATACCACCTCGGCCCGGTCAATCCCAATGTCCGCGCGGGCCGGGAAAGCATCGAAATTATCCCCTTTGCCAATCAAACCCTCCAGCCGCGCCTCGGCGAAGCCGTCACCCAGGCCCTTCGGGAGCGCATCCAGACCGATGGCACCTACCGCCTGGCCACCAGCCAGCCCGGCGACGTTGTCGTCACCGGCGTCATCATCCATTACAACCGCCAGCCCGTCAGCTTTTTAAGCTCGGACGTAACCACCGTCCAGGATTATCGCGTCACCACGACCGCCCATGTCATCGTCCGCGACCGCGTCACCGGCAACGTGTTGCTCGACAGGGAAGTCACCGGCGCCACGCTCGCTCAAACCGGAACAGAGTTGGCCGAGACCGAGCGCCAGGCCCTGCCCTTGCTCGCCGATGATCTCGCCCGCAATATCACGGAGCTGTTGGCCGAAGGTTCCTGGTAGCCGGCCCTCACGCCCGTTTCCACCAGCTTGTCAGGCCTTTGGGCCGCGGCTTTTGCGGCGACAACGACTGCTGCCGCAACAACAAACTCCGGGCCGCTTCCAGCGCCATCACAAATTCATCGTAGCTCAAAAATCTGTCCGCCGGGCTTTTGGCCAGCGCGCGCGCCAGCGCGTCACTCGTCGGCTGCGTGATTTCCGGCAGGATATGGTTTGGAGGAGTCAACGGACTGTTCACCTGCGCAATGATCACTTCTTCGGGCGTCGGCGCGTCGAACGGCACCTGCCCGGCCATTGCATGATAAAGCGTCGCCCCCAGGCTGTACATGTCCGACAAAAATGTCTCCGGTTCGCGTTTTATCTTTTCCGGCGCAACGTAAAAAGGCGTTCCCCAAATCATGTCGGTCGGCTCATGTTCCGCGTCCACCTGCCGCGCCAGCCCGAAGTCCACCAGCTTCGGTTCGTGATCCGCGTTAAACAGTATGTTGCCGGGCTTGATATCCCGATGCAGCAAATCGTATTTCAACGCCATGTCCAGCGCCGACGCGATCTTGATCCCAATGTCCAGCACGTCCAGTTCGGGTAGCGCGTGCAGTTTCACAATGCGATCATCCAGGCTCCCCCGGTCCGCCAGTTCCATCACCAGATACTGCTGCCCTTCCCATTCATCGAACGTGTAAATATGAACAATGTTCGTGTGGTTCAGCCGCGCGCACGAGCGCGCTTCCCGGTAAAAACTTTCCAGCGCCTCGGCATCCTCCAGCAATTCCTTCTTCATCAACTTGATCGCCACCATCCGTTCCAGCGTCGTATCCCATGCACGGTAAACCGTCCCCATTCCGCCGCTCGCTATCACGCTCCGCAATTCGAATTGCCGCAGCCGCATCGGCATCATGATCGGATGCCCGCACTTCGAGCATGGTACGGTGCCCAGCGGCGGCAGATCGCCGGGAATGAAGACCTTCGTCTCGCACCAGCCGCAGGTCACCATGCGCAACGGTTTTTCGCTCATTCTTCACTCATTTTACATTTTTTGCCCGATTCCTTCAATCTTAAAGATTCCCCAAATAATTGCCTTCGGTAGGGTTTTCCCCTGAGTCAACACGCCTCCCTTTCTCCACCCGCCATGGTGTCATTTAATTTGAGTCAACTCGCTAACCCCAAAATGAGGAGGACCGCGCTTGCATTTTTCCGCCAACAAGCTATGCTTGGCGGCTCGTGTTTTGTATCAAGTAACGTATGGCCACAGCAAACGATCTTCGCCGCGGGATGGCGATCAACTATAACGGCGACATCAGCGTGGTGCTGGATATGCAGCATCGCACGCCGGGGAACCTTCGCGCCTTCGTGCAGGCCACCCTCCGCAGCATTCGCACCGGCAAATCTTCCGACGTGCGGTTCAGCTCCACGGAAAAAATCGAACCGGTCCCGATGATCGCCAAAAAAATGGAATTCAGCTACAAAGACGGCGAAGACTACGTTTTCACCGACCCGGAGACGTATGAGACGGTGACGCTGGCGCCCGAACTGGTCGGGGACGTGAAAAATTATCTGGTGGAGAACGGGCCGGTCACGGTGACGTTCGTGGAAGAGAAGGCGGTTTCCATCGAACTGCCGTCCAGCGTGGCTTTGACGGTGACCGACGCGCCGGAGGGTTTGCGGGGCGACTCGGCGAGCAATGTTCAAAAATCCATCACGCTGGAAACCGGGATCACGATTCAAGCGCCGCTTTTCATCAAGACGGGCGAAAAAATCAGGGTGGACACCCGCACGGGCAAATACCTGGAACGCGCCTGACGGTCTCCTTTTTGAGCCGCCGGGCTGCGAGCTTCAATCTTTCTTAAATTGCTTTTCAACCAAAGCGAGTTGGGTTATTTAATGCCTGACACGATGTCAGATCAGATGAAAGGGGAAAAAGTGTATCGCGGCATCGCCGTGTCGTCCGGCATTTGCCGCGGCAAGGTTTTGGTGATGCATCGCGCGCGGCACTTCATCTCCCGACGCCGGGTGGACGACCAGAACGTTGACGCGGAAATCAAACGGTTCGAGCAATCGCTGGCGCAAACCCGGGTGCAGATTTCCGAGGTGCAGCGAAAGGTGGTTCAGAACATGGGCGCGAAGGAAGGTGATATTTTTAACGCCCATCTGCTGATGCTCGAAGATCGGGTGCTGGTGGAGGAGGTCATCAAGTTGATTCGCGAGCAGCGTGTCAACGCGGAATTCGCATTTCATATGGTGGCCGAGCGGTATATCGAGGCGCTGGCCGGGGTGGACGACGAATACCTGCGCGAGCGCGCTTCGGACATGCAGGATTTGACGGGCCGGGTGCTGGACAATCTTCTGGAAGTGCTGGACGAATTCGATTTTCGGCATATCAACGAGCCGTGCATTTTGGTGGGGCACGATTTAAGCCCTTCGCTCACGGCGCAACTGAACAAGGACTTTGTGCTGGGATTCGCCACGGACATCGGGGGCCAGACATCCCATACGGCCATCCTCGCCCGTTCTCTCGATATTCCGGCGGTGGTTGGCTTGCAGGTGATCAGCGAGGAACTCGAAACAGGCGATTATGCCCTGCTGGACGGCTACAACGGCACCGTGACCGTCAATCCCACCGATCAGACGCTTTTTGAGTACGGCCAACTGGCCAAGCGGAAGGCGTCTCTCGACGAAAAATTGCGGGAAATCAAAATGCAGCCGGCGGTGACATTGGATGGAAAGGTCATCAGTCTGTCGGCGAACATCGAGGGCCGGCAGGACGTTGAAGCCGTGCGGGCGCATGGCGCGGAAGGGGTGGGCCTGTTTCGGACGGAGTTTTTGTTCATCAATCGGGAAAACCTGCCCAACGAAGAGGAACAATACCAGGTTTACCAGGAGGTGGCGTCCAGGCTGACACCACAGCCGGTCATCATTCGAACGCTGGATCTGGGCGGTGACAAATTTGCGTCCACGCTGCAATTGGCCAAGGAGATGAATCCGTTTCTGGGGTGGCGGGCCATCCGGTTTTGCCTGGCGCAGCCGGAAATGTTTCGCGCGCAGCTTCGCGCCATTCTTCGCGCGAGCGCCCATGGCCGGGTGAAAATGATGTATCCCATGATTTCGGGCCTGGACGAATTGCGCCAGGCCAATGCATTGGTGGAAAAATGCCGCGAGGAACTGCGCGCCGAAAACATTCCATTCGACCCCGAAATGAAAATCGGCGCCATGATCGAAATTCCCTCCGCGGCGCTCATCGCCCATGCGCTGGCGCGCCACGTGAAATTTTTCAGCATCGGCAGCAACGATCTGATTCAATACACGCTCGCGGCCGACCGCACGAATGAAAGGGTCGCGCATCTTTACGAACCGACCCATCCGGCGATCATTCGCCTGATTAAGAACACCGTGGACGCCGCCCATCAAAACAATATCTGGGCGGGCGTGTGCGGCGAGATCGCCGGCGACCCGGTCCTCACGCCGTTGCTGATCGGTTTGGGCGTGGATGAATTGAGCGCCGCCCCTCCCGTGGTGGCGCCGGTCAAATACATGATCCGCCGCCTCAAGTTCGCCGAAACGCAGGCCCTGGCCGAATTTGCGTTGCAATCGGATTCGCCCTCGGAAATTCACGCCCGCTGCGAGCAATTGGCCCATGCGTCCGCCCCGAGTTTGTTTGAAAAAAATTAAATCGCTGCCAATGACGGCAGCGCAGCATCGCCAGGAAATGAAACGTCGCGTTTTGAATTGCCGCCTGGCGCCGGTCTTTTTTAATTTCACCCCGGTTTTTCGATGAAAATCATCATTTTAGCCGCCGGATACGCGACCCGCTTGTATCCGCTCACGCTGACACAGCCCAAGCCGCTGCTGCCCGTTGCAGGCAAACCCATGATTGAGCACGTTCTGGACAATCTGGCGCCCATAGGGGGCTTCGATTGTATTTACGTGGTCACCAACGCCAAATTTGCGGGTCATTTTCAAACCTGGGCCGATCATTATCGGGCAACGAGAGCCGGCCTGAACTTCACCATCGTCAATGATGGTTCGACCGATGATACCAACAAGCTGGGCGCCATTGGCGACATTCATTACGTGCTGCAGGACCGGAAGGTGGAGGATGACTTGATTATCGTGGCAGGCGACAATTTGTTCAGCAGCAAGCTGGATGGCTTCGGGGCCATTTGCCGTGAAAAGCAGGCTCCCGTGCTCGCGCTCTACGACGTTGGCGATTTGGAACAAATCAAGAAATACAACGCCATCTCCACCGCGCCCGATGGCAGGATTACCTTTTTTGAGGAGAAGCCCCAAAATCCAACGAGCACATTGACGGGAATCGGCCTTTACTTCTATCCCCGGTCCACTTTGCGGCTGATCCGGCAATACGTGGCTGAGGGCAACAATCCCGACCAGCCGGGCCGGCTGGTGCAATGGCTTTATCCGCGAACGCCCTTTTACACGTGGCGCGTGCCGGGCATCTGGTATGACATCGGCTCGAAGGAGACGTTGCAGGAAGCGGACAAGATTTTTGCCGGGCTTGCCGCGCGCTGAACGCGCTCAAGGTCTTGAACCGCAAAGGGTTTGGGGCGGAATCCGGCACGGGAAGTGCTTTGTCAGTGAACCAATCGTGGTGGACAGGCTATGATTTAAAGAAACGATGCAACCACAATCGCCCCTGCTGATGAACAGAACAAACCTTGCGCTTGATGCCGCGGTCGAATCGCCGGGCATGGTGAAGGAGACGCTGTGGAATCGCGTATGGAAAAAATGGTCCGCTCCCAAAGAGCCGGATCGCGTTATATTCGCGGAGGGACAAAAGGAACTTCGCGACTGGATGATTGGCCTTTTGTTTGGTGCCATGTTGCTCGCGTATGTCGCCATCGGCGCTTGTTCCATTCACGCGCCGTTTTTCGCGCTCGACGACAAGGACGAACTCTTCCTGATCCGAACAAGTAGCTCATGGTTATCCCTCCTTGGGACGGACTTGTACGGCTTTTTCCGCCCCGTCAAAAACCTGATGTTTGTAGCCTATAACTGGCTTTATTATCACGGGGGCATGGCGCCGGTGCGGGCCTTGTCCATGGCCGTCGGCGTGTTCAGCGCGTGCGCGGTTTTCAAATTGTGCTGCCGTTTGCTGGCCAACCGCGGATGGGCGCTTGCCGCAACGGCGATTTGGCTGCTCTCACCGACGCTGGTCTCAAGCAGTGTGTGGTTGAGCGCTTCAAATATCCTGTTGATGACCGGCCTGGCTGCCGTGGCGTTGATTTGCCACGACCTTGCCTGTGAATCCGAAGAATCAACAATGGAAGGCGGCGGGACGGCGGGAGGCGTTTGGAGCGCGGGCGCGTGGCTGTGTCTGTTATTGGCCTTGTTCGCTTATGAGGGAGCCGTCAGTCTGGTGGCCTTGTTTTTTTTGGTGGACTGGTACCTGCGGCCCGCGAGGCTCAGGCGCTTTTCCACCTGGCGCCTCTATTTTCTGTACGGGTTGACGCTGGTATTTTATCTGATTCTGCGTCACCAGGCTCACTCCACGCAACACGTCTTGGGAGGTTTTTCCGGCGTCTCGCGTCTGCAGGCGATGGTGTCGTCCGGTTACCTTACCGCGTTGCACACCGGCAAATGGCTGTGGCCGTTCACCGGCATGGCAGTGCTCGGTGGTTATTATTGGGGACAGGTATCGGCCCCGGGACTGGCGGTTTACGCGCTTGTTGTGCTGGCGGCGGCGGTATCTTCCGTCGTCTGGCGCCGGCGTTACCCATACGTCGCATTTGGAATTTTGTGGTTTCTGCTGGCCTTCGCGCCCATGAGCAACGTCCTCGGATTCCGAAACGGACCGTATTGCGATTCTTATATCGCGCTGGCAAGCGTCGGCATGGCCATCGCGTTTGCCGCGGTACTCCGCGCATTATTGTCGTTGAAAACGAGGGGAATGGCCCGCATCGGCGCCGGCGCACTGGTCATATTCTTGACTGCTTCACGAGCTGCAGCTGCATTGGAAGCGGCATCCTGGTCCAGCGCCTGGAACGACCCGGCTGTCGCCTACGAGCGCAGTCTGCGCGCGTTTCCGCAGGCCTTTGACGCGATGACCGAACTGGCAAAACTCTATGCGGGCCGCGCTGAATATCACAAGGCGGAAGAACTCACCGCAAAGTCCATCAAACTGGCTCCGGATCGTTCCGGCCCGTACGCCGTCAGGGCCGTTGTCGCCGTGCAGGAAGGCAGAATTCAAGACGCCTTGAAGTGGGTGGACCTCTACCGTGAATTTGAACCGATCAGTCCGTGGGCGCTTACGTTCGAAGGGGACATTTATGCCGATCATTTGGGGCAGCCAAAACGCGCCGAGAAGCTGTATCGGCTGGCGCTTGCCCGCCAGCCCTGGTCGCAGGACGCGCTCAGGGCGGCTTATGAACTCGCTTATATGGAGGCGCAACAAGGCCATCGGGCGCAGGCCATCTCTCTATGGCAACAACTGTTGATTTACAATCCCGATGAAAGCGTGCTGCATTGGGACCTCTCGGTGGCATACGCGCAACAGGGAGATACGAAACGCGCCGCATACCAGCGCGGCCTCGCGCAAGGTTTTGACCGGCCAATCCGGCCGAAATGAAAAAGCATTCCTTCAACCGCTCTATCGCCGGAAATGCCTGCGGTAAAGCTGGAAAGCCCATGCGGTGCGGCCCGGAACGTGCGCCAGAATGGATTCCGGATCGCCTGCCAAATCGGCAACGAGTTTGAAATTGTTTTCGTAACCGATATATTCGCCGCGCATGTCGCGAATCAGGTCATGCACGTTGCGCTCCTGATAAACCGAGGCCCGGTTGTAAACAACCTTGTGACCCAGCGCCTGCACATAATAGCCCGGCCAGATGTCATCCATCCGACCCACGTGAGGAAACATGAAATAATCCTTCAATAGTTCCCCGCGAATGAATGTGTTTTGAGAATCAAACGGCCCCGGTTTATTTGCCGCAAAAGGGAATGCCGCCGGATCAAAGGCGCATTCCGGCGCGTGGGCGATGCGGCAAAGGGCGTCAATGTCCGGATCGCCGTTCCAAAAATCGGCCTGGATGTCCACGCGCACGCGGCGCCGGCTCTTGCGCGAGTAATCGCGTTTGGACAACAGTTGCAGCGGATAGCCCCGATGCCACAAGAGCGGATAATTCGTCGCCCCAATCGGGTCGAAAGCCGGCAGGTCCGTTTCATAAAAATTGACTTCAACCTCTTTGCCGACCAGCAAATCTTCCCCCCAACCCGCCAGGGGAATGTTGTCATCGTCCACCAACGCCACAATGTCCGCCTTCATTTCCATGGCCCAGAGGAAGGCGAAATTGCGCCGTTGAATGCAGTTCCAGCCAATCGCTTCGGACAAAAGAGGGTCATACTTCTCCTGCTCTTCGGGCGTGATATAGATGCCCCGCTCCAGGCGATAGTCGCGCGGCGTTTTCTTGTCGCCGGCCACGACCAATTCCCAGTCTTTCATCGCTTGAAAGGACTCGATGGCTTTGGTGGGCGGATTGATGGTGGTGGTAACGATGACTTTTTTCATGTGCGCCAGAATGAATTTTTATCGGCAAACCGCGCTTTGAAACCGATGCGGAAGTATTCAAAATTGCGGAAGAACGGGTTCTGCGACTCGCCCTCGATGCGTGGGTTCCAGATGGTGGGAATTTCACAGACCGGAATCCCCAGCCGCAATGGTTTGACGATGGATTCGAGGTTGAATGGATGGCGCACTTCCTCCCAATGGATGGCCTGGGCCAGGCCCGTGGGCATGATGCGAAAACCGAACGTCATGTCCGTAAGCCGGGTCCCATAAAGAAGGGAGAAGAAACGCTGGAATATCCAGTTGCACAGAAGTTTGATCGGCGAGTAGCCGTGGAACTTGCCGCCGCGAATCCAGCGCGAAGTCGTGACGATGCCGGCGGGTATTTTTTGTTCCTCCTCGATCAGAACGTGAACGTCGTCGGGGTTCGTTTCCAGGTCGCTGCCCATGATGATGAGATGGCTGCCCCGCGCCACGTCAAAAGCATCCCTCAACGCTCCGCCCAGAAAAGGCAATTTTTGCTGTAGCACCACGACCAAACCGGCCAATTCCTTTTGGAGTTCGCCGGCGACGGTCATGGCCTCCGGCGTGGTGCGTTTGCAAACCACGATAATGAATTCCCGGATGAGTTCGCGTTTGACGTCGCCCAGAACCGTCTCAACCGTCTTTCTGAGCGAAACTGTTTCGTTGATCACCGGCAAAATGATGGAAACCGAGTCCAATCGCGTTGGCGGAACGTAGGGTTTCATCATGAGGCGCCCAAAAAACTAGGCGGCGGGCCGGCGAAGGTCAATGGATTATTTGGACCCTGATATTTCTTGCGCACGCGGTAGGGGTTTCGTAATTTTATGCTGCGCCGGGGCACCCATAGCTCAATTGGATAGAGCGTCTGACTACGGATCAGAAGGTTTCAGGTTCAACTCCTGATGGGTGCGCCAGTTCCGTTTCCTGGCCCTCTGCGCCAGCCAGCGCCGGCGCAGGATTTTCGCCTTTGTTATCAATGCCTTTCTGCTCTCCTGCCCTGATGTCATTCACGCCAGCCAAAGCCAGCTTGAGACCCGCCGCGCCGGTTTCTTGTGTCCCTCTTTGTGTGTCATTCCCCTTTAAGAACTGCGGCAGCATTTCCGCCGCTTCCGCCAGCGGCAAATGCGCAACATCCGTGTGGGTCTCGTTTCCGCCATCGCCCCGCCTCGCGCGTGCGCCCCGCGCCCCGTTGCCCCGGCGGAATGCGGAATTGTCAGGACACCATGAAACAGGCACCTGAACCCCCTCATTTTTCACCAAACAGCTTTTCGATGTCCCTTGCGCCGTGATAAACGTGCAGCACTTCAATTCCGCCGGGAACGGCGCGGTGGAAAATTAGATAGTTGTCAAAGCCGGACACCAACCACGAGCGAACGCCCTTCAATCGCGGATCACGGAATTTTCGCTGCCGGCCCAAACCGGGATTTGTCGCCAGCGCCATGAAGGTTTCATAAGCCGCCTCGACAACGCGCGTGGCCGCATCCGGATTGTCGCGGGCGATGTATTCCCAAATCGCCCACAATTCGTCCTCGACGCAAGGCGCCAGGAAGAATTCAGCCACGCGCTTCCTTGATGCGTTTGCGAAGCCGCCGGAATACGGTTTGCCCGTTTATTCCTTTGCCCGCATCCAGTGAGTTAACCGCTTCCAACAAGTGATTTTCCAGTTCATCCAAGGCGCCCGGCAAACGCATGGATTTGCGTTGTTCCTTGAGCCGGCGCAAACCGGCGCGGACCACTTCACTGGCGGTCCGGTAAAGGCCGCTGTCCACTTCTTTGGCCACGAATTTTTCCAGTTCCGGCGTCAACGACACGTTCATAAACGATAAATCAATTTTTGCCATCATAGGCCAGATGACAAAAAATAGCAAATCCTGTTATCAATTGCTTGGGCGACTTTTGCAAAACGCCGCCCTTTTAATTCGCGTTCTCCATTTGCCCCTCATCACGCGGTTGCGAATGGCGTCCATCTCCTTTTGGGTCAAAAGCGTTTCCAGCCCGCTGGCGATGGCCTCATCAAACACGAAGCGAATCAGCAAAGCCTGTCGGTCATAAATCCATTGCTTTTTTTTGGGGGGGGGTGGCGGATGTTCTTCCCGTGAAACTGCTGGAACGAATTACCGTTGAGCCGGGCAAATGCGGCGGCCAGCCGTGCATCCGGGGCAAGCGTATGCGTGTTACGGATATTCTTGATCTCTTGAGCCACGGCGCGAGCCACAAGGAGTTTCTGGCGGCCATCGCTTACGCCTCGCGGTTGACGGATCACGTCGTGCTCACCGGCGCGTGAATTTCCTGGTGGACAACCAGATCCTTGAGGCCCTCTTGGAAACGGCTTGTCTTTGGCATGATTTCCTGCCGGCATCTGACGATGGTTGTCGTGCGTTTTCCAGCAGTGGGAATGTAATTTTTGGTTTTCTCTCTGATTTTGTGTCCGGGAACGTTCGCCTGAATGCGTCCTTGAAACCCGCCTCGCGTGGCGTATAATGAGCGTATGAAGACTCTGACAATCACGGAGGGGCGCGGGCGGCTTGGCTTCTGGCTCAGGAAAGCCGTGGCGGGTGAAGACATTGGTTTTGTGTTTGGCGACAGAATCGTTGCGCTGCGTCCCGTTGAAATCTTTTCCGGCGACTACGCCTTGCAGGAATATGGATTGAACGCAAGGGAAATGGCAAAGGCAGGGCGGCGGATTAAAAAAAACATCGCCAGGGAGCGGAAACGCGGAACCTTGAAGACCTTTACCGGAGACATCAGTGCCTTGCGAGATTAGAACGACACGGCGTTTCCGCAAGTCCATCGCGGGCAGGGAAACCGAAGTGCTGGCAATCTTACGGCAAATGCAATCGGGTTTTGGCCAGCCTCATCTCCACACGGGGTTGAGCATCCGCAAACTTGCGCCGGAAGTTTTTGAATGCCGGATGGATTTGAAAACGCGGTTGGTGTTCATGGCTGAAAAGGGCGTGCTGACTTTCGACTTCGCTGGCAATCACGGTGAAGTTCAAACCTATCTCCGTGGCAAACGGTTGTAACATTGATCCGCGCCCGGACGCGTCGTTTCTTCAAACGCCTCCTATTTTTCCGCCGCGGCAAGCAGGGTCTGGAAATGCGGCGGCTCTTCTTCACGCGCCACGGTGCTGATCTCGATTCTTCGGAAGCCGGCGGCTTCCAGCCAGCGGTGAAGATCGCTCTCCCCAAAACCAAGCCAAAGGTCCCCATAAAGACGCCGCGCATCCTCAAAATTGTGCTTGAGAAGGTCCAGGATGAGGATTTGGCCGCCGCGCTTGAGGATTTTGTATGCGCCGGCAATGGCCGCGCACGGCGCCTGGGCGTGGTGCAGGGCCTGGCTGAGTATCACGATGTCCACGTGGTCGGGCTCAATGGGCGGATTTTGGAGGTCGCCCTGGCGAAATTCGAGGTTCTTAAGCCCGTTTTTCCTCGCCTTGGCCGCGCCAAAGGCGACGATTTTTTCCGAGTTGTCCACCGCGATGACTTTTTTGCAGCGGCGGGCCAGAAGCTCGCTCAACAGTCCTTCGCCGGCTCCGAGATCGGCGATGACCAGCGGTGGAAGGATGCGCAGCAGCAAATGGCCAAAGGCCTGCCAGGAACGGCCCGGGCCATAGACGCGGTCAAAGCGACCGGCCACCTGGTTGAAGTATTCGCGGGCTTGTTCCTTGCGGCGGTTCAGAACGCGTTTGAGGTTGATCTGATCGGCCGCATGATCGGACAGTTCGCGCGCGGCGCGACCGCCAATCTGGAGAAACTCGCGGGCGGCGGAGGCCGGATTGAGCTTGTAATAGGTGCGTTTGCCTTCGCGGCGGGACACGATGATCGCGGCGTCCTGAAGGGACGCCAGATGCGTGGAAATGCGGGATTGCCCCAGGCGCGTGATGTCCTGAAGTTCGGCAACGGATAATTCATCCGTTTCGAGCAACGCGATCATCCTCAGCCGGGTCGGATCGGACAGGGATCGGAGGGATTTCAACGTGGCGGACATGTTTCAATAACAGATCAACAAAACATTTGACAGGCATTGAAAATGATATATCATCGAATCCTGATACGTCAATACTTTGAAATATAACCATGAGCAAGAACTTTATTTTTTCATCCGAATCGGTCGGAGAAGGGCATCCCGACAAAGTCTGCGACACCATTTCCGATTACGTGCTGGACGCCTGCCTCGCGCAGGACAAATACAGCCGGGTCGCATGCGAAACGTATGCAAAGTCCAACCTCGTGGTCGTGGGCGGAGAGATTACGACGAAGGCGGAGCTCGATTTCAGCGCCATCGCGCGCAAGGCGATTCGGGAAATCGGCTACACGCATGACGACGATGTCTTCCACGCGCAGCGGGTGCTCATTTTGAACGCCATCACCTCGCAATCGCCGGACATCGCGCAGGGCGTGGACGCGCGCAAGGCCGACGGCAAGGGCACGTCGGAACAGGGCGCCGGAGACCAGGGATTGATGTTTGGCTATGCGTGCAATGAAACGCCTGAATTGATGCCCGCGCCCATCATGTACGCCCATTTGCTGGGTCAGGCGTTGACACGCATCCGCAAGAGCGGAAAAGTGAAATGGCTGCGGCCGGACGCCAAGAGCCAGGTTTCCGTCCGTTACGAGGATGACCAGCCCGTGGAGATCACCAACGTCGTGATTTCCACCCAACACGCGCCGGATGTCAAGCACCGCGTCATCAAGGAATTTTGCATCGAGGAAGTGATTGGAAAGACCCTCCCGCCCGAATTGCTGACGGCCCGCACGCAATATCTGATCAATCCCACGGGGCGGTTTGTCGTGGGCGGGCCGCAGGGCGACACCGGATTGACCGGACGAAAAATCATTGTGGACACTTATGGAGGCATGGGGCGGCATGGCGGCGGAGCATTCAGCGGCAAAGACCCGTCGAAGGTGGACCGGAGCGCCGCTTACATGGGACGATACGTGGCAAAAAACATCGTGGCAGCGGGAATCGCAACCAGCGCCGAAATCCAGTTTGCCTATGCCATCGGCCATCCGGAGCCGGTGAGCGTGTCGGTGGACACCTTTGGGACGGCGGCGGACGGGTTGACGGACCCGGAAATCGAAAACGCGGTAAAGGAAGTATTCAGCTTCAAGCCCGCGGACATCATCAAGGAACTGAATTTGCTGCGGCCCATTTACCGGAAGACGACCAATTACGGGCATTTCGGAAAAAATGACCCGGATATTACCTGGGAAAAGACGAACAAAACCCAGGCATTGAAGAAAGCCTTGGACAGTTAGGAGACAAATCCAAAGCGCCCGGCCCAAGAGAATCGTTAACATTAAAAGCAAAGATTGATTTATGCCCACCATCAAGCTCCCTCCCTCGCGAAAAAAATCCTTGCGCGACGGCGCCGACGCCGGAGCGGGGACCGATTATTGCGTGCGCGACATTGCGCTGGCGGAAGCGGGCCGGCGCGAAATCGAAGTCGCCGAGCAGGAAATGCCCGGCCTGATGGCCTGCCGCGCGAAATACGGCGCGCAAAAGCCGTTGCGCGGCGTGCGCGTCTCCGGCTCGCTGCACATGACCATTGAAACGGCGGTGCTCATTGAGACCCTGGTGGAACTGGGCGCGTCCGTGCGCTGGGCCAGTTGCAATATTTTTTCCACGCAGGACCACGCCGCGGCGGCCATGGCCAGGGCCGGGATTCCCGTCTTCGCGTTCAAAGGCGAGTCGCTGGAGCAATACTGGCGGTTCACGCTGGAGATGCTCACGCATCCGGGAGGAAAGGGGCCGGAACTGGTGGTGGACGACGGCGGGGACGCCACGCTGCTCCTGCACAAGGGTTATGAAATGGAACAGGGGGATAACTGGGTCAATGCGCCGACCGACAACCATGAAGTCGCCGTCGTCAAAAATCTTTTAAAGACGTGCGGCCGCGAGCGGCCCGGATGGTTTACCCGGGCCGTGAAGGAATGGAAAGGCGTGAGCGAGGAAACCACCACCGGCGTCCATCGCCTCTACCAGATGCTCGAAGCCCGAAAGCTGCTCGTCCCGGCCATCAACGTAAACGATTCCGTGACCAAATCGAAATTCGACAATCTTTACGGCTGCCGCGAATCCCTGGCCGACGGCCTGAAGCGCGCGCTGGGCGTGATGATTGCCGGCAAGACGGCCTGTGTTTGCGGATATGGCGACGTCGGCAAGGGCAGCGCCCATTCATTGCGGGGATTCGGAGCGCGGGTCATTGTCACCGAGATTGACCCCATCAACGCCTTGCAGGCGGCGATGGAAGGATTCCAGGTCGCCACGGTGGAAGACACCCTCGGCGAGGCGGACATTTACGTGACCACGACGGGCAACTGCGACGTCATTACACTGGAGCACATGCTGAAAATGAAGGACCAGGCCATCGTCTGCAACATCGGCCATTTCGACAATGAGATACAGGTCAACCGCCTGGCCGCCGCCCGCGGCGTGCGCAAGGTCAACATCAAGCCGCAGGTGGACCGTTTCGATCTGCCCGGAGACCGCGGCATCTATCTGCTGGCCGAAGGGCGGCTGGTGAACCTCGGCTGCGCCGAAGGCCATCCGAGCTTCGTCATGTCAAACTCGTTTACGAACCAGGTGCTCGCCCAACTGGATTTGTGGAAAAACCGCGATACCTGCAAAATAGGCGTTTACCGCCTGCCGAAAAAATTGGATGAAGAAGTCGCCCGCCTGCATTTGGAAAAAATCGGCGTCAAACTCACGAAACTGACCCGAAAACAGGCCGATTATCTCGGCGTGCCCATCGAAGGCCCCTACAAGGCGGAACATTACCGCTATTGAGCCGAACCGCAGCGCGGCCCATTTACGGATTCACGAGCCGGTAAAATTTCGTCCCGCTGGATGCCCCGTTTGTAATGGTGTACTGCCCGTTGACCACGAATGGACTGGACGAATTTGTCAGCCAGTCGCCAGCCGCCAAATTGCAAAAATGAAATTTCTTGACCGCGCAACGGCATCTTCCCTGTCATGTTCTCGGGCCGAGCATGGACAAGTCAACCGCCCTCAAAATTTTGGACTGCGCCGCCAGGCTCGTTTGGTCGCTCCTTCCGCGATTTTGATTTCAGCGGGGGTGAGGGCGTAAAGGACGTCGCCCAAGCCGTCAATCTGGCAATCGCCCCCATCGCGGCGGTTGGTGTAAAAAACCAAGCCGCGCTGAGTCAAAACGGATTGCATTTGCATCGTTATTGAGGTTCAACCAGACGGGCGTTTCTTGAGCGTGGATTTCCCGCTGGATTTCTCCCCGGCTGCCCTATCCAGCAAAACGAGTTCAGTCGCGACCTCCGGCGATTTCAAGCCAACCTCACGCAACACCGGTTCGGGGATTTCCAAGGTGTCCATTTGTCGCGGTTCCACTTTCACCGCGCCACCGCCGTAGGATTTTCCCGCAAAGGCAAGGTTTTGCTGTGTGTCGGGGTGGTTTAATGCCCGCCACAGCCGCCGGACAGCTTCGCGGTTGGTGTCCCACGGATAAATGCACAGAAAACCAGTGAGCGGCACCACGCCCGCTTCGTTGAGAATAAACCGGCAATCGCGACGGCCCAGGTAGGCGAACAGGATGGGTGGCGGAGTGCGTTGCTCCATTTTATACCAAGGCCGGCGGCTTTGGATGAGGGAGCGCCGGTGAAACTGCTGTTGCTCGCCGGATTCAAGGTGCGACCGCAGGCTGGCCGGCAACTGTTCCTTGGGGGTGTTGTCCAGATTCAACAGCCAAGTGGGGCGACCGGCCAGGTCAAGTTGGTCCAATGCGGATGGACGCAACACATCCCCGCGGCAATCCCGCGTGCGCCCGATGGCGCGGATGAAAAAGCGCGGGGACAGTCCCAACGTCTTTACTTGTTCGCGGGTGAAAAAAAAGAATTCGTTGGCTCCGGTGGCAATACCCCTGACGATGCGGGCGAAGTGGGAGAGTGGAATGCCGCGTGATGCGACCGGGCGGGGCGGGCGTGAAAGCCCCGTGTCCAACGCTTCGGGAAGTTCGCGCTCCTGGCAATCCACGGCTTTACCGGCATCTTGTCCGTTTTTCGCATCCAGAAGCGAATGCAATACCGATTCCACATCCCGCTCTTTTACCCGCAACCACTTCAAATGGCGGCAGGGCGCGGAATGAGACATGAAAAAAACCATCGCGTTTGTGTCCACCTTGGGAAATGGCGCGGCGCATTCATCAAAAGTCAGGATGGCTTCCAAACGATACCGCTCGCATAGCCGATTCCAAAGCGCGCGCGACGAAATGCCTTCACAAACGTCCGCCGGCAGCACAAACGCGAGGCGGCCCGCCGGCGACAGATGTTCCAGGCTTTTGAGCAGGAAATACACGTGTAATCCTACCCGCCCATCCAGCGCGAAACCCAGAACCCGTTCCGCGATGGTCTTCAATTCAGATTTGCGTTTTTCGTCCAACCGGTGATGCCGGATGTAAGGCGGATTGGAAATGATGGCTGGAAAAGTTCGGGTGAAGCGGCTCGATAGAAAATCGGCAATGTGAATCCGGTTGAAGTCATTTCTTGTCAAGCCGAGTTTTTCGCCATCGGCAAAAACAGCTTCGTGAAGTTCGAATCCATCAAAGTGCCCGGTGTATCCCGCGGCTCGCGCGGCGGAAAAAAAAGTTCCCGGCCCGACGGCGGGATCAAACAACGTGGCCGGCTGTTTTTCGGTCACCCATGCGGCCATGATTTTTGCGAGCCAGTCAGGCGTCCAGAACTGGCCTTTCCCCCGCAACTCCTCGCGTCCAATCCAGTTGGTTGGGAGCGGTTGAAAGCTGTGTTCGATGGCGGATGAGGTCTGCATTTATCGCTTCTTGCCGGCAACCGCCCGCGTCGTGGAAGCCCGATATGTCAAGCACTTTTCATCGCGCCGCCACCGTCGGCGCCGGGTTGTGATAATTGTGGCATTCGACGCACGAATGCGCCACGCCCCCGCGCGGGCTGTGGCATTCCAGGCACGTTTCCCGCGGCGGCAGGATGATGTCCGCCGTGTCCCGGCTCTCAACGGCGTCGTGACAGCGCGCGCACGCAATTCCCGCGTGGCTGGCATGGCTGAACTTGGCGTCCGGCAGCCAGCGCTCGCGCATCAATGGTTTCGTCACCTCCGGTCCCTCCGGCCCCGCCTTGACCTCATGACAATACGCGCAGCCGGGAAACACCGCGCGTGTCGCGCCGCTTAACGTCCCGATCTGTTCCTCCGGCCCAACCGTTGCCGTGCTGAAGAACACGCGCCGCTCCAATTCAGCGCCGCTTCCGAACTGCGATCGCAAGGCCGCCAGCTTGTGTTGGACAAAGGCGTCACTATCCGCCGCGCCTTCGCGTTTTGCCAGGCGGGCGTATTGCGCCGGCAGGCTGTGCAGAAAGGCGGTGACAAACCGGACGCTGCCGTGCGGCAGCGCAAGTTCCGGCGTTTGCGGATCGAACTGGAGCGAATGGCAGACGCGGCAGTTGCGCTCAAAGTTTACGGGCCGCATGAACGCGCCGGAAGCGTCCGGCTGATGGCAAAACGCGCAATCCAGCTTTCTGCCCCCGGGCAATTTTGGAATCGAGTCGCTCGTCAGATGAAGTTGGTGGTTAAATTGCAACGTGTCGGGGTCGCGCCATTTTTCGGCGATGAACCGGAATTCAGGATGGTCGGTTGCAAAATGATGGATACGAGGCATGGCGGAAACCGCGGACATCGTGGCCGCGTTGCCGTGGCAAAAATCGCACTGGGCATCGGTGGCGGCCGCCATCGCGGCGCCGTGATGTTCCTTGTGGCAGAAGACGCACGAGATGGCCGGGGCCGCGGGATGATGAAAATTTTTTCCGGCATGGCATTCGAGGCAGGCGGCGTCCATGCGCGTGGGCGCGGCTGCGGAAGCCGTCAACAATCCGTGAAAATCTCCCATCCCCGGCCGGGCGCGGGCGGCTCGGGCCATGAGGCCGCGCGGGCCGGAATTGCCGGCCACGTGGCAGGCGGCGCAACCGCCGCCGAGATGGTTCGTGGAGGCCAGCGCGGCGAAGGCCGCGCTGGAATGGGGTTGCGATAATTGGCCCGGACTGATGAATCGGCCGCGCCACGGCGGAACGCCCAGGCAAATAAGAAGGGCGGCGCAGGCGGCCGCCACCGCCGCCAGGCTCGCCCGCGCCCGCCACAATCGCAACGTCGGAACGGGCGAACAACGGGCCACCGGACGCGAACAACGTCCATCGGGCAGCGGTCCGGATTCGCAGGCCTCGGGCCGCGTGCAATGCCATCGGCCCTTCGTTTGGCCGGGCTTGATCTCCAGCCGCGGACGGCATTCGGCCTTTGCGCCGCAGCGTCCTTTGGCGTCCGGTCCGGCGCGGCACGGCTGGCCTTCCGTGGCGCGGCCACACGTCCAGTTTTGATTTGGCCGCGCGTAATTGCCCGGTTCGAAGGCTGGATTGTCGCCGGGGTTCGCCGGGTTCATTGCGCCCCTCCCGAAAATGCGAACACAATCGCAATATGCGCCAACGTAAAAATGAGCAGCGCGTAGGTCAGCGGGACGTGGATGAACAGCCAGAGCTTCAAGGTCAGTTGCAGGGCGCGATGATAATCCAGCCCGTCCTTGCGGCGGACGAGGTCGGCCAGCTTTTCGAGCGCGCCGCGCTCGGCCTCGCTGCCCGTGCGGCGCAGGTCTTCCAATTCAGCCAGGAGCGAATGGACCGGCCGGCGCGATTCGAAGAGGTGCGCCCAGGCGTTTTTTGGGCCGGCAAAGAACGGCGCGAGCCGGCGCGTGTAAAATTCGGCCACCGCGGGCGACGAAGCAGCCGGGCCGAGCGCAATCATCTCGCTCTCAGTCTTCAAGACGTGCCGCAACGGCGCAATCTGCTCGTGGATGACCTCGCCGCCGCGCGTGGAAAGGCGGCGCGGCAAAATGCGGCTCAGGAACAGGCCGGCCACGCCGCTCGCCGCCACAAGCGCAAAAAGGGAGGCCAGGGAAATATCGAGCCAGCCGCGCGGCAGGCGGAAATTCAAATGGATGAAAAAAAGCAGCACGGTGAAAAAGCCCAGATAGATGTGAATTTGCAGCCAGCTTTCGGAATTTCCAAGCGGCAAAAACGGGAGCTTTTTGCGCGCGTTATAGACCGCCAGCACCAGCATGGCGGCGAATAAAATCCAGCCCGTCACAAACGCATAGTCGGGCAGCGTCCGGTGGAACGCCCGATGAAGCAGGAGCGCCGCAATGGCCGCGACGATCAGCGCGGTGGTGCCAAGCAAATGCTGGCGCCGGAATCGCCTCATTTTTGGAGCCACCCGGCCAATGCGTCCAGGCGGTTGAGATTGATGCGCGTCAATGCCCCGTGCGGGCACGCGCGCTGGCAGGCCGGACCGCCGGCATTTTCAACGCATAGGTCGCACTTGGTCGCTTTCAATATGGGTTTCATTTCCTCGTCCACCATAAACTCGCCGGTTTCATCCCGCACCTCCACCATCCGGATGGCGTCGTAGGGACAATTATTGAAACAGGTCCGGCACCCGATGCAAGTGGCCGGATTGATCACCACCTGGCCCCCGAACGATTCACGATGAATCGCCCCCGTCGGACAGCCAATCATGCAGACCGGGTCCGCGCAGTGCATGCAGGCGTTGGCCACCATGACCCTTCCGCCCACCGGCCCGTGCCGGAGAAAACGCGGATTGTTGTCGTGTGTCGAGGCGCACGCGCGCACGCAATCGTCGCAGCGCGTGCAGCGGTCCAGATCAATCATCATCGTGGCCGTGCCGTTGAAAAATCGGTTTTCAGTCAGAAATTCCAGCAGTTCGGCGCCAACGGCCTCGCGAGGCGCTCTTTGCGCGGGCGCGGCGGACGGGCCGCCCTCATCCGCTGTCTCGATAAGTGCGGGCAATTCAGACGCCGGGACAGAGGGCAGCACTATCTCCTCCATCACGGGGACGGGCACGACAAGAACGTGCGCGTAGCCAATCGCGCGCAGCGAATATTGAAAATTGACCGGGTTCGCGCCCTTGCGCCAATTGTGCGCGATTTCCCGCAGCCCGAAACTCTGTCCCGCGCCAATGTAATTGAGTGTGCGCTCGCCGCCGCCCGCCTTCTGGCTCACCCGTCCAAAACCCGCCCGCAGCAGCACCACGCCGTTGGGATAATCTCCCTCCGTCACAATCACCGGCTCCCGTTCCGGCCGGACGGTCCCGGCTTGCGCCAGCCTCTTGTAATCGCCGGACCAGTCGTAATCCCCGAACGTCGCAAACTCCACCGCCTCCGCCACGCGCCCCAATTGCACCTTGTCCAGCCGCCGAAAAATCGGCGTCGCATTCAGATACGAAGCCAGCGCGCGTTCGCGGTATATCCTCGTGATGTGCGCCTTCAGCGCGTCGTCGAACTTCATCAAATCCCTCAAACCCTGCCACCGGATTTCCAAAAGCGCCGTCTCCTCGCTGTCCGCGAAAACCGTCGAAGTGCGCGGCATCCGGCTCAACGCCGCAATTTCCCCAAAAAAATCCCCGGCCGTCATTTCCTCGGTCCGATGCTGATCGAGCACCCGCGGCACGTCCTGGAGAAAAACCCGCACACGCTCCTGCTCAAGCCGCGCCCCAATCCGCGAATCCGGCATTAAATCCGCGCAGCGAAAACTTTCCGGCGGACGCCGCCCGTTCCAGAGTTGCGCCAGCGCGCGGAAAATGTTCTTTTTGCCGCGCGCCTGCCGCCCCAGCACCGACGGCGGCAGGTCCGGCCGCAATACCACCCGCGCCGCGCCCCTCAAAATAAGAAACGCCGATGTGCCGTAATCTCCCTGCCGCACCACAATCTCCCCTTTCCGAAAATTAACAATCCGCGTGTCGTTGCGCAGGATGTCCCGCAACGGAGTCCGTTTGGGAAATTTCCCCGCGTCCATGTCCCGGAAAGGCGCCGTCGCCATCAGCGCCTCCACCGCCGCATCGTCCATTTCCGGCGAAAAAGCGGCGTCCCAGCGTTGTGGACGTTCGAGCATGGCGGCGATGGCGGGCATTTCAGGTCTCCGGCACTTTAGGCGTCAAGAACCAGATGGCTTTTCGGCCGGCAGATGCACGTCAGGCACGCCCCGGCTTCCGGTTCGGCATCCGGTTTTTGCAGATAAGTCACTTCCCCGGATTTGATGGCCACCAGGCACGTCCCGCAGCCGCCCGCGCAGCAGCCGGAATCAATTTTCACGCCGTTATCCCGGGCAAAATCCAGCAGGTTGCCCGCCGACGGCTCCCAACGGACGGTTTTGCCCAAACGCCCGAACGTCACGTTGATCCGCGCCAGATGAACCGTCTCCTCCGCGGAGGGCGCCACGGCCTTCTTCTTGACCGTTGCCGGGCCAAACGCCTCGAAATGTACGTCCCCCTCCGGCACTCCCCATTCTTCAAGGCCCTCCGTGATGCTCTTCATGAACGCGCCCGGCCCGCACAGATAATAGGAAAAGTTCGAGGAAGGCAGAAGTTCCTTGAACAGTTCCACCGTCACCCGGCCTTCGTGCTGGAAGTCGCGCCCTTTCACGTCGCCCTCGCCCGGCTTGCTGTAACAGACGTGAAGACGAATGTTCTCGTTCTCGGCGGCGAGCTTCTCCAGTTCGGCTTTGTGAATGTGATCGCGCCGGTTGCGCACCCCCAGAAAAAACCAGGCCTCGCGTTTCGAACCGCTCGCCGCGATGGCGTTGGCCATGCTTAACATCGGCGTCACGCCCACGCCGCCGCCGATCAGCACCACCGCCCGCGACTGCGCCATGTCCAGAAAAAAATGTCCGCCGGGCGCCTTCACGTTCAAAATGTCCCCCTCCTTGACCGCGTCGCAGAAATAACTCGAAGCCGCGCCCGGCGGAAGGTCAGGCCGGTCCGCCGGCGCCTTCTCCTTCTTGATCGTCACCCGGTAATAATCCCGCGGACTGTCCGAAAGCGAGTAACACCGGATGAGCGTTTTGTCGCGGCCCGGCAATTCAAGGTGAAACGTCAGGTATTGCCCCGGCTTGAACGCTGGAATCGGCCGGCCGTCATGCGGCTTGAGGTAAAACGCGCAGACGTCCTCGCACTCCACCGTCTTTTTCGCCACGCTGAACTTGCGGATGCCGTTCCAGCCCGCCTGCGCCTCGCCCGCCTGCCGGCAGCGCAGCCGCACCTCGGCCGTTTGCGCCCGCAGCTTTTCCAGTGTCGCGCGCGATTGGCCGCGCTCGGCCTTCAGACGCCATCCCGCCCGCGCCGCCTCCAAAAACAGCCATGCGGACAATCCGGCCAGGACAACCAGCCCCGCCAGCAGGCTCAAATCGCCTCTGGCAAAAGCGTGGAGCGGTTGGATGAGGGTTGCATTCACGCCGACACTCCATTAGCCAATTTGAAGCCCTGAGTAAACCAATTTTGTTCCCGGCGGCACGGACTCTGACCCATGCGCCGCCCTGAAATTGCTCCATAAATCAGTCCCAACTGTTGGCACAATCCCGCCGAAGCATGGATTAGGGTTGCCTTCACGCCGGGACTCCGTTAACGAATTTAAGCCGTGATCGGACCAATTTGTCGTTGTCTTGCGCTGGGACTGGTTTTCTCCCTGGCCGCCGCCGCAATGGCGGCCCCGGCAAAGTTTCTGGGCGCCAATTCCTGCGCCAGCAGCAGTTGCCACGGCGGCGGCGGCGCCAACCAAAACCAGTTCCTCGTCTGGTCCCTCAAGGATTTCCATTCCCAACGGCCCGTCGCCATGCTCGAAACGGCCCGCGCCAGGCAGATTGCCGACGCCGCCGGAATCGCCGACCCCATGACCGACGAGCGCTGCACCACCTGCCACGAGCCGTTGCGCGACGTGCCGAAATCCCGGCGCGGTCCGGCTTTCAACCCCGTCGAAGGCGTTTCCTGCGAAAGTTGCCACAGCCCCGCCGGCAACTGGGTCCGCTCCCATACGCGCACGGATTACACGCGCGCGGACCGCACGGCCGCGGGCATGCGCGACCTGGAAAATCTTTACGTGCGCGCCAACACGTGCGTGGCCTGTCATCAGGTTGTATCGCCGGCGCTCCTGCGCGCCGGCCATCCCGAATTAATGTTCGAATTGGACGGCCAATGTGTCGCCGAGCCAAAACACTGGAGCGCCGCGAAAAACGGCAACGGCACGCAGGCCTGGTTCGTCGGCCAGGCCGTGGCCTTGAGGGAGATGAGTTGGGAACTCTCCCGACAGTCGCCGCCCGATCAAAATGAAATCGCCCGCTGGCGCGCCCTGGCGTGGCTCATGCGCCGCGCCGCCGCCGCTGATCCCCCTTTGCCCGCGCCACCCAAATCGGACCAGGCTGCCAACGCGGATATTTATAACCTGATGCAGGCCTGGGCCGACCGCGTGGCGCGGACCGCTGCGGCGCGGACGTGGACTCCCGCGTTGTCCCATGCCGAATTGGCCGCGCTGGCCGCCGCCTCCGCCGATTTCCGCGGGCCGGCCCCGCAACCCCTCCAAGCGCGCCGGGCGGGACGCCTCGTGCTCGCCTTGGACAGATTGTTGCCGCAAGAAAAAAAATTCGCGCCCGGAGACGCATGCGACAAGGATTTAAACCGCCTCTTTGCCCTCGCCCAATCCGTGCCGGACTTTGATCCCGCGCAATTTGCCCGCGCGCTCGATGAATTTCGAAAGGGGATCAACCGAATGACGCGGTAAGGAAAAATCACGCCGCGGCGGCATTCATGGGCAACGCAAGCGCCGAATGGCCCGGCCCGTTGGAACGGGTGGGCACGCTGGAACTTGCTGCATCCGCAACACTGGCGTAGTTCTGCTGCATGGCGGCGATTTTTTCGAGATTCGTCTTGATGGAGTCAAGTTCGGTCAAAAGACCCGCTTGCTCGGCGGCCAGATGGCCGGCTAACTCGGCAATGTAGGCCGGCAGCTTCCGGCCCCGCGGGTCCTGGGCCATGAATTGGGCCAGATTGGCCGCATGGTCGCGGATCAGCGCGCCCACGTGGACGACATTGGCAATCTTGCTTTGCTTGACATGGTTGGACACAAGGTCGGTGGAAACATTCACGCTCTTGAGCATCTCGCCGACGCTTTGCAACACTTTGCCCGCCACGCGCGCCGTTTCCGCCTGCCGCGAAACGGTCTGAAGCTCCACGCTCGTCGTCTGCACTTCCACCTCCATCCGCTTGCGCTCCTCAATTTCTGCCTGAAGCTCTTCCACCGCGCGCATGAGATACTCCGTCTTTTTTTGGACCTCCGCCTCCAATTCGGCCCGCATCCGCGTTTCCTCGCGTTCCACCCGTTCCCGTTCTATGAGCACCGTTTCCAGGTGGACCATCCCCGTGAGCAACAGCAATGATATCAGGCCGTAAATCACGTTCACTTCCGTTCCGAATTCCTGCGGCGAATGGTATTCGGCCACCGATTGCACCAGGTGAAGAAATGCCAGCAGCAAAAACGCCCAGAACAACGACCAACCCACGCGCTTCGGCCCAAAGCGGCGATTCAACCGCAGCGCATAACCCGCCACCAACAATTGCAACGCGCCGGCCACGACCCCGACAGTTTCCGATGGATTCATTCCAGCCTCCGTTCAATTGTGGGAATGGCCGATTGTCCAGAATCTGGGCAAAACACCGTCCGGTCCTGCGCAAATTCGCGTTTATTTTGGATAAGCATGATGATTAATCCGATTCAACAGCAATTGTGACGCCAATGTCTTTCCCCTTTTCGCCCCTCGCCTTTGACCTATCCTTCCCGTGCAATGAAGCGCCCCTTCCTTTCCGTGGCCTCCTTTTACGCCGTGGGAATCCTCGCCGGTTCCCTCCTGGCCGTGCCTCTGCTCACGCTCTTTGCCGCTTCCTTTGCCGTTCTGGCTTTCGCGCTCCTGTTCGCGCGGTTCCGGCCATTGCTCCTGGCGCTCCTCCTCCTGTTCGCCGGCTGGACAAATCTCCGCCTGCGCACCGCCGTCCTTGCGCCCGATGACTTGCGGCATCTGCTCGGCCCGCGCCCGGAAATTGTCACCCTCCGCGGCGCGCTCATCCAATCGCCCCGCGTTACCATCCTTCAACGCCGCGACCGTGACATCGAGCGGTCGCTCGCCCTGGTGCGCGTTGCCAAAATCCAGCGCAAAAATCATTGGCAACCCGCTTCCGGCAAACTCATCGTTGCCACCCCCGCGCCGCTCGGAACGAATTATTTTTCCGGCGAACCCATTCAAGTTTTCGGCGTCATCGCCCGGCCCCCCGCGCCGCTGGCCCCCGGCCTTTTCGATTACCGGAACTACCTGGCCGTCCGCGGCATTTATTTCGAGCTCAAGACAGGCTCGGTTGCCGATTGGCGTTTGCCGGCCCCTCATCCGGCCCGCCCGCCCATGAACGACCGTTTCATGGCTTGGGCGCATCGCGCCTTGGCCGCCGGTCTGCCCCCCGACCAATCCCAGCGCCTCCTCCGGGCCATGAGCCTGGGCTGGCGCACCGCTTTTACCGGAGACGTCGGCGATCCATTCCTGCGCGCCGGCACCATGCACCTCTTCGCCATTGACGGCCTCCGCATCGCCCTCCTCGCCGCCATGTTCGTTGCAGTCCTGCGCGCCGTCCGCCTTTCCCGCGCCTGGTGCGGCGCTTTGGCCGCGCCCCTCATCTGGTTTTATACCGCCGCGACAGGCTGGGAACCCTCCGCCGTCCGCGCCTCCATCATGATGTCCATCGTGCTTGCCGGCTGGGCGCTCAAGCGCCCCGTGGACCTCCTCAATTCCCTCGCCGCCGCCGCCTTCGTCATCCTCCTCTGCGACCCGCGCCAGCTTTTTGAGGCCGGCTTCCAGCTTTCATTCCTCGTCATGCTCGCCATCGCCCTCATTTTGCCGCCGTTAAACGGCTTTTGCGAACGGCTGCTGGCCAATGATCCGTTGCTGCCCGCCGATCTCGTTCCCAAATGGCGGCGGCTGTGGACGGGCGCCGCGCTATGGCTCGCCCGCTTTGCATCCGTCTCGTTTGCGGCATGGATCGGCTGCATCCCCCTCGCCGCGAAGTATTTTCACCTCTTCAGCCCCGTCTCCACCATCGCCAACGTCGCCGCCATTCCCCTCGGCGCGCTGGCCCTCATGGCCGAGTTGGGCAGCCTCGCCTGCGCCGCCTGGCTCCCGCCCCTCGCCATCCTCTTCAACAACGCCGCCTGGTTCCTGATGCTCGCCTTGACCGATGCCAGCCAATGGTTCGCCAGCCTTCCGGGCGCATGGTTCTACGTCCCGGCCCCCTCGTGGACTTCCATCGCCATCTATTACCTCGCCCTCGTCGCCCTCTTTGGCGGCTGCCTCGCAACCCGAAAAAGGCAACTCCTCGCCGCAACCGTCTTTCTTTCGATTGCCGCGATTTATTTATGGCGCTGGGATGGTGCCCGGCATGAAACGCAACTCACCGTTCTGCCCCTGGCCGCGGGCCATTGTGTTTTTCTTCAAGACCCCGGGAACGATTGGCTCGTGGACTGCGGAAGCGCCGATGACGTTCAATTCACCCTCAAATCCTTTCTGCGTTCCCGCGGCGTCAACCATCTTCCGCAACTCGTGCTCACCGAAGGCGCTTCAAGAAACTGCTCCGGCGCGCCGGCCTTGGACGCCTTGTTCGGCATAAACCGGCTCTGGACCAGTTCCGCCGCTTTTCGGTCCGCCCCTTACAACAAAATCCTCGCCGCTTTTGATCAACCGCCCCGCCGCCGCATTTTTACCCCCGGCCATCCTGTCGGCCCCTGGCTCCCGCTTTGGCCGCCGCCCGCACCGCGCCCCGCCCGCGCCGACGACAACGCCCTCGTCCTCCTCGGAAATTTCGGCGGCGCAAAAATCCTGCTGCTCTCGGACCTCGGCTCCCGGGGCCAGGATGCCTTGCTCGCGGCCCGGCCCGCGGCCGATTTGCGTGCGGACGTTGTCATCGCCGGCCTGCCCGCCCGCGGCGAACCCCTCCGCGACCCGTTGCTCGACGCCATTCATCCCCGGCTCATCGTCATAGCCGATTCCCCCGTCTTTTCAGAGCGCGCCGCCCGTGCCCGTCTCAAAGCCCGCCTCCGCCTCCGCAACGTTCCCGTCATTTACACCCGCGATTCAGGCGCCGTGACCATCACCCTCCGCCCCTCTGGCTGGTCCGCCCGATCCATGGACGGAATCCAATTGCGCCCGTAGAAATATCAGTACCCCCCGAGGACGCCCGGCCCGGCGGTGCGGACCGTAACCAATTGCGCCCGTGGAAATATCGCGTACCCCCGAGGGGGCCGCATATTCCGCGCCTGAAAATCGAGACGCGCCTCATCTGGTAAAAATCTGAAAATAGTTGTTGCATTATTCCACGACCCATGCTATTCTTCCACCCGAAAGCCCTCACGGGCCTGCTCTTTGACATCCCCGGATCGGGAAGGGCCGGAAATGAACAGCCCAAGCCCCCGTCAATTTTGCGTGGTTTTGAGTGATTTTGCCTGATCGTGGTAAAAAATCTCTTCCGCCCA
>JAGWNY010000004.1 GCA_028872915.1 Verrucomicrobiota bacterium
AATCCAATCGCCGGCTACAACAACACCGTCAGCCTGTCGGCATCGGGATTGCCCAACGGCGTGACGGCATCGTTTACGCCGGCCAGCACGACCAGCAGCAGCACGCTGACCCTGTCGGCCAGCAACACCGCGGCCACCGGCACGGCCGCGGTCACCGTAACCGGAACCGACGGCACTTTGACTCATACGACCACGGTGAGCCTGACGATTAGTACCTCCGGCGGCGGATTCTCCGGCACGTATCAATTGCAGAACGAAGCGAGCAGTCTGGTGCTCAACAACCAGGGTTCCACAACCGAAGGCACGGCCATTACGGAGTGGAAATCGGTGACCAGTCAAAACCTGGAATGGACGTTCAATCCTGCCGGCTGCCAGGCGGGCTATTACCAGATAGTCAGCGTCAAGAGCGGGTTGGACGCGGCGGTGCAAGGGGCTTCGACGAGCGACGGGGCCGGGATCATACAATGGGCGTTTGGAGCCTCGGGGAATGATCAATGGGAACCGCAGCAAAACAGCGATGGGAGCTATACGTTTGTGAATTTGAACAGCGGGCTGGTGATGGAGGATCCGGGTTCGAGCACGTCGAAGAGCACGCAGATGGACCAGTGGTCGTCCAACGGCGGGGCGAATCAAAAGTGGAAGCTGCTTTTGCAGTAAGACAGCTTGCGACCTCAAGGAGGTCATTGCCGCGCTGGCGGCGTACAAGGCGCGGCTCAAGAGTATTGCAGTCGAATCGCGCTGCAATTGGTATTGGCTGGTGGATGGAATGCGCGCGCTGGACTTTGAAACGCATCCAACCCAAAACCAAATCCATGCCTCATGTGACACCCCAACACAGTCCACCAAATCGAGGCAAGCCCACCTGGGCGGCATTTCATTGACAAGTCCGGAGGGCTGCGACAGTTTGCGGCCATGTCAAGACCAGCTTTAGGACGCGGACTGGGGGCATTGTTGGGCGGAGTGGGCGGGGCGATGCCGCCGCCATCCACGATGCCCGCGCCGCCGGCGGTGGCAGGGGTTCCGGAGGGCGAACGGGTGCGGCTGGCACCCGTGGACAAAATCCGGCGTTCGGCGCTGCAACCGCGCAAACAATTTTCGGAGGAATCGTTGCGGGAACTGGCCGATTCCATCCGGGAACAAGGGATTGTGCAGCCGCTGGTGGTGCGGGAGCGGGAGGGATTTTACGAATTGATCGCGGGGGAGCGACGATGGCGCGCGGCGCAATTGCTGAATCTTGAGGAAGTGCCGGTGATTACGCGGGAGGCGGACGATCGGGCGGTGCTGGAACTGGCGCTGATAGAGAATCTGCAAAGGGAAAACCTCAATGCGATCGAGGAAGCGCTGGGATTTGCGCAGTTGGCGGAGCAATTTCAACTGACGCAGGAGGAAATTTCGGCAAAGGTGGGCAAGAGCCGGGCGGTGGTGGCGAACGCCCTGCGGTTGCTGAAATTGCCGGCGGCGGTGCAGGGATTCATCGGCGAGGGGCGGCTGGCGGTGGGACACGCGAAGGTGATATTGGGACTTGCCGATGAGAAGGAACAACGGCTGGCGGCCGAGCGGGTGATCAAGGAAGGGTTGAACGTGCGGCAAACGGAGGGGCTGGTGGCAAAATGGCTGAAGAGAGGCGGGCGAAAACCGGCGCAGCCGGAAGTCGAAACGGCGCGCGACCCGCACGTGGCGGATTTGGAGGGGAAGCTGCGGGAGGTGTTTGCCACGAAGGTGCGGTTGCGCTACGCACGGGGCAAGGGCACGGTGGAGATCGCGTTTTTCAGCGACGCGGAATTGGAAAGGATACTGCAACAGCTCGGGGCGGCGGAGAAGTAACGGCTGTCGAGGCCGCCCATTCCGGGCCGCAGCCTCCGCTGAACATTGGAATATGATTCTGGAAGTTGTCAAATATGGTGATCCCGTTTTGCGGCAAAAAGGCGCGCGGATTGCAACGATGACGCCGGAGATAGAGCGGCTGATTGCGGACATGTTCGAGACGATGCAGGCGAGCCACGGCATCGGCCTGGCGGCGCAACAGGTGGGACGGGCGCTGCAATTGACGGTGATTGACGTGCGAGGCGTCACGGACCGGCCTTCGACGGTGGAAGTCGGCGGGAAGGCGGGGAGCGTGGAAGATTTCATGCCGCTGGTGCTGATTAATCCCGAAATCCAGGCGGTAGGCGAGCCGGCAATCGGACCGGAGGGATGCCTGAGTTTTCCGCAAATTTACGCGGACATTTCGCGTCCGGCTTTTGTGGACGCGCGGGCGCTCGACAAGGAGATGAAGCCGATTGAATTTCGGGCGGGCGGTTTGTTGTCGCGGGCGGTGCAGCATGAAGTGGATCATTTGCTGGGGATATTGTTCATTGATCGCATGAGCAAGGCGAAAAAGCGGGAGGTTCAGGAGGAACTGGACGCGTTGCAGGCGGCGACGAAGGCGGCGCTGAAGTGAATCCCCTTTTTTAGGGCACCCGCCTTCATTCGCCAAGGCGAATTACGGCGAGGCACGCCCGCCTTCATTCGTGAAGGCGAGTTACGGCGAGGCAGGCAAGGACTTCATTCGTGAAGGCGAATTACGGCGAGGCAGGCAAGGACTTCATTCGTGAAGGCGAATTACGGCGAGGCACGCCCGCCTTCATTCGCCAAGGCGAATTACGGCGAGGCACGCCCGCCTTCATACGTGAAGGCGAATTACGGCGAGGCACGCCCGCCTTCATTCGCCAAGGCGAGTTACGGCGAGGCAGGCAAGGACTTCGTCGTTCGCCGCTTATCCCGACAGGCTTGCGCCGATTACAAGGCGGTGATGCGGCCCTGGACGTCGCGGTAAGTTTGAAGGAAAAGGCCGTTTTCGGCCACGGCTTTTTCGATCAGTTGCTTGAGCATGAACATTTCAGAGCTGTTGATGACGGCGTGGACGCTGTTTTGGAAGGCTTCGAGCGGGGCGAAAGTTTGGAAGGATTCGCCCAAAAGCATGACGGTGGCGTGGCGGCGGTGGATCATGGGCATGGACTGGAGGGCCTGGAGGGTGAGGTTTTCGGCGATGGTATTGGCGCCGAAGCGTTCTTCGACAATGACGACCTGGTAGCGGACCTGGCTGAAGCGGACGAGAAAATCCGTGTGGGTGGCGGCGGTATGGACCTTGTAACCGAGTTCGATGAGGGCCGCGCGGACGATTTCGAGCCATTCGGGCGTTGAAAACGCGATCAAAGCGGGTTTGTCGGAAGCGGTGATGAAATGTGCGTCGAAAGCCATGATGTTTATTTGAGTTTAAGGACGGGCGGAGCGCCGGAGGGGCCCGCGCTGGGAACCGGCGGGGTCTTCATCTTGAGCGAGCCGATGGTTGTGGTGAGTTCGCCGCGTTGTTTTTTGATGGTGTCAATGTTGCGCGCCACCATGCCGCGCTTGGTGCAATACAGCAGGGCGGTTTCCTCGGTAATGATGCCGCATTCGTAGGCCTCGGTACAGGCGTGATCGAAGGTGCGCCATCCGAAAGGATAGCTGGCCTCGGTGATTTCGTAAAAGGTCTTGCCTTCGCTTTCGCCCATGCGAATGGTTTCCTCGGTGCGGAGATTGTGCCCCATGAGTTCGACGAGAGCGTATCGTCCGCCATTGACCTTGGGCGCGAGGCGCTGGCTGATGATCCAGCGCAATGAATCGGCGAGCCGGATGCGGATTTGCTCCTGTTCCTCGGGTTCGAACATGCCGAGGATGCGGTTGATGGTTTCGCCGGCGTTGATGGTGTGAAGCGTGCTGAGAACGAGGTGACCGGTCTCGGCGGCGCTGAGGGCTATCTTGACGGTTTCCTGGTCGCGCATTTCGCCGACGAGGATGACCTTGGGCGCCTGCCGCAAAGCCGCGCGCAAACCGGTGGCAAATTGGTCAAAATCCACGCCCAATTCGCGCTGATTGAAAGTGGCCTTGATGTGGGGATGCACGAACTCAACGGGGTCCTCGAGGGTGACAACGTGGACCGGTTTTTCCTTGTTGATTTCGTGGAGAATGGCCGCCAAGGTGGTGGACTTGCCCGAACCGGTCGCGCCGGTGACGAGCACGAGGCCGGTTTTTTCCTTGGGGATGCTTTTGAAAATATCGGGCATCTTGAGCTTGTCGAGTGTGGGAATGACGGTGTTCAACTGGCGGCAGACGATGGAGTAGTTGCCGCGCTGGGAAAAGATATTCACGCGGAAACGGGCCTTCTCGGAGAGGGCGTAGGCGGTGTCGCACGAGCCGCTCCGCAGCAATTGTTCGAGATGCACGAGATTATCGCCGATGAGGTTCAGGGCGATGCACTCGGTCTGATAAGGCGTGAGGCGTTGGACGGGCGGCTCGAGTTCCACGGGCATCAATTCGCCATAACACTCCACCTGGGGCGGGCGGTCCACGGTAAAGAGGAGGTCGGACACCTCGGGTTGCGAGGCGAGCATGGTTGCCAACATCTGGTCGAGTTCGGGTCGCCGCATATCAATCGTCGTCGTCGGGCGGATGCGCCAGGAACGTTTTGAATTTTTTCTTGTCGAGCGCCTTGTCGTAGGCTTCCTCGGGGGCGATGCGTTTCATGCGCACGTGCTCCATGATGTGGTCGTCGAGCGGCTGGTTGCCGAGCTTTTTGCCGACTTGAATCATGCCGGGAATCTGGTGAGTTTTGCCTTCGCGGACGAGATTGGCCACGGCGGTGGTAAAGACGAGGACTTCGAAGGCGGCGCAGCGGCCTTTTCTGTCAATGCGCTTGAAGAGGGTCTGGGCGACGATGCCTTTGAGGGATTCGGAGAGCGTCTGCCGGATTTTGTTCTGCTGGTCGGCGGGAAAGACGTCAATGATGCGGTCCACGGTTTTGGCGGCGCTTTGGGTGTGGAGTGTGCCAAAGACGAGGTGGCCGGTGCTGGCGGCGGTGAGGGCGAGTTCAATGGTTTCGAGGTCGCGCATTTCGCCGACCAGAATAATGTCGGGGTCTTCGCGGAGGGCGCCGCGGAGGGCGGCGGCAAAGGACTTGGTGTGGAGACCGACTTCGCGGTGGTTCACGAGGCAACCTTTGCTTTCGTGAGTGAATTCGATGGGGTCCTCGACGGTCAAGATGTGGTCTTTGCGGTTTTTGTTGGCGTAATCCACAACGGCGGCGAGGGTGGTGGACTTGCCGGAGCCGGTTGGGCCGGTCACGAGGACCAGGCCGCGGTTGAGCATCGCAAATTTTTTCATCACGGGCGGCAGGGGCGAGTCGAATTTTTCAAAATCCTCGAACGTCAGGACCTTGGTTGGAATCTGCCTGAAGACGGCGGCGATGCCATTTTTTTGATTGAAAAAGTTGACGCGAAAGCGGCACATGTTTGGAACTTCATAGCCGAAATCCACGTCACCGGTTTCTTCGAAATGTTTGATCTTATAGTCCGGGGCAATTTCGTAGAGCATGGCCTTGAGGGCGTCGGCTTCCAGGGGCGGGTAATCCACGCGGAGCAGATGGCCGTCAATGCGAAGGATGGGGGGGTTGCCCGAAGACATGTGCAAATCCGATGCCTTCTGCTCGAACATCAGATTGAAAAACGCGTCTATCTTGGCCATAAATGTCCTGTGCGAGAATCCTAGCTAAAGTCGCGCCAAACACCTCCCGTGCAATCAATAGCCGAAAAAATCCGCGATGAAATTGCAACCGCCGGAGCGATTCCGTTCGCACGCTTCATGGAGACGGCCCTTTACTGTCCCAATTGTGGATATTACGAAAAGAAAAAAGACATCGGGCGCTCCGGCGATTTCCACACAAGCGTGAGCGTGGGGCCGCTGTTCGGCGCGCTGTTGGCGCAGAAATTTTCCGCCTGGCTGGAAGGCATCCCGGCAGGCCGCCATCCACCGGTCATTGCCGAGGCCGGCGCCCACGATGGCACCCTCGCCGCCGATATTTTGACATCGCTCCACACGCATCACCCGGAGCTGTTCGGGAAAATCGAATTCCGGATCATCGAGCCGTCCCCTCAACGGCGCGCCTGGCAGCGGAAAACACTGGCGGCATTCGAAAACAAGGTGCGATGGACGGAGGATTTATCCGGGTTGACGAATCATGGCGCCGCCGACGGCGGCCGCGCCTTTTGCGGCATCATTTTCAGCAACGAACTGCTGGACGCTTTTCCCGTCCATCGGCTTGGTTGGGATGGCGCCCGCAAACTGTGGTTCGAATGGGGCGTTGCAGTGAATGGCGACCGCTTCGTTTGGACGCGCCTTTCCGCCGCTCCCGTTCTCCCCGAATGGGTCCGCCTCCTGCCGCCTGCGCTTCTGGACGCGCTCCCTGAAGGCTGCGCCATTGAAGTTTGTCCCGCCGCCGAACAATGGTGGCGCCGGGCCGCCGCGATCCTCCACCAGGGCTGGCTCCTAACCGCCGATTACGGCCTCAACGAGGATGAAATTCTCTCTCCCTGCCGGCCGCACGGCACTCTTCGCGGCTATTTTCGGCATCACCTTGCCGATGACATTCTTGAGCGACCGGGTGAACAGGACATCACGGCGCACGTCAATTTTACGGCACTCGAACGCGCCGGCGGGCTGGCGGGGCTGGTGACGGAATTTTCCGGCAGCCAATCGAAATTTCTGACGGAGATATTTGCGCGCGCTTTTCATGACGGGCGGTTGAGCGGCTGGAGCCGCGCCCAGACCCGGCAATTCCAAACCCTGATCCATCCTGAACACATGGGCGGCGCCTTTCGCGTGCTGGCGCAGAGGAGGGACTCGGACAAAATAAACCGAGTCGAAACTTGAAAGTTTGGCCCGCATTTGGCAGAGAAAGGGTTCTGAATGAAAAAAGCACGCGTATTTTTTACGGCCCTGTTCCTGGCCGGCGCAGCCACGGCAACCGCGCAACCGGTTTCAATGGCGCAAATTCATTTCCTGGGTGGCGAAGCCATTTCCGGCGATCCGAATCACCTGGCGTTTACGAAGGAGTTTTGTTCGCCGCCGGCTGTGGCTCTTGAAAATGAGGCGCTGGACAAGCTCGCCCGCGCGCCGGGCGCGTGGTTGCGCGCGAAACTGCCGGCTGGCGCGACGGATGGTTCCGGGCAACTGCGTCCGTTGCTTGATGATTTGCTGAAATCGGAGTGGAGGCTGGAAATTGCGGATGAAAACGGCCAGCCGGAATACTGCCTGGCCATCCGGCTGAGCGATGCACGGGCGCAACTTTGGAGCCGGAACCTCTCGACGCTCCTGGAAAATTGGACCGGCATCAAAATTTCCAGGCAGGCGTCCGGCTGGGAATTGAAAAAGGATGAGGCTCCCAATATGTTCCAATTCAGCCGCCAGGGCGGCCTTGTGGTTTTGGATTGCGGACAGGATCACCTCTTTTTGCGGGATGCCTTGATTCAGGCATTTGTGGCAGGGCCAGCCATGAATACTCCACAGCCGGCCTGGCTGGAAATGAATCTGGACTGGCCGCGGCTGGCGCGGGTCTTTCCAGCCCTGGCAAAATTTGATTTTCCGGTGATGGCGTTCCAGGCGCGGGCCTACGGCGGCAATTTCCACGTGGGCGGACGTTTTTATCCATCACGGCCGCTGCCCCCGCTTCCGGCCTGGCGTATTCCCACGAACGTCATTCACGAGCCGTTCATCAGTTTCACCGCAGCGCGCGGGGCGGGACGGTGGCTGGAGCGGCAATGGTGGTTTCGTCCGCTGGCGCTACGTCCGCAGCCGGATCAGTTGTTCATCTGGACGCTGCCGCAAATTCCTTTTCAGACGTTTGCCGCGGAGCCGGTTGCGGATCCGAACGCGGCGCTGGGCCAGTTGCGCGGGAATTTGGCCGCGAACACCAGTTGGGAGGGGCAGTTCACGACGCCGCTGAAGGTGACGCTGGCCGGGGGACGCCTTTCCTTCACCGGCACGCCATTCATCGCGCCCTATATCCAGGCTGATCGGGAAGCGCACGGCAATTTCCTCATGGGCGGCTTTTTCCCGAACACGCCGCGCGGCCAGCCGTGGCCGCCGAAATTACTCGCGGAATTGGCGCAGCCGAACCTGGTTTATTATCATTGGGAATTTACATCTCAACGGCTGAAGGAATTGCCCCAATTGACGCAATTATTGCTGCTGCTCACCAACCGCCGCCAACTGCTTGGCGGGTCGGCCGGCGAGCGGTGGCTGCAGCGGGTGGGTTCGACGTGGGGCAGCACGGTAACCAGCATCACGGAGGAATCGCCCCGGGAATTGCTTTTCACCCGCACGGCGCCCGGCGGCCTCACCGCCATCGAAGCTCTCGCCCTTGCCAATTGGATTGAATCCCCGGCCTTTCCGGCTTTTGATCTGCGCCTTCCGCGGCGTCCCAGGCTCAGGCCGGTCCATCGCCGGAAAATGCTGTCCACGCCGCCGCGGCCCGCGCCGGTGGCGCCGAGATGATGCCATGCTCAAGCTGGGCGTGAACATTGACCACGTGGCGACGCTGCGTGAAGCCCGCTATCGCGGACTGGGCTTTGGCGAGCCGGACCCGGCCGCGGCGGCAAAAATCTGCCAGGACGCCGGCGCGCACGGGATCACGGCGCATCTGCGGGAAGACCGCCGCCATATCCAGGATCGCGATCTGGGCGCCTTGCGGCGGGTGGCGCGGCGGTTGAACCTGGAAATGGCCAACGCGCGGGAAATTGTTTCGATAGTGCTCAAGGCCAGGCCGGACATCGTTTGCATTGTGCCTGAGCGCCGCGCGGAAGTGACGACGGAGGGCGGATTGGACGTGGCGGCGGCCGAAACGGCGCTTGCGGAAACCCGCAAACGAATGAACGACGCGGGAATAGAGGCGAGCCTGTTCATTGCGCCGGATGAAAAACAGATTGACGCTGCCGCGCGCGTCGGCGTTCAGTTCGTGGAACTGCACACCGGGGCATTTGCCGGAGAGTTTCATTCATCCGGAGACAAACCGGCGACGCCTGGAGCGGAGCTGGAGCGGCTGGTGGCGGGCGCCCGGCAGGCGCATGCGCTGGGATTGCGTGTGAACGCGGGGCATGGATTGAATTACGACAATCTGCCGCTGTTGCATCGCGTGCCGCATCTGGTGGAATTGAACATCGGCCACAGCATCGTGAGCCGCTCGGTGAGCGTGGGAATGGGAACGGCCGTCCGGGAAATGCTGCGGGCGATGGAAGGGTATCAGGGTTGACAGCCCGTTGTTTTGTTGCTTAACGGTCCGCCGGGGCGTTTCCCGGCGTCCGCCCGCCATTTTCCCAGGTCTTCAATCAATCGCACTGCCAGGGCGGTCCAGCCGGTTTGATGGCTGGCGCCGAGGCCCTTGCCAGTCTCGCCGTGAAAGTATTCATTGAACAAGAGTAAATCGCGCCAATGGGGATCCTTGATCCAGCGCGGGTCGTCACCGTGACAGGGGCGGCGCCCGTCGGCGCCGCGCAAGAAAACATGCCTGAGCCGGGCGGCCAATTCCCGTGACACACCGTCCAATGTCAGGCGCCTGCCCGAACCGACGGGGCATTCCACCTGAAGGTCACCGCCGTAAAAGTGGTGATAGCGTTCGAGCGCTTCCACGATCAAATAGTTGAGCGGAAACCAGACCGGGCCGCGCCAGTTGGAATTGCCGCCGAAAATTCCCGTTGTGGACTCGCCCGGCTCGTAATCCACGCGATAGGCCGCCCCGCCCGCGTCAAATTCGTATGGATGGTCCGCGTGAAACTTCGAGACCGAGCGGATGCCGTAGGGAGAAAGGAATTCGTTTTCATCCAGCATATAGCGCAACATGCGTTCCAGGCGGTTGGGCGAGGGCAGCGCGATGAGGCGGCGGCCATGGGCGCGGTCGCAATGTGTGATATGCCGGGCGAGGTCGCCGCGATACTTGCGAAACCATTGGAGGCGCCGGTAAAAGCCAGGGAGTTTTTCGAGATGCCCGTCCTCATACACTTCGGCCGTTATCAGCGGCAGCAGGCCGACCAGCGAGCGGACCTTCAGCGCCACGCTGGAATGATCGAAGCGGATCTGGTCGTAATAAAAACCGTCCGTTTCGTCCCACAGCCCGGAACCTCCGAGGCAATTGATGGCGTCGGCAATTTGGACGAAGTGTTCCAGAAATTTTGAGGCCATGTCTTCATAAGCGGGATGAACGCGCCCATCCGCATGGGCCAGTTCGAGCGCCATGCTCAACATGGTGCCGCAATAAAAACCCATCCACGCCGTCCCGTCGGCCTGCTGCAATGTGCCGCCGGTGGGGAGGGGTTTGGAACGGTCGAAAACCCCGATGTTGTCCAGGCCAAGAAAGCCGCCGGAGAAAAGGTTTTTGCCGTGAACGTCCTTGCGATTGACCCACCAGGTAAAATTGAGGAGCAACTTCTGAAAGACGCTTTCGAGAAAATCGCGGTCCCGATGGCCGCGCGCGGCGGCGATTTTATAGACGCGCCAGGCGGCCCAGGCATGGACGGGCGGGTTTACATCATCAAATGCAAATTCGTAGGCCGGAAGCTGGCCGTTGGGATGCATATACCATTCGCGCAGGAAGAGAATGATCTGCGATTTGGCGAATTCCGGGTCCACGTGGGCAAAGGGGACCATGTGAAACGCGAGGTCCCAGCCGGCGAACCACGGATATTCCCATTTATCGGGCATGGAAATCACGTCGCGGCTATAAACGTGCCGCCATTCCACGTTGCGTCCGTTCCATCGGCTGTCCGGCGGTGGTGGTTGGCCTGGATCGCCTTTGAGCCAATCCTCCACGATGTAACAATAAAATTGTTTGGAGGAAAGAAGCCCGGCATAGCCCTGCCGCGCGATGTTTCGTTCGTCGTCGGTGAGATCACCGAGGCCGATGGCGGCATAAAATTCTTCCGATTCCCGGATGCGGCTTTTCAGAATGCCGTCGAAGGCCGGACCAAAAGGAACGCCGGGCGTTTCCGACTCCGCGAAGAGACGCAAGGTGACGGTTTGGGAGGCGCCGGGAGGAATGGCGAGCGCGTAATGCGCCGCCGCCTTGGTGCCCACGCACCGTGGATTCACGGCATCCTTCCGGCCATGAATGACATATTCGTGAAACGCGTCCTTGTAGAAGGCATCCTGGGGTCCGCAGTTCCACAAACGGCATCCATTGGTTTCATTTTCGGTGAACAGAATGGCCGGCGGCTTGCCGTCCGGACCGGGAGCAACGGCCAGTCGAAAGTGGCCCAACGAATCGTGAGTCGCGGCGAGCAGGCCGGATTTTTCGACGCGGATCGAAGGCCGGGCGGTGCTTTCATGCGGCGATTTCCACGTCCACGTATTCCGAAACCATAACGTGGGCAGCAAATGCAGCGTGGCGGCGTCAGGGCCGCGATTGGCAACGGTGATGCGGATGAGAATGTCGTTGGGCGAATTTTTTGCGTATTCCGCAAAAACATCGAAATACCGGTTGTCATCGAAAACGCCGGTGTCGAGCAATTCAAATTCGGGAAGGAGCCTGCCGCGATGGCGGTTCACGTCCGCCAATTGCGCATAGGGAAATTCCCCCTGGGGATATTTGTAGAGGGCCTTGAGATAAGAGTGGGTGGGCGTTGAATCGAGATAAAAGTACTGTTCCTTTACATCCTCGCCGTGATTGCCTTCGGGGCCGGTCAGTCCGAAAAGGCGTTCCTTGAGGATGGGGTCTTTGCCGTTCCAGAAAGCCAGGGCGAAGCAGAGCCGGCATTCGCGATCGGTGATGCCGAGCAATCCGTCTTCGCCCCACCGATAGGCCCGGCTGCGGGCATGGTCATGGGGAAAATAATCCCAGCACGTTCCGCCCGGCGAATAATCCTCGCGAACGGTGGCCCACTGGCGCTCGCTTAAGTAAGGCCCCCAGCGCTTCCAGTTGGCGGAGCGGCTGGCATCGGCGGCGAGGCGTTCGTGTTCGGCGGTCATGCGTTTTCGGAAAGGGTAGCGGTCGAAACGCGGGGCACAACGCCGTTTTTACGGCGGCCCATCTGAACGTGGCGTAAACCCGGCCCAGTGGCCGAAAAGACAAACGACCGGTTCTGGAGATGTTTTGACAAACAGACGATCGGCTCCGGCGTGATTTGTTCTTACAAAGGGCTGTTAGGGCACCGGCTGGGTGACGGTATAGCCGGGGGGCGGCTGCCATTGGAATAATTTCGGGGCCAGTGGGGGATTGAGCGTTTCATTGGTGAAATCATTGCGCATGGTGGAGCCGTCCACGAAAAACAGTTCCGTGCCCGCAAGGGAAAAATCATTGGTGGAAAAGACGATTTCCAATTCCGGAAACGTCTGGCGCGCCGCGGCGCTTTTTGGTTGCGCGGCCAACTGCCACGCGCCGTTGGTTTGTTGCAGGGACAGGACGTTGAATTGCGCGTCAAACGCCTGGCGGCTGCGCGGCAGGCCGGCGTCCAGAAGCGAGAGCGATTCGCGAAGGCGTTGAGGTGCTGCCGCGCCCATGGGATAGCGTTCGGCGCGCTTGAGCAGCGGATAAATCACGAACATCACGTTGCCACGCCGCAACGCGATGGTCCGCGGCGGCGCGCCCAGTTCCCATCGGAATTTGTCAGGCACGGCGAACCAGAGATGGCCATGGGCGGTCAGCGGCATGGTGAGCGTTTTAAAGGCGCGGATTTGAGTGAAATCGGCGGACAATGTTTTGACATTCTTCTGCGCGGCGAACCAGGCGTTCAGGACGGCATTGGTATCGGTGGCGAAGGCTGTTGGGAGCAGACACGTGATGGATAGAATGGCAATGAGCGTTTTTATCATGGTGTTTTACGCGGCCACACCGGCACAAAATGATACCATTGTTCGGCGTTTTTGCGAATGATGGGTTCGAAGACTTGGAGAATGCGTTGCGTGAGCTGGATGCGCTCTTGCCGATGTCCTATTGCGGCGCGGTCATACACGATCTCCGGCAGCACCTGCGCCTGATAGCCGTCCGGTCCATGCAGGATGCAACATGGCAGGATGGCGCAGCCGGAGGCGCGGGCCAGTTCCGCGGCGGCGATGGAAGCGGGAAAGTCGCGGCCAAAGAGAGTGACGTTGACGACGGCATGGGCCGGAGGGCGGTCCACGAGCAGGGCGACCACGGCGCCGGCTTCCAGGCGCTTGATGACTTCGACAAATGCGAAGGCATCGTGATGGCCCACGACCAGCGTTTCAACGCCGCGGCGGGAACGGGAAGCCTGGCGCAGGGCGGTCAATCGCGGGTCCGGCTCCGGCTGGGTGAGCACGAGCAATTTGAAACCGTGGTCGGCGAGGAATGCGCCCCCGAATTCCCAGTTGCCCAGGTGTGGCGTGACCAAAAGAACGCCCTTGCCGCGATCGTGCGCCGCATGAAAGTGCTCCCAGCCTTGCCAACCGGTAAACCACTTTTTTTGCGTCGCTCCGGCCTCAAATCGTAGAAGATCGGCCATTTTGATGGCGAACTGGCTGAACAGCAGCCGGGCGCGGCGGCGGGCGGCGCGATGGTCACCGTCCACGATGGGCAGGAGATTTTGGAGGACTATCTGGCGCCGGCGGCGGGCCAAACGCCAGCTTGCGGCTGCGGCGAACGTGGCGAGCATGCGCGACAAACCAGCCGGAACCATGCTGGCCAACAACAGCGCCAGACGCCAGACCCAGCCGCTGTAAATCCGGGGTGGATTGGGCGGGCCGTTGGGTCGGGGGGACAAATCCCGCCGAGTGGAGCGAGGAGGCGGGTTTGGATTGAACGTTTTCCACCAAAATGGGAGCAGAAGGACGGCGATGACCATATTCCCGCCAATGCCGACGGCACAAACCCGGCCCAGGCTGGACATGCCCATGTTGGTGGAAAATCCCAGGGACGTAAACCCGGCCATGGCCGTGCCGCCGCACAACAAGAGCGCGCGCCCGACGGAGCGGTAAGCATCGCGCAAATCGCCGCCATGCCGGCGAAGGGCCAGTTGCATGAAGATGCCGTAATCCACGCCCGTTCCAAGAACCAGTGGCAATGCCATGAGATTGAGCAAATTCCAGCGCCAATCGAAAATGCGCATGACGGCCAGGAGACAAAGGCCGCCCAGGAAAAGAGCGCAAAGGCTTAAGGCAATTTCGGTAAACCGGCGGAAAGCGAACCACAACGAAAGCAACACCAGCACGACCATGGGGACCAGGAGCTTCCAGAGATTGGATTTTACGGCCTTCAGAACGGTTTGGCCGAGCAACGCCCAACTGGAGAGCCAGACGCCATCGCGCGGCAATTGGGACTTGAGTTGGCGGATGGATACGTCGGTTGCGGACGCGGAAGGGTAAAGGTAGGCCGCCGCAAAAACCTGGTTTGCGCCGCGCGCGGCTACTTTTTGAAAAATCCAGTTGCAGAGGGAATTGGACGGGACAAAGACATTGGTCGCGGCGGCGGCGCGTTGCCAGGTATCAAAAACTTTTTCCGTGAGTCCGAGGGAATCCCTTGAAAACCCGTTGGCCAGAACCGCGGCGGCGATTGCCTTGCGTCGCGCAAGAATTTGGAGGGCGACCCGGCGATTGGTCTGTTCGAAGGATGGGCGCGGCCAGATGGAATCCGGCGAGTTGAAACCGGCCAGCACGCGGTTGGAAACGGCGGTTTCGAGGACGGGCTGGATGGCATCGAGTTTTCGCGCGACGGCGGCGTCATCCGGACCGGCGATGACAAGCTGGAGCGGCTGGGCTGGTTGATTGAGGTTGGTCTGGATGGAGTCGAGGCTTGCGGTGGCCGGGCTATTGCGCAGTTGCAGCGCGTTGGCGGTGGGATCAAGTTTCGGCAGGCCGGCGCATAAAATGGCGGCGCAGGAAAAAAGAAGGGCGGCTGTGGCGGCAACGGCAATTTTCCGGCGAGTGCGAAAAGGAGGTTCGGAAGAAATATCGGCGGGCGCCATTGGCGGCGCATCGGCTGGCCGCGCCATGCGATGGGGAAAAAGCGGGGGCAGATAGGCAAAGATCATGACCAGGGCGGCGAGGCCCACGCCGACGGCGACCAGCGATCCAAGCTGGCCCAGACCCGGCAGCCCGCCAAAGTTCAGGACCAGAAAGGCGGACATGGTGGTGATGGCCGCCCAGAAAATGGCCGGGGCGATGTCGCGGCGGATTTCAGGGATGGTCCAATCCGGATGGGCGAGCGCCTCCTGATAATGCACGACGGCGTAATCCACGGCCAGTCCCAGGAGGATGGCTGCAAAACCCATGCTGATAACGTTCACGGCTCCGAAGAGAAGGCCGCCCAGGGCCAAAGTTGTCGCCAGGATCAATGCGAGCAACGTCAGGAGCCAGAGCATTGGTTTGACCCGCCGATGGGCCAGCCAGAACAGGACCGCGATGATTCCGGACGTGGCCACGATGGAAAATGTAATGTCATGTTTCATGGCGCCGGACATCTCGTCCACAAACGCCGGACGGCCCGTGAAATGAATTTCCGCTCCGCGCGGCGCGGCCGTGGCGGCAATCTTTTCCACGGCGCGCAGCCAGTCCGTGGCAACGCGATAATTTTCGAGACTGGACCGGGAGCGCACGAACAAAACCCGGAACGTGCCGTTGGACGAGGCAAACAACTCCCGGTCGCTGGAAAAATCGGGCAGACCCGATTGTCGCGGCAATTGCGTCAAGCCCAGAGGATCGTAGCTCAATCGCGCGATTTGGTTCGGTGAAAGGGAGGTAGCCAGTTGGTCGCGTGTGCCGGCCAGCAGGTTTGGCAGGTTTGTCTCCGAAAGTTTTTGCGCCAGTTGCGTGAATGTGGAGGGCGGTTGATTGAGCCAGAGATAGGCGACCAGGGCCGCGGTTTGCCGCGGGTATTCCTCCCAGGGCGGCTGCCAGGTCACGGACGAAACGAGGTTTGTTTGAAGGCGCAATTGGCCGGCAATCGAGCGCGCCGCATTTTCGGCGGCGGCCGCGTCCGGCGCCTGGACGGTGATGATCAATTCGCGGGCGCTGGAGAAATGGCTTTGGTAAATCTTCAGTCCTTGAACGGCGCTTACGTCAGCCGGCAGCAAGTCCAGGACTTCGGTGTCAAAATGGAGCCGCAGAAGGCCGGCGGCGACGGGAATGAGGAATAAAAACCACCACCAGCGAATCCATTTCATGGAAAGAACTCGCCCTGCAACGTTTCGCCTGTTCGTGGATTTTTCAAGCGCCACATATTGTCAATGCCGCGCTCAAATTGCCAGTCATCAGGCAGTGCCGCTCCGCCCAAGGCCGGGGGCAATTGGAACCAGAGGAACCGGTCTGAAGGCCGGCCGCTGCCGCGCCAGGCGAATTTGCCCGCGCCGAATTGGATTTCCCACTGTCCGTTCTCCACTTCCGCCGTTGCCAGCACGAAGGGCGTTTTGGAGAACTGGATGAAAAAATTGCCATTGTCATTCGTTGCCAGCACAAGGTCTCCGACCAATTCCGGCCGATGATCGGGCGGCGTCCAGACCGCCTGCCCATGCAGGACGCGCCAGCCCGGCGCGGCCAAATCCGCCGGCGGAAGCGGTTGAACGGTCCGGCAGGAAACGCAAATCATTGCCGACAACGCGGCGAGAGGGAGAACACTGTTCCAAAACGCCGTGTCCCAAATTTTCAGCCGCCATTTGCCTGCCATCGGACCCTCGTGAGTTTAAGACTTCACCGTTTGAGCCATTGTGTCCTGCCGGGGAAGCTCCGTGTCATTGGCCCGCCGGCGCGGTTGCGGCGCAAAGGAGATTCGAGGAACGAGCGGCCAGCGTTTTTGCAATTTGACCAACAGCCAGAAATAACGCAGCCGCCAGCGCAATTGCCAGCCGCCTTCGATTTGCCCGGCGAGCACCGCGTTGACAGCCGAGGGCAGGTCATAATGGTCGCGCGGTTGCAAAAACAGTTCCATGAACGGCGTGGTGTAATAATTGTCCACCACCCGCCAGTAAAACAGGAACGCCTTGCGGAGGCGCTTTTCGTATCCGGCGAAGAGCCGCGGCAGCGGGCGCCCGCGCAGGAGCGATTTTTCGATCACGCCGGCGGCCAGACGGCCGGACCACATGGCCAGATAAACGCCGGACGAAAAAATCGGGTCCAGGAATCCCGCCGCGTCCCCCACGCGCAGGAGACGTTCACCGATGAACGAGCGGTTGTAGTAACTGAAATCCGTGGTGGTCTGGAGACTCCCGACGAGCCGGGCGCCAGCCATCATTTCCTTCAACCGCGGACTGGCATCCACCCATTTCTGGAAAATCTCCGCCGGGTCATCCGTGGCGGCCGAAAATTCGGCCTTGTCCATCACCAAACCGGCGCTGGTCTTGTTTTCTCCAATCGGGATGAGCCAGAACCATTTGTTTTCGAGGCGTACAATGACGGTGTCGGAGCCTGCTTCGCCGGGCGCGCGGGCGACGTTTTCAAAATGGCCGAAGATGGACATTTTTTTCCATTGCGGATGCATTTCACGCAGGTTCTCCTGGTTGCCCGTCAAGTTGGTTCGGCCGCTGGCGTCAATGAGGTAGGCGCACTGGAACGCATGGATTTGTCCGTCCGGCCCGCGCGCTTCCACGGTCACGCCTTCCGGACTGGAAACGGTTTTCATGGCTGTCCAACCTTCGCGGATTTCCGCGCCACAATCGCGGGCGTGCCGCATGAGCAAATGGTCAAAAGCGGCGCGCTCCACCTGGATGGCTTCCGGCTCGCAATTGAACCGGCCGTGGCGGAAAACGAACCGGGTGCGCAGGGAACCGTTGCCCAACTCGAATTGCGCGCCGAATTTCCTGACGAAAGGCCCCTGCTGCAACTTCGGCAGCACTCCCATTTCCCGGAAAATGGGCGTGTTATACGGCAGCAGCGATTCGCCAATGTGAAAACGGGGAAAAAAGCCTTTTTCCAGCACCAACACCCGTTTGCCGGTCCGCGCCAAAAAAGTCGCCGCGCTGCTGCCGCCCGGGCCGCAGCCGATCACCACAACGTCATACTCTCCGTTCATGCGAAAGCGTTGAAGCATTCCATAAGGCGGGATTTTGTCAATCCGCTCTCAGCGCCAGTTCCACGAAATTGCCGAGGATTTTGAGGCCGACTTCCTGGCTTTTTTCCGGATGAAACTGCGTGGCGAAAACGTTGCGATGCCAGATGGAAGAGGCGAAGGGCCGGCCGTATTCCGTGCGCGTGGCCACAATCGAGGCGTCCTGCGGTTCTGGAAAGAAGCTGTGGACGAAGTACACGTAGCTGCCGCATTTTATTCCGCGATAGAGCGGGCAATTGTTTTGGATGATTTCAATGCTGTTCCAGCCGATTTGCGGAACTTTCAGCCCGGCATGTTCCGGAAAACGAATGACGCTGCCCTTGAAAACGCCCAGGCCTGCCGCGCATGAATTGAATTCCTCGCTGCGCTCAAACAAAGCCTGATAGCCGACGCAAATCCCCAAAAATGGCCGCCCGGATGCAATAAAATCCCGCGCCGCTTCCAGCAATTCCTGACGGCGTAGCGCTGCAATGCAATCGTCAAACGCGCCCACGCCGGGCAAAACCATGGCCCGCGCGCCGCCAATTTCAGCCGGCTTTTGGACAATGCGCGCATCCGCGCCGGTTTTCAGCAGGGCTTTGTAAACGCTCCGTAGATTGCCGGAGCCATAATCGAGCAGGGCTATCATGACAGTTTTCCAGCCGGCGGCGGAAAGTTGAACTTCCGTTTCATCCGCGCAGGATACCAGGCAGCCGGCCCGTGTTCACGCATTGTTTTGCGCCGCCGGCGCGGCGGCCAGGTTGCCCGCCTTTAAACGTAATTGTCCGCAGGCGGCATCAATATCATGGCCTTTTTCACGTCGCAGCGTGGCCACCACGCCGTGCTTTTCAAGGGCATGAAGAAATGTCTCACAGACGCTTTCCGCCGGTCGTTTCCATCGCAGGCCTTCCACGGTGTTATAGGGAATCAAATTGACCTTCGCCCCCAGCCGCCGCGCCAGCGTCGCCAAAGGCCGGACCTGGCTGATGTCGTCATTCACTCCTTCAATCAGAATATATTCAAATGTAATGCGCCGCCCGCCTTTGTTCCGGTATTCTTCGCAGGCCGCCATCAAATCGCGGAGCGGATATTTGCGATTGACGGGCATCAGCCGGTTGCGGACATCATCCGTGGCGCCATGCAACGAGATGGCCAGGCGAAACTGGAGTGGTTCGGCGGCGAGCCGGCGGATTTGCGGGGCCAGGCCGCTGGTGGAGACGGTGATTTTCCTCGCGCCAATGCCCAGTCCCCAGGGCGCGTTGAGAATTTTAAGGGCCTGCAGCAGACGATCGTAATTCGCAAGCGGCTCGCCCATGCCCATGACCACCACGTTATCCACGATGCGCCGGGCCTGGCGTTCGGATGCGCCGCTTTCCCCGTCCGAAATTTCATTCGCCACCACCCGTTCGACGGCAAGGACCTGGCCGACGATTTCATCCGGTTCGAGATTTCGCTTCCAGCCTTCCAAACCGCTGGCGCAGAAGCGGCAGCCATAGGCGCAGCCAACCTGCGTGGAAATGCAAAGCGTGTGCCGGTCGCTCGCCTCGCCGTAGAGGGCGCGGTTGGCGGGAATCAAAACGCTTTCAATGAGCGATTGGTCGGCAAGCCGCCACAGAAATTTTTGCGTGGAATCGCGCGAACCCCGCCGGCGAACCAATTCCGGCGCGTGCAGCGAGAATTGCTCCTGCAACAGCCCGCGCAACGCCCGCGGCAGATTCGTCATGGCATCCCACGTCGTGACGCGCCGAACATAGAGCCAGTCGAGGGTCTGGGCGGCCCGATAGGCCGGCTGGCCCAAGGCCGTCAACCGGCCCTCCAGTTCCCCGCGCGTCAACGATTGAATGTCTTTCACAAACATACCGTATCAGAACCGGTTGCAATTCCAAGCCGGAGCGCTTTGCGGCTCGACATGGGCGGCATTCCGCCATACTGTTAAGATGTGATTGACCTTGCGGAAATCCGTCCCCGTCACGCCACGCCCCCCTCCGGGTTCGAGGCGTTGGCCGCCGAAATTTTTGCGCTAAAAAAACAGCTCAATGCGTTGATTTTGGCCCATAATTATCAAGTCCCTGAAATTCAGGACGTGGCTGATTACGTTGGGGATTCACTGGGTCTTTCGCGGCAGGCGGCCGGGACGAATGCCGACGTCATTGTTTTCTGCGGGGTTCATTTCATGGCCGAAACGGCGAAGATTTTGAATCCGGACAAGATTGTGGTTCTCCCGGACAAGGATGCCGGCTGTTCGCTCGAAGAAAGTTGTCCCGCCGATTCATTGGCCCGCATGCAGGCCACCAATCCCAATTTCTGGACCGTGGCCTACATCAATTGCAGCGCGGCGGTCAAGGCGTTGTCGGATGTCATTTGCACCAGCGGCAACGCGGAACGCATCGTCCGCGCCGCGCCGGCCGGACGGGATTTGCTGTTCGTGCCGGATGAAAATCTTGGCGAATGGGTGATGGAACAAACCGGGCGGCCCATGACATTGTGGCGGGGAAATTGTTACGCACACGTTGAATTCCGGCGGGACGCGGTGCTGGAATTGAAACGCCGGTTTCCCGATGCCAAAGTGGTTGTCCATCCCGAAAGCCTGCGCGAAGTTCGTGATCTGGCCGATGCCGTGGCCTCCACGGAGAAAATGGTCGCCTACTGCAAAAGCAGTCCGGCCCGGCGGTTCATCGTCGTCACCGAATCGGGCATCATTCATCGAATGCAAAAGGAATGCCTGGACAAGGAATTTCTTTGCGCGCCGGCCTTCGACGTGACGCGGATGCCGGCGGACCATTGCCGGTGCAGTGAATGCCGGTATATGAAGCTCAATACTCTGGAAAAGGTGCGCGATTGCATGAAGCGCCTGGGGCCGCGCATTGAATTGCCTGACGATGTTTTAAAGCGCGCGCGCCTGCCCATCGAGCGGATGCTTGAGATTTCAGCGCAACCCGTCGAGAACGCGGAATAGGGCGCTCCGGCCTACAGTGCTTTTGCGGGCAATCGTCTTCAAATAGCGGCGACGGCCGTCCAGCCGTTGGCGCCGAATTGTCCTTTGAACTTTTCCGCCAGCGCCTCCGCCGCCGGGACACTTTTTGCGAGGGCAAACGTAGTCGAGCCGCTGCCGGACATCAGCGCCGCCTCCGCCCCGTTGGCCAGCAGAAACTGCTGATACAATTGAAGGACTGGAAATTTTTCAAACGCCGGCGATTCCAATGAATTGTAAAATTCCTTCCTTGCCGCCTTCATTCCGCCGGTCCGCAGCAGGCGCCCCAGCCTTTCCGCGCGCCCGGCCGTTCCACGAAACGCTTTCGGAAACCGTCCAAGATTCTGGTAAGCCCAGGCCGTGGAAATGCCGAACCCGGGATGAATCAGCAAAAATGCCGCGCCTTTGAGCGCGGCGAAATTTTCCAGCGGGCTTACCTTTTCACCGCGGCCGGTGGCCAGCGCCGGCGCGTCCTGCAAAAAAAACGGGACGTCCGAGCCTAAAGCCGCCGCGATGTCCGCCAGCCTAGCCGGGGGCAGCGGCCTGCCAAACAACTCGTTGAGCGCCAGCAATGTGATCGCTGCATTGCTGCTGCCCCCGCCCAGGCCGGCGGCCAGGGGAATCCGTTTTTCCAGGTGAATTTTTACGCCATCCGAAATGGTTGCGGCATCGAGAAATTTTGTCGCGGCGCGAAATACCAGATTGTCCGGCCCGCTGAGTCGCGGTTCATTGCAGGAAAATTGGACGCCAGGACGGCGCGCGCCGGCTGTCTTTTGAAACGAGAGGTCATCGCAGACGTCCACGGGGTGAAGGAGGGTTTCCAGTTCGTGGAAGCCGTCGTCGCGCCGGCCGAGAATGTTCAGGAGCAGGTTGACTTTACAGCGCGACTTTTTTTGCAGCACAACAAAAAGGACCTTTGGCGCGCCCTTGCAGGGCGCGTGTTCTTAACCGGCTGCGATGGGCCGGGCCTTCGGCCTGAACCGCCTTTGCGGCGCGCCAATCAGACGCAATGGCGCATTTTCAAATTAATTTGAAAAGATGCTGAAGCGGCAGCCGGGAATAAATGGAGCCACGTCGCCGCCGCTGAATCCCACGTACGTATCGGTATCAAACATGCTGTCGGAAATCCGCTGCGGACGGTAATTGTCAGGCTCGGATGGTTCGGCGGGAATATACCGCGTTGCCACGGCGTGGTACGGCGGAATGGGAAATGTGACCAACTCATAAACACCCACCCCTGTGCGCAACAGCGACCGGTTCAGGCCGCGAATGAAGCCGGTCGTATAACCGACGTCCGGCGAGTCGATTACCGTGGTCTGTTCCACGGACCGGCGCATTTCACCCATTCGGACCACTTCCCAGGTGTTGCGCATCCCGCGTCCGAATTTTTCCTCGGGACCGGCGCATCCGGATGTGGCAACGGCGGCCAGAACAGTCAAAGCGAGCAGGGAGATCACGTTTCGCATACGATATTTGGTTTTGGTTCGAGCCTACGCCGAAACCGGGATTTGTAAAGCCAATTCGGCGTGGCAAAGAATGATTCCGGCTCAAGCGGCCCTGGCTTTTGCGCCTTCGGTGCATTTTTTGAAGCATTCCGGGCAAATGCCGTGGGTCCATACGGCTTCGGAATGTTCGCTGATGTAGCTTTCCAATTGCTGCCAGTAGCCTCGATCATCCCGGATGCGTTTGCAGGAAGCGCAAATGGGAAGCAAGCCGGAGAGCTTTTTGACCTGTTTGAGCGCGTCGGTCAATTCACGGATCAACTCGGTGCGCTCACGCTCCTCGCGTTTGCGCCGGGTAATGTCCCGGACAACCGCTGACGCTCCGATGACCGTGCCGTCGGCATTTTTGACCGGCGACACGGTAATGGAAACGGGGATAAACCGTCCATCCTTGCGCATTCGCAGCGTTTCGCGGGGGCCGGCGGCTTTTCCGTATTTGATGTTTTCCATGTGGACGATGAGTTCATCCTGCCGATCCGGTGGAAAAAGTTGGGCCTCGGAACGGCCGATGATTTCGACGGCCTGATGGCCAAAAATGCGGGCTGCCGCCTTGTTCCAACTGGCAATCGTCCCGTCGAGGCTTACGCCATACACGGCATCATCGGTGGATTCGACAATGGCGGCCAGAAACTGCATGGCTGATTCGGCCCGGGCGCGGGCGTGCCGGGCCGCGGCGGCTTCGATTTCACGCTCTATGGCGGGAGCCAGCCGTGAAAGATTGTTTTTGACGACATAATCGCTGGCGCCGGCTTTCATCATTCCCACCGCAGCTTCCTCGCCGTAAGTTCCTGAAACCACGATGAATGGAACGTCCATCTTCCGGGCGCGAAGGAGGCGCAGGGCGTCAGGTCCGCTGAAATCCGGCATTGCGTAATCCGAAATGATCGCGTCCCACGCGCGCCGGTCCAGCGCCGCCGCAAACGATTTCGCGTCCTGGACACGCTCGTGAACGGCCGTCAATCCAGTCCGTTTCAACTCCTCCAACAACAACGTCGTGTCGTTTTCCGAATCTTCCACAATCAACACATGTAACGAACCCATCATGCACCTCAATGTCCTTGTTTAAGCAATCTTCGCGCCCGCCAACCGGCCAATCTGAAAAATGAGGGTTTTACCCCATCCGAAATTTTTCGCTGAAAATTTTCCGCGGGCGGAATTATTTCAGACGGAACAGCTTGGCAATTTTTGTCCGATCCGATGCCATGGAAGAAAAAAGCCGGGCGAAAATCTTTTGCAAATTGCGCGAGGGCATGGATGCCTTTTTTGTGGACAATCGTTCATGGAAACCGTGTACAACAAAGACAGCGGGCCGGCTGCCAAGGCAATGGAGCGCGATTGGATAAAAACCAAAGCTTGGACAGAGTCGCGGATTTAGGGCAGACTCATTTCATGCACGACGTTGCAGGAAAAGTTCTGTGGATTTATATCATTCTTCTGCTGGTTGGCGGACTGATTGGTTTCGTGAAGGGGAGCAGGATTTCGCTCATCACGTCGGCGGTGTTCGCGGCATTGCTGGCGCTGACAACGTTGCATGGCATCTTTCAACCGGTATTCGCCGCCAATCTGGCAAACATTCTCCTGGCTGCCTTGCTGGTCGTGTTTGCCGTGCGCTGGGCGGCGAAGAAAAAGTTCGTGCCGGGGGGATTGATGTTCCTGGCCACTATTGCCGCGTTGGTATTGCGGAACATCAAGTTCTAATGTGCCGTTGTCCCGCCCGGACGGTTGGCGGCGGCGCAAGATTTTGCGCCGGGGCTAAAAGGACGCCGGATCGGGCATGTCACGCGGCTCGGCCTTTCCCGCGCGCCGTTCCTTGACCGTTTCCAAAGCGCTCCAAAGGCCCGAACGCGTAATTAATCCGATTGGAACGTCGGGATTTTCAGGCGTGACGACCGGAAGATGGCCGACGTCCTTGGCGGCGAACCGCTTGAGAATTGTAAACAAATCTTCGTGTGGAAACGCCCGATGAACTTCGCCGGACATGATTTCTCCCACTTTCACCTCGCGCCGCCGGGCTTCGGGCACCCGATGCGCCGCCAGCAGCGTCACCCGCCCGCATAATTTGTGCCCGGCCGCAACCGGCAAACCAGCCAGGCCGTAGTCGCCCATCAAACTCATGGCGTCGGCAACGGTCGCATCCTTGTTGGTGAACACGGGCAGGTGGACCATTACGTCGCTAGTCTTGATGTGCCGCAGCACAATCGGCTCAAATTCATCTCCGTGAAAGGGAGAATCCAGGCGCGAGGGCACCTGTGCCGGAAAAATCGTTTTCCGCCCCGACAGAATAAAAGCCGCCACCACCGCAAACATGGCCGGCGCCAGCAAACTGTATCCGCCGGTCATTTCAGAAATCATGACAATCGTCGAGATGGGAGCTTTGGCGGCGGCCCCGAAAAATGCGACCATGCCCACAATGGCGAAATCGCCCGGATGTGGCGCCAGAGACGGCATCAAATGGTTGGCGGCAACGCCAAAAATCCCGCCAAACAAGCCCCCCGTGACGACGCTCGGTCCAAAAATACCGCCCGAATTGCCCGAACCCAGCGTCAGCGATGCTCCCACAATCTCCGCAAAGGCCGCCGCCATAAGGAGGGACGGATGCGCCTCCCAAGACGCCATGTTGCCGCCGGTGATGGCAAATTGCGCCCAACCATACCCGGTGCCCAGCACCGCCGGGACCGCCAGACCGAGCAGGCCCGTGCAGCATCCCCCGATCGTTGTGGCGAGCCAGAGCGGATAGCGCTGGAAGAACCGCTCCACGCGAAAATAGATTCCGAACATCACGCGGGCCAGCAGGCCGCAACTGATTCCCAAAAAGGCATAGAGGAACAGCGATAGAGGGCTGCCGAAGCCATTGGATTCGGGAGGCGGCGTGAAAATGGGCTGAAAACCGATGACGGAGCCTACAATGGTGTAACCGATGACGGAGGCAATCAGGCCGGGCACCAGCGCTTCGACTTCGAAGTCCTCGGTATAAAAAATTTCAGCCCCGATAATGGCGCCGGCGAGCGGCGCCTTGAAAATGGCGGCGATACCCGCTCCCAGGCCGGCGGCCAGAGCCACGTTCCGTTCCTTTGCCGGAAGCTTTAAAAGCCGGGCGATGCTGGCTCCGGTTGCCGCGCCAATTTGCGCCACAGGCCCTTCGCGTCCCGACGTCAGGCCGCCGCCGATGGTGATGGCGGAGGTCACCAGTTTGATGAGAGAGGTCCGGAAGCCGATTTTTTCTCCGTTGTGGAAGGCGCGGATGGCGGCATTGGTGCCGATCCCGGCGGTTTCCGGGGCCAGTTTCCAGACAATCAAGCCTCCGATGAGGCCGGCGGCGCCCGTGACGCAAGGCAGCAGCCAGGGTCGCGCCATCTGATAGATGTAATGGCCGCCGCCGCCCTCGCCGCCCGGCATCGGCGGCGTGTAGCCCACGGCCATGCCAAGGGCATAGTGGTTGACGAATGTAATGGACCACAGCAGCGCCAGCGACCCCAACCCCGCGCCGACGCCTATTAGGACCCCTACCAACCCCCATTTCCGCAGAAAAGTCGCGCCTTGTTCAATTTCACTGAGTTGCTTCGTTAATCGTTTATACATGACCGGCGTCTAAACTAAAAATCCTTGCCCAAAAAATCCGCCGCGCAATCACTGTACCCCCAATGGCAACGCGGCTTGGGAAGCTTAAGGTTAAAGCGGATCGGCGCTGATGGCCATCTTTTTTGGAGCGGAAGATAATCCAGGGGCGCGCCAGCCGGGTTTTTCCTTTCGTTTCGGACAAAATTTGTATTCAATCCGGCCATTTGAATCATGCCCAGGCGCACTGACATCCACAGCGTTCTCATCATTGGCGCGGGTCCCATCATCATCGGCCAGGCTTGTGAGTTCGATTATTCGGGCACGCAGGCGTGCAAGGCGCTCAAAGAGGAGGGTTACCGTGTTTTGCTCGTAAATTCCAACCCGGCCACGATCATGACGGACCCGGAATTTGCCGACCGCACCTATATCGAGCCGATTACCCCCGAATGCGTCGAAAAAATAATTATTCGCGAACAAGAGGCGTTGAAACGGAGCCGGAAAAACGCGGAGGCGAAACTGGTGTTGCTGCCCACGTTGGGCGGGCAGACCGCCTTGAACACGGCGATGGCGTTGCACCGGTCCGGCGTTCTGGAGAAGCTGGGCGTGGAAATGATTGGCGCGAAGCCGGAGGCGATACATAAGGGCGAAGACCGTGAAGCGTTCAAACAATTGATGATAAGCATCGGACTGGACGTTCCAGTTTCGGGCACGGCGCATGACATGGCGGAGGCCCGGTCCGTTGCCGAAAGGATAGGGCGGTTTCCCCTGATCATCCGTCCGGCATTCACGCTGGGCGGCACCGGCGGGGGCATTGCCTATAACCGCGATGAGTTTGAAGAAATCGCCAGGCGCGGCATGGATTTGTCGCCGGTCTCGGAAATTTTGATCGAAGAATCGCTGCTGGGCTGGAAGGAATTTGAGATGGAGGTGATGCGCGACAAGGCGGACAACTGTGTCATTATTTGTTCCATCGAAAATTTCGATCCCATGGGCGTGCACACGGGAGACAGCATCACCGTCGCGCCGACTCAAACGCTGACCGATAAGGAATATCAAATCATGCGGGACGCGAGTTTTGCCGTGATCCGGGCCGTTGGCGTTGAAACGGGGGGGTCAAATATCCAGTTCGCCGTGAACCCGGACAATGGGCGGATGGTGGTGATAGAAATGAATCCGCGCGTGAGCCGCAGTTCGGCGCTGGCGTCCAAGGCGACGGGATTCCCCATCGCCAAAATCGCGGCCAAACTGGCCGTCGGCTATCTGCTGGACGAAATCAAAAACGACATCACCCGCGAAACCCCCGCCAGTTTCGAGCCGACGATTGATTACGTGGTCACGAAAATTCCCCGGTTCGCGTTTGAAAAGTTTCCGCAGGCGGACCCGACGCTCACCACGCAAATGAAGAGTGTTGGCGAGGCGATGGCCATTGGACGCACGTTCAAGGAAAGCCTGCAAAAATGCCTGCGCTCGCTGGAGATTGGCCGCGCCGGGCTGGGCGGCGACGGAAAACCCTGGCGCATCGGCGCGGAGGTTTATGGCGACCGGGACCTTCTGCCGCGGGACTTGATTTCCCGTAAATTATCCGTGCCGAACGCGGAGAGGATTTTTTTCATTCGCCACGCCTTGCGCGCGGGTTTTGGCATTGAGGAGATTTTCAACCTGACAAAAATTGACCGCTGGTTTTTGGCGCAGATCAAGGAAATCGTGGATTGCGAGGAGGAACTGTTCGCAAGCCGGGAAAACTGATCCAGGGAACCCCGGCCATTCGCCGGCGCCGGCGCAAAACCATATCCGGGTGGCAAGCGGACGCATCGGTCAAAAAAAATTATACTTCACGATGCACCACAGGGCGTGAACGCCGTCGCGCCAGCCAACTTTTTTCCCTTCGGCGTAGGTGCGGCCATGATAAGAAATGGCTACCTCATAAACCCGCGCCCGCAGCCGCGCCATTTTGGCCACAATTTCCGGCTCGAAGCCAAAACGATTCTCCTCAATGCGAATTTTCTCGAGAATTTCCCGCCGGAACATTTTGTAGCAGGCTTCCATGTCGGTCATGTTCAAATTCGCCGCCATGTTGGAAAGGGTCGTCAGCAGATTGTTGCCAACGTAATGCCAGTAATACAAGACGCGATGCGCGCCGGCGCCCAAAAAGCGCGATCCAAACACCACATCCGCCTTTCCCGACAAAATCGGCGTAAGCAGGCGGAAATATTCGGCGGGATCGTATTCGAGGTCCGCATCCTGAATCATCACGATGGGCGCATTGGTGTGGGCAAAACCGGTCCGTAGCGCGGCCCCCTTGCCCTCGTTGAATTCGTGGCGGATGAGCTGGATGCGCGGCTCGTTTCGGGCAAGGCGTTGCAATTTTTCCCAGGTGCCATCCGTGGAGGCGTCATCTACAATCACAAGTTGCCGCACGGGCCGTTGCGCCAGCACCACGCCAATGACGCTCTCGACCGTGGCCGCCTCATTGAAAACGGGCATAACGCAGGCAAGGCAGGGCGGAACGTCCGCGTTGGAGGCGGGCAGCGCCGCTAAAATGGAAAGGCCGCCTGAAATCCCCGCGCGCGGTTCATCCCCGCGCGCCTGGCTGTCGGGGCCGCGAACGGCCGCCATGTTGCCTGTCTGATTTTCCAGCGTGGACACAAAAATAGTATGGCCATCGCCCATGGAAAATTCAACGCGCAAAAGCCGGGGCGGGGAGTATGCGTCCTGATGCTTCCCCGCGCGATTTCTCCTTCTACCCGCGGGGGAAACGAGCGGGACCATTCACCAGCAAAGCCCATACTTGGCTCTTGCAATGGATCGCGTGACATTCTTTAATCCGGCATGGATTCGCGCGAGGCGCTCGTGGCGCTGAATATGATCGAGCACGTCGGGCCGGTGCGCGCCCGCCTGCTGCTTGAACATTTCGGCGATGCCGCGAAAATTCTGGCCGCGTCCCATTCCGAACTGCTTCGCGTGCATGCCATCGGCGCTGAAACCGCCGGGGCGATTGTCCGCTGGAAAAAAGATATTGACCTGGCCGGGGAACTGAAACGCATTTCGGATTTCGGCTGCCACGTGCTGGTCGCCGCGGACGAACGGTATCCGCCTCTGTTGCGCGAGATTTACGATCCGCCGCTCGTGCTCTACGTCAAAGGAAGCCTGACGGCGAAGGACAAAAATGCCGTGGCCATGGTCGGTTCGCGCCAGACCACCCATTATGGCATGGAGTCGGCCCGCAAGCTGGCGTATCAACTGGCTTACGTGGGCGTGACAGTGGTCAGTGGTGGCGCCCGCGGCATTGACACGGCGGCACATCAGGGGGCGTTGAGCGCCAAAGGCCGCACCATTGCGGTTCTGGGGACGGGCATCAATCTCGTTACCCCGCCTGAAAACGCGGAACTTTTTGAGCGCATCGCGCAACAGGGGGCGATTGTCACTCAATTTCCGTTCAACCGCCCGGCTGACCGGCAAAGTTTCCCCATTCGCAACCGTATCGTGGCGGGAATGACGTTGGGCACGGTGGTTGTGGAAGCCGACTTGCACAGCGGCGCCTTGATCACCTCCAATTTCGCCACCGATTACGGCCGTCAGGTCTTTGCCCTCCCGGGCCGCATTGATTCGCCACGAAGCAAGGGCTGCCATGACTTGATAAAAAAGGGCGCCAAGCTATGCGAAGACGCCGCGGACATTCTGAGCGAATTTGAATATCTGTTTCCCCAGTCGAACCGTCCCTCCGCGGCGCAGACGGGTGCCCTGCCGGCGCTGGAACTTTCGGAAAGCGAGCAGAAGGTTTTTGACGCGCTGAACGGAGACGAACGCGCCATTGACGAGATCATCCGCCACAGTGGTTTGCCGGCGTCGGCCGTTTCCGTGGCGCTGTTGAGCCTGGAGATGAAGCGCGTGGTCAAACAACTGCCGGGCAAGGTGTTTGTCCGCAACCGATGACGACAGCGGACCGCCGCCGACAATGATCCATCCCACCGCCATCATTCATCCGCAGGCAAAACTGGACTCCACCGTGCGCGTGGGGCCGGGCGCGGTCATTGACGAAGGGGTTCAACTGGGGCCGGATTGCGTGGTGGGGCCGCACGTTTATTTGACGGGACGCATCCAGGCGGGCATGGGCAACCGGTTCCACGCGGGATGCGTGATCGGGGACGCGCCGCAGGACCTCAAATATGATGGCGCGCCCACGGGACTTCGCATTGGCGATCACAATGTTTTTCGTGAACACGTCACCGTGCATCGCTCCAACAAGATGACGGAGGAGACTGTGATCGGCTCGCGTAATTTTCTCATGCAGCATTCGCACGTGGCGCATAATTGCATCATTGGCAGTCATGTGATTCTGGTGAGCGGCGCGTTGCTGGCCGGGCACGTGGTTGTGGAAGACCGCGCCTTCATTTCCGGAAACTGCATGGTGCATCAATTCACCCGGATTGGGACACTGGCCTTGATGCAGGGCGGCGCGGGCGTCAGCAAGGATTTGCCGCCCTTTTGCATTGCGTCGCGGATTAATCTGATTTGCGGACTGAATTCGGTGGGGCTGCGCCGCGCCAATTTTTCGGCCGAAGACCGCCTTGAACTCAAGCGCGTTTACCATTATCTCTTTCGCAGCGGAAAAAATTTGCGCGACGCCCTTGCGGAGGCCAAAAAAATATTTTCCAGCGAGCCGTCGAAGGTTCTGCTGGAGTTTGTGGCGGGCGCCAAACGCGGCGTTTGTGCCGACGCGGGAAGCATCCCCGCCGACGTGCGGGAACAAGACGCCGTCTAAACGATGGACTTGAACGGCGCGGTTTCCCGCCGCTGTCCCAACATTGACATGTATAAGATCATAGGAACCGATGGACGCGAATACGGCCCGGCGACGGCCGAACAATTGCGTCAATGGGTGGCCCAGGGCCGCGCCGCCGCGCAAACCAGGACGCTGGCCGAGGGAGCCACAGACTGGCGCCCCCTGGCCATGCTGCCGGAATTTGCCAGCCTTTTTCCCGCGGGTCCTCCCACAATCTCGCCGCCACGGTTTCCACGGCGGAACAGCGCCTTGGCCACGGCGGGGCTGGTTTTTGGCGCGCTCTCGTGGATCGTTTGTTGCTGTTACGGCTTTCCGTGCAATTTGGTCGGGCTGGTCCTTTCCATCATTGCCCTGGTGGAAATCAACAGCCATCCGGATGTCTATGAGGGACGGAGCCAGGCCATTGCGGGGCTGATCCTTGCCGCAACCAGCATTCTTTTTTACGGCATCCTCTTCACCATTGCCCTGGCCACGGGTGGCTTCCGCGCGCAGTTCGGCCATTTCACAATGCCATGACTGCGCCATCGCCAATGCCCCTTCCCCCAAAAATCCGGCCTGCGCCGTCCCTGGCCTTTTTCAGCGTCACCCTTGTGGCCGCGACCACGTTCGCCGCTTGCGCCCTGGTGTTTTTTTTCAATCCCAGCAAGCACGCCTTTTATCCGGTGTGCCTGTTCCATCGTCTCACCAGGCTGAATTGCCCCGGCTGCGGTGGCACGCGGGCCGTTTATGCTCTTTTGCACGGGCGTTTCGAAACCGCGTTGCGGGACAATGCCTTGTTCATTGGCTTGCTTCCGGCGCTCGCCCTGCGCGGCGCGTGGATTGCCATAAGAAAGCCCCCGGCGACTCCATTTTTTCCACCCGGAATTTTGTGGGGTTTGCTCGTCGTTGCCATTCTATTTGCGGTGCTGCGGAATCTGCCGCAGTTTTCGTTTCTGTCTCCATGAATCCGGAGCGCGGCTGGTCCCCGACCAGCCGCGGCACAATAAAAACCAGGCCATCCTGAAGAGTTTGACCGCAAGGCGCGGATGCGGTCATCATCCGTCCATCAATGAATTCCGCCGGCGCCATCACCGCCATCTTTGCCATCACCTATTTTTGCATTGCCCTCGGCCACGTGCCCGGACTGAAGCTCAACCGCCCCGGCATCGCGTTGCTCGGCGCCATCGGCATGATGATTGCCGCCGGCGTGACAACCGCGCGCGCGATTTCGTTCGTCAACTGGCCCACGATCTTTTTGTTGTTCGGCTTTTTCGTCGTGTCGGCGCAACTCCGCCTGTCCGGCTTTTACGACAAGGTCGCCGGCGCCATTGCCGCGCGCCTCGGCCATCCCGCGCGCTTTTTGCTCGTTTTGATGGCCGTCACCGCCGGACTCTCGGCGTTTTTGAATCATGACATCGTGTGTTTCGTTTTCACGCCGATTGTCGGCGCCGCTCTGCTGAGCAAACGCATCCACCCGGTCCCGTTTCTGGTGGCGCTGGCCATCGCGAGCAACATCGGCGCGGCGGCCACCCTGATCGGCAACCCCCAAAACATGATGATCAGCCAGGTCGCGCGGCTCGATTTTGGCCGTTACATCCTCTGGAGCATCGTCCCGGTTCTCTTTGCGCTGGCAGCGGCCTATGGAATCTTTTGGCTGATGGCGCGGAACCATCTGGAAGCCGCCGGCCTGGCGCCCGACCAGGCGCCGCGGCAGCCCTATCCCTTCAACCGCCTGCACACCATCAAAGGCATCGTGATCCTTGTGGTGGCGGTGGCTTTGTTCTTCACGTCCCTGCCCAAGGAAGTAATTGCGCTGGCGGCGGCGGGCATTCATCTGGCCAGCCCTAAATTTCGCACGGACGATTTGCTGGGGCTGGTGGATTGGCCCATCCTCGTGCTTTTCATGGGCCTCTTTGTGGTCACGGGAGCGTTTGAATCCACGGGCTGGGGGCAGCAAGGCGTTCACTGGCTGGCGGCAAACGGGTTCAACCTCAACGCGCCGGCCAATCTGGCGCTGGTGACGGCGGCGCTGTCCAACTTGATCGGCAATTCGGCGGCGGTGATGCTGCTGCTCAAGGTCGTGCATGTCGGCCAGCCGGCGGCGGCCTGCGTGCTGGCCTTGGCCAACAGCTTCGGCGGCAGCCTCATCATCGTGGGCAGCGTCTCCAATATCATCGTCGTGCAGCAGGCGCGTGAGTTGGGCGTCAAAATTTCATTCATGGACTTCGCGCGCCTCGGCGTTCCCACCACCGCGGCGGCCCTGGCGGGACTCCTCGCCTGGGTGGCGGTGATGGGATGACAATGGCCCCGGAGCGCCGCCAAATCGCATGGCTGCGGTTAACATCGGCCCTGTTGCCCGTGTAAAATTCGCCCGGTCGCGTCGCTTCAGCGCCCAAATCCTTGACGTTTCCGGAAATTCCAGCGACACTCCCGCGCGGTGGACGGGGTCGTAGCTCAGTTGGTAGAGCGTCTCGTTCGCAATGAGAAGGTCAGGGGTTCGAATCCCCTCGGCTCCACCAGCCTTCGCCCGTAGCGAAGCGAGGACGAAGGCTGCCGCGCCGTAGCGCGCAGCGCGCAGGCGGGCTGGTACGACTATGGAACAGCGGGCTACGGCTTGGCACGCCAACCTTCGCCCGTAGCGAAGCGAGGACGAAGGCTGCCGCGCCGGAGCGCGCAGCGCGCAGGCGGGCTGGTACGACTATGGAACAGCGGGCTACGGCTTGGCACGCCAGCCTTCGCCCGTAGCGAAGCGAGGACGAAGGCTGCCGCGCCGTAGCGCGCAGCGCGCAGGCGGGCCGCCCATTCGCGGTTCTCATCCCGTTTTTCCGATTAAACTCGCCACGCGCCCCCTCCAATGGCAGCATTGGCAATGGTTTTTATGCGAAGCCGATTTGCTCTCTCGATGCTGGCGCTTGCCCTGGCTTGGCCGGCATGGGCGCAGTCCACCACCAATGTGCCCTACTTTGCGCCGCCTGAAATTTATCCCATTGACCAGAATATCGCGCTTCTCCACGCGGCGGACTTGAATGGCGACGGCTTGAACGACCTGATCATTGCCAATAATCTACGCTCCAAAATCAACCTCCTCTACAACCGCACCGGCAAGACGAATTCGCCCGCCACGCCCTGGACGCCTTCGGGCGTCAATTCGCTGCCGCCCGGTGCGCGGTTTCGAATTGATTCGCTCCCGGTGGATGAGGGGATCGCGGCGATGTCGGTGGCGGATTTGAACGGCGACGGGCGCCCGGACATTGTGTTTTACGGAGACGGGAAGAACCTTGAGATCATTTACAATGAAGGGACCAACGGCTGGAGCGATCCCAAACGCTGGAACATCCCGGATGGCAGCATGGACCCGAACGCGTTGGCGGTGGGCGATCTCAACGGCGATGGGCGCCCCGACATTCTGTTGCTGGGTGACAATGGCTCCATGTATTTCTGGCCGCAATTGCCGGATCGAACGTTTGGCGAGCCGCAAAAAATTCCGTACTCAGGCTCCCCGAAGGCGGTGCAAATCACCGACATCAACGGGGACGGGAGGAAGGACCTGCTGCTGGTTGACTGGGACAGCCAGACGCCATTTCGTTTCCGGCTGCAAAATTCGGCCGGGCAGCTTGGGCCTGAGATTTATTTCAAAACGCAGCCGCTCCACGCCTATACCGCCAGCCATCTGAACGGCGACTCGAATTTGTTCGTGGTCACGATTTCGGAGAGTTCAGACCGGGCCGCGATTTCGCAATTTACCCAAAAGCCGGCCGAACCCCTGGCGGGCCTCTCAGGACCCGGTAATGAAGCGCTGCGGCGCGGCCAATTCCAAGTGTTGCCGCTCAAGAAGACCGACGCCGCCAAACGGGGCGAGGCGTGGGCGGACGTCAACGGCGACGGACGGCCGGATTTATTAATCGCCGATCCGGAGAGCGGACAAATCTCAATCTATTTCCAGCGGCCGGACGGATCCCTGGCCCCGCCGGAAACGTTTCCCTCCCTGGCGGGGGTGAGCCAAATCGTGGTTTCCGATTGGAACGGCGACGGCCGTCCCGAAATTTTCCTGCTAAGCCGGGACGAAAGCGCCGTGGGCGTGACGCAGTTTGACAGGAAAGGGCGGCTGCCGTTTCCCACGCTTGTCCCGATCGAAGGCAAACCCCTGGTCATGGCCGTGGGCCGGCTTAAACCGCGCGCAAAGCCGACGTTGTGTGTGATTGTGGACAACAACGGAAAACGGTCGTTGGTAATGGACAACGCGGACGGTAAAATCCGCTCGCAGAAATTGAGCGACAGTTTTCAAGGAGACCCCGTGGACATGGCAATGGATGACGTGAACCAGGACGGCCGCCCGGACCTGGTCATCCTCATCCCTTATGAAAAAATCAAGGTGCTGCTGCAAAAGCCGGACGGATTCTTTGACGAGCAAGACGTGGAGCCGCCGGGCGGAGCCATCGCCCAGCCGTGGCTGGCCGCGGCGGACATCGAGGGAAACGGAAAACCCGAATTGCTCCTGCCCCAGCAGAATTTCATTCGCGCCGTGGTGCTCGAACGGCAAAAAATGCCCGGACTGACCAATCGAATGCAATGGGTCTTCCGGGTCACGGACCAGATCAACGGCGCAAGCGACGACTCCCAAATCGCAGGCGCGACGGCCATTCGGATTGCCAGGGGCCGCATCCCAGCGCTTTTCCTTTTGGACGCGCAATATCATCAGTTGACGTTGTGCGGGCGCGACACAAACGGCGTGTGGCGTGTCGCCCAAAACATAGTCCTGCCGGTCTCGGATTTTACCGGCCTCCAACCGGTTGCGCTCGGGCCGGGCCTGAATCAAAGCGTCGCTTTTTCCGGCCGCAACGCCGTGGCCTGGATGCCCTTGGGCGGGAAGGTATGGCAATTTACCACCTACGATGAATACGATACTCCCATCCAGAACGGCTACTTGAACGACGTGGCGACGGCCAATTTCACGGGACGCCGCAAGGACCTGGTTTTCATGGAAACAGGGCAGCATTATCTCGACATTGTCGGGGTCAACGCGCGCCACAAATTTGTGCCGCTCACCCGATGGCAGGTCTTTGAGTCGCATACCTTCCGCGGCGCCATGAGCGCCGTTCCCGAACCCCGCGAGGTGCTCGCGGCCAACGTGACCGGCCACCGCGGGAAGGACCTGCTGGTGGTCGTGCATGACCGGATTTTGGTTTATCCGCGGGAATGACGCCCCTTCATAGAATATATCTTGACAAAACCTGATTCCATACCGTCTTTGCCGCCGGGCGTGACGTTGACGACGCTGGACAACGGGCTGGTCGTGATCGTGCGGGAGGACCACGGCGCGCCGGTGGTGTCGGCGCAGGCATGGTGCGCCGCGGGCAGCATCCACGAGGGGCGCTGGCTCGGCGCAGGCCTCTCGCATGTGCTCGAACACATGCTCTTCAAGGGCACAACCTCCCGGCCAGGCAGCCGCATTGACCAGGAAGTCCAGGAAGCAGGCGGTTACATGAACGCTTACACCTCGTTTGACCGAACGGTCTATCACATTGACGTTCCCAACACGGGCGCGCGGACGGCCATTGACATCCTCTGCGACATCATGCAGCACGCCACCCTGCCCCCGGGGGAACTGGCCAGGGAAATGGACGTGATCCGCCGCGAAATGGACATGGGCCAGGATGATCCGGGCCGCCGCGCCAGCCGCCGCCTTTTTGAGGTGGCCTACACCCGCAGTCCCTGCCGTTTCACCATTATCGGCTATCCCGACATCTTCAACGACCTAAAGCCCGAAGACGTGCGCGATTATTACCATCGGAATTACGCGCCCAATAACTGCTTTTTTGTGGTGGCCGGGGACGTCCGGCGCGAGGATGTGCTGGCCCAAATTCGAGAGGCTTACACCAGGTCGAAATCCCGCCCCATCCCGCCGCTGGCGTTGCCCTCTGAACCGCGCCAAACCGCGCCACGCGAGGTTGTCGAAGAAGCGCCGGTTGAACTCGGCCACATTCACTTCGCGTGGCACATTCCCGATTTGCGGCATCCCGACGTGCCCGCGCTGGACGTTCTCTCCGCCCTGCTGGGCGCCGGGCGCAGCTCGCGGCTCTTCCAGGAAGTCCGCGAAAAGTCCGCCCTCGCGCATCACGTGGACGCCTGGACCTACAGCCCAGGCCTGCCAGGCATTTTTGGCGTCAGCGCGATTGTGGACGGGGAAAAATACGAGGCGGCCCGCGACGCGGTCCTGGCGCAAATCGAAAATGTCAAGGTTAATTCAATTTCAACGGGTGAACTCCAAAAGGCGGTCAAACAATTCATCGCCGCCACGCTCTCAACCCGAAAAACCATGGAGGGCCAGGCCCAAAACCTGGGCGCCAATTGGATCGCCGCCAACGACCTCAACTTCTCCGAACGCTACCTTGACGCCGTCAAGCGGCTCTCCCTGGCCGACCTTCAACGGGTGGCCGCGCGATATCTGACCGCTGAAAATCGGACCGTTTATGCGCTGCTCCCGGACGGCGCATCGCCCAAACCCGCGGCAAGTATCGAAACGACGGTCGAGCATCCAATCCAAAAAATCGCCTTGCCCAATGGCCTGGCCCTGCTCGTCAAGGAAGATGCCCGCCTGCCCTTCGTGGAAATGCGCGCCGTGTTTCGAGGCGGCGTCCTTGCCGAATCCGCCGAAAACAACGGCCTGACCCTCCTGCTCGCCAAAATGCTCCTCAAAGGCACGGCCAGCCGCGGCGCCGAACGGATTGCCACCGAAATAGAGTCCGTCGGCGGCCACATTGACAGTTACGCCGGCAACCAAAGCGTGGGCGTGTCGGTGGAAGTCCTCAATGGCGATTTTCCCGCCGGCATGAACCTGCTCGCCGATGTGATCCTTCATTCCACCTTTCCGCCCAATGAATTGGAGCGCGAACGCCAAATCCAAATCGCCGGCATCGAGGCCCGCAAGGATGACCTCCTCAAAAGCGCCAGTTTGGCCATGCGGCGCGCCCTCTTTGGCCCGGCAGGCTACGGCCTCGACTCGCTGGGTTCGCTGGAAAGCGTGCGCAAGGTTTCGGCGGGGCACCTCCAGGCGTTCCGCCAAAAGCTTCTCATCCCCAACAACTGCGTCCTGGCCGTGTACGGCGCCGTCCAGCGGGCGCAAGTGGAGGCGGCGGCGCGCAACGCCTTCGCCGACTGGCAGCCGGGTCCCGCGCTCCCACCCGCGCTCGCGACCCCTCCGCGTCGGTCCTCCGATCGCGTCACCGAAACGCGGGACAAAAAGCAGGCCGTTCTGGTCATTGGCTTTCCAGGCGCCACGCTTCGGGACAACGACCGCTATGCCCTCGAACTCATCCAGGAATCGTGCAGCGACCTCGGCTCGCGTCTCTTCCTGCGCGTCCGCGATCAAATGGGTCTGGCCTATTACGTCGGCGCCCAAAACTTTTGCGGCCTCGCGCCGGGCTATTTCGCCCTCTACTGCGGCACCGAACCCGGCAAGGCCGACCTCGTTGAACAGGAACTCCTCAAGGAGGCCGCGTTGCTCCGGGCCGACGGCCTGGCCCCCGGGGAACTGAAACGCTCCAAGGCAAAAATCATCGGCCAGAAAAAAATCGCGCGCCAGGACCTCGGAAGCCTCGCCTCGCTGACCGCCCTCGACGAGCTTTACGGGTTGGGTTTCGAGCGCCATCATCTGGACGACCCGAGTTATGAAGCCGTGACTCTCGAGGAAATCAAAGCCGTTGCCCAAAAATATCTCAAGCCGGACGCCTGCGTGGTTTCCGTCGTAAGCCCGCGAAAGTAGATTCTGGAAAGCGGCAATCGCCGCTTGGCAACGTTGCCCCCCCATGCTACGATGAGCGCGCTCTTGACAGTGAAACAAGAGCGTTTTTATGCCTAAAAATGTCCGAATCCCGACTCCGCTGCGCAAGCTGACCAACAACGAGGAAACCGTGGCCGTGGATGCCGTCACCGTTGCCGAAGCCATCGCCGAACTCCAATCCCGCTTTCCCGGCATTCAGGAACGTCTCGTGGACGACCAGGGCCAGGTCCGCCGCTTTGTCAACGTCTATGTCAATGAGGAAGACATCCGTTTCCTCCAAAACCAAAACACCCCGCTCAAGGATGGCGACGAAATCAGCATCATTCCAGCCATTGCCGGCGGTTGACGCTCGCCCTGAAAAAATATCCTTCCATGTCACGCGCATCCAAACGCCGCTCCACGCGCTCCACCACGCCAACCCGGCAACGGCTGTGGCTCATGTATCCGCCGCGGCTCATCAAAAAGCCCTTCATCTGGGAAGTCGGGCACAAGTTCAAGGTCGTCACCAACATCCGCCAGGCCAGCGTCACCGACGAAATCGGCATCGTTTGCCTTGAGTTGAATGGACCCCGCGCTGAGGTCAAGGCGGCCATCACGTGGCTTGAAAAAAATGGCGTCAACGTCGAGCCGGTGGAAATCAACGTGATTGAGAGTTGACGCCGCCGCCGGACCGGCCACCCTGCCTCCCGTTCGATTTCCGAATGAGCCGGTACTCCCGCCAGATCAACGCCACGATGATGATGTCAACGCCCGCCGCGGCGAATAGCGGAATGGAAAAATGAAAAGCCGCGCGCACAATCTCAAGGAGCGCCAGCATTCCCATGAGGGCGATGGCCGTGGGATAGCACCATAATTTGCCGCGCAAGATGCCGGCGGCCAAAAAGACCTTCAACGCGCCGTGGGCCAGCAGGTAGGCGGCGCCAATGAGTTTTGAGCCTGAAGAAAGGTGATCGCTGGCATGGCGCAGGGCATTGGCAACCAGGTCGTCAGGATCTTCCTGCAACTCGTGCTGCGTCAGAAACGCCACGATCCGATTCAGCGCCGAAGGGCGGATAATGAGAAAAAGGCAGCCTCCAATCAATTCCAACGCGCCGTCAATGCCTTTGAGCCAGATGCCGGTTTCAAATGCCCAGTGAAGCCAGTTCGTCCTCTTCGCCGCGGTCCGTTTCATCGTGGCGTTCCATCATGCCGCGCGGCCTGGTCGAAGAACGATTTCCCCAACGATTTCCCCGGCGTTCCGATTCGATTGCGCCCCGTCGCCGCGGACAATCAGCCGGTGTGGCAAAATAAACGCCGCCAGATCCCCGATCAACGCCGCTGAAACGCGATCCTCCCCGCGGATCGCCGCCATGGCCTGCCCGGCGCGGTAAAGGCCCAGGGAAGCCCGCGGACTGGCGCCCAGAACCAGCGCGGGATGGCTGCGCGTGGCCCGGACAATGTGCAGGATGAATTCGTTCACCTCGTCCGCCACCGGCACGCCGCGCGTGGCTTCCTGGCACTTGAGCACCAGATCGGGAGTGGCCACGGGTTGAAGCGCTTCAATCGGATGGCCCCGACGAAAACGCTCCACCATCCGCTTTTCATCCGCCGCCGATGGATAGCCGATGCTCATGCGCGCCAGGAACCGGTCCTTCTGGGCTTCCGGCAGGCGAAAGGTTCCTTCCTGCTCGACGGGGTTTTGGGTGGCCATCACCATGAACGGCTTTTGCAGCCGATACGAAACGTTCCCCGCCGTCACCATGCCCTCGCCCATCGCTTCGAGCAGCGCGGATTGCGTGCGCGGGCTGGCGCGGTTGATTTCATCCACCAGCACAAACTGCGAGAAAAGCGGCCCGAAACGAAATTCCGTCCGCCCCGTTTGCGCGTCAAACGAGGCTTCCCCCAGCACGTCCTGCGGCTGCAGGTCCGGCGTGCATTGAATGCGCTTGAAGCTGCATCCCGCGCTCGCGGCAATGGCGCGGGCGAGCATCGTCTTGGCCACGCCCGGAACGTCCTCCACCAATAGATGCCCTTCCGCCAAAAGCACCGCAAGCGCAAGGGTGATTTGCTCCCGCTTGCCCACAATCACGGTTTCCACGTTTTCAATCACCCGTTGCGCCAGGACGCGAACGTCCCCCGCCGCCGGCGGCGCGGCGGGCAAAATGGGTGGCAGGCTGATTCTCGCCCTCTTTTGCGGCTCCGGCGACGGTGGGGGTGGCAGCGGAACGGTCACCGCGGCATTTTTTCCGAAAGCAAGCGCCCGCACAACGACAATCCAGCCGCTTGGCAGCCGTCCCTCGTTGCAGTTCTGGCGACCCTACCGGGAATCGAACCCGGGCTACCACCGTGAAAGGGTGGTGTCCTAACCGCTAGACCATAGGGTCGCGAGCGCGCCAATATAACGCCGCCACGCTCCCTGTCACGCAAATTTACGGCTTGCGGCGCGTCGAAATTTTCCGGCAAGTTACTGGAATAAATCGGGGAATAAGCGATGTTAAGCTGCCGCTCTCGCTGCGGCGCGCGGGAAATGGAGTGTGTCATGATCGGTCCACTGAATGGAAAAAAAATAAATGGAGTCTCCCAAAACGGAGCGCTAATCAACGGAAACGCGGGCGCGGCCATCCATCCGGGCGCGGATTTGCTCATCCGCCGCTATCAGCCGCGCGACCGCGACGCCATCCGGCGGCTTTGCTGCGATACCGGTTTCCTGGGCAATCCCATTGAAGCCATTTTTACGGACAGGGACGTGTTTGCGGACTTGTTTACCAGGCCGTACCTCGATTTTGAATCGCGTTGGGCCTGGGTGGCGGAATCGCCCGAGGGCGTCGCCGGCTACCTCCTCGGCTCGGTCTCTCCCTTGTTTCATTACACCCTCCTTTTTGCCGGGTTTCAGACCACCCTCAAAATGTTGCGGCGCGCCGCCTTGGGCCGTTACAAAACGCGCCCGCGCGATGCCCGCTTCGTCCGCTGGGTCTTCACGAGCGGTTACCGCGAGCAGCCGCGCCATCCGGACCGCGCCGCCCATCTCCACCTCAACGTTGACAAGGCCCACCGCGGCCTTGGCCTGGCTCGCCGCCTCTGGCATGCGTTCGAAACCGAACTGCGAACCGCGGACGTTCAACGCTGTTACGGCGCCTTCTTTTCATTTCCCCGCCGCAGGCCCGAACAGGTCTATTCCAGATTTGGCTTTTCCGTTTTTGACCGCAAACCTACCACTCTCTTTCAGCCCGAAATCTCCGAACCGGTCGAAATCGTATGCGTTGAGAAACAGATCGGGCGATGAAAAAAACCATCTTCACGCTCACCGAGGCGCGTACGGCAACGCTTTACCTGCGCAACCTCTTCGCCCTCAATGCCAGGGATTGCGCCTGCCGCCATGAAACGTTTTTTGATTGGGGAAATCCCGCCATGTTTGGCCCCGCAATCTATGACGCCTTCGCCGGCCGCAACGGGAGAATCCGCCGCCGGCTCGAGCGCAAACGCCGTTATATCGAGAAACTTCCGGAAGCGGCCTATCTGGAATCCAGCCACGCTTTTCTGAAATCCTCTTACCTGGCGGCACTCGACGTCTTCCCAAATTTGCGCCTGATCCATCTCGTGCGCGATCCACTTAAAGTGGCCGCCAGCGCCGCTTGGCGCGAATTATGGCGCCGCCGCCTCCGCGTCCCTTTTCATTTTTACGCCGGCGACGACGGCAAACGCCATTTTGTCTGGGCGCTTACCGGCAACGAGGATATTTTCAGGCTCTTCGACGGCGCGCCCCTCACCTTGTTCCAATGGTACCTCCTTCAGTGGATCGAAATCGAAAACCGCGCGATGGCCTTTTTGAATGATTTTCAGCTCCATGGCCGGTGCTTCACCCTGCGCGTCCCCGAGGACCTCGACAACGCCGATATCCTCCGCCGGATGTTCGGCTTTTTCGGCCTGCCCGTCCGCCGCCCGCAAATCCTCCTCGCGCGCCGCAAAAACCGCAGTTTCGGTTATATTTCCGCACCGCCCATCGGTCTGGAGCGGCAGCGCGGGCATATTCTCGAGCGTTTGCCGTCGCCGTACCTGCAAATTTTCCGGCGCGAACCTTACGCCTCTCTGCCGTGGAGCCGGCCCCTCCGGGAATCAGCCGCGCCCCCAATCCCCGCTGCAAAAGCAGGCGATTGAATTGCCTTTTCCCACGCCTTTTTCTTCGATAGCCTCAATCCTTTCATGAAGATTTTTATTGATGGAAAATATCATGCCGGGCGCGACGCCAAAATTTCCGTGTTCGACCATGGATTCCTCTATGGCGACGGCGTGTTCGAGGGCATCCGCGCTTACAATGGGCGCTTGTTCAAACTCCGGGAGCACTTGGACAGGCTGTTTTGCTCCGCAAAAGCCATTTTATTGACCATTCCAATGACCGCGCCGGACCTCTTGAAGGCCACCGTCGGCGCCTGCCGCGCCAATAAAATTCGCGACGGTTATGTGCGGCTCATCGTCACACGCGGCCTCGGCACCCTCGGCCTGGACCCCAGGCGCTGCAAGCGCCCCTCCATCATCATCATCGCCGACCACATCCAGCTTTATCCGGCGGAGTTGTATCAGCGCGGCATGGACATCGTCACCGTTCCGACGATCCGCAACCTCCCCGGCGCCGTGAATCCCGCCATCAAATCGCTCAATTACCTGAACAATATCCTCGCAAAAATCGAGGCCAACAATGCCGGCGTCGAGGAAGCCGTCATGCTCAACGCCGCCGGGTTTGTCGCCGAATGCACCGGCGACAATCTCTTCATCGTGAAAGATCGGCGCTTGATCACCCCGCCGCTCTCCGCGGGCGCGCTTTACGGCATTACACGGCGCTCCGTCATCGAATTGGCGGAGGCGGCGGGCGTCAAAACCCTCGAGGCAAACCTCACGCGCTACGATCTCTTCAATGCCGACGAATGTTTCATCACCGGCACGGCCGCTGAAATCGTTCCCGTCGTTAAAATTGACGGGCGGGTCATTGGAACCGGCGCTCCAGGCTTGCTGACCAGGCGCCTCGTCGCCGATTATCACGCCCTCACCCGCTCCACCGGTGAACCAATTTGATTATCAGGCGCCCGGGCCGGCCAACCCCCCGCCATTCGCCCGCGCGATTTTTCGCATTCTTTTGACCGCGGCCTTCAGGCTGCGCGCGCCAAACAACGACGTGCCCGCCACAAACGTGTCAGCCCCGGCCCGCGCGCATTCCGCCGCCGTTTGGAAGTTGATCCCACCGTCCACGCTGATGTGATAGCTGCCCTGCCTTTCCCGGCGCCATTCCGCCGCCTGCTGGACCTTGGGAAGCGTTTCATGGATGAATTCCTGCCCGCCGAATCCAGGATTCACCGTCATGATCAGCAGCGCGTCAATCTTGTCCAGGAAAGGCCGCGCGAGCGAGATCGGCGTTGGCGGATTGATCGCCAGGCCCGCCTTCTTCCCAAGCTTTCGTACCTGCCAGATCAGCGAGTCCACCTGCCCCTCCAGTTCCACGTGTACGATGATTTCATCCGCCCCGGCCTCGGCAAACGGTTCCAGCAAAATTTCAGGCCGCGAACACATCAAATGCACGTCGAAAAATAACCGGCTCAGCGGCCGAATCGCTTTGACCACCTGCGGGCCGAACGAAATGTTGGACACAAAATGGCCGTCCATGATGTCCAGGTGCAGCCAGTCCGCGCCCGAACGGTCGGCCCGCGCCGCCGCCCTCCCAAATTCCGCGTGGTTGCCGGCAAGCAACGACGGTGCGATAATCATCCCTCCAGAATACCCCATCCGGTTTCCAAGACGAGAAAAACCGCGCCAGCCCCTCCCTGTCCTCCATGCCTCCGTGGTGAAATCATCCCGTCCATCCTGTCATCCTGTCCAAAATCCCCCTCCGTGATCCCCCGGTACCGCGCCCGCCCCCGGGCGCCGTTGCTGGCGCCCCGTCAGCAACACCGCCTTCCCCCTCCAAATCCGCGGCTGAATTATTCCGCCAATGTCTTTCATCCTGTCCAAAACCCCCCTCTGCCTCCCCCGTGCCGAAAATCCCGTTTCCCGCCCACCATTACCTCTCCCGGGGGCGCAGGACGTCCACCGCGATTTCCGCCTTGTTCTTGGCGATCGAACGGGCGGGTAGCGTCCCGCGCCAGAAAACGTTCGGATAAATCACCGCCCCCCGCCCCACCACGCTGCCCGGATTCAGAACCGCGTTGCACCCGATTTCCGCGCCGTCGCCGATCAGCGCGCCGAATTTCCGCAGCCCCGTGTCCAGCGGCGCGCCTTCCACCTCCACCGTGATGTTGCCCGCAAAAAGCTTGTAATTGGAAAGTTTCACCCCGGCCCCCAGGTGCGCGCCGCTGCCCAGGATCGAATCGCCAACGTAATTGAAGTGCGGAACCTGCGCGCCGTTGAATAACATCGAGTTCTTCAATTCGCACGAGTTGCCAATCACGCAGTCGTTTCCCACAATCACGTTTTCGCGGATATACGCGTTGTGGCGAATGCGGCAGTTCTCCCCTATCCACGCCGGTCCCTTGATCATCGCTCCGTCTTCCACCATCGTTCCCTTGCCAATGAAGACCTTCGCCCCGATGTACGCCACCCCTTCGCACTGGTTGTGAAGCCCCGGTTTCAGATGGGCCGCCAGCCACGTCTCGATCCGCGGCAGCGCTTCCCATCCAAACCGGCATTCCGCAAATAGCGAGGCCTGCGCCGTTTGCGCCAGGTCAAATAAATCGGCCGGTTTGAACATGCCTGGGAGCCTAGTCGAGCCTTCCCCGAATAACGATCCGAATTTTCAACCGCCAATGCGCGCAATCCCCAACCCCCTCCCCCCCAAACCGCGAAATGAATGTTTGAATTTCGCATTCGCCCTTTCATTCGTATCGTTCCCCACAACGTTTATCCCCATACCTTATGGCAAACAAAAAAGAATCAACGTCAGGCCCCGTCTCCCAATTCATTCGCCGCCATTTCCGCCATTTCAACGCCGCCTCCCTCCTGGATGCGGCCCGCGCTTACACCGCCCACCTCCACAACGGCGGACGCATGATGGTCTGCCTCGCCGGCGCCATGAGCACCGCCGAATTGGGCCTTTCCCTTGCCGAAATGATCCGCCGCGACAAGGTCCATTTGATCACCTGCACCGGCGCCAACCTCGAGGAAGACGTTTTCAACCTCGTCGCCCACGATCATTACCAGCGCGTCCCGCATTACCGCCATCTCTCGCCCGCCGGGGAGCGGAACTTGTTGAAACGGCATCTCAACCGCGTCACCGATACCTGCATCCCCGAAGACGAAGCCATGCGCCGCATCGAAAAGGCGATGCTCGAGGTGTGGACGGCCGCCGACAGGAACGGTGAACGGTTTTTTCCGCATGAATTTTTTTACAACGTCCTGCGCTCCGGCAAATACGAAAAATTTTATCAAATTGATCCAAAGGACTCCTGGATGCTTGCCGCCGCCGAAAAAAACCTGCCCATCGTCGTCCCCGGCTGGGAGGATTCCACCCTCGGCAACATGTTCGCCGCCGCCGTCATTCGCCGCGATATCCGCAACGTCCACACCGTGCGCACCGGCATCGAATACATGACCTGGCTCGCCGATTTTTACGGGCGCACGGCCCCTAAGAGTTCCCTCGGCATGTTCCAGATCGGCGGCGGCATTGCCGGCGATTTTCCCATTTGCGTCGTCCCCATGCTGCACCAGGACCTCGATCGCGCGAACGTCCCGCTCTGGGGTTATTTCTGCCAGATCAGCGATTCCACCACCAGCTACGGCAGCTATTCCGGCGCCGTGCCCAACGAAAAAATTACCTGGGGCAAACTCGGTGTGGACACACCCCGGTTCATCATCGAATCCGACGCCACCATCGTCGCGCCCCTCATCTTCGCGCACGTGCTCGAATGGTAAATCGCAAAAGTCTGCAAAACCTAAAAATCCCCGCCCCATCCCGCCCCTCCCTGTCCCCCGTGCCCTCCGTGGTGAAATCATCCTGTCCATCCCGTCATCCTGTCCAAAATCCCCCTCCGTGATCCCCCGGTACCGCGCCCGCCCCGGGCGCCGTTGCTGACGCCCCGTCAGCAACACCGCTTTGCCAAAAAGACCCGTGGCCGAACTGTTCCGCCATTGTTTTTCATCCTGTCCATCCTGTCATCCTGTCAAAAAATCTCTGTTCAATTCGCGGCCAAACCTTTGCGCCCGCTGCGGCCTTTGCGTGAGGCTTTTTCCCCTCATTCCGCAATCTGACAATCTGATAATTTGATAACTTGATAATTTCATAATTGCTATTCCATCACCCTCAAACCGCGCTCAAAGACCCCCATCGAACCGGCCGTCTCGGGGTCATCGCCATCCTCCGGCCCCTCAAACGGCGCCGCGGCGCAGCCGGCCGCCTGCAGCGTTTCGGGCAGGAATCCCGTGTTGCCCCAGGGCAAGTCCGCGAAACCCAGATCATACACCTTGTTGATCTCATTGAACGGCACACCCATCCCAAACATCCTGGACGCCGCATCGGCCCGCGTCCGCCGCGCCTCCTGCATCACCGGCAGCGATTCCACGTCAAACCAGCCCACCAGATCGTCGCCAAACGCGCGCACTATCGGCTGCACCGCCGCTTCCAGGCGATGACAGATGGGCGTGATGGTGTTTTCGATGAAACCGAACCGTTCCTGTTCCTCCCCCTGCCCCGTGCCCAGCGATCGCGTCACCACAAAACCCATCATGATTTGCGGCACGCCGAATATCGCGCAGATTTCCTGCCGCAGCAGGTTGCGCGTTTCCAGAAACTGCATGTCCACGTTTGAAATTTTCGGTTTCTCTATCTTCACGCCGCTGGAAAGAAACAGCGGTCGGTCCGGCGTCCCGGCCTTGCGCTTGCGCTCGCGCAACGCCGCCATGAATTGTTCCCGCTGCTCCTGCGTCAAATTCTGGTCCGTGGTGGCGATGATCCCCGTGTCGGCGTTGTTCATCAGCAATCCCTTTTGGAACATGGAAGCCGCGTAGTCCGCCGCCGCCGGCAACATCGCCACCAGCAGCGGCGACATTCCCCGCCAATACAAATAGGGATTCGGCGCGCGGCTGTGGATCACTTCCGAGGGCAGCAGCATTTCGGAAGGCAGCGGAGTCAGCAGCGGCGAGCCCGTGTATCGCCACGCCTCGAGGGTGTAGCCCGTGACGACGTGCCAGAATAATTCCGGCGGCAGCGTAATCATGCGCTCGATCCCCGGACGGCGCGCCGCCAAATCCACCGGGCGGTCCTCGTCGTCCAGGCCCAGGATGAAGAACTCGCCCCGCAACGCCAGCCACGTGACCGCCATTTCCCAAAACAACTCCCGCGGCATCGTGGGATGCGGGTGCCCGAACAATTCCACGCACGGCCCCGAATCGAGAACGCCCCCGCCCAGCGCCCGCCGGCACAGCGCCTTGTCCCGTCCGTCCCCCGATTGCCGCAACGCCCGGATGCGCGCCGCGCGCCCGCCCGGCACGCGCGAGACGCGGAAGGGCACGTTCGCCGCGTTCTTCGCCAAAATGCACACCGCCGTGTAAACCCACGAGCTTTGCATGTAGGGCGAAACCAGCGTGGCGCCCTGGTCGTTGTCCGGCACGTCCATCCCCTGCGTCCAGGCCTGGAGATCGGGGGAAAGCGTTTTGGTCCGCGCGTTGTTGCCCCCGCCCCCGCCCAGCGAGAGGGCAAACTCCCTTTTGCCAATTGTCAAGGATAATTTCATGCCACCAGCGCCCAGATTTCCTGTTTCGTTTCCGCCGCGTGCAACGCCAGCGCCAACGCCCAAAACCGGTCGCTATGGCCCCCAGGCCCCCGGTCGGCCTGGAAGCGCACGTTGCCGGCCGCCGTCGTTTCCTTCCGGATCGCGCGCAAGTCGGAGCGGACTTTTTCGTCGTTGGGTACGCGGACGGCGCGGTCCTCAAACGCGCCGCGCGCCAGGAAGGCCAATTCCTCCTTGACGGCCGCGGTAAAGCTCACGCCTTCCACCCTCCCGGCGCCAAACCGCTGCCGCGCCCGCTCGGCGAATTGCCGTCCAATCCCCGTTTCATCAATGCAGCACCGCCGCGCCCGGGGCAGCGCGAGGATTTCGTAAAGCGCGCTCTCCTGGGCGTCGAAGCCCGCCTGCTTGAGGCAGATGACGCGCCGCGTGTAACTCACGTCGCCCAGCCGCTCGACCACCCAGATGACCGTCCAATCATGCTCCCGGCCCACGTCCACGCCGGTGTACAGCGGGCCTTTGGCGTCCTCCAAATCCGCCTGCCAGGCCTCGTCCCGGCGATACTCGCAGCCGGCAATGCTTTCCCAGGAAAGAAACGCCGCGTTGTCATCGCCCGGCACGCACATGTACTCCTGGAGAAACGTCTCCTCGTCCGGACAACCATTTTTGATGAAATTGAAATAATCGGCCTCGTCCATGCCCAGCCGCGCGTCGTCTTCCGGCAGGCGGCTTTGCAGGCGCGAAAGAAAACCCTGGGCCAGGGCGTCCTCCAGCGTGACCCGATGGACGGAAAACCCCTTGGGATTGCCCTTGTGCCGCGCTTCTTCGATCAGTTCGTTGAAATAGTTGGCCGAGCCGCGATGCGTCGAAAAAATCTCCAGGCTCCCGCCCCAGGTGATGCCCGGATACGCAATCGCGTAGAGGCGGCGCGGGTCGGGATGGAGGGCAAACTCGTCGAGGACGCGGTCGCCGCGTTTGCCGGCCTGGGCGTCGGGATTGGAGGAGATGGAATGGAGGCGCAATCCGTTTGCAAAGGCGAGCACGAAGGCGGTGCTGCCCTTGCCATCGAGGACGATCTCTCCCAGGTCGCGCGCCGCCAAATTCAGGATGCGGGCAAAATGACTGCAATCCACTACAAATAGCCGGGCTTGGATTTCGTCCCGCGAGGAAATCCAGGCGTCCAGGCGCGCTTTCTTCAGCGATTTTCTGGCCGCCAGCGAATAGGCGGTCGCCCACGTCCAGCCGATCTGGCGGGATTTCTCGGCGATTTTCAGCCGCGCCCTGTCCTTGATCCACGCCGCCTGGTACGGCAGGAACCGGGCCGAGCCGTCCGCGACTTTTGCGTTGCCTCTTGTTTTCACGGGAAAGTCACCCGGGTTGGGACGGTTTCATAACAATTTCGTGGCCTCCTCGATTTGCGCGAGGGTTTCGGGCGTGAGGCCGCCGCCGGCTTTGTCGGCGAGGCCCTGGGCGGCGGCGCTTTTGGCCTCGCGCAGCCTTTGTTGTTCGGCTGCTCCCGCGGCGAGCCGCGCCAGCGCGTTGACGATGGCCCCATAGCGTTCGGGCTTTTCTTCCAGCAGCGCCTTGAGCCGGGCCGGATTGAAATCTGCCAGCACCTCGTAAATCTGGGAAGCGGCGATATGAAACGTCGCCTCCGAAATTTGCGAACCCTGGCATTGCTTCACGATTTCGAGGGCGAGGTCGCGGCGCCGGGCCATCATGCCCAGCCGCTCCTCTTCCGCCAGCCGCTCCCGTTCCGCCAGCCAGTCCAGGTAGCCGCCGTGGCGCCAGATGGTAATACTGCAATCTGACACGTCCTTGATTCCCTGCGCCTCCAGATATTCGATGACTTGCCTGGCCGTCGCGCCGTCCCGGAGCATTTCATTGACGCGCGTTCGCACCGCGTAGGGCGCGCGCGCAACCTTTCCGTTTCGGGCGGCGCCCAGGCCGAAATAGGCTGCTCGGGTCCGGCTCATGACGATATTGCCCGTTCGTAATGGCGCACACCCGCGGCGTGAATGCGGTAGAGGCGGCCGGTGGTTCCCGGCTCGTCCACGCGGGCAATCAAGCCTTCATCGGCCAGAAATTCGGCCTCGCGGCGCACCTCGACCGGGGTGAAATCGTACCGTTCCCGCGCGGCGTCGCGGCCGATGCGCCCGGCGGACAGGGCGATGGGGCGGACGGCGTAAAGCTGGAACAGAATTTCCTTCCGGATTTGGTCTTCTCTTGTCATCTGTCTCTTGATTCGTGTTTCATCCATATTCATTCGCGGCTAATCATCCGCCTCATCGCTCGTTGGGATAGTCTTGACGCCGAGGCGGCCGGCGATCAAATAGAGGTTGCGGGAAATGCCGTTGATTTTGCGGTGCAGTTTCCCGCTGTTTCTGGACTGGTCGAACCGCAGGTCCTCGATTTTTTGGCGGACGGCGTCCAGGTCCGCCTTCACTTCGGCCGTGGTGGCGGATTGCTCCACGGTCTGAATATCGAGCGGGGGCCGGGCGGTCACGCGGGTGTGCGCCGGACGCCGAAAGAACGCGGCGGCCAGCAGCGCCTTGAGGCGGGCCGGATTGAAATGCCCCAGCACCTCGTAAACCTGGGAAGCGGCGATATGAAACGCGGCTTCGGAAATCCGGGAGCCCTGGCATTGCTTCACGATTTCGAGGGCGAGGTCGCGTCGCCGGGCCATCATGGCCAGGCGCTCCTGTTCCGCCGGTGGCTGCTGTTCCGCCAGCCAGTCCTGGTAGCCGCCGTGGCGCCAAACCGAAATGTTGCAATCTGACACGTCCTTGATTCCCTGCGCCTCCAGATATTCGATCACTTGCCTGGCGGCCGCGCCGTCCCGGAGCATTTCGTTGACGCGCGTTCGCACGGCGTAGGGCGCGCGCGCAACCTTTCCGATTCGGGCGCGCCTTGTGCCGCAACAGGCTGTTGGAGTCTCGCTCATGATATTGCCTGTTCGTAATGGCGCACACCCGGGGCGTGAATGCGGTAGAGGCGGCCGGTGGTTCCCGGCTCGTCCACGCGGGCAATCAAGCCTTCATCGGCCAGAAATTCGGCCTCGCGGCGCACCTCGGCCGGGGTGAAATCGTACCGTTCCCGCGCGGCGTCGCGGCCGATGCGCCCGGCGGACAGGGCGATGGGGCGGACGGCGTAAAGCTGGAACAAAATTTCCTTCCGGATTTGGTTCTCTCTGCTCATAAACAAGGTTCGCGGGTTGTGCTATTGCTCCTCATCGGCCGTAGAGATGGTCTTGACGCCGAGGCGGCCGGCGATCAAATAGAGGTTGCGGGAAATGCCGTTCATTTTTTGGTGCAGCTTTTCCCCGCGCCGGGCGGATTCCACCCGCAGGTCCTCGATCTTGCGGTCCAGCGCGCCGACGCGGGACTCCATTTCGGCCTTGGTGGCAAATTGCTCCACGATTTGGATATCCAGCGGGGGCCGGGCGGTCACGCGGGTTGGCGCCGGACGCCGAAAGAACGCGGCGGCGGCGAGCAGCAGGATGCCGGCGTTGATGCAGGTTGAAATGATATAAACCGCCCTCATAAGAACTGGAGGTTGTGGCGGCCGGCGCGGCCCCCGCCGGCCCGCCGCAAGGTTCGGGATAAAACGGCGGGCGCGCCGCAGGGTGAATGGCCGGTCAAGGAGATTGGCCCGGCCGGCGGCGCGCCCATGACGGCCTTTGTAACAGGCACACAACGGCCGTCGAAGCGGGCAAAGGATGGCGCGCGGGCGGCGTCCTGGCCGCGGTCGGCGGGGCGGGCGCGCAGCGCATGGGGAATCGGCGAATTGAGATTTGTGTTCATCTGCTATTGGGTTCGGCAAAGATGGCGTCCCGGCGGGGAAATTCGCGTCAGAAGGCGAACCCGGTGCCGAGCATCAAGCCCGGATAGCTGGGTTGACCGCCGCGCAGCATAAAATCGTAGGTGAGTCCAAGCTCGGCGAAGGCGCCATGCGCCAACTGCTTGCGCATCAACACTTCCGGCTCGACGTAGGCGGCGCGGGAAGGGCGGTCGTATCCGGCGTCCAGGAGGGCGTCGGCCACGAGATCGCCGCGCTGGAGGAGGCGATAGCCCGCGCCGGCCTGGGCGCGGAGGATGGTTCCGGCGACGCCGGCGTTGTCCATGCGCGCGTTGAGGGCGAGGCGGCCGAAATTTTTTTGGGCGCCGATGTAATTGGCCCAATTGACGTTGTTTTGCCAGAGGCCGCCCACGGCGACGTCCGTTTCGTTGGAGGGCCAGGATTTGGCGTAATCAATGGTGGAGAGCCATTGGCCGGCGGTGGAGATGAAGTCCGGTTGGGCGGTTTGGTTGGTGGCATCCGCAAGGGCGGGAAGCGGAAGGCTGAAGGCGGAAAGGAGGGCGAGCGCCCCCGGCAAACAGAGTATCTTTTTCATACTGCGATGGAGCCGTTTTTAAGCGGCCCCGGTTGTTTCGGGTTGTTGCGGGGGGCAGACCGCGTTTAACAGTTCATACTACAACACAGTCCGTGAAATAATTCCACTAAAAGTTATGTAACTGATTTTTGCGCGGAAGGTTCTGGGGTGGAACGGGTTCCAAAAAGTTATTTAACTGATTTGGCCCGAGTTGAATAACTTTTTCGGAATTTCGGCGGGAACGGACGCCAATTTCAGCACGGATGGGGGGATTTTGGACAGGATGGACGGGATGACGGGATGGTTTCACCACGGAGGCACGGGGGACAGGGAGAGAGGCGGTGTTGCTGGCGAGGCGCCAGCAACGGCGCCCGGGGCGGGCGCGGTACCGGGGGATCACGGAGGGGGATTTTGGACAGGATGATTTCACCACGGAGACACGGAGAACGGAAGAATCACCACAGAGGCACGGAGAACACAGAAAAATTATCAGATTGTCAGATTGTCAGATTATCAGATTGTCGGATTAGCAAAGGATGCGAAAATTACCACGGAGGTGCGGACGGAGATTTTGGACAGGATGGCGGGATGGACAGGATGATTTCACCACGGAGGGGCGGAGGGACGCGGTGTTGCTGACGGGGCGCCAGCAACGGCGCCCGGGGCGGGCGCGGTACCGGGGGATCACGGAGGGGGATTTTTGACAGGATGACGGGATGAACAGGATGGAAGACGATTCGCTTGGCGGCGGAAGCCAGCCGGCCTTGCGCATTGTGAAAAGGGTTTTGGGAATCTGATTACGCTGGCGGAGTTGCAGGAGGTTCGTCGCCGGCTGAAAACAGAATTGCCCGCCGCACCCACGGCAGAAACGAGGATTTTCTGTGTTTCTTTTAATGCATTTGAATTGCATGAAGAAACATTGCAACATAACGGCGCTCGCATCAAAACAGGCAAACGATGTCCACTCGCTTTTTTACAAATTACAGCGAACACACGCTGTTCAAAAAATTTCGCGGCGTTTTCGAGAGCAATCCGGACATCGAATGGTTCGATGCCCTTGTCGGCTATCTGCGTTCATCCGGTTATTTTGCGCTCCGGCCATATCTGGAAAAAGTCCCGCGCATCCGCATCCTCGTCGGCATCAACGTGGATGCCATCATGGCCGACTACCATCGCCGCGGCCTTCTGTTTCTCGCCGATCCCACCAAGGCGCTGGAGGAATTTCGCGACTGGCTCCGCAAGGACATTCAGGGCGCCGAATACAAGCGCGATGTTGAAACCGGCATCCTCCAATTTATTGAAGACGTCATTTCCAAGAAAATCGAATTGCGCGCCCATCCCACCAAGCGCCTCCATGCCAAACTCTACATTTTCCGTCCAAAGGGATTCAACGAGCACAAGCCGGGCGCCGTCATCACCGGTTCATCCAACCTCACGGCCGCAGGAATCGGCGTGGAGGAACAGGTCAGCAACTACGAATTCAACGTTCTCCTCCATGATTTTGACGACGTTCAGTTCGCCACCGGCGAATTTGAAAATCTGTGGAAAGATTCCGTTGAAATCCTGCCAAAATTCCTGGAGGAGGTCCGGGACGGCACGTATTTGGCGGCGGCTGTCTCGCCGCACGAGCTATATCAGAAGCTCTTGCTCGAATACTTTGGCCAGAGCATCGAATACGACCCGAACGCCATCACCGACATGCCGGAGGGTTACAAGCGTTTGAGCTACCAGATGGACGCCGTGACGAGCGGCTTCCGATTGCTGGAAAAGCACGGCGGTTTTTTTCTCGCGGATGTCGTCGGCCTGGGCAAGACGATGATCGCCACGCTCATCGCCAAAAAATTCTTTTTCCACAACGGTTTCCCCGAACACCGTTCGCACACCCTCATTGTCGTGCCGCCGGCCATTGAGGACAGTTGGCGCGAAACGGCCAAGGACCAGTTCCGCCTTGATAATTGCGACATCATCACCAACGGCAGTTTGCACAAGGTCAAGCGCCCGGAAAAATACGACCTCATCATCGTGGACGAGGCGCACAAATTCCGCAACGACACCGCCGAGGCGTTCGACGAATTGCAGCGCATTTGCAAATCGCCCACGCAGCACTATCTGCCGGACGGCTCGCGTGCGTCCAAGCGCGTCATTCTTGTCAGCGCCACACCGCTCAACAACCGCCCTGACGACATCCGCAATCTGATTTCCCTGTTTCAGGATTTGAAGGATTCCACGTTAAGCGTCGCGAACCTTCAGCGGTTCTTTGCCCAGCGGCAGAAGGAATACCAGGAAGCCCACCGCCAGTCCGACCCGGAAGAAGCCCGGCGGCGTGTGAAGGATATTTACGAACTCATCCGCACCAAGATCATTTCCGAGGTCACCGTGCGCCGCACCCGCAATGACCTCATGGAGCATGACGACTACAAGCAGGATTTGGCGACGCAGGGTGTCATTTTTCCCAAAATAGAACCGCCCCGCAAAATTCTGTATCAACTGCCTCCACCGCTGGAAGACCTCTATGACCGCACCATGCTCCTGCTGTCGCGGACGGACGGCAAAGGGCTGACCTATAATCGCTACCGGGCCATCGGGTTCTTAAAGCCGGAGAAGAAGCAAAAGTACCAGAACGCCGACCGCATTTCCTCGCAGCTTGCCACGATCATGCGCACGCTGCTCGTGAAACGCCTCGACAGCAGTTTTCACGCATTCAAGGAATCTCTCCGTCGTTTCCGCGATGCTACCGGCGTCATGCGGGATATGTTTGCGCGCGGCACGATTTACATCGCTCCAAATCTCAATGTGACCGAATTTTTGATGGAAGGCCGCGAGGAAGAACTAATCGCCAAAATCGCCGGGCGGCAGCCCACCGACCCCACCATTGAAATCTGTTCGCCGTCGGATTTTCAGCCGGGTCTCACGGAAGGGTTGGAATCCGACTGGCAACGGCTCGATGAGCTTTACACCGAATGGAAGAAAGTCGAGGCCGATCCCAAGCTCGACGAATTCCTGGCCCGGCTGGAAGACGGCTTGTTCGACCCGAAAATCAATCGGCAACATAAGCTCGTGGTTTTTTCCGAATCCGAGGAAACCACTTCGTATCTCCTGGGCAGGCTGACGAAGGCCGGATACAAGCGCGTGTTCACCGTCAGTTCCAAAAATCGCGCGGAACGGATGCCGGTCGTGCGCGCGAATTTCGACGCCAATTTCAAGGATCAGGCCAACGACTATGACATCCTGATTTCCACGGAAGTCTTGGCCGAAGGCGTGAATCTGCACCGCGCAAACGTCATCGTGAACTACGATACCCCCTGGAATTCCACGCGCCTCATGCAGCGCGTCGGGCGTGTGAACCGCATCGGCTCGATGGCGCCCCATATCTATATTTACAACTTTTATCCCACGGCCAAGGTGGACGATGACATTGAACTGAAAAAGAAAGCCATCATGAAGTTGCAGGCGTTCCACACCGCCCTGGGCGAGGACAGCCAGATTTATTCCGAAACGGAGGAAGTGGACAATTTCGGCCTGTTTGAGCGTTCACTGGAGGAGGAAGAACGCGACCAGCGTTTGGCTTTGCTCATGGAATTGCGCCGGTTCCGCCAGCAAAACCCGGAAGAATTTCGCCGTATCAAGGGCCTGCCGCTCCGCGCGCGCGTGGGCCGGGCGCATGAGCCGCGCGCCGGCAGCACTGTCACTTTCATTCGCAGCAACCGGCGCGATGCCTTTTATCGGATGAAGCCGGACGGCGCGTTGGAAGAAATCAGCCTGCTGGAAGCCGCCGATGAATTTCGCGCGCCCAATCCCAGGGAAGAGGCCATCCCGCTCCATGCCGCCCATTACGACCACATCAATTCCGCGCTCGCCAAGTTCAAAGAATCGGTTGTTGCCGAGGCGTTGCAGGCCGAGACGGTGGACGCCACACAGGGGCCAAATGAACAGCGGGCGCTACGCTACCTCGATGGATTTTCCAGCCTTCCGTTCGTTAACGAGCAGGAACGCGCGCTGATTCAGGCTGCCAAAGCTGCCATCCGCCGCGCCCGTTTCCAGAATTTGCAGCGGCAAATTAACCAGCTTCAGCGCTCAACCAAAACCGTGAAGCTGACGCCGGCCGCGCTTGCGGACAAACTCATGCAAATTCTGCGCACCTATCCATTGTTGCAGGAAGATGACAAACCGGTTGCCGCCGCGCCGCGCGCCTTTGATACCACGCCGGACATCATTTTGTCGGAATCGTTTGATCAGCCATGACGCGCGACCAAATCCAGTCCACGCTCCGGCAGGAATACAACCAGCAACGCTGGGTCAGCTTGCTTCGGGAAATCCTGCCGGGCACGGACGTTTTTGCCAGCCCGCAGCCCGTCCCTTCAACCGCGACAAACGTGCCGGAGGCGGTTCAGCTTGCCCGCGTCCGGCTCGGCGACCGCAAACAACTCGCCGTGTTGCAGGTTCGCGTGGGCGACCGGATTGACTTGCTTCGCAATCGCGTCGGCTTGCGCAACCTCGTCGCCCGTTTCATTGACCAGGCCGAATACCACGGCGTGCTGGCGGTGTTCCTCGCGCCACAGTCCGATTTCCGCTTCACTTTCGCCGCGCGCATGGCGGAATTTGACGACGAAGGCAACCTCATCCGCCGCGAAACCGCGCCGCGCCGCTATACCTATGTTCTTGGCCCCAATGAAGCCTGCCGCACCGCCGCCGAACGATTCCTGAAATTGTCGGAAAAGGGATTGGCCGCCACGATGGATGATGTCATTGAGGCGTTTTCCGTCGAAAAATTGAATCAGGAATTTTTCGCCGATTTTTCGCGCGCGTTCGAGCGTGTCAAATCCGAAATCCAAAAGCGGAACAGGTGGAAGGAAAAAGTCGCAAAGGAGGAATCGCAGACGCTTCTCAATCGCCTCCTGTTTTTGTATTTCGTCCAGCGCAAAGGCTGGCTCAACCGGCAGCGCGATTATCTTTTTCGCAATTTCGTCCGTTTCGATAAGGACACGCCGGCCAAAACCACGTTCCTCGACGGTTTTCTGCGCCCCCTGTTCATCAAATTGAGCACCGAAGGTTCGCAGGCTGATATTCCCGGCCACGATTTGCCGTTTCTCAACGGCGGCTTGTTCGCGGATGAATACGGCGACGAACAGCACGACGAAGCCGTTCGCCGCCATTTCGATCTTCAAGTCGGCAACGAAGTTTTCCGCTCCGTGTTTGAGGATTTGCTTGAACGCTACAATTTCACCATCCAGGAAGATTCACCCACCAATTACGAGGTCGCCATTGACCCCGAAATGCTCGGCCAGATTTTTGAGGAACTCATCCTTACCAGCGAGGAAAGCGAAACGGCGGGCAAATCCAAGCGGCATGACACCGGCGGCCACTATACGCCCCGGCCAATCGTTCACTATCTCTGCCGCGACAGTCTGGCCGCGTGGTTGGAAAGCCAGCCGCCATTCATCGGCAAACCGGATGCGGCCGGCCGCGTGCGCAAATTGCTTGCCCTCGACGCCACTGAAGGCATTGACGACGACACACGCAATGCGTTGAAAGACATTCTCAAGCCGGAGGAAGCCGCCGTGTTGCTGGACCGCCTGTTTGAACTCCGCGCTTGTGATCCGGCTGTCGGTTCGGGCGCATTCCCAATGGGTTTGCTGCACGAATTAGTGAATCTTGCCCGGCTGTGCGCCACCCGCGCCGCCGGCAAAGACCCGGTCCTGGGCGACCGCTCCTGGCTCTACACCACCAAGAAGCGGATTATTGAGCGCGTCATCTATGGCGTGGACATTCAGCCGCAGGCCGTGGACATCTGCAAACTCCGCCTCTGGTTGAGCCTCATGGTGGATTACGAATTGAGCGCCGACCCGGAAAATTGCGAAGCCACGTCATTCCGCAAGGCATTGAAGGAAATTGAGCCGCTGCCCAACCTCGATTTCAAAATCCGCCGCGCAAACTCGCTGGTGGATTATATCCACGGCGAGCCGGTGGAATTGAAAAAACTGTCGTCCGAAACCGGCGCGGGTCTCGCGCTGTCCAAATTGAGCGCGGCCAAGCGCGACTTTTTCAACGCCCGCACCGCCGCCGCCAAGCGCAAACTCCGCCTCGACATCTACGACAACATCACTGAACTCGCGAAGATTGAGCTTACCCGCGCCCGCACGGATGCCGCCGGCCTGGGATTTGCGTTGCATGAACGCGACGCCGAGCGCGTCGCCGAAATTGAAAAATGCCTGCGGGAAATAGCCCGCACTGCCGCGTTGGTCCGCGATGCGCGAAAAATGCGCGCGCAGGCCCAGGAGGACGCGCTGGAGCGCATCCGCACAGAATTCGACGACCCGGACAAGCCCACGTTCGTCTGGCAATTCGATTTTGCCGAGGTGTTCCACCGCGAGGAAACGCCGCGCGGTGATTCCTTGCTCCCTGCCGGGAAACCGGAAAAGCCCGTCGCAAACGGCACGCGCAATGGTTTCGACATGCTCATTGGAAATCCACCATTTATTCGTATTCAAGTTCTTAAAAAAACTGCCCCAAACTTGGTTAACTACTATAAGACGCGTTACAACAATTCTGCCGGAAAGGGAAATTACGACCTCTATGTCGTCTTCGTAGAAAGAGGTATCGAACTGTTGCAGCAGAATGGCCAATTGGCTTTCATCGTTCCTCATTCATTTTTGAATACAGAATACGGTGAACCTATTCGCACATTTATCTCCGGAAATAAGCACGTTAGGCACATTGTTCACTTTGGCCAACACCAGATTTTCCCGAAAGCAACAAATTACGTTTGTCTCTTGTTCTTATCAAAGGCTGGAGAATCGCATTTTGATTTCGACAGAGTTGATAATTTCAAGGCGTGGTTAGACACGCACGAAGGAACAAGTGCGAAATTTACTGCCGCACAGATCGGTGCCGGTGAATGGAATATTACCGTAGGGCACGATGCCGGTTTCTTTGAGCGATTGAAGGCGCTTCCCATAAAACTCGGCAATGTAGCTGAAATGTTTGTTGGACTGCAAACGAGTGCCGATACTGTTTTTCTTTTTAAGGACACGAAAAAGTCAGACAAGATGCTTACGCGCGTCCTCTCAAAGGAACTAAATCGGGAGGTAGAACTAGAATCCGCTTTACTCAAACCCGTTGTTCGCAGCGGCGAGATTGGTCGTTATTGGGCAAAGGCAAGCGCACTGGTCCTATTTCCATACAAACTGGTCGGTGGAAAGCATTCGCTAATCCCGGAAAAGGAGTTTCGAGACAAATACAGCAAAGCATGGAAATATCTATGCGACAACAAAGACCTTCTCGCATCGCGCGAACACGGCAAATTTGCGGAGTCGGGTTGGTATCAGCTCTATCCCAAAAATTTGGACGTATGGGAACAGTCGAAATTGATGTTGCCGTATATGATTACTGAGTTGTCAGCATGGTATGATGAAGGTGGTAGCTACTTCGTCAATGTGACAACGGGTGGTTTTGGTCTCACGCTCTCTGATAAGCGTTTCAGTGCCAAATTTGTAACCGCGTTGCTAAACTCGACGCTGGAGGATTGGTTCCTTAAAAAAGTTAGCCGCAGATTTCGAGGGGGCTATTTCGGGGCGAACAAGCAGTTCTTGGTTCAACTCCCAATACCAGAAGTTCGGGGAGAGCAGTGTGAAATCATCGAATCGGTTGTCACGCTCCTGTTATGGCTTCACGCCCGCAAAGCAGCGCGGGAAGATTCACGCGAGACGACCGGCGCGCCACTGATTGCCGCCTTCATGGAGCAATGGGTGAACGCGCTGGTTTACGAATTATTTTTCTCGAAGGAAATTCATGATGCCGGCCTTCAGTTCTTCGATTTGATTCAGTCGCTCAATCTGTCGCCACTGGAATCGTTCGCCGAGTCCGAACGGTTGCCGGAGTTGCAGAAGATTTTCAAAACCACCTACGCTTCCGACCACAAACTGCGCCAGGCGTTGTATCGTCTCGGCTCGTTGGATTTAGTCCGCACCATTGAGGGCAAAGCATGAGAATCACCGGCATCGAAATCGCGAACTATCGCGGCTTCGCCGGCGACTCATTCAAGTTGTCTCTTGAAAAGGGCGAAAACCTGCTGGTCTATGGCGAGAACGGCGCCGGCAAATCGTCGTTTTTCAACTCGCTTAAAGATTTTCTCCACGCCGCGACCAGCAAAAACGTCAACATTGAACAACGGCGCAACCGTGACAATCCAACTGCCGCGCCGGCCATTCGCATCTCCACGGTTAGTAATCCAGCAACCGAGTGGACAGCCGTTGCGCGTGGCCAGGACGCAGATAACTGGCGCGCGTTGGACGACGGCAAAGGCTTTCTCGATTACCGGCAGTTGCTGCGTTTTTACAATGCACCCCAAGACAGTTCGGGACGCATCGAGTTGTTTGATCTCCTGCTAAAGGGAATGTTGGCGAATCATCGGATGGAGGTTTCTGGCACTCCGACCTTTCTATCCGAATGGCGGGCTATCAAACATCGAAGGGATTACTACTTTTACGGGGACAGTGAACGGCAGGAGTTAAAACAGCGAGTCGCACGATTCAACACCGCATTCAAAGACGCCGCAGTTAAGCTGGCAACCCGTGCGTCGGAGTTGCTCCATGAGTTTGATCCGAACATCGGGATTGCCTTCATACCGGAGAAGGATGCTGATTTTACCTGGTATCCCAAACACGTCAGCGACCCGGAGTATTTTGCTGAAATTACGCGCCCCCAAATGGCATCCGTGACAAACTATCACGAGATGTTCAACGAAGCGCGCCTTTCGGCGATGGCTGTATGCCTCTTTTTCGCCGCCCTGGAAACCTGTCCGATTACTGGCCCGCGCCTGATGATGTTGGACGACGTGCTCATCGGCTTGGATATGGGCAACCGCCGCATTGTGATGAACCTCGTGCAGCGATTGTTCCGCGACTGGCAGATCATTATTCTGACCTACCATAAGGCGTGGTTTGAAATCCTAAAAGCTCGTGTCAAGGTTGGCGCATGGGGCGGCCATTGGCGTAGCGTCGTCCTACGGCCGGAGAAATGCAATAAAACCGGACTTGTCGCCATCGCGTATGCAGATAGCGGCACCGCGTTGGAAACCGCCGATCTCTGCCTTGCACGGCGCGACCACAAAGCCGCCGCCGTCTATGCCCGCACCGCGCTGGAATCCGTTCTCCACAAACACGCCGACCGGCTGCATCTGTCTGTCCAGTTCAAAAAGAATCGCCTCGACCTCGACACCGATGATTTTTTGAATCCATTCGAGAAGCGGTTCGAGCATCTGACCGACCCGCTAAAACGCACGCAGGCCGAGGGGTTGGTAGCCGAGTTGCGCTTTGTGCGGCGCGCCGTCTTAAATGCGTTCGCCCACGCCGATGAAATCAGCGAGGACGAAATCGCTGGCGAAGTGGATCACGGCATAAAAGTGGTTCGCGATTTTGAGGCATTCCTTGCGCCGCTGCAAAAAGCAGACTTTTCCAAGATCATATCGGATGCCAAGCCCGCCGTGCCGCAATTGCTTGCGCAGGCTCGCCAGCACGCCGCCGCCGGCAATCACAAGGCCGCCGGCGTGTCGCTGGCGCACGCGACCGCACTCTTCGTCACGGAATATGCGGAAGCAATCGGTCTCATGCTTCCATTCAAACGCAATCCTTCAATCGGCGACCTGTTCAAGATCGTTTTTCCTGAAGATGCGATGGACGCCGCCGAACAGCGCGCCTTTCGCCGTTTGATTCCTTACTTTTTGGGCAGCTACAAGCCAAAAAAGTTCGATCCGGCGTTGATGGATGAAACCATCCGCCTGATTTTGCACACCTGTTATGGACAACTGCTACATGCGTTGGCAAAACGGGCGTTGCCGTAAATGAAACCGGAATCCCACTGCTTCCCCATGCTCGCCGTGTCGCCGGAAAAGCAGAGGCCGGTGGAGCGATTGGTTGACCGCATTCTCGCGGCGAAGGCGAAAGACGCGGGCGCGGACGCCAGCGGGTTGGAGCGGGAGATAGACGAGTTGGTGTATGCGCTGTACGGGCTGACGCCGGAGGAAATCAAGATTGTGGAGGGAGGGGCGAAATGAAACCCGAACTCTCAAAACACGTTCAGGAAGAAATGGGGCGGCGTGGCATCCCGCTGGCCGTGGTGGAATCGGTGCTGGCCGCACCCGCGCAAAAAGTGCCTGAACACGGCGAAGTGGTATGTTATCAATCGAAAGTCTAGATCAACCGGAAGCCGTATCTGGTGCGGGTGATGGTGAACGAGACGGCGACACCGCCAAAAGCGGTGACGGTTTATCGCACGAGTAAAATCAAGAAATACTGGAAAGCGACAACATGAAAGTGACCTACGATCCCGAAGTGGACGTGCTGCGGATTCTGTTCCGCGACGTGCCGGTTGAGGAAAGCGACGAGGACAAGCCCGGCGTGATTCTCGATTATGACAAGGACGGCAATGTCGTGGGAATGGAGGTCCTCAACGCGTCGAAGCGTATCGAGAACCCGCGTGGCGTGGATTATGCCGTGACCGCGTGACGCGCGTGGTTGACCTCATCCTGGCGGCGAAGCAGCGCGATGCGGCGGCGGACGCCAGCCTTCGCGAGGCTACGGCCTGGCAAAAGGGCGATTATGTGGGGCGGATGGCGTTTCTGCTTTTCCTGAAGATGGCGGAGGGGTTGGACAGCCTTTGTCCAGCCGCTGCCGGTATATTTGTGCAGACTGAGCAAGAAAATGAGCGACAAGTCAAAGATTGAGTGGACGGATGCCACGTGGAATCCGGTGCGGGGCTGCTCCAAAATCAGCCCCGGCTGCGTGCATTGCTACGCCGAGACGTTTGCGGAGAGGTTTCGCGGCGTCCCCGGCCACCCATTTGAGTTCGGATTTGACTTGCGGCTCGTGCCGGAAAAGCTGGGCGACCCCATCCGGTGGTCGAAACCAAAGAAGGTCTTCGTCAATTCGATGAGCGATCTTTTTCACGAAGGCGTGCCGGACGAATACATCGAAAAGGTCTGCCGGGTGATGTTGGCGGCGAACTGGCACACCTACCAGATTCTGACCAAGCGGGCGGACCGCATGGCGGCGTTGTTGCAAGGCAAGCTCCGTGGCGCCGCGAAAGCGCCGCACATCTGGTGGGGCGTGAGCGTGGAGAACCGCAAGCATGGATTGCCGCGCATCTTGAAATTGCGGAGCGCCCGTCCGACGGTGGCATTCCTTTCGATTGAGCCGCTACTGGAAGATCTCGGAAATTTCAGCTTGAGCGGCATTCATTGGGTCATTGTCGGCGGCGAGAGCGGGCCAGGCGCTCGTCCGATGCCGCGTGAATGGGTTTGCGACGTCCGCGACCAGTGCCGTCAGGCGGGTGTGCCGTTCTTTTTCAAGCAGTGGGGTGGCGTGCGCAAGAGGGAGACGGGGCGAAGGCTGGATGGGCGGACGTATGATGAATTTCCTGACGTTATTTGCCGCAAATACACATACGCATGAGCACACCGAGCGCACTCGGCCAAAAGCTTTGGAATTATCCGCCGGCGCGAGGCTATGGCGAGACGGGTTGCAACATTTTAGCGATGACGGTTTGTCCTCCCGCGTTCGCATTGCCGCGGCGCGACAAAACGGCGATTATGTGGGGCGGATGGCGAGCGTGGTGGAGGAGTTGGATTTCATTATCAATTACGACATCAAATACCGCCTCGGCCGCGAGACGGAAATTGAGGAAGATGAGCGATCCCCATCAAAACCAGGCGTTTTTTGATGTTGCAAAGCGCGGCAAAAGCGGTATGCTTTGTGCAGAGATAAACCTACGCCGAACTGGTTCGTCCAGGCGGCAAATCCTGTGGCCATCGCGCGCAAGCGTGGTGGCCGCAGTTGTTTTCTGGAGCGCCCATGCACGTGTTCTATGTAGATGAAGCCGGTTGCACCGGGACTTTGGCGGACAAAGCGCAGCGATGCGGGTTCACGCTCATTGAATTGCTGGTGGTCATTGGCATCATCGGGATTTTGGCGGCGCTGCTGCTGCCGGTTTTGGCGTCGGCAAGACGGCGCGCGCAGGAAATTAACTGTTTGAGCAACGTCAAGCAGTTGACGCTCGCCAGTTACGCCTACGCCACGGACTACGGCGCGCACGCGGCGTACAGCGTCGCCTCGAACGCGCACGAGCTTTGGATGGGCATGGGTTATTATGGGAACCAAAGGAAGCTTTTGGTGTGCCCGTCCACGCATGAGCCGTCGCCGGTTCCGCAAGAAAGCACCGGGGGCGCGGCGGACCTGACCTGGGTCTGGGATTACGCGGGGACCGTCGGCGGAACGGCGGGCACAAACGTGTATCTGGGCAGTTACGCGGTGAATGGCTGGCTGTACGACCGGCCGGAGTTTGGGGCGGGGGCCAACATCCAATTCATGATGAGCAAGCAATCGGTGATCCAGAAGCCTTCGCAAACGCCGGTGTTTTGCGATTCGATGTGGGTGGATTTGTGGCCTTACGAAAGCGACCCGCCCTGCACGGATCTTTACCGGGGCACACGCGCTGAAACGGGGATGGAACGCTGCACCATTTCGCGGCACGGCGGGGTGAATGCCGCCCAGGCGCCGCGGGATTTTGACATCAGCCAGCGGCTGCCGGGCGCCATCGTCATCGGGTTTGCCGACGGGCACGCGGGATTGGTCAGGTTGGAGAATCTCTGGGGACTTTACTGGCATCGGGACTGGCAGGCGCCGGCGCAGCGGCCGCGATAGTCCGGGGTGAGGACGAGGACGGGGGGATTTTGGACAGGATGGACGGGATGACGGGATGAAAGACAAAGGCGGAACAATTCAGCCGCGGATTTTTTGATGAAAGCGGTGTTGCTGACGGGGCGTCAGCAACGGCGCCCGTGGGCGGGCGCGGTACCGGGGGATCACGGAGGGGGATTTTGGACGGGATGACGGGATGGACAGGATGAAAAACAATGGCGGAATAATTCAGCCGCGGATTTGGAGGGGGAAGGCGGTGTTGCTGACGGGGCGTCAGCAACGGACGATGCGATCTGGCACAGCGCGGAGCGTTCTGGAGGGCGGAGCCGGCTGCGGCGCGGCTACATTGTTTTTTCAACCGCTCCAGCCTCGTGGTTCGTGCCGGCCGATTTTTCGGGTGGCTTCCAGTTTGCATTTCTGCCATCCGCCGTAATCAGATGGCAACGCTGAATCTCTCTCAATGCTTCATCTTCGGGCACGACTTTTGGCAAGACATGATATACCCATACTCCAGGCAGCATCGAAAGGCGGACATAATCGGCGCGATTCTCGACGACTGTCAAATGGGCCTGGTCCGCCCATTCAGTGGTGCATTGGATCTCGTATGCGCCCGGCGGCCTGTCAGCATAAAAAAAGCAGCCGGGCTGGGCCTTGCCGACAGGCGTGCCGTTGAGGAAAACCGTCGGCTGAACGGCAAAGCCAATCACTTTGCTGGGGCGATAGAACCAGATTCGGGACTCGCCATTCTTTGGCTGGCTCAATGTGCTGCTGTAGGTTTTGAAATTCGGGCCGGTGGCGCAGCCCGCGAGCGCGATGCAGGCGAGGGCGGCAAAAAGGACTGATTTGTTCATAGTGTTTACATTTTCCTGGCTGCTCCGGCGTGTGTCAAGCGGCGGCACGCTTCGCAGACGGGCAGATATTTTTGTCTTTGATGCTTTTCCAGTTCTCGAAGTATTTGCCACAAACAGTCAAATCCACCAAGCTGGTTGCAATGACGCGCGAACAATTTCTTCAGAAGCTTCAGGCGCACGCGGCAACATTCGGAAAGGCAGTGGCCACGAATGAAGGCGACTGGATTATCAAAGGGTTCATTGACGTCTATCGCCGTATTTACACGATTTCAGTGGACACCAAAATCGTCTCGAAGGTGCTCGAATTGCTGCTGTTTCCGATGTTTGTCGAGTTTGCAAAAGCGAACCACCTGAAAATTGATTTGTGTCCGCAGCAGAATTTTTATCCCGACCTGACGTTCACGCATGAGCCGACGGGCCTTAAATTTGCCGTGGACATCAAGAGCACGTATCGCACCGGCGACACCGAGGCAAACGGCATGACCCTCGGCGCGTTCACCGGCTATTTCAGAAAACGCGACAGCAGCAAGAACACGCTTTTCCCTTACAGCCAGTATGCCGGGCATTTTGTGCCCGGCGTTATTTACTCCAAGTGCGATGACGCCGCCGACGAGCGCAAGCAGTTCACCCTCGACGACCTGCCCAAGATTCCATCCGTCATCAAAAACTTCCAATTCTTCGCACAGCCGAAATATCGCATCGGCTCGTCGCGGCCGGGCAGCGGAAACACGAAGAACATCGGTTCCGTGACGAAAATCGAGCAACTGGTCAACGGGACCGGGCCGTTCACGGCCCTGGGCGAGGAAATTTACGACGATTATTGGATGTTTTATTTGACACGCGACATGGCCAGGGAATTGTCCATCGAAAGGCCATATACCGATTTGAAAAGCTATCTCGAGTACAAAAAGCGCGGCGTGGACAAACTGCGCGCCCACGAAAGGGAAATCGCCCGGCTCGCCGAAGATGAGGCCGGCCCGGCCGAGGAGGAAAGTGAATGAATCCGCCTCCGCTCATCCCTCCGCTCAAATGCCAGGGCATCAAGACGAGGCTAACGGGTGAAATCCAGCGGCTGGCCCAAGCGCGGGAATTTGACCGTTGGGTGGAACCGTTTTGCGGTTCATGCGTTGTCGCGCTCAACGTCCAGCCTAAACGCGCGCTACTGGCCGATTCCAATGTCCACATCATCCGGCTCTACCAGGAAATTCAGCGTGGCGAACTGACGCCCGCGCTTGCCAAAGCGTTCCTCGTGGAGGAAGGCGAAAGATTGCGAATCGGTGGCGAGTCGCACTATTACGGGGTGCGCGAGCGATTTAACATCCGGCCCAGTTCGCTTGATTTCCTTTTTCTTAACCGCTCCTGTTTCAACGGCGTGATGCGGTTTAATCGTCGCGGAAAATTTAATGTTCCATACGGCCACAAGCCGGAGCGATTCGCTCAAGCTTACATCACCAAGATCACAAATCAAATCCGTCGCATATCTGAAGCCATTTCCGCCTGCGACTGGACGTTCGTCGCCGCCGATTTTCGGCAGACATTGGCATCCGCTCAATCGGGCGATTTGGTCTATGCAGACCCACCTTACGCGGGTCGTCACGTGGACTATTTCAATTCGTGGTCTGAAACCGACGAAGCGGAACTCGGGGACCTCCTCAAACAGCTTCCCGGCCGCTTCATCCTTTCGACATGGCACAGCAACGAATTCAGAACGAACGCCACGATTGAGCGCCATTGGAACGACCCGCGTTTCCACCTGCTGACCCGGGAACATTTTTACCACGTCGGTTCCACGGAAGATTTACGTCATCCGATGGTTGAAGCTCTCATCACCAATTTTCCAGTCGGTCCGCAAGCGGAGGAGGTTGAAGCGAAGGAACAAATGGCTTTCTTTGAAACCACCGCCCCTCATGACAGCGCTCCTGCCCCTCGATAGCACGACAGAAATGTCGGGACAAGTTATTTGTTCTCCGCCCCCCTGATTTCTTCAAGCCACATAAGGCTGTCCGGCACCTTTGCCCAGGAATAGGTTCCTTTGGCGATGGCCGCTTCCACGTGAGTGGCCCGGCAATGGCGTTGACCTGTGGTTTCAAAGCCGGATTTTATCCGCAGATTGGGGCAGATTTTTTCGGGGCGTGAAGAGGAGGACGAGGGGATTTTGGACAGGATGGACAGGATGGACAGGATGATTTCACCGCAGAGGCACGGAGGACAGGGAGAGAGGCGGTGTTGCTGACGGGGCGTCAGCAACGGCGCCCGTGGGTGGGCGCGGTACCGGGGGATCACGGAGGGGGGTTTTAGACAGGATTAACAGGATGGACGGGATGAAGAACAAAGGCGGAACAATTCAGCCGCGGATTTTTTGATGAAAGCGGTGTTGCTGACGGGGCGCCAGCAACGGCGCCCGTGGGCGGGCGCGGTACCGGGGGATCACGGAGGGGGATTTTGGACAGGATGACGGGATGGACAGGATGAAAGACAATGGCGGAATAATTCAGCCGCGGATTTGGAGGGGGAAGGCGGTGTTGCTGACGGGGCGTCAGCAACGGCGCCCGTGGGCGGGCGCGATACCGATGGTTCAATTCAGGGAGAGGTCTTCCGGCATTTCGGCGAGCAATTTGTTTTTCCAGCCGCCCTTGCCGGACAAAATTTTGCGCCAAAGCTGACGGGGAGGAACATCAAAGACGAGTTCGAGGGAGGCGGGGAATGAAAGCCAGGACTTGTGCTTGATTTCCTCTTCAAGCTGGCCGGGACTCCAGCCGGCGTAGCCGGCGAACATACGGACTTTTTTGGCGGGGGAAAAGGATTCGCCGACATCCACGAGTTCATCGAGGGAATGGCCCAGGGCGAGGTTGGGCATGACTTCGGCGTCGGGAAGGAAGGCGTCGGTGTGCAAGAAGCTCAGGGCGGCGGGTTGGACGGGGCCGCCGAGGAACAGGGGGGCTTCCTTGAGGGCGTCGGGGAGGTCGGCGACGATCATTTCGCCGACGGTTTTGCCGATCTCGCGGTTGAGGACGAGGCCAAAGGCGCCCTCGGAATTGTGCTGGCAGACGAGGATGACGGTGTGCTGGAAAAAAGAGCCGGTCAATTTGCCGCTGTCCAGCAGCAAGCGGCCTTTGAGAATTTTTCCGATTGCGCTCACCGGACATAATGTGCCCCAGGTCGGGGCCGTTGGCAAATGGCAAGGGAATGGGCGCATCGGCAAGAAATTACAAGGATTTGACTTTTTTGACGATGGCGGCGGCGTCAATGCCAAAATGGGCGAGCAATTCCACGGCCTTGCCGGAGCGCGGGAGGGAGGCGACGGCCAGTTTATGGACTTTGACGCCTTCGACGCTCAATTCGCCGGCGACGGCGTCGCCCAAGCCGCCTTCGGGATAATGGTCTTCGACAGTGATGACGGTGTGGTTTGTTTTTTTGGCGGCAGCCAGGATGTCGGCCCTGGCGAGGGGTTTGATGCTGTAGGCGTCAATGACGGTAATGCCGATGCCTTCATTTTTGAGGGCGTCGGCGGCCTTGAGAGCCTCGCAGAGAGTGACGCCGGCGGCGACGACGGTGGCCTTGTCGCCGGGGTTCTGGCGCAGGGTCTTGGCGCCGCCGACGGGAAATTTTTCATCGTTTTGATAGATGACGGGCGTTTTGGGGCGGGAGGTGCGGAGGAAATAGATGCCGCGGCCGAGGGCCATTTGCTCGACGAGTTTTTCGGCGGCGACGGCGTCGGCGGGATATAAAACGGTGCTGCCGGCAATGGCGCGCATGAGGGCGAGGTCTTCGAGGCCCATCTGGGAGGGGCCGTCCTCGCCAATGCTGACGCCGACGTGGGAGCCGGCGAGCTTGAGATTGGCGCGGGAGATGCCGGCAACGCGCAATTGGTCGCCGGCGCGGGTGAAGAAGGCGGCGAAGGCGGAGGCGAAGGGGACTTTGCCGCGGGTTCCAAAGCCGGTGGCGACGCCGATGAGGTTTTGCTCGGCGATGAAACACTCGGTGAAGCGGTTGGGAAATTTTTTGAGGAATTTGTCGGAGAAAGTGGAATTTTTTGTGTCGCCGTCCATGGCGACGACGCGATGGTCCACCTCGCCGACGCGGGCGAGGGCGTTGCCGTAGGCTTCGCGGGTGGCAACGGAATCGCCGATATTGTAATTGAGGGGCGGGTAGCTTTCCGGCGGGGTGTTTTTGGGTTCGGGCAATTGCGCAGGGGGCGCGATGGGAACGCCGACGCCGGAACGGGAGGTGGGCTGAAGCTCGGCGACGGCCCTGGCGGCTTCGTCCTTGTTGAGGGGTTTGCCGTGCCAGCCGTCCTTGTCCTGAAGGAAGGAGACGCCGGCGCCTTTGTAGGTTTTGGCAATAATGGCGAGGGGCTTGTCGTCGAGGCGGACGCCGTTCAGGACCTCGACGATTTCCTCGATATCGTGACCATCAATGACTTCGACGCGCCAGCCGAAGGCGTCAAAGCGTTTGGCATAGACGGCGGTATCGTGGCCGAAGGCGGTGGCCTGGCTTTGGCCGAGGCGGTTGTCATCAACGATGGCGATGAGGTTGTTGAGTTTGTAAATGCCTGCGAAGGAAGCGGCCTCCCAGACGGAGCCTTCGGCGATTTCGCCGTCGCCAAGGAGGACGTAGGTATTGTAATCCAATTGATCGAGGCGGGCGGCCAAGGCCATGCCCGCGCCGACGCTGAGACCCTGGCCGAGGGAGCCGGTGGCGACGTCAACGAAGGGCAGGCGTGGAGTGGGATGGCCTTCGAGGTCGCTGTCAAAGGCGCGGAGTTTGGCCAAATCGCCGGCGGGGATCAGGCCGGTTTCGGCCCAGGCGGCGTAAAGGAGCGGGGCGGCGTGGCCCTTGGAGAGGATGAAACGGTCATTGTTATAGTAATGGGGGTCCTTGGGATTGAATTTCATGTGGCCGAAGAAGAGGGTGGCCACGAGGTCGGCAGCGGAACAACAGGAGGTGGGATGGCCGCTGCCGGCGGCGGTGGTGGCATTGATGGAATGAATGCGCAGTTGGTTGGCGACGCCCTTTAAAAGTTCAATATCAATCTCGATCATGGAGCGGCCAGTTTACGGTAGAAACGGCGGAAGCCAAGATGAAATTATTGGGACTGGGGCAGGACGTGGCCCGGAATGGAACAAGCGGGGGGATCGCCGACGGCGCCGACGGCGTAGGAGCCGCCGGCCGGACAGGCGGGGAAGACGCCGTTGGGGAGGTAGGGGAGCAAATCGTCCTCGGTGGGCACGTCGGCGAGGTTTTTATGATTTTGAAGGGCCCAAGCGGCCTTGGCGATTTGAATTTCGCGGAGATTGGCGATGCAGGCGGCCTGTTCCTGCAAGGCCAATTTGTCGGAGCCCTGCTGGAATTGATCGAGTTGCTGTTGTTGCTGGTCCAACATGTCGCGGGCGGCGGCGGCGTAGCGGGCGAGGGCATGGTTGGTCTGGCGCAATTGCTCGTTCTGGGATTCCAGGGCGGCGAGTTTTTGGGCAAGGTTCTTGTAATCGGCGCGCAAGGTGGAGTTGCCTTCGAGCTGGGCGGCGGAATTGGCGGCTTTGAGGGTGTTCAAGGCGGCGCTGGCCTGCTGGGCGTCGTGCTGGGCCTGGCTCATGCGCGCCAGGGCGGCCTGCTTTTGCTGGTTGGCGAGAAACAAGAGCACTTCGCTGACCAGCAACGCGAGGAGGCAGACGGCCAGGAAGGCATCTTTGAGTTTCACGGCAAGGTTTTTTCTCTTTTTTCCGGCCCGGCGTCAACCCGAAATGTTTCGTGAAATTCTTGATTCGGGGGTGGAATGAGGGAATCCTGCGGTGACCTATGGAACTGCACGGGAAAAGCATTTTGGGCGGGAAAACGGCCGCGTCACGCGGTTCGAGGGTTTTTTTCGGCGTTGCGGCGGCCACGGGGGAGAAGCTGGGGCCGGAGTTTCACGAGGCGACGGCGGCGGAGGCGGACGAGGCAATGACTTTGGCTGAGAACGCGTTCCACGAGTACGCCGCCCTGGGGCCGGAGCGGCGGGCGGAATTTTTGGAACGGGCGGCGGCGGAAATCGCGGGACTGGGGGGCGCGCTGCTGGAGCGCGCGCAGGCGGAAACGGCGCTGCCGGAAGCGCGGCTGGCTGGCGAACGCGCGCGGACGGTGAACCAGTTGAACATGTTCGCGCAGATGATCCGGGAGGGTTCGTGGGTGGAAGCGACGATTGACCGGGGCGCACCGGAGCGGAAGCCCGTTGCGAAGCCGGATTTGCGGCGGATGCTTTTTCCGCTGGGGCCGGTGGTGGTTTTTGGGGCGAGCAATTTTCCGCTGGCGTATTCGGTGGCGGGGGGAGACACGGCCTCGGCGCTGGCAGCGGGTTGTCCGGTGGTGGTGAAGGGGCATTGGGGGCATCCGGGGACATCGGAAATGGTGGCGCGGGCAATCGTGGCAGCGGCGGAAGCCACAAAGATGCCGGCGGGAATTTTTTCGATGGCGCAGGGGGCGAGCAATGAGATTGGAGAACGACTGGTGCTGCATCCGGCGGCCAAAGCGGCGGGTTTTACGGGGTCTTTGCAAGGGGGACGGGCGCTTTATAACGCGGCGGCGACGCGCCCGGAGCCCATTCCGGTATTCGCGGAGATGGGAAGCACGAACCCGGTTTTTTTTCTGCCGGGGGCGCTGAAAAAGAACTGGGCGGCGCTTGCGGAAGCGTTTGTGCAATCGTTTACGGCGGGGGTGGGACAATTTTGCACGAATCCGGGCATCGCCATCGGCCGCGAGGGGGAGGAATGGCGGGCGTTTATCGAGCAGACGGCGCGGCTGGCGGGGGCGGTGGCGCCGGGGGTGATGCTGCATCGGGGCATTTACGAAAAATTCCGAAGCGGCACCGGACGGTTTCGACAAACGCGCGGCGTGGGCGTGGCTGGAAAATGGGGAGGCGAGGCGGAGGGCCGGGCGGCGGCGGCGGTCTTTACGACGGACGCAAAAACGTTCGCCGGCGAGGGAACGCTGAGCGAGGAATTATTCGGGCCTTCGACGCTGGCGGTCAGTTGCGGCACGGCGGCGGAGCTTGAGGCCGTGGCGCGGTCTCTGCACGGACAATTGACGGCGAGCATTCACGGGACGGAGGAGGACCTGGACCGGCACAAGAAGCTGGCGGGCATCCTGCGCGAAAAAGCGGGCCGCCTGATTTTCAACGGATTTCCGACGGGAGTGGAAGTTTGCGCCGCCATGCAGCACGGGGGGCCGTATCCGGCCACGACGGATACGCGGACGACGTCCGTGGGCTATTACGCGATCAAACGGTTTGCGCGCCCGGTGTGTTTCCAGAATTTTCCCGAAGGGGCGCTGCCGGCGGAATTGCGAAACAGGAATTCGCGGAACATCTGGCGGGTGGTGGACAACGAAATGACGAAGGCGGATATTTGAGGGCCGGTATGCTGAAAAGCCACGTCCGGTATTTCATTGTTTCGATGCTGTTTTTCGCGAGCAGCATCAATTACGCGGATCGCGCGACGCTATCCATCACGAAGAACAGTTTATCGCGGGACCTGGGGCTGGATTCGGTGGGGATGGGATATTTATTTTCGGCGTGGGCATGGTCGTACGTGGCGGCGCAGATTCCATGCGGTTGGCTTTTGGATCGGTTTGGGTCGAAGCGGGTGTATGGGATTTCGTTTTTTTTGTGGTCCTTTTTCGTGTTTCTGATGGGGTTTGCGGGATATTTGAGGCCGCACGCGGCGTACGCGGCGCTGTTCATGCTGATGTTTCTGACGGGTTTTTCTTTTGCGCCGACGTTTCCGGGCAACGGGCGATTTGTGGCGGCGTGGTTTCCGGCGAGGGAACGGGGGACGGCGTCGGCAATCTTCAACTCATCGCAGTACTTCTCGCTGGTGTTGTTCGCGCCGTTGATGGGATGGATTGTACACGCCTGGGGGTGGGAGTACGTTTTCTGGCTGATGGGCGCGCTGGGGATGGCGCTGACGCCGGCGTGGTTTATTTTGGCGCACAGCCCGCGCGGCCATCCGCGGGTGAGCGAAAGCGAGTTGAAGTACGTTGAACAAGGGGGCGGGTTGGTGAACATGGATTTTGGGGCGAAGAGCGGAACGCATTTTGGGTTGAAATGGGGGCACGTGCGGCAACTGCTGGGCAGCCGGATGCTGATCGGCGTTTACCTGGGGCAGTTCTGCATCACGACGCTGACATATTTTTTTGTCCAATGGTTTCCGGGATACCTGTCGCGCGGGGGGATGTCCATGATGAAGGCTGGTTTGATAGTGGCGCTGTCGGCGTTGTGCGGATGCGTGGGAGGGATTTTGGGGGGTGTTTTTTCGGATTGGCTGCTGCGGCGGGGCCGGACGCTGACGTTCGCGAGGAAACTGCCGATTGTGTTGGGGATGTTGCTATCGTGTTCGATGATACTGTGCAATTACGCGCCCCGGGGGGCGGAATGGCTGGTGGCGGGCATCATGTGCGCGGCGTTTTTTGGCAAGGGATTTGGCGCGCTGGGCTGGACGGTGGTTTCGGACACGTCGCCGAGGGAGATCACGGGCTTGAGCGGGGGATTGTTCAATACGTTTGGGAATACGGCGGCCATCACCACGGGGATTGTGATTGGTTACCTGATCAAATGGACGGGCAGTTTTTCGGCGGCGCTGGTGTACGTGGGCGCGTGCGCGGCGGGGGCCATATTCTTCTATTTGTTCGTCGTGGGCGAAATCAAAAGGCTGGAGTTGACATCTTGACGCCCGGGCCGCGAGCAGGCACGCTTTCGACGAACCAAAGGCATCCATGAAAAAATTATTTATTGCCGCGCTGGCCATTGCATTGCCGGCGCTCTGTCCCGCCGCCAGCCTCACCGTGACGGCAGTGAACCCGCTGGCCTTCGCGCGTCCCAGCCAGACCATCGAACTGACCCGGCAACAACTGGCGCCGCTTGATGAGAAGGATTTGACGAAAATCCACGTCAAGGATTCGACGGGAAAGGAATTGATCGTGCAGGCCGTGGACGTGGATTACGACGCGTATGAAACGCCGGACATTGTCATTTTTCAGAGCGACTTCGGCCCCAATGAAACCAAGAGCTTCACGGTGAGGGCCGGCAAGCGGCAGAAGTACAAGCCCTCGGATTACAAGGCCTACGGACGGTTCGTGCGGGAACGGTTCGACGATTTTGCGTGGGAAAACGACTTGATCGCGCACCGGACGTTTGGGAAGGCGCTGGAAACGTGGAAAGGCGAGCCGCTCACGAGCAGCGCCATTGACATCTGGTCCAAGCTCACGCCCAGGCTGATCATCAACGAATGGTATATGATGGGCGACGCGTTTTATCACACGATGACGGACAATGGCGGGGACGATTACACGTCCGGCCCGTCGCGCGGGGACGGCGGCAACGGGCTTTGGGCGGGGGACAAGCTATGGCTCTCAAAGAACTTCGTGATGTCGCGGGAACTGGCGAACGGGCCGATCCGGGTGATGTTCGAGTTGGATTACGATCCGTTCGACGTGAACGGGAACACCATGGCGGAGACGATGCGGGTGACGCTGGACGCCGGCAGCCAGATGGACCATTACCACGTGACGTTCAAACCGCAAGGCGCGGCGGGAGGGCTGACGGCGGCGGTGGGACTCAAAAAAGTGAAAGGGGATGAGCCGGACTTTGACGTGGCCGCGGGCGCGCTGGCGATTTGGGAACCGATGGAAAAGAAGCGCGGGATGCAGGGCGTGGCTGTAATCGTGGACCCAAAAACGTTTGTCAAAGAGGCGCAGGACAAGCTCAATCATCTTCTGGTCATCAAGGCCAGCCCGGACGATTCGGCCGATTATTGGGCGGGGTTCGCGTGGGACAAAGCCGGAAAAATCACCAGCGCCGAGGCCTGGAAGCAGTACGTGCATCGGTTTGCGCAAGGCGTGGAATCGCCGATTGAAACGAGTGTTTCCACAAATCCGTAACCGCCGGTTCCTGGGAAATCCGGTCAAAGAATGGAATGAATGAATAGAAATCTCCCGCCCCTTTATCGCGCGATGACGAAGGCCGCGGCATGGCCCTTGGCGTTGGCCCTCCTTTTTGTGATGAGCAGCCGGCAGGCGGCCAAGGCCGATCCGGCGCCAACGGCGGGGGCGATTCAGGGCCAAAGGGATGCTTCCGGCGGCATGAGCGACGCGGAAATCCGGGACGTGATAGAGCGCGTCGCGCGCGCGCAGATGCGTCCGCTGGCCGACGGCGAGTATCCGGCGGTGACGAATCTCGACGAGGCGAGGTCCGCGAAACGACCCGAAGGCATCGCCTGGAACTATCCGCAAGGCGTCATGCTGTATGGAATGGAACGGTCCACTGACGCGACCGGCGACACGAACGCGGATGATTTTGTGCTGCGGCACACGGCGATTTGCGCGGGGTATTATCACTGGCTGGCGGGGTTGGAACGGCAGTTTGGAGGGGCGGGCAAAAACTTCGCGCGGCGGACGAAAATTCGCGGGTTGATCGGGTTGGGGAACCTGGACAGTTGCGGCGCGATGGGCACGGCGATGATTGTGTGCATGACGCGGCATCCGGAGGCGGTGACGGCGGATGAACGGGAAGCGGTTGCGCGGATCGCCGATTGGGTGGCGCACCGGCAGGCGCGCCTGCCGGATGGCACGCTTTGGCGGGCGAAGGAATATGGCGGAACGGTGTGGCCAGACGATCTTTACATGGGCGCGGTTTTTTTGGCGCATTATGGCCTTTACACCGGCGATTCGGAATACATTGACGACGCCGCCAGCAACATCATCCACCAGGCGGCCCTGGAACAGGACAGGGATGGATTGTGGTTTCACGGCTGGTTCGAGACAAATAGGACGCACGGTTCCTTCAAATGGGGCCGGGGCAACGGCTGGGTGACGGTGGCGCTGGTGGAAACGCTGTCGGCCATGTCGAAGAACGATCCGTTGCGGCCGCGGTTGCTGGATATTTTGCGCAAACAGATTAACGGCCTGAAAAAAGTCCAGGCGCCGGATGGGATGTGGCGTCAGGTATTGGACAAGCCGCAGTTGTGGGAGGAGACGTCCTGCACGGCGATGTTTGCCTATGGGATAGCGCGGGCGGCAAACCGGGGCTGGATTGACGGCGCGAATATGGCCGCGGCCCGCCGGGCATTCGCGGGCATCGCCAAACGGGTGAGCGCCGACGGGGCGGTGCGCGGCACCTGCTCCGGCACGAACATCGGGACGACGCTCAAATTTTACGAGGACCGCCCGCATCCGGGCGATGATCCGCACGGGCACGGGCCCGTTCTGCTGGCGGGAACGGAGATTCTCATGTCCAAGCGGTAACGCGCGGCGACATTATTTGTTCAACCGTTCTCGCGCAAGAACTCCAGCGCAATCGCTTTCCATCCGCCTGAAGGCACGGCGGGCAGGCCCAACTGCATGGCTCCTTAATGCACGGTCATCTGCCAGTAGTAGGCGTTATTGGTCAGGACGCATTCGGGCACCTGGTTTTCGTCATTGATATCGAAGTATAGATACCAAGTGCCGGGGGCCGACGCGGGAATCGTAATGTTTTGGTTCAAGGTCACGATGCCGTTGGCCGGGCAGCCGCTGACCGGCGCCTCAACCAAAGGCGTAAAGGTGTTAAAGTCGGCGGTCCAATAATAGCCGACATAGAACTTGCCGGCGGGCACGCTGGCATTCCAACAGGGCTGGTTTGTAATGACGACCGTCGTGCTCACCACGTCGCCGCCCGTGACATTGGTCGCGCTGATGCCCGAATCATACATGGTGAGATCGGTGGCGAGTCCGGCGCGATAGAATTGCACGGGATAATCAGGAACGGTGGGGTCCTGGACAACGACGAAGCCGTTGAAATTGGTCAATGCTTCCCATCGGAGCCAGAATTGCGAGAGATCGGTGCTGTATTGGATGGCATAGACGCGGTTGGTGAGGCCGCCGGCGCAAAATTCGAAAGTATTTGTGGGCACCATTCCCAGCACGACGAGTTGATTGGTCGCCGGCGGATGGACGGTAAAAGCGGCCCGGGGTGAAAAGGCGCTCGCGCCGCCGTTGTCGGTTGCCTTGGCGACAAGGGTAAACGTGCCGAGCATCGTGTCGTTGGTCCAGATGTAGGTGGCTGAATCGCCGGCGACATCCGCCACTTCATTCGTTCCCAAAAACAATTGCAGGCGCGCGACGTAGCCGTCCGGATCATAGGCGGCAGCGGTGAGGGGAGTTTCCTGGCAGACGCAAAGGGACGCGGAGTTCGTGGGAGTCAAAATGGAGGCCACGGGCGCCTCGTTCAGCGCATAAGCCGATTGCCGGAAAATAAAGACCGTTCCTTCGTCGCCGCAGATAATGCCCAACCCGTCAATGAATTGGACGGAATAGAAGGTCACGGTGACGCCCAGGGAAATGGCCGTCCAATGCGCGCCGCCATCGGTGGTTTGCAGGAAAACGCCGTTATCGCCAACGGCCCAGGCCGTGTTGGTGTCCACGACACAAACGCCGCGCAAGGTCGAACCTGTTCCCGAAGCCAGGGCCGTCCACGTTGTCCCACCGTTGAGCGTCTGGTAAATCGCGCCGCCCGAACCGACGGCATAGCCAAAATTATCGTTCAAAAACTGAACGCCGTAAAAAGTAACGCTCGTTGTGCCGCTGGTTTGAGCGGACCAACTGGTTCCGTCAAAGCGCAAAATGGTTCCACCGGCGCCGACGGCATAGGCGGTGCTGGAATCCACGGCATCCACGCAGTAGAGATTGTCACTTGTTCCGGTGGTTACGGATACCCACGCTGATCCGTTCCAAAAGCAGATGACGCCGCCCGACCCGGCGACGTAGCCCTGGAATGGCGTGAGGAACGAGAAAGAATAAAAGAAGGTATTGGCCAGAGACGGAGAGAGCGTGGCATCGGTCCAGTTTTGGCCGCCGTCGGACGACATGGAAATCAAGCCAAAGCCGCCGACAAACTGATACTGGCCCAGGTCCGAGACGGCGAGCAGGTCGTTGGTCCAGGTGATGCCCGGGACAAATCCCCAAGTCTGGCCGCCGTTGGTCGTCTCCAGCAATGCGCCGTCATTGCCGGCAATCAAGCCATCGTTATCGTTGCTGAAGTGGGCGCAGTTGAGGGAGTTGGTAGTGCCGGTTGAAGGCTGTGAGGTTGAAACGCCCGTGCCGATGGTTAATGTCAAGTCGAGTGTGCCGCTGCCGGACGTGTTGGTGGCCGTGAGGGTCACGGCATAAGTCCCCGGCACGGTCGGCGTGCCGCCAATGACGCCCGTCGAGCTGTTCACCGTGAGGCCGGCGGGCAATCCCGCGGCGCCAAACCAGGTTGGATTATTGTCGGCGGTGATCGTGTAGCTGAACGCCACGTTCACCGTGCCGGTGGCGGAATTGGCGCTGGTGATGGTCGGAGCGCCGGAACCGGCCAGAAACACGGCCTGGACGATCTGGTCGCGGTCCATTGTCAAGGTAAACGTCGAGGCGGTATCATTGGTGCCGTCAAACTCCCAATAGCCAAAATGCCAGCCGGCCGCCGGGGCGTTCGTCAATGTGACGACCGTCCCGCCCGCGTAGGATTGGCTCGCGGAAATATCGCCGAGGGCGCAATTGAAACCGCCTGTTCCGGTCACGGCGCCGTTTCCTGTCGTGCCCTTGTAAACGGTGAGATTGAAATAACCGGAGGTGTTGGTAAGGAAGCTTGCGTAAAAAGTGCGGTCGCCGCTCATGGCGACGCTGTAGGGATTGTTGGTGAAGTCCGTGCCGAAGTAGGGCGTGAAGGAATCCAGCTCATACCAATACTGGAAACTGTAACCCTGCGGCGCGGTGGCCAGCAGGGTGATCGTTTGGTTGGTGGGATAGGGGAACTGGCCGGGAGTGGAACTGGACGTCCAGACGTTATTGCTGGGCTGGATGCTCGCAATTCCCGTTGCAACCGGCATGGGTTGTTCGGCTGAATTTCCCGCGTAGATGGTGAGCGTGGTGTCGGCCGGCGCCGTCCGCGGCATCAGCGACAGCCATCCGCAAATCAAAAGGGGACAGGGAGACAATACCACGGACAGAATTTTGGTTTTCATGGCTTCCGATTTTTCCAGGGTTTTGAACGTAGCCTATGATACACCGATACGCCACGTTGCAGCCGCCGTCAAGGATCGCGCCGCAAAAAATCTTTTCCGACGGCGTTGCTGTCAAGATATTAGACAGAATCGTTCGATTATGGAGCAGGGAAAAGGGCGCGGCGGTTGTTTCGACGCGCCCGTTGCTCTTTGCGCGTCTTGACAATGCGCCAGGGGCCTGACAGAACTAATCCGTAGCCATGCGCGATTTTCGATTTTCAAGCATTCGTTCCGCCGTGATTTTTTTTGCGGCGTCCGTCATGACGGGCTGCGCATCGAATACACCAGTAGCAGGAGGGGCGGCGGAGGCGGCGGCTTTTCAGAAAGTGGTCGTCCACAATTGGGGGACGCTGAGCGATACGAATATCCTGCCGATCCTGCTGACTGCCACGCTGGTGAATCCGGCGGAAATTGATCTGCAATGGCATTGCCGCGTTCCAGACGCGGCGGGCTGTTTCATTGATTCGAACTCCGGCACAAACTTGCGGTTCGAATTGCTGGGCGCAGTCCTGTCGCCTGTCACGACGTTTGATCATCGCGAGCTCAAGCCGGACACCCGCTACGGCTACCGGATCATTCCCTTTTTCGGCCCGCCGTCGGACGTGGTAAAATTTACAACGGGTGAATCGGCGAAAATCGCCGCCAAGGCAATGAACGCGGTTCCGGGGAGGGCGTCGCCGGGCCGGCGGGGAATCTTTTCCGTGAGAAGCCGGGCGACGGCCGCCAAAGCCGCGCCGTCGGATTTGACGGCCACGGGCCTGGCGCCGCGCATGGCGGAATTGAAGTGGAGGGATAATTCCAGGGACGAAGAAGGTTATCTGGTGGAGGTATCGGAAGGTTCCCCGCGCCATTTTCGGGTGATGGCCGTGTTGAGGCCCAATACCATTTCCTTTCCCACGCCGCTGCTGCCGCCGAAGACGGCGTGTTATTTCCGGGTGCGGGCGTATTGCACCGGAGGGCCGTCGCTGGCCCTGGAGTTGACCACGCATCCACGGTGAGATCATGGCCGTCGAAACGCTTCATTTCGAAAACGCCCGCGCCGCCCAGCAGCTCTTCAACCATGAACCCCGCAACCTGCAGTTGCTCGAAGGGCAATTGGGCGTCAAGGCCACGGCGCGCGAAGGATGGATCAAACTGGAGGGGCCGGCGGACGGCGTGGAGCGCGCGAGGGAACTTTTTGTCTCGCTGGAAAACATGCTCAAGGCCGGATCGCAAATTCGCAACCGCGAATTTCTTCACGCCCTGAACGTGGTCCGGCAGGAGGGCGCCGAAACGCTCAAGCACCTGGTCAGCGACCGCATCCTGACGCACGACCGCAAGCCGGGGGTGACGGCGAAGACCCTCGGGCAGAAAAAATATATTGACGCCATTCGCGTTCACGACGTGACGTTCGGGGTGGGGCCGGCGGGCACGGGCAAAACGCACCTGGCCGTGGCGCTGGCGGCGGCGGCCCTGCGCGAAGGGGCCGTTTCGCGGATCATTCTCACGCGGCCGGCGGTGGAGGCGGGCGAGGCGCTGGGATTTTTGCCGGGGGACCTTTACGAAAAGATCACGCCTTATTTGCGGCCGCTCCATGACGCCCTCCACGACCTGCTGCCGCCGGAGGAAATCCAAAGGCACATGGACCGGGGAACGATTGAAATCGCGCCGCTGGCCTATATGCGGGGGCGGACGCTCAACAATGCGTTCATCATTTTGGATGAAGCGCAAAATTCCACCACCGAACAAATGCTCATGTTCCTGACGCGGCTCGGGCACGGCTCGAAGGCGGTGGTCACCGGCGACGAGACGCAGGTGGACCTTCCGCCGCACAAGCAATCCGGCCTCGTGGAGGCGCATCGCGCGCTCAAACGCGTGGAAGGGATCGCCATCGTGGAATTTGGCAAGCGGGACGTCGTCCGCCATCCGCTTGTCCAGCGCATCATTTCGGCGTACGAAGAGCACCGCGGCCAGGCGCCTGCGAAATGAATCCCAAACCGCCGAAACGGCGCCGGAACACGGCGAAGCAAACGCAGTCGCCAGGGCCGGTCCGGTCCGGCCATTCCGTGGCGGTGATCAACCGTTGCCGCGGACGAAAAATCGCGGTCCGGTTCGTTGAGGCTTTGGCGGGCCGCCTGCTGGATGAATTAAAAGTTGGCCGTGCGGAACTGAACATCGTTTTCACGGGAGTCCGCGCCATGACGCGCCTCAATGAAACATTTCTCGGGCATCGCGGCCCGACGGACGTGATTGCCTTTGGCGATTCGCCCGGGCCGGGAAAACGGCGCTCTCCGGCGCACGGCAGGCACGGTGTCCGGGACATCCGGGGCGAAATCGTGGTCTGCCCGGACGAGGCCCGGCGGCAGGCGAAACAGTTCCGGACGACCTGGCAGGCTGAGATGGTCCGCTACATCATCCACGGCCTGCTCCATCTGATTGGCCATGATGATTCGCGTCCCGGGCCACGGCGGCGGATGAAACGGGAGGAAGACCGCCTGTTGCGCCGGCTTTCGGCGGCCTTTTCGCTCGCGGCCATTGCGGGCGGGTCATAAAATCGGCGCATGAGAAAATCATTGTTTGGGCGCTGGCGGGCCAGTTTTTTTGCGGGGCTGGTCGTGTCGCTGCCGGCCATCATCTCCGTGGCGGCGATGTTGTGGATTTTCCAGACGCTTTCCAACTTCACCGATTTGCTGCTGTTCTTCGTGCCGCAGACCGTCACGCATCGCAACCACGGCGAAGGCCCCACTTATTGGTATTGGAGCGCGGCTGCCATTCTTCTGGCCGTGTTCCTGATTTCATTCATCGGCGTTCTTGCCCGCTATTACGTGGGCAAGCGCCTGATCGAATGGATGGATACGTTGATGCTGCACGTGCCCGTCTTGAACAAATTTTACGGCGCTATCAAACAAGTCAACGATTCCTTCACCGGCCATAAAACTTCGTTCAAAACCGTTGTGCTGGTGGAATTTCCGCATCCGGGGGTTTATTCCCTCGGTTTCGTCACTTCGGAGCAGAACAATGAAATCCCGCAAAAATTGAGCTGGCGACCGCTGTGCGTTTTTGTGCCGACCACGCCCAACCCTACCGCCGGTTTTCTACTGCTGGTGCCCGAAGAGAAGGCCATCAAGCTGGACATGACGGTGGCCGACGGCGTCAAATATATCGTGAGCCTGGGCGCCATCGCGCCTCCCGCTTCCGTCTTCGCGCGGCCCGGCCTGCGAACATGATTGAAAGCGCCTGCGGCATCATTTTGCGCCTCCGTCCGCTGACTGAAACGAGCCTGATTGTTCAATGGCTGACTTCCGATTCGGGGCGGCTGGCCACGGTGGCCAGGGGCGCGCGCCGCCCAAAGTCTCCTTTTCTTGGCAGGCTTGATCTGTTCTACGAAGCCGAAATGTCGTTCAGCCGCAGCCGGCGTTCGGACCTGCATACATTGCGTGAAGTGCGCCTGCGCCAAACGCGACCTGCCATTCGTGGCGACCTTGCGCGCCTCCGGCGCGCCGCCTATGCCTGCGCCCTCGTGGAGCAAACCACCGAGACGGAAACGCCTTTGCCCGGTATTTTTGGTTTGATGCGAAACTTTCTGGACGCGCTGTGCGGCCAGGAATCCGGACCGCAACGGGTCATTGCCTTCGAATTGGACATTCTACGCGAATTGGGACTGCAACCGGATTGGAAGCAGGCCAGATTGACTGAAGCAACGCGGCAGTCGTTGAGCGCTCGTCCGGGGCCGGATGCTGGTCTGAAACTTGCTTCCCCACAATTTGAAGAAGTTCGCCGCTTTTTGCACGGCTTTTTGATTTATCATCTGGGCAGGCTGCCCAAAGGCCGGGCGGCGGCGCTCGCGGAATAAGGTGTCTGTTTTCGGATGCGGAACGGACACCGTCTGAAAACAGAGAATGAAGAAATTGACGACGTTTTCGACCGTGCGGCTTAAACTGGCCGGCACGGTGTTTCTGTTGATTGTGCCCGCCTTGTTGATGGCCTACATTTACGACGTGCCCATGGGTTGCCTGGCCGTGGGCTTCATGGCGCTGGTCGCCGCATGGATGGGCGGGGAATTCTTTGTGCGCCGCCAGGTGCAGGCCCTCTCGGCCACCGCCTCCCGCATTGCGGACGGGGATTTGACGGCGCGGACGGGCCTGCCGGCTGCCGCCGATGAACTCGGACAACTCGCCGGCATCTTCGACCGCATGGCCGAATCCCTCGGCCAACGCATTTGCGACATGGAACGACTCGCCGCTTTCGCGCAATTCAACCCCTACGCGGCGATGGAATTCACGAACGAGGGCAGGCTCATTTGGTTCAACCGCGCCGCCTCCGAACTTTCCCTTTCCGTCGGCCAAAAAGATCCCTCCGGGATTCTGCCCGAAGGCGCCGAGGAAATCATCCGCGATTGTCTTGCAACGGGCCGAAGCCGGCTTTATCTGGAGACAAAAATCGGAAGACACACCCTTTCCTGGTCCTTCCATCCCGTGCCGCAAAATCGGATGGTGCATGGTTACGCGGAGGACATTACCCTGCGGCTGACGCTCGAAGAACAATTGCGCCAGTCCCAAAAGATGGACTCGATAGAGCAACTGGTCGGGGGAGTGGCCCACGACTTCAACAATCTGCTGACCATCATTCAGGGACATTCCAGCGCGCTCCTCGCCCGGCCAGCCCTGCCCGCTGACATGGCCAGCCCGGTGCAGGCCGTCTCCTCCGCCGCCGAGCGCGCCGCCGGCCTGACCCGCCAATTGCTCATGTTCAGCCGAAAAAACGTCGTCCAGCGCTCGCGCCTGAACCTCGGCGAGGTGATCGGCAACATGAACGCCAGGCTCTCCCGCCTGCTGGGCGAAAGCATCCTCCTCCAATTCCAGTCGCCCGAGGCCCTGCCGCCCGTTTCCGGGGACGCGGGAATGATCGAACAAATGGTCATGAACCTGTCCGCCAACGCGCGGGACGCCATGCCCGCGGGTGGAAAACTTCTTGTCAGCCTCAAGCCCGTGGCCATTGGCCGCGCGTATCTGGAAGCTCATCCAGCCGGCCGGGCGGGAGCCTTTGTGCGGCTGCGCATTTCGGACACGGGCACCGGCATGGACCGCGCGACGCAGTCGCGGATTTTTGAACCGTTCTTTACCACCAAGGAAATTGGGAAGGGAACCGGGCTGGGCCTGGCGACGGTCTATGGCATTGTCAAACAGCACGAGGGGTGGATCGAAGTCAACAGCGAGCCGGGCCAGGGCGCCACGTTTGACTTGTTTTTTCCCATTCTGGAAAAGGCCGCGGCGGCGCCCAAACGGCGGGCCGGCGGCGTCGGCGGCGGCGCGGAAACCATTCTCATTGTCGAGGATGAGCCGCTTCTGCGCGAAATGACGCGCGAAATTCTCGCCGCGTACGGCTACAAAATACTGGAAGCCGCCACCGGCAAGGAGGCTCTGGAAGTGTGGAAGCAACACCACGCCGCCGTGGACTTGCTTCTGACGGACTTGATCATGCCCGCCGGCATGTCGGGCGTGGATTTGGCCGAGAAACTCCTGGCGGACCACCCAAATTTACGGGTGGTCTTTACGAGCGGCTGCAACACCCGCGCCCTTGACGCCGAACTGCGGCTGCGGTCGCAGGCGCGATTTCTGCCCAAACCATTTACCTGCGCCGAACTGGCCGAGAACGTTCGCAATTGCCTTGATCGCAACGGTGTGAATTATTAGGCGTCATGGAAGACCGCGGCACCGACGCCACCGTTGCCATCATCAGCGACATTCATTACGCCGGGCTGGAGGAACGCGCCCGGGGCGAAGATTATGAGTTTCAGGCCATCGCAAATCCCTTCCTCCGCCGCTTGGCCCGCGCGTATCGCCACAACGTGTGGATGCGCCACCCTTTCAGCCAGGCGAAGCAACTCGAGAGGTTCCTTGCCCGGGACATCGGCGCCGATCTTCTCATTGCCAACGGCGACTATTCCTGCGACACGGCTTTCCTGGGTCTCAGCGACCCTGCCGCCTTTCAAAGCGCCTCCGAATGCGTCCATCTGCTCCGCGCCCGTTTTGGCGAACGCGTCCTCTTCACCCTGGGCGATCATGAATTTGGCAAATTGACCTTGTTCGGCGGCAAGGGCGGCATGAGATTGGCGGGCTGGCATCGCGCCACCGTGGACCTGGGCCTCAAAGCCTTCTGGAAACGTTCCGTTGGACGTTATGCGCTCATGGGCGTGGCATCGTCGCTGATCGCCCTCCCGGCCCAGGAAGCCGATGTCCTGCCGGAGGAATTGCCCGAATGGCGGCGGCTGCGCGAAGCGCACCTGGCTGAAATCCGCGCTGGATTTGATTCCCTGCGGCCGGAGGAGCGCGTCCTGCTCTTTTGCCATGATCCAACCGCCTTGCCGTTCCTGGCTCGGGAAGAATCCGTCCGCCGCCGGCTGCCACAAATTGAGCAAACGATCATCGGCCATCTTCACACCCGCCTGATTTTGTGGAAAAGCCGCGTGTTGTCGGGCATCCCCGCCATCCGCTTCCTGGGCCGCAACGTCAGCCGTTTTTCTTCCGCCCTGCACGCCGCGCGCCATTGGTGGCCTTTCCGCGTGCGACTTTGCCCGGCCTTGTCCGGCATCGAATTGCTCAACGATGGCGGATATTACACCGCCCATATTGATCCCGCGGCCGCCCGCCCCGCGCGCTTTGCGTTTCATCCTCTGCCGCGATAGGCGGCGGGGCGCGGCCGAGGCGATTGCCCGCAAGTCTCCTCCGTCCGCCGGGCCAAATGCTTGAAACGCATCACCTCCCGGCACGGATCCAGAAACTTGAGCTTGGGATTGGGCGGGAAACGTTCGGGCGGGCGGGCAGAATTCGGCGGCTTTAATAAACGAGAATTTGCTTGAAATGACGCTAATCATTGGCTTAAAATCAGGCAAGTGAAAGGAATGCGGCGCCAATTCGTTGCCGCGGGCTGGGCGAGCCGTTCAATGTCGTTTTGTGCCAAGAGCCTAAATGGCCCGCCTGAACAACTTCGGATAACCTATATTGGATCGTTGAACGCTCAGCCATGCATCACCATATGAAACAGGCATTGCTTGTCGCCACCGGTTGCGCCTCGTTTTTTTTATTTGCGGGATGCGCTACACCCTATCAGTCCACCGGATTTACCGGCGGTTACAGCCAGACACAGCTAGCGCCGGACGTATTTCGGGTCTATTTCCGTGGCAATGGCTACACGTCCGGCGAGCGGGCCATGGATTTTGCCATGTTGCGAGCGGCTGATACTTGCTTACACCACGGTTTCACCTGTTTTGCATTTCTCGACGAGCGCGGTTCCACTTCGACATCGGCGTTTACCACGCCGGGATATGCCTACACGACTGGTTCGGCTTATGCCTATGGCAATTCGGCCACCTACAGCGGCCAGACGTTTTACTCGCCAGGTCATACAGTGCTCATTCACAAGCCGCGAGCGGGTTTGATGATTCGATGTTTTCAGACGAAGCCGGACGCCATTTTTACTTTCGACGCCGCGTTTTTGGAGCAATCACTGACACAGAAGTATCACATCCAGATTGAGCGGCCCCGTAAGAAACCAGCGTCAAAGTCATGGGGTGGTGAGTAGTTTGAAGCCCAGCGCGGCGGCGGATTGCTGGAGGCGTTTGTTTTTTTCTTCTTCAGTTCTTCACACGCACCGGCGGCGCGGCATGTGCATTTGGAACAAAGCTTCGCCCGTGTGTTGGATGCGGGTGGGTTTTACCCTTGTGCGCGGGATTTGACCAGTTGCACGATCGTCTCCAGCGCCGCGCCGGTCTTTGCCGTCTGCATCGCGCCGCCTCGCGGCTTGATCTCCACCTCGCCCCGCGCCAGCGACTTCCCGCCAATGGCCGCCCGGATCGGAAATCCCACCAAGTCGGTGTCCTTGAACTTCACGCCCGGCCGCTCATCGCGATCATCCAAAATCACGTCCACGCCGCGCTCCAAAAGACCGGCGTGCAACGCCTCCGCCGTTTTCATCACCTCGCTGCCCGCGTCCACCTCCAAGGGGGTAATGCAGACTTCATAAGGCGCGACACTGATCGGCCAGATAATGCCGTCCTTGTCGTTGCAATGCTCGATGACGGCCTGCAACGTGCGCGTAACGCCAATCCCGTAGCAACCCATCACGGCCAGCTTGCGGTTTCCCGCTTCATCCAAATAGAGGGCGTTGAATTTTTCGCTGTACTTCACGCCCAGCTTGAACACGTGGCCCACTTCGATGGCGCGCCGGATTTGCACCGCGGCGCCGCAGTTTTTGCACGGTTCGCCCGCCTTGACCGTGCGCAAATCCGCCCATTGCGAAACGGCAACGTCGCGTTCCATTGAAACGTTTCGCAAATGAAAGCCGTCTTCGTTCGCGCCGGTGGTCATGCCGGCGGCGCCGCGGAGCCGTTCATCCGCAAGCACCGCCCCGGCAAACGCGCCGCGCGCCGTTCCCTTTACCGCCCCCAGGCTTCCCGGATGCGCGCCCAGCGCCGCAAAAATTTCCCCGGCCGTGGCCGCCCGAAAAACCGTGGACCCGATTTTTCCGGCCAGTTTCGCCTCGTTCAACTGATCATCGCCGCGCATCAAAATGATGATCGGCTTGTCGTTGGCGATATACACCAGCGTCTTGATCTGCTGCTCCGCCGGAACGTTGAAGGGCGGCCGCGCCAGGGCCGCGATGGTTGCCACGCCGGGCGTCGCAAATTTGTCAATCGCCGCGCCGGCCTTGCCCGCCGCCGTCGCCGCCGCGCTGACGGCCTTTTCCAAGTTGGCGGCATAGCCGCATTTTTCGCAAAAAACCACCTCGTTCTCCCCGGTCTCCGCCGGAACCATGAATTCGTGCGAAAATTTGCCGCCAATCACGCCCGTGTCCGCTTCCACCGCCAGCGCCTTGAGGCCGCACCGCGCGAAAATGCGGGCGTAAGCATCATACATTTTCTGGTAAGTTTTCTGCGCGGCCTCGTCATCCGTGTCAAAACTGTAGGCGTCCTTCATGATGAACTCGCGGGCGCGCATCAGGCCGAACCGCGGACGGATTTCGTCCCGAAACTTCACGCTGATCTGGTAAAAATTTTTCGGCAATTGCCGGTAGGAATTGATCTCGCCGGCGGTGAGCGTGGTGATGACTTCCTCCGCCGTGGCGCTGAGCACCCATTCCCGGTCGCCGCTGTCCTTGATCTTGAACAGCACGTCCGCCGCCGTTTCATAACGCCCGCTTTGGCGCCAGATGTCGGACGGCTGCAACGCGGGCATGAGCACTTCCAAGGCGCCGGCCCGGTCCATCTCTTCGCGCACGATTTGTTCCACTTTGCGCAAGGCGCGCAGGCCCATTGGCAGAAAAGTATAAACACCCCCGGCGAGCTTGCGCGCCAGCCCGGCGCGCAGGAGCAGTTTATGCGAGAGTATTTCCGCGTCCGCCGGCGCCTCGCGCAGGGTTGGAATCAACGTTTGAGACCATTTCATGGAACGGCAAGGTTACCGCTGAAATGGCCGGGGAAGAAGATTTTTCCAAAAAAGGCCCGGCGCTGCCCCGGGTGGGCTGTTGCCGCGGCTGGAAGGCCCGCCCGAAATTATTCCCTGTCGGTTTGCGGGGTGGTCTGAATGACCTTTTCCTTTTCCAACTTGTGCAGCTTGGGGGCGATGACGATCTCGCAGTAGGGCGCGCTGGAATTGTGGTCGTAATATTCCTGATGATAGTCCTCGGCCTTGTAAAATGTCGTGAATGGAACAATTTGAGTGACAATGGGATGAGAGAAATTCGTTTGCGCCCCGGCCCTGGACTGTTCGGCAATCGTTTTCTGCCGATCATCGCGGTAGAGGATGATGGAGCGATATTGGGTCCCCTCGTCCGCGCCCTGGCGGTTGAGCGTGGTGGGATCGTGCGCCTGCCAAAAAACGTGGAGCAATTGCGCGTAGGAAATTTTGCGCGGATCGAATTCAATCTGCGTCACCTCGGCATGACCGGTGGTTTCGGTGCAGACTTCCTGATAAGTTGGATTGGCGGTGTGACCGCCGGCAAAACCGCTGGTCACTGAAATCACTCCCGGCAGCCGCTCGAAAACCGCCTCCATGCACCAGAAACAGCCGCCGCCCAGGTCCGCAATTTCCACTCTGTTGGTATCCATGAGATGAGGCGGTTCCGCCCGCGCCACCGCCGCCAGCGCGCTTAAGACCGCTGTAATAAAGACATACTTCATCATTTCACGCCGTCTTTCAAGTTTCCTCCGGTTTATCCGCCCCGGCGCCACGTCCCAATGCGGAAACTTCTTCAAAATGCCCCGTCGGCGGCGGCCCGGCAATGACGTGTTCGCCGCGAAACCATTTCCCCAAGTCAATCAATTTGCAACGATGCGAACAAAACGGCCCATGCCTGCCGGCAAACCAATCGCCCATTTTCCCGCAAGTTGGACAGGTTATGATCGCGGTGCGTTCATTCATCTCTTTTGCGCCATTCGCACCGCGTTTTTTGGCCGCAGCGCGATATAATCCTCCAAAATTTGTTCACCTTCCCGGAGGCGCGCCTCATCGTCAAGCTGGCCTTCGGATTCGGCGGCCGGCGCATTGGTTTCCACCGTTGGCGCCGGCAGGCCGGGCTTGCCCGCGTTTTCAATCGTAATCGGATAGACCGTTTCCTGAGGCAACGGCTGCCGGGCGAGTTGGGCGTCGCGCCGGTTTTTTCGCTCGGCGTCGCGCTCGCGCTCTTGCAGCGCCTGCTGCTCGTTGAGCGTGGCGCTCTGGTCAGCCTCAAGTTTTTTGAACTGCGCCACGTCCCGCCGCACATAGGCAAAGGATTGATTCGTGGCCGTCCGATCTTCAGATTCCTCGCGCAGACGCTCCAGATACGGCGCCACCAGGTCCAGTTGGTGATACTTGCGGCCGCGAATGGTGTCCCATGGCAGCGGATTGTCCAGCGCCCGCTCGCCAATGTCGTTCGCGTCACTCAACGTGTCCGGCAGAATGATGTCCGGCACGACGCCTTTGAGTTGCGTCGAGGCTCCCGTGACGCGGTAAAATTTGCGGATGGTTATTTTGACTTCTCCCGGATTATTCGTCGCGGTGGCGTTGGCCGGCCAGATGAGCGGACGCAATTGGATGATGCTTTGGACGGTGCCCTTGCCAAACGTGGAAGTGTCCCCGACCAGCAACGCCCGCCCGTAGTCCTGCAACGCGCCAGCCGCAATTTCCGACGCCGACGCGCTCAGCCGGTTGACCATCACAACCAGCGGCCCGGTATAAACGTCGGCATTGGTATTGTCCGCTTCATCCACCTCGACCCCGCCATCGGGCGAGAGCGCCTGGACGACCGGGCCTGGTTTGATGAACAGGCCCGTAAATCGGACGGCCTGTTCCAGCGAACCTCCCGGATTATATCGCATATCCAGCAGGATGCCCTGCGCTTTTTCCCGCTCCAGTTTGCGCAGCAATTTTGCCACGTCCGCCGAAATGTAATTTTTCGCCGATGCGCCCTCCGCTCCGATGGGCGCGTAAAACGAAGGCACGTAAATGACTCCGATGCGGTTCGTGCCGCCCCGGCCGTCCGGCCTTGCGATCAATTGGGCCTTGGCCTCCTCATCCTTGAGCTGAATTCTTTCCCGCGTGAGCGTCACCACGTGCTGGATGGACGTGCCGGCGTGTTCCACGGTCAGCCGCACCTGCGTTCCCTTGGGGCCTCGTATCATTTGCACCACGTCGGGCAGCGCCACGTCCACCACGTTGACCGGGGGACGATTGCTTTGGGCCACGGCTACAATACGGTCGTTGGCCTGAAGCTGTTTGCTTTTGTCCGCCGGGCCGCCGGGAATGAGTGATTCAATGGTGCAATAACCGTCCTGTTCGGTCAGTTGCGCCCCGATGCCATAAAGGGACAGGCTCATTTCAATGGAAAATGTCTGCCCGCTTTCGGCATCGAGATAGTCGGAATGGGGATCATACGCGTGAACCAGCGCCTCCAGATACGTTTGCAACACGGCGGCGCTCGTCAAATTCGTCTGCATGTGCGACGTCCACGTGTAATGCCGTTTGAGGTCGGCGGTGATCCCGGCATCGGCGTTTTTTGGCAGCGGGAGCACGACGGCCCCATTCGTGGGGGAAAGCTCGCGGCCGAGTTTTTCCTGGAGATATTCGTAGCGCAGCCGCTGCCGCCACAAGCCGTGGGCGGCCGACAGGCTCGCCGGCCATGGCGCGCGCCGCCGGTCCAACTGAATGCGCGCGTTGCCTGTAAAGGTAAAATGATCATGCTTGAGCAGCCATTGGACATACGCCTCGTGTTGAGCCATCCGCTCCTGGAATCGCCTGTAAATTTTAAACGCCGGCGCCAGGTCCGCCCGCCCCCGTCCGCCCATCCCGCCAACCGTATAGGCCGCCAGATTGGTCCGGTATTCCGAAAAACCGTCTATGTCCGATTTCAGGAAATTCTCGTGCCGGGGGTCCAGCGAATTGACGTAACCCTCGAAGAATTTTTCGGAGATATTCGCGTCAAACGGATGTTCCGAAAATTCAAACTCCATCATCAGCCGCGCCGTAAAATAGGCGATGCGACCGTCATTGGGACCGGGGGCAGGGCGGCCGGGCTTGTCGTGGGTGCGGCTTGCCGGACGGTCGGAGGCGCTCGTCGCCGGATTGCTGGACGCGCACGCCGTGATGATGAACAGGGTGACGGCTGCCACCGCCGCGGCCGCCGCGCCGATCTTGATTTTTAAATTCCGACTGGTCATTGGCAAAGTTGGACTCAATTCAGCCCCATTCGTTCAGCAAGAAAAATTATTTGAACCACCCGACAAAACGGAAACAGCCGGTTCCCGGCGCCATCCAGCCCCGGAGCCAAAAATCGCGCGAGCCGGGCAAAAATCGGGGATAGTTTCAATGATGGCATCCGCACCCGTGGCCGCAGGAGCTTTCCGCCATGTCTGATTCCGTGGGCACGCGGCCCAGTTCGAATGTCCTGGCGACGTATTTTCGAATGGAATGCTCCATTTCGTGAAGCTCTTGTTGCGCGTCCAGGAACCCGCGCGCAACGGGATTTTGCAGAAGCGTGTCGCGGTGCCTTTCAAATTCGGCAATTTCCAGCCCGTCCAAGTCACGGCCCTGCTGCTGTTTTTCCTGGAGCACCCGGCCCTTTTTCATCAGCGATTCATACTGGTCCCGCGCCCCTGAATCCCCAAGAAAAGCGTCAATCCGGCTGCGAATGGAGGCCATTTCCGGCTGGGCAACGATGGCCGCGCACAATTCCTGCGTTTTTTCTTCTATTTTGGTCGGCATAAATTATGAACTTGCGCGCCAATAAATCATGGATGCGCCCGGAAAGCAACGCTTCTTGAAACGATAATCAATGGAATCTTGCGTCGAACCGTCAACCTGCGGATTTGTGGTAAGGATTGGAATTCGCCCGGCGCCCCATCATCCGGCCTGCGGCCGCCTTCTCCCCGCCGGAAATGACGTGAAAGAATCCAGCGCGCTATGCCGCCACCGCCGGCAATTTAAGGACTTCCAGGCGCATTTCCTTGCCCGACTTGAACTTCACCGTCGGACGCGCCGGTATCGGCACGTCGGTTTCCGGGCGGTTCGGATTGCGGCCCACCCGCGCCTTGCGAACCTTGATTTCAAAAACGCCGAAATTGCGCAGTTCCACTTTGTCCCCCTTGGCCAGCGCTTCGGAAATCTGGTCGAGGGTTTTCTGCACCACGTCGAACACCTGCTGTTGCGCCAGCCCGGTTTCTTCGCTGATGCGAATGACGATGTCACGTTTTGTCAGGGTCATAAGCTGTTGTTCAATAAAGACTTGTATCGCTGTCAGGCGTCTCTGTGCCAACAGAGACCACAGACCGGCGTTACGATTCGCCTCGCGTCCCAACGATGCGGCGTCATTGACTGTTGGAATCTCATACCGTTCTGGCCATTCCGCAAGTCCTTGTGCTCCATACCCTTCCACGCACCGGCACCCCTGTTCCTTTCCCGTTTCAATTCTCAACTATTGGATTTGGCCCATTTTGTCCACTCAAAAAGCAGTTTCCGCGCCATTTTTTGCGCTTGAGTTTCAACCGATTAAAGGCTTTTCAAGTGCCTTCAAATCCCCCAATATTTTGCCGTGTTGACTGAAAGCAATTCAAGGGGTCAGTCCGCGCCGTCCTCCACGACGGCCCATTATCCAACTATTGTGGCAGATTTGGACACTTCAATCCTGCGCTCACAAGGTCATTTGCTGGGTTTGCAAACCCCTGAAGGCTGCTGGAACGCCGAACTCATGGTGGATTCCACGTTGGTCTCCGACATGGTTGCCTACCACTATTGGCGGGGCAAAATCAGCCCCCAATGGCGCCGCAAGGCAGTCAATCACATCTTTTCCATGCAATTGCCCGATGGGGGTTGGAACATTTATTACGGCGGCCCGTCCGAAATCAATGCCACCATAAAGGCCTACCTTGCTCTCAAGCTCGCTGGCGTGCGGGATACGGACCCCCGGATGTTGAAGGCGCGCGAAGTGGCCTTGAACCTGGGCGGTGTTCCTCGAATGAACACCTTTTCCAAGCTTTATCTCGCCTTGCTCGGCCTTTTCCCATGGGAATACGTCCCCACCATTCCCTGCGAAGTCCTCCTTATCGGAAAATGGTTCCACGTCAATTTTTGGGACATGAGCAATTGGTCGCGCGGCATGCTCGTCCCACTGGCCATCATCAATCATTTCAAACCCACGCGCCCGGTTTCCGTGACGCTGAACGAACTGTATCCGCAGGGCATGAACGAGCGCGATCTCGCCCTCGCTCCCGATCCCGAAAAAATTTCGTGGCGCAATTTCTTCCTCTGGCTTGACCGCCTGCACAAATTCGCCGAGTGGTTTGCCGAGCATAAAATCCATCCCTTTCGAAAACTCGCTCTCAAGAAATGCGAGCAGTGGATGCTCGAACGATTCGATGGAGCGGACGGCCTGGCGGCAATCTTTCCGGCCATGCTCAACTCCTTGATCGCGCTCCATGCCCTCGGCTATCCCGACGATCACCCCCAGGTCGTCCGCGCCCTTGCGGCCTTGAAAGAATTGGAACATGAAACGGCCGACGACGTGCGCATCGAACCCTGTTTCTCGCCGGTGTGGGACACAGCCATTGTGACCGTCTCCCTCCATGAGTCCGGCCTCGCTGCGGACCATCCCGCCCTCAAACGCGCCGTCCAATGGCTCATCCAAAAGGAAATCCGTTTTCGAGGCGATTGGCGGCATAAAAACCCCGCCAGGGTTGAACCCAGCGGCTGGGCCTTCGAGTTCGAAAACAAATGGAATCCGGACGTGGACGACACCGCCATGGTCCTCCTGGCCCTCCGCAAAATCCCAACCGACGATCCCGGGAAACGCGACGAGTGCTTCCGCCGCGGCCTCCAATGGATGATGACCTTCCAATGCAAGGACGGCGGCTGGGCGTCCTTCGACAAGGATTGCACCAAAAACATCCTCGAAAAAGTGCCCTTTGCCGACCACAACGCCATGCTCGATCCCGAATGCGCGGACATCACCGCGCGCATCCTGGAGCTTTTGGGCTACGAAGGCTGGACCCGGGACCAGGCCCAGGTCCGGCGCGCCCTGGATTTTATCCGCGAACATCAGGAGCCGGATGGTTCCTGGTATGGCCGATGGGGTGTCAATTATATCTACGGCACCTGGCAGGTGTTGCGCGGCCTGCGCGCCATGAATTGGGACATGGGCGAACCCTGGCTCCAAAAGGCGAGGCTCTGGCTCGAAAGCATTCAACGGGCCGATGGCGGATGGGGTGAACGCTGCAACACTTACGACGATCCCGTTTTCAAAGGACAGGGTCCCAGCACCGCCAGCCAGACCGCCTGGGCGGTGATGGGACTGTGCGCCTTCGACGATCCTGCCAATCCCGCCCTCAAGCGCGGCGTCGAGTTCCTTGTCCAATCCCAAAATCCAGACGGCTCGTGGACGGAACACGAAACGACCGGCACGGGCTTTCCGAAAGTCTTTTATTTGAAATATGACATTTATCGCAACGCCTGGCCCCTCCTGGCCCTGGCGTCCTTTAAAAAATTGCTCCAACGCCCGAATGCCGGCCAGACCCGGCCGATGGATGGACACCCGCATCCGGACATGGAAAAAAATGCCATAATCATACGCCCCAACTTTGCGCGCCAATGAAGCAAAGATGCCATTGGCGGACGCGTTGATGTGAGTTGGTTGTATCAAAAATTGGCGCGGCCCGTCCTGTTCGCGCAAGACGCCGGGCGCGCCCATGACTTCACGCTGAACGTCCTCGCCCGGGCCGCCCACAGCCGGGCGGCCTGCGGCGCCCTGTCCGCGGCGTTTGGCGCGCCGCCACTGCCCGTTTCCCTCTTTAATCTCGCCTTTCCCAATCCCGTTGGCCTCGCCGCGGGCATGGACAAAGCCGCCGCCGCGGTCCCAATATGGGAAAAACTCGGATTGGGCTTTTGCGAACTCGGCGCCGTGACCTGGTTGCCACAGGATGGAAACCCGCCGCCGCGGGTCTTCCGCGCCGTGGCCGATCGCGCCATCGTCAACCGCATGGGCTTTAATAATCCCGGCGCCCAGGCCGTGGCCCGGGCGTTGGAAGCGTGGAGAAAATCCGGCCGCTGGCCCGGTCATCCCGTGGGCGTTAATCTTGGAAAATCCAAACTGACTCCCCTGGAAAACGCCGCCTCGGACTACGCAAATTCGTTTCGCGTTTTGCGGGGCCTGGCCGATTTTTTTGTCGTCAATGTCAGTTCGCCCAACACGCCGGGTCTGCGCGAATTGCAAAACAAGCCGCAACTGGACGAAATTCTCGCCGCCATCCAGGAAATCCAAAGTTCCGGCCAGGCAAAGCCGATTTTGGTTAAAATCGCGCCCGATTTGTCCCTGGAAGCCGTGGATGAAATCATCGAACTGGCGCAGGCCAGGGGCATCGCCGGGATCATCGCCACCAACACGACCCTGGAGAGGCCCCCATCGGCCCACGCCGCCACGCGAAGGATTTATGACGAGCCAGGCGGCCTGAGCGGGGCGCCGTTGCGCCGCCGGAGCACGGAAATCGTCCGGCATATTTTTCGACGGGCCAAAGGAACCCTGCCGGTGATCGGCGTCGGCGGCATTTTTAATGCCGACGACGCGTGGGAAAAATTTGCCGCCGGCGCGGCGCTCATCCAGGTTTATACGGGATTGGTTTATGAAGGCCCCGCAATCGCCCGGGCAATCGTCAAGGGCCTGATCCGGAAAATGCGGCGCGCCGGCATCCGCGATTTGAAGGAAATCGCCGGCTCCGCCCCAGCGCCGTCCTAGCCATGCAACCGGCGCGACCGTGCGCGATCAATCGAAAGTGGATTTTCAAGCTTATTCCCCGTCATCCTTGACTCCCTGCATTCGCTTCGCCGGAGAGCCGGCCCGCAGCCAGCCGTTCACGAATTCATCCAAAGCGCCGTCCATCACGGCTTGCACGTTGGCCGTCTGGATGCCCGTGCGCAAATCCTTGACCATGCGATAGGGCTGGAAGACATAGCTCCGAATCTGGCTTCCCCACGAAATGCTCCCTTTTTCCCCATAAAAACGTTCCATCTCCGCCCGCTGCGCGTCTTCACGCTGCGCCAGGAGTTTGGATAATAACATGCGCATGGCCGTCGCGCGGTTTTGGTGTTGCGATCTCTGGTTTTGGGACGCCGCCACGATGCCCGTTGGAAGGTGGGTAATCCGCACCGCCGTTTCCACTTTGTTCACATTTTGGCCGCCCTTGCCGCCGGAGCGATAGGTGTCCACCTTCAACTCGACCGGCGGAATCACGAGTTCGGAATTGTCTTCCTCCACCTCCGCAATCACATCCACGCTGGCAAAACTGGTGTGGCGGCGTTTGTTGGCGTCGAAGGGCGAGATGCGCACGAGCCGATGCACTCCGCGTTCGGCCTTGGCAAAGCCGTAGGCGTTTTCACCCTGCAAGAGCATCGTCACGCTCTTCAGCCCGGCCCCTTCGCCCGGCAACGCATCCGTCACCTCGACCGTCCAGCCGCGGGACTCCGCCCAGCGCTGATACATGCGCGAGAGCATTTCAGCCCAATCCTGCGCCTCAGTCCCGCCGGCCCCGGCGTTGATGCTCAGAATGCAATTTTTGCGGTCGTGCGGACCGCTCAGAAAAATTTTCAACTCCAATGAATCCAGGTCCTTGAGGAAATTTTGAAGGTCGGCGTCCAGTTCGCGCTGAATCTGCTCCTGGGCGGGGGCCGGCTCGGCCTCGCCCAGTTCAAGCATCACCCGCAAATCCTCGATCCGTTTTTCCGCCTGCAACAGCGGCTCGATTTTGCCCCGAAGCGAGTTGGATTCGTCAATGGTTTGCTGGGCCGCCTCCCGGTTGTTCCAAAAACCGGCGCCGCCCATGACCCCGTTCAGTTCGCCCAGCCGTTTTTGCGCCGTGGCGACGTCAAAGAAACCTCCGCAGATGCAAGAGCTTGTCTGTGGCCGCGGCAATTCCGGTCCTGGTAATCTCGAACATCCAAAGATTCTATGCGAAACTCCCTTCAAAGGCCAGCGCAACCGCTCTCTAGCCCGGATATTTCATAGTAGGATTTGATTTTGAGGAAAAGCGGGACGGAGGGATTAAAACAGGTGGGGTTGGAGGGGCCGTTTTGAAAAAGTTTAAGGCGTTTGGTTTGACGCAGGCTCAAAAATCATTTTTGCGCCGTTTTTG
>JAGWNY010000005.1 GCA_028872915.1 Verrucomicrobiota bacterium
AATGCCATTCATAGATGCACTGAAAGCCCGCAGGCCACCGGCAGCGGAACGAATCATGCCAACATCCCCTTCAATGCATCGCTTTTCCATAAATGCCCTTCTGTTCAGATGCTTTCATGGCTACCCACTAGAAACGTCGAGGAACCCAGGTTGTTTTCTTCGCCCTTTTTACGCCAAGGTGACATCACAGTTCTGGCGATTGAGCCGCATCCAGAGGACCAAGAGCGAAGGGCTTACCAGCGAATCAAGTTGTCGGCCATGCCGTCGGCGAAAAAGCAGGCCGAGTGAAGCTCGTCCGCGCGTTAAAGCCGGTGCCGAAGATGGCGGCGGCTCTGAAAAACTCCGTTTTGGCGTTGAAAAAGGGCTTGATAAGTAAGGGGATGGGTGAAAAATCGCGGAAACGACCAGTAAAACTCAATTTGACGCCGTCAACATCAAGTCAAATGGGAAATCCCGGGTTAAATCGTGATTTCAAACGGGGGGCAACGGTGAATAAAACGGTGTATAACTATCCGTTGACATTTACGACGCAATATTTGTAAGATGACGATGGTGCGGGAGGAAAGGATGGTAAATGCAGCCTATGAAGTCACCGATATTTATAGTTAAAGGTGCCTGCGCTTTTGCGTTGTTTTCCGCCGAGTTGCCCGATGCGCGCGCGGGCTTGGGGGCCGCTTTTCCCTATTACAGTCCGGAACGGTTTGCCGTCATTGACTTGACGCCGACGAATTTCAGCGGCGAGACGTTTCAGAACGCCGAGCCAAGCCTTGCAGTGGGGACGACTGGCAATTTCGGAAAATTCGCCAGCCACGCTTTCGAAGATGACTTGCAGAACCCCATTTACAGCACTGCGGGCGCCAGTGGCAGCTTTGCGCTGCCGTGGCTCCGCTTGGATGGAAGTCATGATTACGATTACACGATGGACTGGAGTTCCGGGGGAACATGCTATTCAGCCCTGATGCCCACCGTGTCCCGGATCAACGTTCGGAATTCCCCTGACCCGACGGTCGGTGCGCCGTTTTCCGACATCGCCGCCGGCGATATGACGGGATCTTTGGACCAGCCGTGGGTGAGGGTTGTCAATGTCACCAACGCCGATCATATCTTCATAGGCTTTAACGATCTTGGAGGGGCTCCAGGCGCCACGGCCAGCGTTCATTACTCGCTGGACGGCGGCACGACGTGGAACACGACGCTCATTGAAAAGCTCGTTCCCGGCGACATCCAGGATTCGCCGGCCATCCGGCTGGCCATATCGCCCGATGGGAAGACGGTTTACGCCGTTTTTCAACGTTGGAACTCCCCTGCTCCAAACAACGACCGCTACGGCGACGTCGTGCTGGTTCGCGACGATAATTATGGCGGATCGGGCTTTGCCGCTTTGGGAACTGGCACGGTCGTGGCCGGCAACGTCAGATTGCCGCTGGGCTCCACTCTGGGCGTGGAGCGCATCCTATCATCATGCGACGTGGCCATGCATCCCTCGCCCTATTCAGGGCAGCCAGACAGGGTTTATGTTGCCTATACGGAGGTGGCCCAAACCATCGTCGGGACAAATCAGCCTGTTACCATCGGGCCGGCCATCCAGGTGCTCGCGTCGTCCGACAGCGGCGGCAGCTTCACGCCCGCCTATACGATCTATGACGCCTCTCTTCCAGAGCTGGCTGTCGCCAGCGATGGAACGGTGGGCCTGTTGTACCTCCTCCACAACGGCAATAATTTGGAAGTCCATTTCTTGAAGGCCTTCTACGGCAACTTCGGCGATGTCAGCGACCGGACCCTGGCAATATTTCCGAATAACAATCCCGTCAAGTCTTACGACCCTTATGTGGGCGATTACTTCATGCTCAGGACGGTCGGCGCGGATTTCTTCGGCGTTTTCTCGGCTTCCGACGACCCGCAACCAGCCAATTTTCCCAGCGGGGTGTTTTTTCAACGTTATGTCCTGGCGGGCGGATCCGTGCAGACGAACTCTTGGCTTGCTTCGTCCGGCAATCTTGTGAATTACAACGCCTCCGGCGGTCGTTACAATGTCTCGCCGTCCATTGACCCCTTCATGTTCTACGATATCGCCCCGGTGTTTCGCGGCTACACCTTTGTGCTCGTTCGATATCCTTTCTTTTACGATCCGGTGGACCCGCTTTCCCCCATCACGCGCATGGTCTGGCCGGAGCTTGGAGCGGGCCTCCCGCAATTCAAGTTATACACGTCGCCCACGCTGGATGCCGGCGGCTCATGGGCGCCCGCCGCCAATACGCCGGTCACTGAGGCCAGTGGCCAGTTCGAAGCGCCATTGTCCGGCTCGGCGTCCCAGGCTTTCTTCCGCGTGCAACAAGATGTCTCCAACGCCCAATTTGAACTCTTCGCTTCCGCGGGCAGTCATGGCGCAGTCGAGCCACAGGGCGTCCTGGCAGTCCCCGGCATGGGCACTATGACCTTTTCCGCCGCCGCCGATCCCGGCTACGGCGTCGGCTCATGGTATGTGGACGGCACGCTGGCGCAATCGGGCGGTGCCGCTTTCACCTTGAGCAATATCATCAATGAACACACGCTTGTGGCCGCGTTTGTCGCTTCAAATGATCTTGCGGTCACGATTGGAGATGTGCCCGCTATTTCCGATCCCACCGTGACCGGGGGCACAAACGACTATATTATCAACATCCAGAATCAAGGCCTCAGCTCCCTCACGGGTATCGTCATGACCAATCCGTTGCCGGCGACCATTGCAGTTCTATCAGCCGCAACCAGCCAGGGCACCGTCACCAACGCCGGCGGAGTGGTGAGTGCGTCCGTGGGTTCCCTCGATCCGGGCGCGTCGGCCACCGTGGACATTACTTTTACCCCTGCGGTTTCGGGGGCCATCACCGATACGGTGACCGTGGCCTGCGACCAAACGGAGGCCGACCTCTCCAACAACATCGCCACGGACGTCACTACCGTGCTGGACCCGGTCACGATTACCAACCAGCCGGCGTCCACGAATGTGCCGCCGGGCGAAATGGCCAGCTTCAGTGTGGGCGTGTCAGGAACGCCGCCGTTCCAATATCAATGGTTTTTCAACCGCACCAATGCGATTGCCGACGGCACAAATTCAACCCTCACGTTAACCAATGTCACCGCCACGGACGCGGGAATGTATTCCGTGTTCGTATTTCAAGCACCCGGTCCTGAAGATATCGTCGAAGCCGACAGCAATCCAGCATCCTTGACGGTGGGCGTCGTGGGCGCTCCGGCCGTTGTTTCACCCAATAACAGGACTTCCCTGAAGCTGATCCGGTGAAACCTCCAGGCATGCAAGGGTGGACGACGATAATCTCATCTTTGATGCAAGCCGGTGAACGTAAACGACGACCCGCAACCAATGGCGCGCAAACCCGCCCTTGCCAAGGCGTTCTCCGGCCCTTTTAATGGTGGAGGGGGCGCTTGGCGCAGCGGTTAGCGCGACTCGTTTACACCGAGTAGGTCGCAGGTTCGAATCCTGCAGCGCCCACCATCCTTCGCCAGAAACCTACCGCGCGCCTCCGTGGCTAAATTTGCTTCCGCTGAACAAGACCCGTTCAAACTCCTGAATGGCCGGCATGCACCCGATCGGCCGAATTGGCCCCGTTGCTCATTGCTGCAGCGTTGCCCGCCCTTAAACCTAATCCCCATGCCGAAGCCTTCCTGAAACTCTTGATGGAGGAAATTAACAAATCCACGCCCCGCAAATGAAGAGCCTCATTGTTCTCCTGGGGCGGGATATTTTCTCGGGCCGGGACCAATTGACTTTCACTATCGGGCGGATTCCAAAGCCGCTGTCACAAACTTTTCCACGAGTGCCGTTACGGCCCCTTTCTTCCACAAGGCGACAACCGCAACCGGCGGCACGCCGGCCGCGGGAATCACCTTGACCCGCGGCCCGACCAGGCAGGCCACGGCCTCCGACACCAGGGCGATGCCGCGGCCCGCTTCCACCGCGGCCAGGAGGCTGGTGATGCCGTCATGTTCCTCTACGACGCGCGGCGCGCGGCCAAGCGGAGCGAAAATGTTTTCCACAAAATCAAGATAACCCGGATATTCCTCGCGGCGGAAACCGATGAGCGGCTCGTTGACGAGTTGCTCCAATTTGACGGATTTCGATCTGGCCAACGGATGTTTCGGTGCCACGGCCACGCACACCGCGTGACGCGCCAGTTCCTGATGTTGCAGTCCGCGCGCCGTTTCCTTCTCAGGCAGCACCGTGAGCGCCACGTGCAATTTCTCCTCGCGCAGACGAGCCAGCATCTCTTCGCCGGACAAATCGTGCAGCGCCACGCGGACGTTGGGGAATTGCGCCTGAAACGCACGCAGCGTCGGCGGCAGGATTTTCACCGTCAGTGAAGGCGCATAACCAACGTGAATCTCGCCGCGCGCGCCGCTGGCCACGGCCTTGGCATTTTTCACCGCGTCGTCCGTGAACTGCAAAATCGTTTTTGCGTCGGCCAGAAATTTCTTCCCGGCTTCGGTCAGTTTCAACGACTTCGCGCTGCGCTCAAAAAGCTGAAAGCCTAGTTCATATTCGAGGTCATGGATTTGGCGGCTGATGGCGGGCTGCGAAACGTGCAGCTTGAGCGCCGCGCGCGAGACGTTCTCCTCCTCGGCAGTGGCGATGAAATACCGGAGATGGCGCAGCTCCATGGCGGTTTCAGCTTATAACCGAAAGACATAACGAGGCAAGAAACATGATATTTCACCGGGTTCAAATCGCGCGGTAGAGTCGTTCCATGATGAATATACGAAAAGCAAATGAACGGGGGCACGCCAATCATGGCTGGCTCGACACATATCACACCTTCAGCTTCGCGGATTATTACGACCCGCAGTGGACGCACTTCCGCAGCCTGCGCGTCATCAACGACGACCTCGTATTGCCGGGCAATGGCTTCGACATGCATCCGCATCGCGACATGGAAATCATCACCTATGTCTTGAGCGGCGCGCTGGAGCACAAGGATTCGATGGGCAACGGCAGCGTCATCCGGCCGGGCAACATCCAATACATGTCCGCCGGCAGGGGTGTGATGCACAGCGAATTCAATCCGTCGAAGGATGAGGCGGTCCGGCTGCTGCAAATCTGGATCATGCCGGACGTGAAAGGCGCAGTGCCGCGTTACGCGGAGAAATCGTTGAGGGACAAGCCGACGGGGCGGTTGCACCTCATGGCCAGCAAGTTCGGTCGAGACGGCTCGATTGCGATTCGGCAGGACGCGGATTTGTGGCTGGCTAAATTGGAAGTGGGACAAAGGGTTTCCCACTCGCTCGCAACAAATCGCAACGCATTCGTGCATTTGGCGGAAGGCGAAGTCCTTTTGAATGGCAAGACGCTTTCCGGCGGCGACGCCGCGGTCGTCAGCGAAGAAGCAAAATTGCAATTGTCGGCGGCCAAACCCTCGCAAGTGCTCTTGTTCGACCTCAACTAAACAATGAAGGCAATCGGGAAACCGGTTGCCTTCTCTATTCACTCAACCAAAAACAAAACGAAAATGAAAACGATTAATTCAAATCAACTGTTGGAACAATTGAATTGGCGCTATGCGACCAAGCAATTCGACCCAAACCGAAAAATCAGCGCGTCCGATTGGACGACGCTGGAAGAAGCGCTGCGGCTCACCCCATCCAGCGGCGGTTTGCAGCCGTGGAAATTCATTGTCATAACCGATCCGGCGGTTCGCGCGAAACTCCGACCGGCATCCTATGGCCAGCCACAAGTCACCGACGCATCGCATCTCGTCGTGTTCGCCGCAAGGAATAATTTCAGCGAAGCCGATGTGGATGCGCATCTGCAAAATGTCGCGCACGCCCAGGGCGTGCCGGTTGAGGCGCTTGCGCAATTTCGCGGCATGTTGGTCGGCGGCATCGTTCAAAGTAAGGACGAAGCCGCACGCAATGCCTGGGCGCGCAATCAGGCTTTCATCGCGCTCGGCAATCTGCTCACGAGTGCCGCGTTGATGGGCATTGACGCCTGCCCGATGGAAGGTTTCGATCCCTCGCAATACGATGAAATTCTCGGCCTGAAGGCAAGGGGTTATTCCAGCGCTGTCATTGCCACGCTCGGCTACCGGTTGCCGACCGACAAATATGCCGCCGCGCCAAAAGTCCGGTTTCCACGCGAACAAGTTTTCGTCAACGTCTGAAATTAAATTCACCATCAACCAAACAAAAACAATCAACAAACAAACAAAATTATGAAAATCGCAACCATCATCGCCCGTGTATTGCTTGGACTCGTGTTCGCCGTGTTCGGCTCGAACAAGTTCCTGCGCTTTCTTCCCAACCCGCCCATGCAAGGAGCCGGCGCGCAATTCATGGGCGCCATGTTTGAAACACATTACATCTGCGTCGTCGCCTCGTGCGAGGTCATCGGCGGGCTGCTGCTTTTGACCGGTCGTTTTGTGCCGCTGGGTTTGACATTGGTCGGTCCGGTCGTTGTGAACATCCTGGCTTTTCACACTTTTATGGACCCCGCCGGATTGCCGATTGCGCTTGTCGTTTCCACTCTCGCGTTGTTCTTGCTCTGGCGCTATCGCGAAAACTTCGCCGGCTTGGTGCAGGGCACACCCGCTCGGGTGAATTCTTCCGCTCAACAAACTGCGGCGCAAACCACGACCGTTAACTAACCGGCATTTAGGGAGGGGGAAACCATGTATCCAGTAGCGACGACTCTCACGGTTTTGACAATCCTCCTGTTTGCTCTGATATGGCACGATGAGCCGGGACGGAATTCGGACAAAGTATCGCCGGCCTATCTTAAGCAAAGGATAAAATCATGATGTCAGGCGTTCTCGTCCGTGCGGGCGCTGAAGGTCGAGGATTGGGCCAAGCGGCACAATGCGGGTGGGATTTATCTCGTCGTGCGTGATGTAATAGTGCCGTTTGATGTGATCGAAGTTGACCGTCTCCGCAATTCCCGGCTGCTGATAAAAGTCGCGTAGATATCCATCGAGATTGGGATAATCAACAATGCGTCGGAGATTGCATTTGAAATGGCCGTGATAGACGGCGTCGAACCGTATCAGGCTGCAAAAGAGGCGGCAGTCGCTTTCCACAATTCGATTGCCAAAGAAATACCATTGCCTGATTTTCACTTTTTGAATGTCTGCAAAGACTATGCCCCTTTCCTCAGCCACGGCGACATTTCTCTAATCGGCGTTCGTGAAGTTGATTTGGGAAATCCGGGGTTGCCGTTAAGCCCGGTGGCAGGAGCGGCCTTCCATTCCGCGGGGGCATCCGCGTTGTTTCCCGAAATCAACGTCAGCGGGCTGGCATCCGCGATTCAATACACAACAATCGAGCGGACGGGAAAACCCCGAAGCTTCTCGCGACCGTTCAGAAATTTCAATTCCACCAGAAAGCTGATTTGGCGGATGTTGGCGCCGAGTTTTTTGACCAGCGCGACGGCGGCCGCAGCCGTGCCGCCGGTCGCCAGCAGATCGTCCACCAGCAGAACCCGGGCCCCAGGTTTCAGGGCGTCCACGTGCATCGCAACCGTGGCCGAACCGTATTCCAGGGCGTAATCCTGTTCGTGCGTTTTATAGGGCAGTTTGCCTTTTTTACGGACCGGCACAAAGCCGGCGCCCAGTTTCATCGCCGCTGCCGCCGCAAAGATGAATCCCCGCGCGTCAATGCCCACGACCGAATCCACCGAGCCGGGCTGGACCCCGTCGCAAAGCAGGTCCACGGCGCCGGCCAACAGTTGCGCATCCGCCAGGACCGGAGTGATGTCCTTGAATTGGATGCCGGCTTTGGGAAAGTCCGCTACGTTGCGGATGGCGCTTTCGATGTCGGCGGGCGTGACGGAGGACATTGCGATCCCGGGTTCTACAAGTCTCTGACTCTTGCGGTTTCCAGTTTCTCGATCATTTTGCGGAGCTTTTTCAGGGCGAGATTCTGGATTTGGCGGACACGTTCACGCGTGACGCCAAATTTCTCGCCAACTTCTTCGAGCGTTTTCTCCGAGCCTCCGTCCAGCCCGAACCGGTAGCGTAAAATCGTGCCTTCCCGTTCGTCGAGATGCTTGACCATGTCCTGCAACATGCCGGTCACCGTCTTGCCTTCCAGGTTTTCGTAGGGAGTAACCGCGTTTTCGTCTTCAACAACGTCCGCAAAATTGTTGGACTCGTCGTCCCCAATGGGAGCGTCGAGCGAGGCCGGGCGGATTGCCGCCTGCCGCATCTGGCGGACGCGGGCGGAGGTGAGGCCCATTTCATCGGCCAATTCCTCGTCCGTAGGCTCCCGTCCCAGGTCCTCCTGCAAACGCATCGCCACCCGTCGCATCCTGGAAATTTTATCCACGAGATGCACCGGCAGCCGGATCGTCTTGGATTGGTTCGCCAGGGCGCGCTTGATCGCCTGCTTGATCCACCACGAGCCGTACGTGGAAAGTTTGCCGCCTTTTTTTGGATCGAAGCGTTCCACGGCCTTCATCAAGCCGATGTTGCCTTCGCTGATGAGGTCCAGCAGTGGCAGGCCAATGCCTTCGTAATCGCGCGCGATCTTCACCACCAACCGCAAATTGGCTTTGATCATTTGTTCCCGCGCCTTTTTGTCCCCTTTTTTAATCCGGGCCGCCAGTTCGATTTCCTCCTGCGGCGTCAGCAGTTTGACCTGCCCGATTTCCCGCAAATAAAGCTTGATGGCCGTGTCGCCGTTGTAGCGTTCGGCCGCCTGGCGGATAAACGCCGTGGTGTCGCCACTGGGCCGGAACTGCTCGGTGTCGCCGCTGGCCCGAAACCGCTCCGTATCCGGTGAGCGCGCTTCGGGCGGGAAGAGCGGCTGGATCGCTCCTTTTTCAGACGGGCCGGTTTTTTTTTCCGGCCGATCCGTTTTCGCCGCCTTCGCTTTTTTGGTTTTGGCCGCCATAAACTGCAAACACGGAAACGTTAAGCCCGCGAACCAAAGCTGCAAGAAAAATCCGCATTTGAAAATCTGCGGCGCGATTTCCACGGACAACCCGCCCGGCGCCCTCCCCATTAAAGCGGTTGAAGAAATAATGGAGCCGTGCGGCAGCGAGGAATTTTGGGTTTTGGCGAGGCTGAGCCGGGACTATGCAGTTGGGAGGGAAGTGGTTGCGCGGCAGATTTTTGAGCAAGACGAGGAGTGAGCCGCTCGCCCCGTGGGATACGCCTTCGCTCCCCCGCGCGGGACAAGGCCCGAAGCGTTATCCCATGGGGCGAGCATACCCTTTGTGGGTCTGTAAGCGGCGAACGACGAAGTCCTTGCGTGCCTCGCCGTAATTCGCCTTGGCGAATGAAGGCGGGCACAAAAAGACCAAGCAAACACGACCGAGCCAATTGCATTGTCCCGGCTGATCGAGGGAGCATGCCCAAAGCGGCCTGTAACCAAGCGAAAACGAAGCCAAAACCCAAAAGAACCGCTGCTCCTCCTCCCCAACCGCATGGCTTCAGTATTTCTGAGACCGCTTTAGCGGCGGCGCGACAGGGATAGATAATACAGCAATTGGAGGATGGAGGTGACAAGAGCAGCCACATAGGTTAGCCCGGCCGCGTTCAAGACCCGGCTCACGCCGGCCCGCTCGTGCTCGTGAACGAGGCCAAGCCGGAACAATTGCGCCTTCGCCCGGCGGCTGGCGTCGAATTCCACCGGCAACGTAACGAGTTGGAACAGGGTCAAAATGGAGAAAATGACAATGATGATGGGCAGGGCGATTTGTAAAAACCCGAAAAACAAGCCGGCAAAAAAGATGCCCAGGTACGCGGTGCTGGCAAATTGGGTGACGGGCACAAGGGCCATGCGAAAATTGAAGAGTGCATAGGATGCCTGGTGTTGCAGGGCGTGCCCGGCTTCGTGCGCCGCCACGCCAACGGCTGCAACCGTGCGGCCTTCGAAATTGTCCGGCGAGAGAAATAAGGCGCGTTTGACGGGATCGTAATGGTCTGTCAAATGGCCGGGAATTTCGGCGACCGGCACGTCCGTGAGGCCGGCTTCGTCGAGAATCTCGCGGGCGGCCTGCGCGCCGGTCATGCCCGAATCAACGGGCTGGCGGCTGTATTTGCCATAGGCGTGGGAAAGCTTTATCTGCGCCCAGATGCCCAGGAGAAGGCCCGGCGCCAGGACGACATAAAACCACGGATCAAAACTCAAAAAATACGGCATACTTCGTTCGAATCATTTCATGGACAACCGTCCCAAATGATTTATTCAAAAGAGAATAGCCGGGAACAGGAAGAGATTCAAGGCCGCATCAGTGAAATGGCAACCCATTTTACCGCCCGCCGCTCAAATAAAATTCCAACGGCGGCAACGCTCGCGGCCCGCCGGACGGTCGGGATAGGTATGGAATAATACAGCAATTGGAGGACGGAGGTGACAAGAGCGGCCACATGGGTTGGCCCGGCCGCGTTCAAGACCCGGCTCACGCCGGCTCGCTCGTGCTCGTGAACGAGGCCAAGCCGGAACAATTGCGCCTTCGCCCGGCGGCTGGCGTCGAATTCCACCGGCAACGCAACGAGTTGGAACAATATTTTCTCCGCCGCAACCCCGGCCGTTCATGGAGAGCCTCGTGCCAGAAAATTGACATGCGCCCCATGCGATAAAAATCTGAAAATAGTTGTTGCATTATTCCACTACACATGCTACTCTTGCATCCGATAGCCGTCACCGGCCTGCTCTTTGACATCCAGGACCGCCAAGGGCCGAAAAAGCCCGCCCGGTTCCTGCCAACCACACCAAGTTACTTTGATAGAGCCAATTACAGCTGTGCATAGAGGTCAATTGCACAAAAAAGTCTTTTCAAAGCCCTAAACACACCATTTTGTCCCAATCCGTGCTAGTTTGCGTTATTTTGCCTGATTTGAGTTGAAACACATTTTAACGATCAAAAAACTGAATCTAAAGGACACAAACACGAAGAACATGACAATGACGATCTGCGGGGCAATTTGCAAAAACCCGAAAAACAAAGCCGCCAAGCCGCCCGGCGCGAGGAATTCAAACTTTGGAAACTTCGACATTCGATATGGACGCGCATGGCAGCACAATGGGGCGTTTACCCCGGATGATTTTACTTTTTTTTGTCCTGAATGGGCTTATGGATTCGTTCGTATCTGTGGATGGATCAACGAATGGACAAAGGAAAAATATGAGCACGAAAAAAAAGGGAGCCAGAATCATCTGGTTTGAAATCCCCGCCAATGACCTTGGCCGGGCGAAAAAATTCTATCATTCGCTATTCGGCTGGAAAATTGCCCCTCTCGATGGAATGCAAGGGCCGGAAGCACGGAATTACCTGCACGTCCAAACGGGCGGTCCGGACGCCTCGCCGGACGGCGGGATCATGCCGCGCAAGCAGCCCGATCAACCCGTCGTCAATTACGTGAATGTGCCGTCGGTGGCGCGGTTCGTGGCCAGGGTCGAAAAGCTGGGCGGAACAGTCTGCATGGGCAAAACAGCCGTGCCGCGGATGGGCTATTTCGCCCTCTGCCAGGACACCGAAAACAACACGTTCGGATTGTGGGAAATCAACCGAAAGGCAAAATAAAATCATTGTCCCGCAGCGAAGGAGCCATTCGTCATATCCATGACCGAACAACAATAACAATCAACAAATCAAAATTATGACAAACAAATCAATCATCCAACCGTACCTGTTTTTCGACGGCAAATGCGAAGAGGCCATCGAATTTTACAAGCGCGCCCTCGGCGCGCATGTGAACATGCTCATGCGTTACAAGGAAAGCCCCGAAAAACCACCGCCGGGTTGCGCACCCGCGGATTCAAACAAGATCATGCACGCGCAATTTCAAATTGGCCAAACCGTGATCATGGCCTCGGACGGACGCGCCACCGGCAATCCGAAGTTTGAAGGCTTTGCGCTATCCCTGTCGCTGCCGGGCCAGGCTGACGTGGACAAGGCCTTCGCGGCGCTCTCGGACGGCGGAAAGGTGGAAATGCCGCTGGCCAAAACGTTTTTCTCCGCCCGCTTTGGCATGGTCGAGGACCGCTTTGGCGTGTTCTGGATGGTCCTGGTCACCCCGGATTCCGCAAAAGCCGCAAAATAATTGTCCCGGACAGGATGATCCGTTCGTCCTATCTGTGAACGTAGGTAAAAACCAACAACAAACGAGAAAATTATGAATACACAATCGAACGATGGATACATGCTCCTGTTTCGCGGCACGGATTGGCATAAGGGCTTGTCGCCGGAGCAGATGCAACAAGTGGCGGGCCAATGGATGGCGTGGTTCAAGGGATTGATGGATGAAGGCAAGGCCATCGCCGGCAAACCCCTGGAGCCGGAAGGCAAAGTGGTTTCCGGCAAAAATGGGCGCCTGGTGGCCGACGGACCATTTGCCGAATCCAAGGAAGCCATCGCAGGCTACTTTTTGCTCCGCGTGGATTCCATGGAAGAAGCCGTCGCCATCGCCCAGCAATGCCCCGGACTGCCGTATGGCGCAAAAGTCGAAGTGCGCCCGGTGCTGGAGCAATGCCCGATGACGTCCGAAGCGCTGCCGAAAGCCGAAACGGCTCAAGCCGTGGCGTAAGGTGGAATGGAACGGGGCGCGCCCGCCGCAAAGGGGAGGGCGCGCCCGACAAATCAAGGGCGGCCCGGACATCAAGCCGATGGGTTCACGCGCGGCTTGCGTAACGCGGCCAGAACCGATAATCAAGAACCTGAACAGGGCGGCAAACACGAAACATAAGAAACGAACATGAAAATCACCGGCGTCTCCTTTTTCGCCTATGCGGTCAGCGATATGAAAAAAGCCCGCGCCTTTTATGAAGGCGTACTCGGCTTCAAACCCAATTCCGAGTATGACGGGACCAAAAATCCGAATTGGGTGGAATATGACATTGGTCCGACGACGCTGGGAATCGGCTGCGCACCCGGGATGTGGGACCCTTCTCCCAAAGGCGCCTCGGCCGCCTTGGAAGTGGATGACTTTGATGAGGCGCTCGCAACGGTGAAAGCACAAAAGCTCCCCATCGTGATGGGGCCGCACGAATTTCCGCCGTGTCGCATGGTGGTCATTGCTGATCCGGACGGCAATCGCCTGACGCTGCACAAGCGGAAAAAGTAGGCACAACACACGCCATTTATGAGCAAAATACGAATCCTGGCCGGCACGAAAAAAGGAGCGTTCATCCTGACCTCGGACGGCAAGCGCAAGCAGTGGAAAGTCGCCGGCCCGCTTTTTGCCGGCTGGGAGGTTTATCATATGAAAGGCTCGGCGGCGGACCCGGACCGGATTTACGCTTCACAATCGTCAGGCTGGTTTGGCCAGATCATCCAGCGCTCGGACGACGGCGGACGGACGTGGAACACGCCGGGCAGCACTGCGGATGAATTGAAAAGTCCCGACGGTTTTCCAAAGGGCGAGAGCAACAAATTCGTCTATGAGGGCAAGACTGGCACGCACAAGTGGTATGACGGCTCGCAGCATCCGTGGGAATTCAAACGCATCTGGCATCTGGAACCGTCGTTGACGGACCCCGAGACTGTCTATGCCGGCGCGGAAGACGCCGCGATTTTCAAGACGACCAACGGCGGAAAGACGTGGCAGGAATTGCCCGGATTGCGCCAGGCCAAAGGCGACCTCTGGCAGCCGGGGGCCGGCGGCATGGCCGTGCATACAATTCTCGTGGACCCGAAAAATGCCAAGCGCATCTTCGTGGCCATTTCCGCCGCGGGTGTTTTCCGCACGGATGACGCCGGCAAGACATGGAAACCGGCCAATCGCGGGCTGGTATCGAGGTTTGAATTGCCCGACCCGGACGCCGAAGTCGGCCATTGCGTCCATCGGATTGCCATGCACCCGTCCCGCCCGAACGTGCTGTTCATGCAGAAGCATTGGGACGTGATGCGTAGCGACAATGGCGGCGGATCGTGGAAGGAGGTCAGCGGCGATTTGCCATCGGATTTCGGATTTCCGATTGACGTGCATGCGCAGGAGCCGGACACGATTTTCGTGGTGCCCATCAAGAGCGATTCGGAGCATTTTCCGCCGGACGGCAAATTGCGGGTGTATCGGAGCCGGACGGGCGGCGGCGAATGGGAGGCGCTCACGAAGGGATTGCCGCAACGGGACTGTTACGTCAACGTCCTGCGCGACTCCATGGCCGTGGATTCACTGGAACCATGCGGCGTGTATTTTGGAACGACAGGGGGCCAGATATATGCGTCGGCAAACGGCGGGAACAGTTGGAATGCCATCGTACGCGACCTGCCTCCAGTATTGTCGGTGGAAACACAGGTGTTGCGATGATTCGGGTCGCGTTGCCCTATCATCTTCGGAATCTGGCGAGGGTGGACGGCGAGGTGCAGTTGGAGACAGCCAAGCCCGCGACACTGGGAACGGTGCTGGAGGCGCTGGAAGAGCGGTATCCGGTTTTGCGCGGGACGATTCGCGAGCATGGGACGTTGAAGCGGCGGGCGTTCGTGCGATTTTTTGCGTGCCGGGAGGATTGGTCCCATGAAGCGCCGGACAAACCGCTGCCCCAAGCCGTGGCGGATGGAGAGGAACCGTTGATGATTATTGGCGCAATTGCCGGAGGGTAAGGCACGGGGAATTCGCCGGATCATTCAAAACCGGCCTCACGCCGCGTCCGCAAAGACAGCAAAGCCGGTCTTTGCGGCCTTTGATTAGGTCTTGGCCGAACCGTTCCGGTTCAGGGCATGTTGTATTTGTAGGTGATGGATTCAGTATTGCCGTAACAGCTATTGGCCTGGGAGGCATAGAGGCCAGTTCCGCTGGTGCTGTGACCGTAACAATTCAAGGCGTTTGCGGCATCCACGCCGAACCCGGTGTTCGAGGAGCCGTAACAGTTTTGGGAAAGAGTGTCTAAGATTCCGGTTCCGGCTCCGCCGCTATAGCCGTAGCAATTTTGGGCCACCGTGGAATTTAAACCGGTGCCGGACGTGCAGGAGGCGTAACAGTTTATTGCCGAATTGGCGATGATCGCGTATCCGGAGCTGCTGAAAGCCGTGCAATTTTGGACCGTGTCGGCTTCGATACCATAAACACTGCTGGTATTTTGCGCCTGGCAATCGGACACATTATCGCCCAATATTGCGACAGCTCCGCAATCCCTCACCACCGAACGGATGACTTGTGAGGCGTAGATGCCATAACCGCCGGCGGTTTGGACGACACAGGATTCAACGACGGTGGAATTTCTCATGTTCAGGTAAATGCCGGAATCCGCACAGCCGGAAATTGAAATATCCTTTACACGCACATTTGAAGGTGGCGATGAAGAGGCAATGCCGTAGGCAAATCCGCTGCCGGTATATGTTCCGCTGCCGTTGTTTGTTACACCACTTTGGATGAATCCGTTCCGGATGGTGATATTCAGGTTTCCGCCCGGCGCGCCCAGGAGTATGGCGGAACCTATTGCGCTGGGGGCCGTGGAGGAAATGGTGAAGCCGTTGAGGTCGAGCGTCACACCGTTGGTGAGAATATCAATCGCGTTCCCGGTGGAAACGGCAAGGTTCGTCGTCAAGTAATAGGAGCCGGGCACGGAGATGATGAAGGGGGCGGAGGAGACGGGAGTGCGCGGCTCGATTTGATCGAGGCTTTTCATGGTCGGTCCCGGCGGGCCGGGAGGGGTAAGACTGCCCTGGGCCAGCAAGGCCAAAGGCTCCAGGCTGAAGGTTAACAATAGAACGGCACAGGGAATGTGTTTTTTCATTTTCATGGTTTTGGGGGCGGTTTTGGCAGTTTAAAACGGCATCGGCTGAATTTCATTGTAATGGGGTGGCGGTCGGAACAGCGCGGCGTCCTTGATTTTCATCTTTTGGATGTTTGTAACCTGGAAGCGATATAGTTCGCGGCCATTTTCAAATTTCAAGATAGCCTCAAGCGGGAATAATTTCGCCATTTTGAGCGATTGCCCCCATTGCTCCGTCATTACAGGCGCCCCAAAAACGGGGGGCTGGCCTTGGAGATAGGGTTGAAAGGGCGGCAACTCCTTTGTGGCCCAAATGTCCATCACTTCGGCCCGATTGATCAACTCGTAGGAGGCGCAGGCATAACCCAAAATGTTCGTAGTCCGGCCCGTCGCCTTGAGTTCCAGCGGCTCCGCGGGCCTGGGTATCATGGGCATGGCGGGCGCTCCCGGAACCGGCATTGGGCCTATCCGTGACATTGGAGAGCCGGACGGCGCCGGCGATTTGCCCGGCAATTTCATAAAGCTCCGGTTGTTGGGAAAAAGGATGATTATTGCGCCGGAGCGCATGTTCACGATGTCGCGGGGATAGGGATAACCGGCGTCCGTGCATTCGACGCGAAGAGAATTCGTTCCAACTGTATAGAGCAGATGGCGGGTCTGGCCACCCTGGCTGACAGCGACGGTGATGCCCCCTTGGAAGGCGGCGCCGAGACAGCAAACCGCAGCCATGAACGCTGCCGCGACGATGACTGGTTTCACGTGCTTTACGAATGAATTGGCTTTTGACTGTAACACACTTGCCTGACCTTTGGCGCCGGGCTGAAAACATTATTGTTATCCATTAAATTAATTTTTTTGCAAGAACAAACGGCGGGAAACCGCTGAAAGCTGATTAGAAATGATGGGCGCTGGACGGAGCAGGATTGACTGGAATGGCAGTCATTTATCGTCTCCGCACGGACTGGAAAGGGGAATTAGGGTTTGCCATTTGTGGTTTGGGCGTGTTTTTTGGTTCGCGTGAATGGCCAAGTGACGCACGCGCGCGCGGCGGACAGTGAAGCGCCACCGGATGTATCGGAGGCGGTGGAGCATCTTTTCCGGCATGAATGGGCGAAGTTGGTGGCCACGTTGACGCGCATTTTCGGCATTGAACATCTTAAGCTGGCGGAGGACGTGGTGCAGGAAGCGCTGGTACGCGCCTTGCAGACGTGGCCGTTTTACGGCGTGCCGGAAAAGCCGGCGTCATGGATTCTGCGGACGGCGCGAAACCTGGCGCTGGATGTCGTCCGGCGCGAAAAAAATTTTCGGGACAAGGAGCCGCAAATCGCGCAATGGATGGAACGGGACGAAGACGGCGAAGGATCGCCGGACGGCGAGATTGCCGATGACACGCTGCGGATGATCTTGGTGTGCTGCCATCCGCGGATTCCGGCGGACGCGCAAGCGGCGCTGGCGTTGCGGACGCTGTGCGGCTTTGGCGCGGCGGAGATTGCGCGGGCGTTTTTGACAACAGAGGCGGCAACGGCCAAGCGGCTGACGCGGGCAAAACAAAAAATCCGCGAGGCAAAAATATCATTTGAGATTCCGTCGGGAGCGGAGCTGGCGCGGCGGCTGGATGGCGTGTTGCAATGTCTGTATCTGCTGTTCAACGAAGGATACAAGGCGTCGGGCGGAGAGCGGCTGGTGCGGGCGGAAGTCTGCGGGGAAGCCATCCGGCTGGCGGGGCTGCTGGCGGAGTATCCGGCGGGCAACCGTCCACAAACGCACGCGTTGTTGGCGCTGATGCTGCTGAACGCGGCGCGGCTGCCGGCGCGCGTGGATGGGATCGGCAATTTGCTGCGGCTGCAGGAACAGGACCGGTCGCTGTGGGACCGGGGGATGATGGCGCGCGGCATGTTTCATCTGGCCCGCTCGGCTGAAGGCGGCGAAGCGGGCGTGTTCCATTTACAGGCGGGAATTGCGGCGTGCCATTGCGCGGCGGTGGATTATCAATCCACGGATTGGGCGCAAATTCTGGCGCTCTACGACCGGCTGATGCAACTGGATGGCTCGCCGGTGGTGGCGTTGAACCGCGCGGTGGTGATTGCGAATCTTCAGGGGCCGGCGGCGGGATTGGAAGCGATTGGCGCCATGGCAAACCTGAAGGCGCTGGACGATTACCATCTGCTGCACGCGGTGCGCGGGGAGCTTGAAATGCGGCTGGGCCATCGCGAGGCGGCGGCGGCGAATTTTCGCCGGTCGCTGGAGCTTGCGGGCACGAAGAGCGAGGAGGCGTTTTTGGCCAAACGGCTGCTTGAGTGCGGCGAGCGAGTTTGAAAATGATCTCCGACCCCGCCGCGCTCCGTCCGCCTTTGCCAGGCTACGGCCCCGGGGAAGAGGTGGAACCAAGACCTCGCCAAAAGATTTTTACATCGCTGCCAGCGTGGCGGCGGCATCGCCATTGCCGGCTGCCGCCTGCTCCACGGGGTTCGAATAACCGACTTTTACGTCCAGCCCCAGCGATTGCATTTCCTTGACCAGCACGTTGAACGATTCGGGAATGCCCGCTTCAAGCGAATTGTCGCCCTTGACAATGCTCTCGTAAATGCGAGTGCGGCCCTGAACGTCGTCCGATTTGACCGTGAGCAATTCCTGAAGAGTGTAGGCGGCGCCATAAGCTTCCATGGCCCACACTTCCATTTCGCCGAACCGCTGGCCGCCGTATTGGGCCTTGCCGCCGAGCGGCTGCTGCGTCACGAGCGAATAAGGGCCGACGGCGCGGGCGTGAATCTTGTCCGCCACCAAGTGTCCGAGCTTCATCATGTAGATGTAGCCCACCACGATTTCCTGGTCGAACGGTTCGCCGGTGCGTCCATCGTGAAGGATGGTTTTTCCGTGCTCCGGCAACGTGGCCTCTTTCAGATAATTCCGAATGTCCTTTTCCTTGATGCCATCGAACACCGGCGTGGCAAATTTCAGGCCCAACATTTTCGCCGCCCAGCCGAGGTGCGTCTCAAGCACCTGCCCGACGTTCATGCGCGAAGGCACGCCGAGGGGATTCAATACAATGTCCACGGGCGTTCCATCCGCAACAAACGGCATGTCTTCCTCCTTCACAATCTTGGCCACCACGCCCTTGTTTCCGTGCCGCCCGGCCATTTTATCGCCCACCGACAATTTCCGCTTGGAGGCAATATACACCTTCACGGACTTCACAATCCCCGCCTCAACGCCTTCGCCGGCCTCCGCCCGTTCCATTTCCTCGTCATACTGCATCTGCACGTCGTCGAATTTCTTTTTGAACTGGCCGATGATTTCCGTGATTTTGTTCCGAATCGGAGACGGATCAATTTCAATCCGGTCGTACACGGTCGCCAGCTTGCGCAGGAGCGTCTTCGTGATTTTCCGGTTCGCTGGAATGATGATTTCGCCGGTTTCCGAATTTACAACGTCCAAGGGGATTTTTTCGCCGAGCAATATGTTGCTCAAGGCCTCCGTCAACTGGTCCTGCAATTCGCCGACTTTTTTGCGGTGATCGTCTTCAATCTGCTTGGTGTGGCGTTTTTCCTCCGTAGCCGCCGCGCGGGTGGCCTTTTCGCCCTCTTTCTTCGACGAAACCTTCACATCCATGACAATGCCATAAGTCCCGGAGGGCACCTTGAGCGACGTGTCCTTCACGTCCGCGGCTTTTTCGCCAAAGATGGCCCGCAGCAGGCGCTCTTCGGGCGCCAGTTCGGTTTCGGATTTGGGAGTGATCTTGCCCACCAGAATGTCGCCGGGCTTGACCTCCGCGCCGACGCGGATGACGCCATCCGCGCCGAGGTTCTTCAATGCCTCGTCGCCCAGGTTCGGAATGTCCCGCGTAATTTCCTCCGGTCCGAGCTTCGTGTCGCGCGCGGCCACTTCGAATTCGTCAATGTGAATGGAGGTAAAAATGTCCTCCTTCACAATGCGTTCGCTGATCAGGATGGCGTCCTCAAAGTTGTAGCCGTTCCAGGGCATGAAGGCGACGAGGACGTTCCGGCCCAGGGCCAATTCGCCGTTCTGCGTGCAAGGACCGTCGGCAATCACCTGGCCTTTGCGCACGTGATCGCCCTTATGAACCAAAATCTTCTGGTTGATGCACGTCGCCGCGTTCGAGCGCATGAATTTGCGCACCGGATACACGTAAACGCCCCGTTCCGGATCGCTTTTGATTTTTTTCCTGGACTCCGGCAGCTTGCCGTCGGCGGTGATGACAATCTGGCTGCCCGTGACCGAGGCCACCTTGCCGGCCTCGTCGGACGTCATCACGGCCCGCGAATCCCGCGCCACGCGGTCTTCGAGGCCCGTCGCCACAAACGGCGCTTCGGTGACCAATAGCGGCACCGCCTGCCGTTGCATGTTCGATCCCATCAACGCGCGGTTGGCGTCGTCGTGTTCCAGGAATGGAATCAGGCTCGCGGCAATCGAAACCAATTGCTTTGGCGAAATGTCCATGTAATTCACCCGGCCCGGCTCGATGTCCACAAATTCGCCCCGCGCCCGGCACACCACGTGGTCGGTCGAAAAGTGCCCGCGGCTGTCCACCGGCGAATTGGCTTGCGCCACAATGTATTGCTCCTCGCGGTCCGCCGTGAGAAATTCAACGTCATCGGTTACGCGCCCATCCTTCACCTTCCGGTAGGGAGTCTCCAAAAAGCCAAATTCGTTGATGCGCGCAAACGTGGCCAGCGAGGCAATCAGCCCGATGTTCGGCCCTTCCGGAGTTTCAATGGGGCAGATGCGCCCATAATGCGAAGGATGCACGTCGCGCACTTCAAATCCCGCGCGATCGCGGCTCAGGCCGCCCGGCCCCAGCGCTGACAACCGCCGTTTGTGCGTCAGTTCCGCCAGCGGATTGATCTGGTCCATGAACTGTGACAATTGCGACCGTCCAAAGAAATCCCGAATGACCGCCGAAAGCGCCTTTGGATTGATCAGCTTCTGCGGCATCATTTGCTCCACGCTCTGGTCGAACAGCGTCATGCGTTCCTTCACCAGCCGCTCTGTCCGCGCCAGCCCCACCCGGCATTGGTTGGCCAGCAATTCGCCCACCGTCCGAATGCGGCGGCTGCCCAGGTGATCAATGTCATCCACGCTGCCCTCGCCCTTTTTGAGGCGTAGCAGATATTTGGTGGCCGCCACCAGGTCGCTCTTGGTCAGAATGCGCGAGTCATCCTCCTTAAGCCCCAGCTTTTGGTTGATCTTATACCGGCCAACGCGGCCCAAATCATAGCGTTTGGCGTCAAAAAACAGGCGCTTGAGCAGCGCGCGCGCGTTCGCAGCCGTGGGCGGGTCCCCTGGCCGCAGCCGCCGGTAAATGTCCTTGAGCGCCTCGTCCTCGTTTTTGGCCGGGTCTTTTTTCAGGCATTTGATCATGATGCCCTCGTCCACCGAAGTGTCCACTACCTTGACCCTGGCCACGCCCAGTTCGGCAATCTGCTTGACCACTGCCTTCGACAGCGGCTCGAACGCCCGCGCCACGACCAGCCCTTTTTCTTCGTCCGTGGCGTCCTGAATCAGAACGTGATCGGGCAGGTTATCGAGTTTCTCGGCGTCCTTCACCGAAAGCTCTTTAACCTCGTAAAACAATTTCAAAATTTCCTCGTCCGTGCCTCGCGCCACTCCGCCGTTGTCCCTGGACTTTGACCCTTTCTGTTCCTCGTGGTCCAGAAAGCTCAGCGCCCGGAAGAATGTCGTTGTCAAAAACTTCCGCCGCCGCTTCTTGCGGTCCAGATAGACATACAGCAGGTCGCTCGTGTCGAACTGCGCTTCATACCAGGAACCGCGGTCGGGAATGACGCGGAAACTGTGCAGCATTTTGCCATTGGGATGCTGAGTGGCCTCGAAGGCAATGCCCGGAGAGCGATGCAATTGCGAGACCACCACCCGCTCCGCCCCGTTGATCACAAATGTACCCTGAGGCGTCATGAGCGGCAGTTCGCCCATGAACACCTTTTCCTCCTTCGCGCTCTTGCCCTCTTCCTTGAGCAAAAACGTCACGTAAAGCGGCGCGCCATAAGTCAGCCCTTCCCGCAGGCATTCCAACCAGTCCACCTTCGGCTCGCCCACTTCATACGAATGGTAATCCAGCACGCACTTCCCGTCGTAACTCTCAATTGGAAACACCTCCCGGAACACCGCTTCGAGCCCCACGTTCCGGTCTCGTTTTCCGGGCGCGATGTTCGATTGCAGGAATTCCTTGTAGGAATTCGTCTGCAATTCAATCATGTTCGGCGGCGCCGTGATCTCCTTGATCTTGCCGAAGTTGATTCTTTCTGTAGCTCGCGATGGCATGGTGACCTTTTTATTTGCGCGCCGCCCCGCCAGATGGCGAAGCAGCGCAGTTCAAACGACAAAAAACCGCCGTCCCGCGTTCAGGGGAAAACAATTTTCCCCTCCCGCGGCGGCCTTATTATATGACGATTTCCGCAAAAATTTTTTCATTCAGGCGGCGGCGTCCGCCGCCGCCGCCATGGAATCCATCAATTTACTTGACTTCGACCTTTGCGCCAGCTTCTTCCAGCTTCTTTTTCGCATTGTCCGCATCGGCCTTGTTGGCGCCTTCCAGCACCGGCTTGGGCGCGCCTTCAACCAGCGCCTTGGCTTCCGCCAGGCCCAGTCCTGCCTTCACTTCCCGCACCGCCTTGATCACGGGAATCTTCTTGTCCGCTGGCAAGGACGCCAGGATCACGTCAAACGTGTCCTTCACCGCCGCGGCGGGTGCGGCTTCTGCTCCGGCTGGCGCCCCGGCCGCCGCCACTCCCACGGCCACCGGCGCTGCGGCGGTCACCCCCCACCTTTCCTCGAGTTTTTTTACCAGATCGGCGGCTTCAATGACCGTCAATTTGCTCAATTCCTCAACCAGGTTTGCTATCTCTGCCATGTTCTTAACACTGCCTTTCTTTCGTTTCGTCGTTCGCCGCAGCCTGCCGCCGCTTCCGCGCCGGTTGTCACGCCGCAGTTCAATCAAGCCCGTTTCCGGGCCGGCGATTTACGTTGTTGTTTCGTTGTTTTTCCGGCATTCGCCGAAACCTTTGCGGGGAGCCGCGCTCCGCCGCCCAAATCATGTTTTCAGCCCTTTTCCACCCTGGCCTGGATCACCCGCGCCAGTTGCCTGGCCGGCGTCTGAATCACCGTCGCCACCTTTGTTGCCGGCGCATTCAGCAGGCCAAGAATCTTCGCGCGCAACACGTCCAGGCCGGGCAAATCCGCCAGGGCCACGATGGCCGCCTCTTCCAGCCGCTGATTGTTCAAGTAACCGAACTTCACCTTCAGTTTCTCGAACTCCGCCGTGAAATTCTTGAGCGCCTTTGCCGCCGCCGAAACGTCCTTCCGCCCCGTCACCACCGCCAGTTGGCCCGCCAGTGTCCCGTTCAAATCCGCCACGCCCGCTTCCTGCGCCGCAATCCGGAACACCGAATTTTTCACGACGTGGACCTCCGCCCCCGCCCCGGCCAGCCGCTTGCGCAACTCAGCCATGTGCCCCACGTTCAATCCCTGATATCCCACCACGATGAAAAATGGCGAGGCGTTCAGCCGCGCCGCGTATTCCTTCGTCAAAGTTTGTTTTTCCGCACGCATAATTCCTGCTCCATTAAATCGTTGTCATGCCCGGCTCAAGCCGCCGCCAGAAATTCCCTGACATCCAGCCGCACCGGCGGGCTCATCGTCGCCGACAACGTGCAGCTTTTCAAGTAAGTCCCTTTGACGCTCTGCGGCCGCGCCTTCGCGACCGCTTCGATCACCGCCCGGGCGTTCTCCTCAATCTGTTCGGGTTTGAACGACGCCTTCCCCACGATCACATGCACGTTTCCCGCCTTGTCGGTCTTGTATTCCACGCGGCCGGCCTTTACTTCCTTCACCGCCTTGGCGGTGTCATCCGTCACCGTGCCCGTTTTTGGGTTGGGCATCAGGCCGCGGGGTCCGAGCACCTTGCCCAGCTTGCGCACTTCGCTCATCGCCTCCGTCGTGGCAATCGCCACGTCAAATTCCGACCATCCTTCCTGGCACTTCTTGATCATGTCCTCGAAACCCACATGTTCGGCGCCCGCCGCCTTGGCCGCGTCCGCCGCGGCCCCGCTCTTGGCGAACACGAGCACCCGCACCGTCTTGCCGCTTCCGTGCGGCAGCGGCACCGTGCCGCGCACCATCTGGTCCGATTGCTTGGGGTCCACCCCCAGCCGGAACGCCAGGTCAATCGTTTCGTTGAATTTCGCCTTCGGAAATTTCGCCAGCACCCCGACCGCTTCCTTCAGCGGATAGGCCTTCTTCATGTCCACCGCTTCCAGCGCCTTCCGGAACCGTTTACTGTGTTTGCTTGCCATTTTTTAGCGCGGTCCAAACGAATCAAGGATTCTCCCGCTGTTTCAGTTTGCTTGTTGTGAAAAATTCTTTTCCGCCGTTGATTTTCTCATCCAACCACTTCAATTCCCATGCTCCGCGCCGTTCCCGCAATCACGCGGAACGCGGCCTCCTCGTTCACCGCGTTCAAGTCCTTCGACTTCATCTTCACGATGTCCAGCACCTGTTTGCGGGTGACCTTGCCGACTTTTTCCTTGTTCGGCGCCTTCGATCCGGCCGTGATTCCCGCCGCCTTTTTGAGCAGCACGGACGCCGGCGGCGACTTGGTGATGAACGTGAACGATTTGTCCTGGTAAACCGTAATGACCACCGGAATCACCAGTCCTGCGTCATTTTTCGTTGCCGCGTTGAACTCCTTGCAAAAGCCCATGATGTTCACGCCGTGCTGGCCCAAGGCCGGCCCGACCGGCGGCGCCGGGTTCGCCTGGCCCGCCGGAATCTGCAACTTGATCTGTCCTGTAACTTTCTTTGCCATACGCTTCGCTGCTCGGGCATCGCCTGCCGGAGGCAGTCCAAATTTTATCCTTTCTCCACCTGCCAATACTCCAGTTCCACCGGCGTATTGCGGCCGAAAATGTTCACCGTCACCTTCAATTTGCCCCGTTCGGGGTCAATCTCCTCGATGACGCCGCTGAAATTCAGAAACGGTCCGTTATTGATCTTGACCGTCTCGCCCGCTTCAAAATTCACCTTGGGCTTCTCCGTTTCCTCCGAAGCCGAAATCTGTGCCTTGATCGCCTCCACCTCCTCGGTCGGCGTCGGCTGCGGCGGATCGCTCAAAAATCCAATCACCCCCTGCGTTTCCTTGATGAAATACCACGATTTCTCAATCAAACGCCGTTCCTCATCCAGCAATGCCATGTCCACAAACACGTATCCCGGCCACAATTTCCGGCTGGTCACCGTTTTCTTCTGGTTGCGCACTTCCACCACCTTCTCCATCGGCACCAGCACTTCCTTCACAAAATCCTGCATCTCCTCGGTCTTGACCCGTTTTTCAATGCTCTCCTTGACCTTTTGCTCCTGGCCGGAGAGCGTCTGTACGATGAACCATTGGTTGCGCATGGACCCAATTAAAAAATCACCCGTTGAAATACCACCGTAAACACCAGGTCCGCCGCGTACGTCAACAGCCCCAGCAACGCGATTGTAATCACAATCACGGTCGTCGAGCCTTTCAATTCCGTCCACGTCGGCCACGCGCATTTCTTCAGTTCCTCGCGTGTTTCCTGGACATAAATCGCCAGCCTGCGGACCTGTCCCTGCCACCATAAAATGCCAAAGACAACCGCAGCCGCCACGATCAATACGATGGTTGTGCTGCTCACAAAATTTTTTTCCGCGGCTCTTTCCGGGGCCGCGCCCGTCCCGTCCGGCTTTCGCTCCGCGCTCAATCTGGCGGAGAGGGAGGGATTCGAACCCCCGTTGGGCTTTCACCCAAAGCGGTTTTCAAGACCGCCGCGATAGACCACTCTGCCACCTCTCCGCGCTCCGGGAGCCGGCGGTCGGCAAAGGCCCTCTCACCCGCCGCCGATGGCCTTCTCTCAAATCTCACTCATCCCTCAATCACCCAACCCCGCAATTTCCAGCCTTCCAAAATGGCACGGCAGGAGGGACTTGAACCCCCAACCAACGGTTTTGGAGACCGCTACTCTACCAATTGAGCTACTGCCGTATCGGCCCAATATTTCGACAAAAAACAGACGGAGAATCTCAATCTCCGGCTCCCAAATTCCAAACCGCTCATTTCATCACTTCGGTAATGCGGCCCGCCCCAATCGTGCGTCCGCCTTCCCGGATTGCAAACCGCTGGCCCTTTTCCATGGCCACCGGCGCAATCAACTCGATCTCCACCGATACGTTGTCGCCGGGCATCACCATCTCCACCCCCTGCGGCAGCGTGACCGTGCCCGTCACGTCCGATGTGCGGAAATAGAACTGCGGACGGTATTTCGTGAAGAACGGCGTGTGTCGGCCGCCTTCATCTTTTGAAAGAACATAAACCTCCGCCTTGAACTTCGTATGCGGCGTGATGGAGCCCGGCTTGGCCAGCACCATGCCGCGCTCCACTTCCTCCTTCTTTGTGCCGCGCAGCAGCACGCCCACGTTGTCCCCGGCCGTCGCCTTGTCCAGCAACTTGCGAAACATCTCGATGTCCGTGGCGACCGTCTTGCGCGTATCGCGCAATCCCACAATTTCCACTTCCGCCATGCGCTCCAGGACGCCGCGCTCCACCCGGCCCGTGACCACCGTTCCGCGGCCTTCAATGTTGAACACGTCCTCGATGCACATCAAAAACGGCTTGTCCACTTCCCGCGTTGGCAGCGGAATCTGCGCGTCAATCGCCTCCATCAACTCCTGGATCGCCTTTTCGCCCTCCGGCTTGGCTTCCAGCGCCGCTTTCGCGCTGCCCTTGATCACCGACGCCTTGTCGCCCGGAAATTGATACTTGGTCAGCAAGTCCCGCACTTCCATCTCCACCAAATCCAGCAACTCCTTGTCGTCCACCAAATCCACCTTGTTCAGGAAAACCACAATCGCCGGCACGCCCACCTGCCGCGCCAGTAGAATATGCTCCCGCGTCTGCGGCATCGGGCCTTCGGAGGCGTCCACCACCAGGATTGCGCCGTCCATCTGCGCGGCGCCCGTGATCATGTTCTTCACGTAATCCGCGTGCCCCGGACAGTCCACGTGCGCATAATGCCGCTTGTCGCTCTGATATTCCACGTGCGATACCGCAATCGTGACCGTCTTGGTTTCATCGCGCACCGTGCCGCCCTTCGTGATGTCCTGGTAGGAAATGGGCGTCGCCAGCCCCTTGCGCGACTGCGTCGCCACAATCGCCGCCGTCAGCGTGGACTTGCCGTGGTCAATGTGGCCAATCGTCCCGACGTTCACATGAGGTTTGGTTCGTTGAAATTGCTCTTTAGCCATAATGTGATTCCTGTCTTGTTTTTTATTTCAGCCAAGTCTGGAGCCCATGATCAGGATTGAACTGATGACCTCGTCCTTACCAAGGACGTGCTCTGCCAACTGAGCTACATGGGCGCATAAAATCATTCATCCAATCCGATGCTCAAAACGACAAAAAACCTATTCCCCTCGACCTTCCTTTCGAAAACTCAAGAGGCCACCGGCTAATTTGCGTTTTTACGGACTACCGACGCGGCATAAACTACGGAAACGGCTCCAACCTGTCAACACCCATTTGCAAATCATTTTCGCCACGATTTGACTGAAAAAACCAAACGATTTAACCTGATTCCAATTCGGATTTCCCGCTCCATCTCCATTCCATCCACCCTGTTCATCCTGTCTTAAAAAATTCGCATTCATTCCCCTGCATTCGCGGCTTCCAGCTTTTGCGCCCGTTGCGTGAGGACATCTTTACCGATTCCGATTCACCTTCCCATTCCGTTCATTCCGTCCAAATCCGAAATCTGATAATTTGACAGCCTGACAACTTGAAAAATTTCTGGACATTCTCCCAAAATTAAATAAAATTCCATTTGTAAAAATCAAAATCCGTTTCCGGAGCCAACGATCCATTAAACCCCATCCACGTTATGAACCTATTCGGACTATTTGGAAGGTCGCCGGATCAGGAGGGCAGGGAAGCCCGGCGAAAAAGCGTTGAGGAAATCATTGAAGCCGCCAAAGCGCGCGGACAGACCGCGGACGAACTGCTGGAATCAGCCAAAACCCGGCAAAAGAAGGCCGGCGAGATGCTTGAGACCACCAGGGCGCGGCAGCAAGTTTCCGGTGATATTCTTGAAACCGCCAAGGCGCGGCAGCAGGTCTCCGGGGAGATTCTTGAAACCGCGAAAGCACGGCAGCAGGCGTCCGCCGAAATTCAGCAGAGAACGCGCCAGTTGCAGGAGATCGAAGGGCGGATTCTGGACCGATACGTCGCACTGCTCGACAAGTGGGAAGGGCAAACCCGGCGTTTTGACGCCCTTCTCACGAAATGGGACCGGATGAAATGAACTGTGTTGGGAATCGGGGGAAAAGTCAGAAACTCCTCACGTCCGCTTCTACCAGGAAACGATGACGCCTGCAAAAGGCGCTGCTTGTCAGGCCCATGCTTTTGGGGCAGATTCCGCCCGTGAAACGCGCTCCAAGTGCCTCGCGCGCCGTTATGCCGTGTGACCTCTTTTTTTCGAGGGGCAACACCGGCGGGGCCGCGGCCCTTTGATTTCCATGTCCCCGCGGGAAGCTGCAACGCTGGTTCGAGACGCCATGCCGGCGGATGGCTTGTTCGCGGGGCAAAGGTGGCGCATCTCTCCGGCGCCGTTTCGCATGGAACGAAGTCTGGCGGAGGAACTGGAGCGGCTGGGGCGGATGCTGCTGCAATTTTATCGGGCGGGGAATCTGCTCTATCGCCAAAGCATCGCGGGCCGGCGGCCCGAATGGGTGGCGCGTTGGCTGGACCTGGGGAAACCGCGGGAATTGATCGAACTGCAACGGTCCGCCGTTTTCAAAAACGACACGCCTCGCGTCATTCGCCCGGACATTTTGCTCACGGAAGAGGGATTGAAAATCACGGAATTGGACTCCGTTCCCGGCGGGATTGGCCTGACGGCATGGCTGAATGAGGTTTACACGGCCCCGGGACTGAATGCCGGGGAAATCATTGGCGGCGCGGAGGGAATGTTGCGGGGATTCGCGAGCCTGTTTGGGACGGCCCGAAACATTCACATCATCGTTTCGGATGAAGCGGCGACCTATCGCCCGGAGATGGCGTGGCTTTCAGAACGGCTTAACGGGACCGGAAAGCCCATCTTTAAAGTGCAGCCTCCGGGATTTGACGCTTTTTCCGGCGGCGATGCCGTATTCCGTTTTTTTGAACTGTTCGACCTTGCCAATGTGCCCTGCGCAAAAAAGCTGTTTGATGCCGCCTTGGAACGAACGGTTGCGGTGACGCCCCCGCCCAAGCCGGCGCTGGAGGAAAAAATGCTGCTGGCGCTGTTGTGGAACGGGAACTTGCGGGACTTTTGGCGGCAGGAACTGGGGGAATCGTTTTTCGAGCGGCTGAAAAGAATCGTGCCTTATACCTGGCTGCTGGACCCCGCGCCTCTCCCGCCCCACGGCGCCATCCCGGAACTCAACCTCACGGATTGGCGGCAGTTGAAGGCATTGTCGCAGCGTGACCGGAATGTGATCCTGAAGATTTCGGGCTTTTCGGAAAAGGCGTGGGGCGCGCGCGGAGTTTTTCCTGGCAGCGACCTGCCGGCGGAAGAATGGGCGGCGGCGGTGGATCAGGCCATCGCGGGCTTTTCCGAGTCGCCCTTTATTTTACAGCGCTTCGAAAAACCAAAAATCGTCGAGGGCCAGCAATGGTTTGATTTCCAGCAAGGCGCGGCTGTGGCAATGTCCGGGCGGGTGCGCCTGTGTCCGTATTATTTTGTGGCTGGTCCGTGGGACAGGGCGCGCCCGCAATTGGGGGGCGTGCTGGCGACCATTGTGCCGGCGGACAAAAAAATCGTGCATGGAATGCAGGATGCGATCCTGGCGCCATGCGCCGTATAAGCCGGAGCTTGACGACTCCTTATTTTGCGCCTTGATCAATCCAGGCGCGAATGAGGCCGATCTGTTCGGGCGTCAACGGTTGGGCGTTTTTTTTCTTGTTCGTGGGCATCCACAGGTCGTGATCGGTGGTCGTATGGGCGACGGAGCGGACCAGGAGGCTTTTCGCGCTGTTGCCGGGAATGACAACCTTGCCGTCCTGCCCGCCCTTGAGGACGCCTTGGAGACTGTCCAGTTTCAATTTGCCGTGAGGTTTTTTGCCGCGGTGGCATTTGACGCAGGAATCGTCAAAAATGGGCTTGATGTCGGCGGTGTAAGTCACGTTGGGCCGGGGCGAGGGCGGCGGAAGGGGGTCGGCGGCGAGAGCGGCGAACGCCATGCCAGCCAATGCGCATGCGGCGAACAGATTGAATTTGATCATGGTAGATTTCCGGGGTAAGACGCCTGAACGATCAAAAGGTTTCAAAGAAAGAGTCGAACCGCCTGAATACCAACGGGCTTGCCGATGAATGGGCATTAGGCCAAGCTGGAGCGGTGAACGGCGACGATTTTTCCGATGCCGCGCTGGTCATACTGGGGCACGGCACCACGCAAAACGAAAATTCAGCCGCAGCGGCGTTGCAACACACGTCGGAATTGCGGCGGCGGGGAATTTTTCGGGCGGTCCATGAGGCGTTTTGGAAACAGGAGCCGCACATTCATACGGTCCTGGCCGGGATCGAGGCGCCGCGGGTTTTTGTTGCGCCGCTTTTCATCAGCGACGGATGGTTTGCAGGCCGGGAGATTCCGCGGGCATTGGGATTTTCGGAGAACCACGCTCCGATTCGCATGGGCAAGGCGACGGTTTTCTATTGCAAGAGCGTGGGGACGCACGAGAGCATGGCGCGGGTGCTGCTGTGCCGGGCGGAAAACGTGGTGAAGGAGCATCCGTTTCCCGCCCTGCCCAGGAAGGCGGAAACGACGTTGTTTATCGCGGGGCACGGGACGGAAAAAAGCGACAGTTCGCGCCAGCCGGCCGAACGACAGGTGGAACTGATACGGTCGCAGGGAATTTATGACACCGTCCACGCCATTTTTCTGGAGGAGCGGCCGCGGATTGCCGAGTGTTATTCACTGGCGCGGACAAAGAACATGGTGATTGTTCCGTTTTTCATCAGCGACGGCCTCCACACACAACAGGATATTCCGGTGTTGCTGGGCGAAGCGCGGAAGATCGTGGGCGAAAGGCTGGCAAAGGGCATGTCCGGCTGGCGGAACCCGACGGAACGAAATGAGCGTCGGATTTGGTATTCGCCGGCGGCGGGTTCGGCGCCGGAACTGACTGATGTGATTTTGGAGCGGGTGCAGGAGGCGTGGCAGAACGGCCAATCCGCTTTTACGCAAGATGGTCCTCCGTAAATGAACAAGCTACGGATCGGATTTTTAAGCACCGCCGCCATCGGAAGGAAAAATTGGAAGGCGGTCCTGAATTCGGGCAACAGCGTTGTGACCGCTGTGGCCAGCCGGGAGGTGGACCGCAGTCGCGACTTTATTTCCACATGCCAGCGCGAGGCGCCTTTTGAACAGGTTCCCGCGGCTTATGGCAGCTACGATGAATTGCTCGCGTCGCCCCGCGTTGACGCCGTTTATATTCCGTTGCCGACGGGGTTGCGGCGGGAAATTGTGGTGCGCGCCGCCGGGGCCGGCAAACACGTGCTGTGCGAAAAACCTTGCGCGGCGGACGTGGCCGGCCTGGAGGAGATGATTGGCGCGTGCCGCAAGAACGGCGTGCAATTCATGGATGGCGTCATGTTCATGCACAATGAACGGCTGCAACGCATTCGCCAGGCGCTGGCGGGGAATGCGTTGGGTGGCATCAAACGCATAGCGTCGCAGTTCAGTTTTTGCGGGTCGGCGGATTTCCTGGCGTCAAATATCCGGGTGAACAACGCGCTGGAGCCGCTGGGATGCCTGGGCGACCTGGGTTGGTATTGCGTCCGTTTCATTCTATGGGCATTGGACTGGGAAATGCCCTCGCGGGTGGATGCTGAAATGATTGCAAGCGCGGGGAGGGCGCCGACGGAATTCTCGGCGGAATTATTTTTCAAGGGCGGCGTGTCAGCGGCGTTTTACTGTTCGTTTCTGACGGCGAGCCAGCAATGGGTTTCCATAAGCTGCCACGGGGGCTGCCTTTATGTGCCGGACTTCGTGCTGCCATTTGCCGGAACCGAATCCAGCTTTGAAATCCGGGATGAACGACTGGTGATTGCGGGCTGTGATTTTGAAATGCAGCCAGGCGTAAAAAGAATCATCGCGGGCGGCCACAGTCACAGCCATCCCACGGCCCAGGAATCGAATATGTTCCGCAATTTCGCCCGCCAGATTTTCACGGGCCGCGTCAATGAGGACTGGCCGGAATGGTCTTTGAAGACGCAAAGGGTGGTGAACGGATGTTACGAGGTGGCGTTGGGGGCCGAAGCGCGGGCTTTTTCGCCATAGTGAATGGCCATGGCGCCGCCCAGCAGGTTGATGTGGCGGACGTTGGCGAGATTCATGGCCCGCATTTTTTCGGCCACCACCGATTGTTCGGGGAAATGGCGGAGTGATTCCAGAATATAGGCGTAAGCCTGGGGCTGGCGGCAGAATAACCAGCCCATGGCCGGCACGGAACATTTCAAGTGCAGGAAATAAAGACGGCGCCAGAGCGGGTTTGGAGGCTTGCCAAAATCGAGCGTCACGAGCCGCGCTCCCGGCCTGGCCACGCGGGCCATTTCCCGCAAACCGCGCTCCCAACCAGCCAGATTGCGGAGGCCGTAGCCAACGGTGACAATATCGAAGGACTCGTCAGGAAACGGAATGGCCTGGGCATCCCCCGCAATAAAATCCGGGGCGCGATCCATGCCGGGCAAAAGCTTGAACCGCCTGTTTCTGGCGCGGGCCACTTGGATCATTTTCGGGCTGAAATCCAGGCCAATCACCTCCGCGCCGCGTTGCGCCAGCGCAAAGGCAATGTCGCCGGTCCCGCAGCACAGGTCGAGAGCGCGCTTTCCGACCGCGGCGCCAGCGAGCGCGGCGACGCGGCGTTTCCAGAGGCGGTGCAGACCGAGGCTTTGAAGGTCATTGAGCAAATCGTAACGGGGTGCGATGGCGGCAAAGAGATCGGCCACCTTTTCGGCGCGGTGTTCGCCAGCCTGGTAAAAAACGTTGCTCACGCGGAAGCGTAGCGGCATGGGGCCGGACCCCGAAAGGATAAAAATCTTTGCGAAGTCAAAAAGGTTGTGATATTTTTTTTCGAACATTAGCACAGGCACACTCGAAGACTTATGACCATGGAGAGGGCGCGTAATCGCAGGAAAATTCTTGTAATAGATGACAATGAGGTGGTTTTAAAAACCAGTTCCATGAAGCTGCAAAGCGCCGGCTATGAGGTGTTCACGGCGCTGGACGCGGCCGAGGGCGTGGCGGCGGTGCGGCGGGAACGGCCCGATCTGGTATTGCTGGACATTACGTTTCCGGAGGAGACGGCCAACCAGGTGGTGGATGGATGGACCGGCGTCACGTGGGATGGTTTTCGGATCATGGACTGGCTGCATCACGTGGATGATGCGAAGCGCATTCCGATCATCATCATCAGTGGCACGCTTGGAGAACATATCAAGCAACGGGCGAGCGCCAGCGGCGCGGTGGCTTTTTTTCCCAAGCCGGTGAATTTTGATGAAATGCTCAAAGTAATCCGGAAGACATTGGGAGGCGGCGAGGATGCATGATGCGGATAGGGGAGGAATGAGCGAATGATTGGCGCTTGTCATTATTCGGATGGGGGCCTAAAATGCGTTTTCCCTCAAGCGGGATGATGTGACATGATTGAATTGATTCAGGTTCCGTGGAGTCCGTATTGCATTGTCCAGCGGCGCATCCTGGAGTTTTCCGGCGCCCGCTTTCGAATCGTCAACATTCCCAACCAGGACCGTTCCTTGGTGTGGAAGCTGACCAAGCAGCGATATTACGGGGTGCCGATCATTCGCGACGGCGAACGGGTGATTTTTGAGGTGAACGACGATTCGCAAGTGATCGCCAAATATCTGGACGACGAGTTTGACCTGGGGCTGTTTCCGAAACGGTGGTGCGACGTGCAATCCATCCTTTGGCGGAACATTGAAAATGAAGTGGAGGGCATCTGTTTCCGGCTCAACGACATTTATTGGAAGGAATTCGTGCCGGCGCGGGAGCAATTGCAATTTTTGAGGTTCAAGGAGCGGAAATTCGGCCGCGGGTGCATTGAACAATGGCGCAAGGATCAAAAAACCCTGCTCAAGCAGCTTGAGGAGCGGTTGATGCCCTTGGAAATGATGCTGACCCACCTGCCGTTTATTCTGGAAAAACAGCCGCGTTTCGTGGATTTCGACCTGTTTGGGATGCTGGAAAACTTTCTCTATTCGGGCCACTATGAATTGCCCGCGCCGCACAAGAGGATACAGGAATGGCACCGGCGCATGGGAAAAATAAAGAAGGAGGATTTTTGAGGCTTTTGGCCGTCTGTGACTGATGAAAAATTATATTCTCGATACGAACGTCCTGCTCCACGATCCCAATTCGGTACTCAATTTTCAGGAAAACAACGTTTTAATTCCCATCGAGGTCATTGAGGAGATGGACCAGTTCAAACGCGAATCGTCCGAACTGGGCCAGAACGCCCGCGCGGTTTCCCGGATGCTCGATGGGTTTCGTGGCAGCGGACATCTTAGCGAAGGCGTCAAATTGCCCAACGGAGGGCATTTGAAGGTGGTCGTGTATAAAAACGGCCACGTGAACGGCGAAAATGGACTGCACGCCGTCTCCGCCGACAACCGGATTTTGTCCCTGGCGGCCAACATCCAGAAGGCGCAACCGCGAAATCCGACCGTTTTGGTGAGCAAAGACATCAATTTGCGCATCAAGGCGGATGCGCTGGGCCTCTCGGCCGAAGATTACGAGACCGACCGGGTCTTTATCACCGACCTTTACACGGGCATGATGGAACTGTCTGTTCCGACGGAAAGCATGAGCGCCTTCCGCGCCAAGGGTGAATTGGAAATTCCCGGCGGCAAAACCTATTTTCCGAACGAATTCTGCACCCTCACCGACGCGGTCAACCCCAAGAAAACCGCCTTGGCCAAAGTGGACGCCACCGGAAAAATGCTGGCGCCCATTGTGGATTGCCGGGAAGGGGTCTGGGGGATCAAACCCCGGAACCGGGAGCAGCATTTTGCGTTTGATGCGCTCCTGGATGACCAGGTCAAGCTCGTCACGCTCATGGGCAAGGCCGGCACCGGAAAAACGCTCCTGGCCATGGCTGCGGGATTGAAACGGACGGTGCTGGACCGCGAATTCCGGCGGCTGGTGGTTGCCCGCCCGACCATTTCCATGGGCAAGGAACTCGGATTCCTGCCCGGGTCCCTCGAAGAAAAACTCGCGCCGTGGATGCAACCCATCCACGATGCCCTCGAAATGTTGAGCGATTTGAACATGGGCCAGGACCATCGCCGCTCCGGCGATCTCATGCGCAACGGCAGCATCGTGGTGGAGGCGTTGAGCTATATCCGCGGACGGAGCATCGCCAACCAGTTCATGATCGTTGACGAAGCCCAGAACCTCACCCCTCTGGAAGCCAAAACGATCATCACTCGCGTGGGAAACGGGACCAAAATCGTTTTTACGGGCGACCCCTACCAGATTGACAATCCTTATGTGGATTCGTCGTCCAATGGATTTAATTATATCGTGAGCCGTTTCCGCAGCCAGGGTATCGCCGCGCACGTTGAATTGCAAAAAGGGGAGCGGTCCGAACTGGCCGAACTGGCCGCCAATATCCTTTAGGACCGCTCCGATCCTTCATTTTGCCTATTGACAAATCACGAAACGAGAGCATGTTAACGTCAGAAGCTCGATGGACTAACAGGGCCACCGCAGCGGGAATTAGAATATGATTTCAAACGAAAGACCATCGCCCTTTGGGCGCCGACCCCAGTCCGGCTACGGCCAGGGGCCGCGTCCGCCGATCCAGGAAGACACGCTCAAGAGCGAGAAAATCCAAATTGAGCGCAAAACCTTCGTTTTTACCCTCAAGGAAAATCCCCGCGGTCGGTTTTTGCGCATCACCGAAGACGTAGGGGGGCGGCGGGACACGATCATCGTTCCCTCCACTGGCCTTGAAGATTTCAAGAAGCTTTTGGACGAAATGGTCAAGGCGTCCGGCGAGACGCCGGAAAAACCGGCTTAATTCGGATGAGATCGGGAGTGTTCGGAATCAGGGAAAAGCGCCTCACACAAAGGGCGTAACGGACGCGAAGGTTCGCAAAAAAATGGCCACAGAGGAAGTCAGAGCGTCCTTACGTCCGCTCCTGCGAGTGGACGATGGCGGAGGTTCAATGCGGGATTTTTTCGGGCAATCCTTGCTTCATGGCGCGAGGCCCCGCCTTTTTGAGGCGGACACGTTTTGCGTCGCCCCATAGTCCTTCCAAATCATAATGCGCGCGGGTTTCCGGGCGCATGAGGTGGACGATGACGTCAAAAAAATCCAACGCGATCCACGCTCCGTGCGCCGAGCCGTCCCGGCGAATGGGGCGCAGATCGTGGTCGTCCCGAAGGCGGCTGGTGATTTCGTCCACAATCGCCCGCAAATGCGGCTCGCTCATGCCCGATGCGATCACGAAATAATCCGCCACTGATGAAATTTTGCGCACGTCAAGGACCACGATGTTCTCCGCCTTGCGGTTGTCCGCCAGTTCGGCGCAGAGAAGGGCCAGTTTTCGCGCGCCCGGAGTTTGAGGCTGTTTTATTGGCATGGGAAAATCATCCATAAGGCCGTTCGTCCGCAATGGCCGCCGCAACGGCGGCAGGCGCCATGTGTTCAAGGGAAAGGCCGGCTTTTGCCCGCGCGCGGATTTCAGATGAGGAGATCGCAAAGGGAAAACCTTTCAGCGTCCGTCCGCGAAACGGCTCCGGAAACCGGACATTTCCTTCTCCGGGCCGTGTAATGGCGGCAAATTCCACCCGTTTGGCCAGTTCCATGGCCTCGCTCCAGGCCTGGAGGGTCTGGATGTGGTCCGCGCCAATCAGATAAAACAAAGTCGCGTCCGGAAACCGCCGGGCATAATCCCGCACGGTGGCAATGGCAAAGGAGACGCCGCCGCGCCGGAGTTCCTGGTCATCCACTTCGTAGCGGTTTGCTCCGGCGAGGGCCAGCCGCAACCATCGCAAGCGAAGTGGCGCCGGCGCCGCCGGTTTGTCCGGCTTGAACGGCGATTGCGCCGCCGGCACAAAGAAGAGGCGGTCCAGACCGATTTCTTCGATGGCCGCCTGCGCGGCCAGAAGATGGCCGGCGTGGATTGGATCAAATGAGCCGCCGAAAATGCCTAATTTCATCCGTGATATTCCTGAAGCGTCTTGACGGCGAAACCCCTCTTTTTCAACGCGGCGATGCCCAGGGCCGCCGCCCGGGCGCTGCTCAACGTGGTCATGATTGGGGTGCCCGTGTAAACAGCCGTCGTGCGGATTTTAATTTCGTCTCCCCGCGGCACGGCGCCGCTGGGGGTGTTGATCACCAATTGAATGTCCTTGTTTTTGAGGAAGTCAATGACATTGGGCCGGCCTTCGAGCAGCTTCATCACCCGGTGCGCTTTCAACCCTGCCTTTTCCAGCGCCGTGGCTGTTCCGCTGGTGGCCACGAGCTCGAATCCCAGGTCGGCAAACAATTTCCCAACGTCGGCCACTTCGTTTTTATGCGCGTCGCTGACGCTGATAAATACCTTGCCGGCCAGGGGGAGGGGCGCGCCGGCGGCCATTTGAGATTTTGCATAAGCCACCCCCAGGTCCGCGTCCAGGCCCATCACCTCGCCGGTTGAACGCATCTCCGGCGAAAGCAGAATGTCCTGTCCATGAAATCGGTTGAACGGAAAGACCGATTCCTTGACCGCCCAATAGGCGGGCCGGGTTTCCTGGGTGAAGCCCAGTTCCTTCAAGGTCCGCCCGGCCATGACCTTGGCCGCCAGTTTTGCCAGCGGCACGCCGATGGACTTGGAGACAAATGGCACAGTTCGAGACGCGCGCGGATTGACTTCCAGCACAAAGACATTTTCGTCCTTCACGGCGTATTGCACGTTCATCAGCCCCACCACCTTGAGTTCGCGCGCCATCGCGTGAGTGTATTGGCGGATGAGGTCCATGACCGCCGGCGACAACGTGTGCGGCGGCAGCACCATGGCGGCGTCGCCCGAATGGACGCCGGCGAATTCAATGTGTTCGAGCATGCCGCCAATGACGATGGCGCCCTCGCCCGGATTTTCGAAATGGCCGGTGTCGGCAATACAATCCACGTCCACTTCGGTCGCGTCTTCGAGGAACTTGTCCACGAGCACGGGACGTTCGGGCGAGGCTTCCACGGCAAACTTCATGTAATGCGACAATTCGGCATCCGAATAGACGATTTGCATGGCGCGCCCGCCCAGGACGAAGCTGGGCCGGACCAGGATCGGATAGCCGAGCCGCCGGGCCACGGCCAGCGCCTCCGGTTCGGTGGTGGCAATGCCATTGGGCGGCTGGGGAATTTTCAGCCGGTCGAGCATGGCGGCAAAAAGTTTTCTGTCTTCGGCGATTTCAATGCTTTGCGGCGAGGTTCCGATGACGCGGACGCCGTTTTTTTGGAGGCCCAGCGCCAGATTCAACGGAGTTTGTCCGCCGAATTGGGCGATGGCGCCGTGGCATCGCTCGCGTTCATAAATGTGAAGCACGTCTTCGAGTGTGAGCGGTTCAAAAAACAGTTTGTCGCTGGTGTCGTAATCCGTGGAAACCGTTTCCGGGTTCGAATTGACCATCAAGGTTTCATACCCGTCTTCCTTCAGCGCAAACGCCGCGTGAACGCAGCAGTAATCGAACTCGATGCCCTGTCCGATCCGGTTCGGGCCGCCGCCCAGGATCATGATCTTTTTTTTTGGCCCGCTGCTCACCTCGTCGTCGCCGCAATCGTAGGTGGAATAATAATAGGGCGTGTAGGCTTCGAATTCGGCGGCGCAGGTGTCCACGAGGCGATAGGATGGCAGCAGGTTGGCTTTTTTTCGCAGGTCGCGAATCTCCTCCTCCGTGCGGCCCGTGAGATTTGCAATCTGCCGGTCGGAAAAGCCCAAGCCCTTTGCTTTGGACAAAATTTCTGAATTCAGCGGCGGCATTGGCGTGACAATGAGCCAGAAAAACCCGCCGCTGTCGAGCCGATTGCATTCGGACTTGCCCGCGATGGCGCCCTGGTTTAGATAAAGACCGTGAAATACATCGGGCGCGCCCTCTGCTGGCTGCCGTTTTTCGCTCCGTTCCCTGCCGCCGCCCAAATTGATTCCGTCCCGCGCGATTTGATTCAGATTGGCTACAACCAATACTTTCAAGGGCACGTGCCTTTTGCCGGCTACGCCTTTTATTATCACAACCAGCCGAATTTCCTGAGGACCAACCTGACCCTGCGCCTCGCGTTGGCGCCGGTTTACGTGGATTCCGAACTCGGCTTTGTCCACGGCCTCGGGCCGAACACCGATTACGCCATCGGCCTGGCGGGCGGAGGCTTTGCGGACAGTTACAACGAAATCAGGGCCGGCAAATACATTCCCGGCGAGTCCTTCACCGGAGATGGCGGAGAAATTTCACAGAGCGTTTACCACCTGTTCAATCCGGGTGAACGCATTCCGTTGAACTTCGTCCTGCGGGGCCTCGTCCATTATTCGGCCTACGACCGCAACCAGGACACCGACGCGGCCTTCCAACTGCCATCTGACCGGGCGGACTTCGACGTGCGGGCCGGCTTGAGATGGGGCGGGGTCGAGCCGACCCTCTTTCCCGCGTTCGCAATGGAACTTTCAATTTGGTACGAGGGAGAGTTTCGGACCGAGGCCGCGCCATACGGTTTTGACGGCGACCGTGCTGTGCAGCCCAATTCTCACCTCTTTTGGGCGGAAGCGGCCCTTTCGTACACGCTTCCGAAAAGCCGGCAAAATTTTTACGTGCGCCTGACGGCCGGCACCAGTGTTCACCCCGACCGCTTCAGCGCCTATCGGCTGGGCGGGTTTCTGCCATTGTCAGCCGAGTTCCCGCTCTCGCTGCCCGGCTATTTTTATCAGGAAATCAGCGCGCGCCAGTTCATCCTCATCAATGGAAATTACATTGTGCCCCTGGATTACAGCGAGGATTGGAACCTGTATCTGAATGCCTCCAGCGCCGCTGTCAGTTATCTTGCGGGCGAAGGGCAGCCGGGTGACTGGGTCTCCGGCGTGGGCTGCGGCATCCAATATCGTTCGCCATCGAGCCGTTGGAAAATCATGCTCACTTATGCTTACGGCATTGACGCCATCCGTGACGGCGGTCGCGGCGCCCACAGCATCGGCCTGCTCATGCAATGGGACCTGGGACATTTGCGCGGCAAAAATTTCGCCCCCGTGCAGCCGTCCCGCTGGCTCTGGCAATGGCTTTTCCAATGAGGCGCCTGGGCGCGCGTTCGCCATGCGGTGGCCGTGGCGAAGCGAGGAGTTGAAGCGCTGCCGGGCGATAAGGAGCCGCCAAGGAACAACCTTTGCAGCCTGACTGGTTCTTTTGGCGGCTGGCGGCGTTGCCTGCCCGTCCGAGGTTGCCGCGGATATTTTCCTGGCGCGTGTATGACCTTGCGGGGGGGAAGGATTCGGCTATAACGTCGCGCGTGCTGAAAACCTATTTGCAATCCGTTGTCACATGGTATTTGGGGGCGGTCAAAACCATGGGCTATCCGGTGATCGTGCTGTTAATGGCGATGGAAAGTTCGGTGCTGCCGATTCCCAGCGAGGCGATTGTGCCGCCGGCAGCCTGGCTGGCGTGGTCGGGCGGGCTTCATATTTTCAATTTACAATTTGCCGGGTGGCCGGCGGAGGTTGGATTGGTGGCGGCGGCGGCGGGCGGTTCATGGATTGGGGCGACCATCATGTATTGGCTGGCGCGGCTTGCGGGGCGGCCATTGCTCATGCGCTATGGACGATGCATCCTGATGCCGCCGGAAAAAATCCAAAAGAGCGAGAGTTGGATGTCCCATTACGGGCCGATGGGGGTGTTTGTGGCGCGATTGCTGCCGGGGGCGCGGCAATTGGTTGGCATTCCGGCGGGCGTGGCGCGGATGGACTACGGGCTGTACTCGGTGTTTACGTTGCTGGGATCGGGGCTTTATTGCGCGCTGCTCTGTTACGTGGGCGTGCAGGCGGGACAGGATGAAAAGCTCCTGCAGTTGCAGACACAGCACGTTTTGGCGTGGCTGGGCGGCGCGGCGGTTGTGCTTGGCGGGCTTTATTACTTCTTCGTCCACCGCCATTTGCGGAAGAAATGACCGCTGTGGAATTCAGGACCGCTTGTTGAACAGTCGCCGGGGATGTAGATTGATTTCGTGCCCATCAGCGATTCCATTCGAAAGAAAATCGGCGGTTTGCCGCATAAACCCGGCATTTACCTGATGCGCGACCGGTTTGGAACGGTGATTTACGTGGGCAAAGCGAGGGACTTGCGCAAGCGGGTGAGCCAGTATTTTCATCCGAGCCGGCGGATGGGATGGGATTTGAAGTTTAACGCGCTTGTCGAGGCGATCCGCGACGTGGACATTCACATTGTCCGAAGCGAACCAGAGGCCCTGCTGCTCGAAAGCAAGCTGATCAAGGAATTCAAGCCGCGCTACAATATCAGCTTCCGGGACGACAAGCGTTTTTTGCTTCTCAAGGTCAATCTGGCCGATCCCATTCCGAACTTTGCCTTTGCCCGCTTTCGCAAGGACGATGGCGCCCGCTACTTCGGCCCATTTCCCAACGCAACGGCCTTGCGAAACGTGGTGGCGCTGACGCGGCGGCTCTTTAATCTTCGCGGTTGCCGCGTCTTCACGCCCGGCGCCGGCGATTACAAGCATTGCCTCTACGCTCATTTGAAATACTGCACCGCCCCGTGCGTCGGCAACGTTTCGCGGGAACAATACATGGAACAGGTCAAGGCCGCCTGCGATTTCCTCGAAGGCCAGTGCCGCGAAATGCAGGAACAGTTCGAGGCGGAAATGAAGGCGGCGGCCGCGGCGCAGGATTTTGAAAGGGCGGCCAGCCTGCGAGACCTCATTCGCGATTTGAAGGCGACCTGGAAAAAAACGGAAAAATTCGAGCGCATACCGTATTCACTGCCCGGCGCGGCCAATCCGCGGGCCGATCTGGCCGAACTGAGCCGCGCGCTCGCCATGGCGACGCCGCCCGCCCGAATCGAGGCCTTCGACATTTCGAACATCAGCGGCACGTTTGCCGTGGCTTCACTCGTCAGCTTCAAAAACGGAAGACCCGACCGCGCCAACTACCGGCGGTTCAGGATTAAAACCGTGGAGGGCCAGGACGATTTTGCGAGCATCGCCGAAGTGGTGCGCCGGCGTTACAGCCGTCTCCTGGACGAAGCAAACGGCAGGCATCATGACCCCGTCGCGGAAGGCGGCCAGGGAATTCCGCGGGAATTGCAGAAGGCCGCCGATGAAGCCGCCCGACGGGTCCGAAACAAAAAATGGAAGCCGGCGCCGGAGAGCGGCGGCCGGACGGAAGCCGGGAAATGGGGCATCATGCCGGATTTGATTTTGATTGACGGCGGCAAGGGCCAATTGAATGCCGCGGCCGCCCAGTTGCAAAATCTCGGTCTTGAAACCATTCCCGTGATCGGCCTGGCGAAGGAGTTTGAGGATATTTACATGCCCGGACGGTCCGAGCCGTTGCGGCTGGGCCTGGACAATCCGGCCACCAAACTGTTGCAACGCATCCGGGACGAATCGCATCGCATTGCGAATTCCTACAACGCCCAGTTGCGGCTGAAACGCGTTTCCGAAAGCGTTCTGGATGAATTTCCCGGCATCGGCGACCGGCGCAAGCAGGCGCTGCTGAAAAAATTCGGGTCGGTGCAGCGCCTGCGCATCGCCACCGTGGAGCAGATTGCATCCGTGCCGGGCTTCGGAGGCGCAGCGGCGGCGGAATTGAAGAAATTTCTCGAAGCGCGCGGCAGCCTGCCGGGCAAAACTTCCGAGGAGGCCACCGCGGCGGGTTGAGATTGCCATGAACGTTAAAATTTTGACTGGTCTTATGCATCCGGGCTTTTATCCTTGGGGAATGATTGCAGGCGCCCCGGTTGCGTTCGCGCTGCCGTTCAACTGGTTTGATTTGGTTGTGGTTGCGGCCTTGGGAGTGGGCATAGCCCTGGGCCGGCATAACGGCATGTCGAAGGAAACGCTCCCGCTGCTGCAATGGCTTTCACTCGTCTTTGGACCGGCGTTTGGGTATTCGATGGCGGGGAAATATCTGATCGCGCAATTTCACTGGAGCCGCCTTGCCTGCTTCATTGCCGGTTATCTGGCAATCGCCGCCGTCATCCTGATGGTTTTTTCGCTGCTGAGGAGCCGGTTTGGCGAGCGCATGGGTCAAAGTCATATTTTCAAAAGCACCGAATTTTATCTGGGCATGTTATCCGGCATGGTCCGGGTTGGTTGCATGTTGATCCTCGCGCTGGCGCTGCTTCACGCCCCGGTCTATTCGTCAACGGAGATTGAGGCACAGGAAGCCTATCAAAAACAGACCTGGGGCGGCGGATTGTATTCCGGAACCTATTTTCCAACCATCCACTCCGTCCAGGAAAGTGTGTTTGACGATTCATTCACCGGGCCGCTGGTTGCGAAGCATCTTCGGATGCTGCTCATTGACTCGGACAAATCCTCCGACGCTTCGCAACCAGCCACGTGAGGGTTTTTCCGGACGCGTCCTCCCATGCCCGGCTTTTCCTCCGCCACGATTGAGCGCGTGCGCGCCGCCAGCGACATCGTGGATGTCATCGGCTCCTTTCTGCCGCTGAAGAAGGCCGGCGCCAACTTTCTCGCCCTGTGCCCCTTTCACAAGGAAAAAACGCCCAGCTTCAACGTCAATCCCCACCGCCAGATTTTTCATTGTTTCGGATGCCATAAAGGCGGCGACGTGTTCACCTTCGTCAAGGAGTACGAAAACATCGGGTTTGTGGACGCCGTCCGACGCCTGGCTGACCGCGCGAAAATTCCGCTTGAATCATCCTCCGACCCCGCCGAACGGCAGTCGCGCCATCTCAAGGATCAGTTGCTTGAAATTCACGAAAAGATCGCCCAACGCTGGCAGAATTGCCTGGCGAATGAAGCGGCAGGACAAGCTGCCCGCGATTATCTGGCAGGGCGTGGCGTCGGCGCCGAAGCGGTGAAATTGTTCCGGCTGGGGGCGTCGCCCGATGGATGGGATGACACCGTCAATTGGGCCAGGAGCAAGGGTTACGATCCGGCAGTCACGGAAAAGTCCGGCCTGATCATTCGCAAAACGGAGGAAGGCAAGCCGGACGAAGGACGCTACCATGACCGCTTCCGCGGCCGCCTGATGTTTCCCATCTGCGATGAACAGGGCCGCGTGATTGGTTTTAGCGGACGAATTTTGGCCGATGAAAAAACGGCGAAATATGTCAATTCGCCGGAAACGCCGATTTTCACCAAGGGCAAGGTGTTCTATGGCTTGGACAAATCGAAGCGGGCGATATTGGACGCCGGTTTTGCCATTATCTGCGAAGGACAGCTTGACCTGATCGCCTGTTTCATGGGTGGCATTCAGAACGTCGTCGCGCCGCAGGGAACGGCGTTTACGGAACAGCACGGAAGGATTCTCAAACGGTACGCGGATGAAGCAGTCCTTTGCTTTGATTCGGACGAAGCGGGGCAGGAGGCCGCCATGCGGTCCCTGGATCACCTTCTTTCCTCCGGCATGGCTGTGCGCGTGGCTGTCGTGCCGGCGCCGCACGATCCGGACAGTTTCATCAAGGAGTTTGGCGGCAAAAAATTCATGGAAATCATCGGGAAAGCGCAAGGTTTTTTCGACTATTATTTAACCCGGCTTTGCCAGCAAAACGATCCGAATACCGACAAGGGCCGGCTTGCCGTTTTACAGGCCATGGCGGATGCGGTTCATAAGACCGGAAGCGCCGTTCTCATTGATACCTACGCTCAAAAGACCGCCTTACGGCTGGGCGTGGCGCCCGAAGCCGTCCGGGCCGGGTTTTCAAGAGCGAAAAAACCAAAAATAGAGGCGCAACATGCAGGCGCCGACGCCGAGGCGGCTGCTCCGGGCGCGGCCATCCGCCCGCCGCACCAGGAATTCTGGCTGCTTAAATTGCTGCTGCTCAATGATGATCTTGTCCCCCAAGCCGTCCTGCGCCTCGACACGACCTGGATTTCCTATTCGATCGTCCGTAAAATCGTGGAGCAACGCTTTGCCGCTCAAAGAAGCGAGACCTGGCACGGCCTGGCGGCATTCCTGGACGAATGCGATTCGGCGGAGCGGACGCTGGTCACCGAAGCCGTTGCCGAAGACCGGCCCATTCCCAACAAGGAACAGCAATTGAGCGACATGATTTTGAAACTGCGCAATCAGTTTTTGGACCGTCAGATTGCCGAACTGAGCCAAAAGGCCGCCCAGCCGGACATTGCCCATGCCCAGCAGGTTGAACTGGAGCGCCAGAAACAGAAATTAAAGGAACAAAAACGCGCCGCTCTTTGACGAACCGGTCCTACGGAGCCTGGAATTCCTCCTGGATATTAAGAAGCGCTTTGGCCAGGCTATCCCAGTCATTTTCGGTCGTTTCCCACCCGCTGCTAAAGCGCAGGACGCGATGGGCGTCGGCTGGCTTGATGTGCATGGCCGCCAGGACGTGCGACGGCTCTTCCTTGCCCGTGGTGCAGGCCGAGCCGGTGCTGACGGCATAGCCCGCCTTGTCCAATTTCGACAGCCAGCGCCATTGCCCCCCTCCCGGCATGAGCGCCGCAACCGTATTCCACAAACGCGGCGCACTCCGGCCGACAATCGCGGCGCCAGGCAGGTCCTTCAAAAATCCCTTTTCAAAATTTTCACGCCATACGCCGCGCAAAACGTGCTCGCCGCGGCCCATTTGTTTCTCGCGCGCCTCGAGCGCCGCCATCATTGCCAGAATGATCGGGACATTTTCCGTTCCCGCGCGGTGACCGGCCTCCTGTTTGCCTCCCACGAGCAACGGAATGATTTTCGCCTTGTGCGGAATCTTCAAAAACCCGACTCCGCGCGGCCCGCCGAATTTATGGGCCGCGCCGCTCACAAATTCGCATTGGCCAAGTTCCCTTGCCGGCATCTTGCCCAGCCACTGGACGGCGTCCATGAAGAACGGGACCTCGTAACTTCGGCAGATCGCCTGAATCTCGCGCCACGGCTGCATGACGCCGGTTTCATTATTGGCAGCCATTACACCGACCAATCCCGGACGCCGATCAGCCATTTCAGCCGTCAACCAATCCAAATCCGCCACCCCGTCATGAGTGACCGGAATCAGCCTCGCCCGTTTCCCGAAGTAATGTTTTGCCGACTCATGCACGCACGGATGTTCAATCGCCGAAATCCAGATTTCGGTTTGCGCATCGAGGGCCTTCGCAAAGTGGTGAATGACGGTATTGTTGGCCTCGGTGGCGCCGCTGGTCCAGATGATATCCTCCGCGTTGCAACCGAGAAAGTGAGCAAGCTTTTCACGGGCTTCGCGCAACGCGGCGCCGGCGCGCAAACCGGGTTGGTGGGGGCTGGACGGATTGCCGGGCACGTGTTCCGTGGCGGCAAGCCATGCGTCCCGCGCCTCGCGCATCACGGGCGCCGTGGCGTTATGATCGAAATATGTCATCTGCCTGAATTAAAGTCCGGCCGGCTGGACATAATAAATCGCGTCGCCCTATCGCGCAATCAAACAGCGGAAAGGGTTTGGGGAATTCAAATTTGAGATTTCGGATTTTGCCGTCATGGCCCGGCGCTGCCGGCGCGGCCAAGAAGCTTCAATATTTTCCGGTGCGCCGCTGTAAACGGCAAGGCGTCCAATTCATCGAACGTGCGCCATTCATGGCCGGGGATGCGGGCGGCGATTCCGGCGGGCGCGTCGAACGCGCCATGATACACGTCCAGCGCAATGCGATAGCGGGTAATGGAATGCTTGATGGCGCAAAATGGCCGGAGCGGCGGCGGTTCCATGCCTAAATGGCGTTTGAAAATTATCGCCGCCGGCCCGCTCCGGCCATTGACGATGACCGGGATTTCGACGTTTGGAAACTCCCATAAATGCGCATTGACGACGTTTTCCGGTCGTTGCCGAACCAGAAATTTTTTTCGGCGCGTCGCTATGAATGCAATGAAATGGCGCGCCACCGCCGCCGGGCGTTTTCCGAGGTTCGGCAGGCGGGCAACGCGATGAGTCTTGAACGCCAGGCAAATTTTTTTGGCAGGACAGCATGAACATCCCGGATTTCGCGGCAGACAAATGGACGCGCCCAATTCCATGAGCGATTGGTTGAATCGCGAGCAGTAATCGTTGTTCGTTCCTTGCGGGCCATTTGCGGTTTTGCCCGGCGCCAGAGTCGAGGCGTGGAGAACGAGCTGTCCGGCAAGCTGCCAGAGGCGGCGGTTGGCCCGTTTTTTTCGCGGATTTTCCCTGATGCCGAAAATGCGCGTGAGCACACGAATCACGTTTCCATCCAAAATGGGATGCGGTTGGTTGAAGGCGATGCTGGCAATGGCGCCGGCGGTGTAACGGCCCACGCCGGGCAGGGCCAGGATATCCTCGAAACGGTGCGGAAACCTTCCATCATCCTTCTCCAGAATCATCCGCGCCGCGCGGTGCAGGTTCCGGGCGCGGGTGTAGTAACCCAGTCCTTCCCACAATTTGTGGATTTTTCCAGACCCGGCCGCCGCCGCGGATTCGATGGTTGGCAATTCGGTCATCCATCGCGTCCAGAAGGGCAAAACGGTTTTAACCTGGGTTTGCTGCAACATGATTTCGGACACCCAGATGCCGTACGGATCGCGAGTGCGCCGCCACGGCAGGTCCCGCGCATTCTCCGCGTACCAGCCCAGCAGGAGCGGAACGAGCGCGGCCGCTTTTGAATCCGTTGTTAATGCCTTTATCATCGAAGCGGCCTCATTATTAGCACAGCGGCCCCAAATGCCCAAAAAACTTTGGCGTCCATTGCGCCTTTATGGTTATGATTTTTCAGTGAAGCCGCTCACGTCCCACACCTGCAAGCTTGCGGATGAACAGGCTGCGGCGCTCGAAGCCCTCCTGCGCGGGCGCAACTGGAAGTCACGCCGGGTCCCCTATGCCCGTTTCGCCTTCGAATCGGACAAGACAAACGTGGTGTTTTATGAAAGCGGCAAGCTGGTGGTGCAGGGCAAGGGAACGCAGGAATTCATCGAGTTCATCCTGGAGCCGGAGATTTTGAAGCAAGCCCGGCTTGGTTACGAAACGGTTTTGAACCCGGCGCTCCTGGAGCCGCGGATCGGCGTGGATGAAAGCGGCAAGGGCGATTTTTTTGGGCCGCTCTGCATTGCCGGCGTTTATGTCAACGAGGCGGTCGTCCGCGCCTGGCAGGATTTGGGCATTCGCGATTCCAAAAACATCTCCAGCGATGCCCGAATTGCCAGCCTCGCTGAAACCATCCGCAAGACTCCCGGCTGCGTGGTGAGCGTGGTCGCCATTGGCAACGAAGCCTATAACCGGCTTTACGCCAAAATGAAAAGCGTCAATACGATCCTCGCGTGGGGCCATGCGCGGGTGATTGAAAATTTGCTCGCTGAAAAACATCGCATGGATCCGCCGCCCGTTCGCGCCATGAGCGATCAGTTCGCCGCCAGCAAAAGCGTCATCGAAAAGGCATTGATGAAAGCCGGGCGCGAGATCGAATTAATCCAGCAACATCGCGCCGAAGAAGACCTGGCGGTGGCGGCCGCCTCCATCGTGGCCCGCGATGAGTTTGTCAAACGCCTGTCCGCATTGGAAAAACAGTTTGAAATCACCTTGCCCAAGGGCGCATCAGCGGCGGTGGATGAAGCGGCCAAAAAATTCGTCGCCGGGCGCGGGGCGGAGACTCTGGCCCAGGCCGCCAAAATGCACTTTCGGACGGCCTTGCGCGCCCAAGGATTGCCCGAACCGCCAAAAATGGAATGGCGCAAACGATGAGGCATGGCCAGGCCGGATTTCATCGAGCTGCCGGACGGCGAACGTTTCTCCATTCTCCATGAAGACCGGTCTGTCATGGCCATTGACAAGCCGCCGGGCTGGATGCTTGTGCCGTATTCGTGGCAGAACACGGCGCGAAACCTGCAAGCCGCCCTTCAATCCGCCATCGCTGCCGGCGGGTTCTGGGCGCGTTCCCGCGGCCTGAAGTTTCTGCGCCACGTCCATCGCCTGGACGCCGATACCAGCGGCGTTTTGTTGCTGGCCAGGAGCCAGGGCGCCGTCCATGCGTTTTCGGATTTGTTTGAAAGCCGGAAAATGGAAAAAGTCTATCTTGCCGTGGTGGTAGGCCGGCCGAGACAGCGACAATGGGTTTGCCGGCTGAAAATTGGCCGGGACCCGCGCCGCATCGGGAAAATGGAGATCGGCGGGCGCAACGGAAAATCGGCCGAAACTCATTTCAAGGTGGTGGAGAGCGGGGAAAAGTTTTCACTCGTCGAAGCACGGCCCGTAACCGGACGGACGCATCAAATCCGGCTGCATTTGGCGGCATCGGGGGCGCCCATCGCCGGCGACGAACTCTATGGCCGGGCGGGGATCGGATTGCCGTTGGGGCTGCGGGCAGTCGCGCTCTCTTATGTGGACCCGTTTACGGGAAAACCGGTGAAAATTGTCGCGCCCGAAGAACAATTCTTGACTGATTTTGGATTTAAAAAACAGGGGGGATTGAAAAAATAATGGAGCCGCGCGGCAGACCATCCCGCAGGGGACGACCCGAGAAGTTCAATCAGGCGCAATTGACTGCAATTGACTGCAATTGCCCCGGTTGGCTGGGACCGGGGTGGTCATCTTTTGGCGCTTCGCGGTCCGTGATGTCAAAGAGCAGGCCAGTAACGGCATTCGGCTGCAAGTGTAGCATGGCGATGAGAGTAATGCAACAACAATTTTAATGTTTTTAGCCCGACTTCCGTCCCCGGCCTGGGAAACACCCGTTTTTGAGTCAAGGCGGTGTTCGGCTGAGCCGGCGCCTCACTTTCCCTGATGTTCGCGGATGGCGGCGGCGATGGCGTTGACGGTTTGCAGGGCTTTTTTTGCCGCCTGCGGATTGGAAATTTTCAGTCCGTAATTTTTTTCCAGCGCCACGACGATTTGCAGCGCGTCCACGGAATCCAGGCCCAGGCTGCCGGGGCCAAACAACGGCTGGTCATCGCCAATCTCCGCGGCGGTAGTTTGCAGCATCAGGTTCTCAACCAGCATTTCCTTGATTTGACTGTTGAGCGGGTCGGGATCGTTCATGAAAGATTCAGGCGGCACAGGCTGCGCTCTTGTCCCGCCTGGCGCAAGCCAAATCGTTTGCCTTGACGAATTGGGCGCCAATGGCTTGTTGATGGCGGCCCGGAACGCTGACCACCGACGGCGCCTTTCCGCGGCGGACGGCTTCACATGCCGCCACACAGGTCCATGCCGCCGAAGCGGTGAATGCCTCGCCAAAGATGGCCCGCGCCTGTTCGATGGAAAACAGGCCGCCGGGCGCGCACGCCGGCAATTGCGCCCGCATTTGGCGAACGGCCTCCGCCCGGTTTTGGCGTCCCGTGAACGAAAAGGCATCGGTGATACGGCCAAGCTCCGCCGCCGCGCCGGAAGCGGCGGTCTTTAAATAGATCGCGCCCGCGCCGGCGGCATGGACGGTTTCGTGAGCGAACAGGTCCAGGGCATCGGAAACGATCCAGTCGTTCTCCTCCGCGCCGACCACCACGCAGGCATTGACCCGTTCATCGGCGAGCCAATCCGCCGCCAGGGCAAGCCCCTGCAAAAAGGCGCCGCCATCGCCCACGAGAGTGTAGTTGAGGGCATCGGAATTGATGAATGACGCCAAATGACTGGCGGGGGAATTGAATACCGTTTCTGGAAACAGCAACGGGCTGGCGGTGGACGGATCGCGCAGAACTTCCTCGTAAAAGCGGCGGGAATAGGTCACGCCCCCGCTTAAAACGCAGACAACGACGCCCAGTTGAAGTTGGCCTGAGCGGATTTCCGCAGCGTCCGCTCCGATGGCTTCCAGGGCCGCGGCCACGGTGTATTGCGCCACGGCCGTTGAGCGGCGCAACCGCGGGTGGGCCAAAAATTCCGGGCGCGTCGCCGGCGGCGGGACGTGACGCACCTTCAATTTCGAGTCCCAGCCCGGCCGCGCCAGTTCCTGGACGGGCAAGGGATGGTTCTCCCGCCACGCGCCGCACAATTTTTCGACACCCCAGCCCGCCGGCGAAACGGCGCCGGTTCCATGAACAAAAATTCCCGGCGCGCCATTCATTGCCATCGGCGGAAAATCAGGGTTGCATTCGCGCCGCCAAAGCCAAAGGAATTGGACATGGCCACCTGGAGCCTGCCGTCCCGCGGCTGGCGCACGATTTGGAAGCGGCAGGCGGCGTCCGCCTGCTCCAATGATGTCTGCGGCGGAAAAAATTGTTCGCGCAACGCCATCAGGCAAACGAGGGCTTCCACGGCGCCCGCTGCTCCCAGGAGATGGCCGATGGACGATTTGGTGGAGCTGACAGGCATTTTGGATGCCGTAGCGCCGGCCCAGCGATTGATGGCTGCCGCTTCGGTCGCGTCGTTTTGGGGCGTCGCCGTTCCATGGGCATTGATATAATCCACTTCTTCGGGCGTGATGCGCGCGCAAAGACAGGCGGCGTTCATGGCGGCCAGGGCGGCCCGGCCTTCCGGATGTGGCTGCGTCAGATGATGCGTATCGGTCGCGGCGCCGTATCCGATGATTTCGCCCAGAATTTCGGCGCCGCGCCGGCGCGCGACATCCGCCGATTCGAGGGCCAGAACGGCGGCGCCTTCACCGAGGGTCAGCCCGTCACGGGCGGCATCGAAGGGGCGGCAGGGGGCCGCGGAAAGGGCCTGGAGGGAATCAAATCCTGCAAACGTCAACTGGCTGAGGGCATCGTAGCCTCCGGCCAGGACCCGTTCGGAGCGGCCGCGGCGGATCAAGTCGGACGCATGGCCGATGGCATTCGCGCCGGAGGCGCAGGCGTTGGAAATGATGGTAATGGGGCCGGAGAAGCCGAGGGCGCTGCAAACATCCAGGCCCTGCTGCTGGGCCTGATAATGGGTCACGCGCGAGGGCTGATGTCTTCTGGCGCGGGGAAATGCCAGGCCGTCGCGCAGGTAGGTTTCGCCCAGGGACATTTCGCCGCTGGTGGTTCCCACCACAACCGGCAAATCGTCTTGCGCCCGCCAGCCGCTTTGCGTCCACGCCTGGTGCGCGGCCAGCAGGAGCATTTTTGAAGCGCGCGCCAGGCGCTTTGCATGATTGGGCGAAAGGCTGGAAGGCGGAAGGCGCATGGGCAGGTCCGTTTCCGCGGCAATTTTGGCGCGTTGCCGGGAGACATCGAATAATGTGACGGGCCTGAAGGCGGTTCGTCCGGCGCGAAAACCGGCGGCATTTGCCGCCCACCCGGCGCCGAGCGCCGTTACAATGCCCGCGCCGGTGACGACGACGCGGCGGCTTCCTGTTTGTGTCCGCGGAAAAAGCACTTAGGCACGCGGCTTAAGCCGGAATCGTTTCGCGCGGCGCGGTCCGGCGCGCCCCGTCTTGCTTTTTTTCGCGGTAAAAGACAGACAGCCCGGTCGCCGCAGGGGCCAGATTTTCCGCCGCCACGGCTTCGAGCACGCGCGCCTCGGTCATGATGAAGCGGTCGCGTTTGTAAATGATGTAATCGCCGCGCCATTCATCGGGCGTCAGGTTGATGGTCACCAGGTTCGCGCCCGCGCGCAGCCCGCGCCGGTAACCGTCGCGCGCGGCGATGTTGAAGGCGCTGACCGCCGGAACCACCCAATCGGGCCGCATGAGGCGCAACGCCGCAACGCAATTGAACGTCCAATCCGCATTCGCCAGCGGGGACGCGGCCAGCGGCGTCTTTTCGCCTGGAATGAACGGGCTGACGCTGCATCCCTCCAATGGAAGCGCCGACGCCAATTCAAAATTCTTCAACAAACTTTCCACGGTCTGTCCCGGCAGGCCGGCGATGAAGCCGGAACTGACGTTCCATCCTTTTTCGGCGAGCAGCCGGATGTGGGTGACGCGTTCATCGAGCGTGCCGGGCGCTTCCAACCATTCGTATTGCCTGGCGTCGGCGCACTCAAATTTCATGATGAAAATTTCGGCGCCGGCCGATTGCAGATCGTCATAAAGCCGCGCCGGGAGGGTGCCCAGGCAAACGCTGATGCCCAGCGCCGTTTCCCGCCGGAGGGTCTTGATGAGCGGGAGCGCAATTTCGCGGACGGCCACGGGGTCCTCGCCCGCCTGAATGTTGATGTCGGTAACGCTCGCCGGACAATGTTTAAGGATCATTTCTGCAAGCTGCTCATGCCGGGCGCGAAAGCGGGCGAGTTCCGCGTTGTCACGGCGCATGCCGCAATAATGGCAGTTTTCGCGGCAAAAATTGGAAATCTCGACGACCGCGCGCACAAAAACGCCGTTACCGAAATTCCGGCGGGTGGCCGCGGCGGCAAGTTCATGAAACGCCTCCTGTTGGGCGGACTGAAGGCCGAGATCGGCCCGCGATGGAAAATAACCTTTTTTAACCGGCACGCTGAAATTTAATTTGCCCGCGCCATTTTCGCCAGCCCTTTTTCGCAGTTTGCAATGCTTCGTCAAATAGCCGTCGAAACGGTTTCACCCGCCGTTTGCGGAGATGACGCGATGGACCATTTGAAGGAGATTTTCGCTGGTAAAAGGTTTGAGGATGAATCCGGCGATTGGCAGGTCGGGCGGCAATTCGGCGACCTCTCTCTCCGAACCGCTGGAAAGAACGATCTTGAGATCGGGCCGGATGTTGCGAAGGGCGTTGATGGTTGCCCGCCCATCAAAGAACGGCATGGCCAGGTCGGTGATCACCAGGTGCGTCTCGTGCGGCTGTTGAGAAAACACGCGGACGCCTTCCGCGCCGCCGACGGCGGTCTGAACCTTGTAGCCGCAATTTTCCAGCGCGGCGCGGGTGATGGCCAGGACGCTTTCCTCATCGTCAATGACCAAAATGCGTTCTCCATGGCCGGCGGGCAGGATGGTTTTTGCCGGCGCGGGAGTTTCCGGAACCTGTTCGCAGGCCGGCAGGTGAACTTCAAAGCGCGCGCCTTCGCCCGGCCGGCTCCGCACGGTCATGAAGCCGCCATGGCCGCGGACAATGTCCAAGGAAGTGGACAGGCCCAGCCCGGTGCCCTTGTCGCCTTTGGTCGAGAAAAACGGCTCGAAAATCTTTTCCGCGAGGTCCGCCGGAATGCCGGTTCCGGTGTCCGCGACGGTGATGCGCAGATATTTTCCCGGGCCGAGGGCGCGCAACGCCGCGGCTTCGGCGGTGAGGGTTGTGTTTTCGGCCGATAAGGTCAGCGTGCCTCCCGCCGGCATGGCATCGCGGGCGTTGACGCATAAATTGAGCAGCACTTGATGGAGTTGGGTCGGGATGGCGAGGACCGGCCACGCCGACCGGTCAAATTGCGTCCGGCATTGGATGTTTTTCGGAAAGATCTCGGTTACCATCCGGGACATCTCGCCGAGGAGTTGCACAGGGTGGACGACGGTTTTGCCGGATTCTCCGCCGCGCGCAAACAAGAGCATTTGCCTGACCATCTCGGCGCTCCGCCGCGCGCTGGCTTCCATTGTATTGAGCATTCCCTGGGTCTCCGGCGGCAGCTTCTCGATCTTGAGGATTTCGAGGCCGACAATGATGGGCACGAGCGCGTTGTTTAAATCGTGGGCGATACCGCCGACCAGGGCGCCGAGGCTTTCCAATCGTTGGGCGCGAAGAAATTGTTCGTGAAGCTGGCGCAGGTCCTGTTGCAGGCGATCCAATTCAGCCCGCTCGCGCGCCCGGCGCATGGCGTTGGAAACGGCGGCAGCCAGCCGCCGCGGCCGCGCCTTGAGCAGATAGTCCCAGGCGCCGTTTTTGAGCATTTCCACCGCGGCTTCCTCTCCAATCGTGCCGGAAAAGAAGATGAAGGGCGTTTGAGGGCACAATTTGCGCGCGACCTTCAACGCCGCCAGTCCGTCGTAAGAAGGGAGTGAAAAATCGGAAATGATGACGTCCGAAGCCCCTTGTTTCAGCTCCGATTCAAATTCAGAGCCGGATTTGACGGCAGTCACGTCGCATTCCAAGCCCTGGTCCCGCAGCATTTCCCGCACAAGAATCTGGTCGTTTTCATTATCCTCCAGATGGAGGACTCGAACGCGAAACTTGGGCGAATCGGCGGACATGGTATCACCCGCTGCGTTTCATGGTGCCCGGCGGCGGTTCGTTGATGACGGCCCAGAAATAGCCGATTTGCTTGATGGCCTCGACGAATTTCTGGAAGTCCACCGGCTTGACGACGTAGGCATTGACGCCGAGTTGATAACTCTTGACGAGGTCCTGCTCTTCGCGGGACGAGGTGACCATGACCACGGGCACGTGCTTCAGGGTTTCGTCGCCGCGCATGGCGCGGAGGACCTCCAAGCCGTCCACCTTGGGCATTTTAAGGTCGAGCAGCACGACGACGGGAAGGCCGTTGCCGTGGCCGGAGTATTTTTCGCGCTGATACAAATAATCGAGCGCCTCGGCGCCGTCGCGCACGGCGACCACCTCGTTGGCGAGGTTGTTTTCCCCCAGCGCGGCCAGGGTGAGTTCGATGTCCCGCTCGTTGTCTTCAGCCAGCAAGATGCGTTTCAATGGCGCCATGATTGTGTCCTTTCGTTTCGGTTGATGGTTGCGGTTTGGGGAGTGAAAAGAAAAACGTCGCGCCGCGATCCACCGCGGCCTCGGCCCACACCCGGCCCCCGTGCCGGTGAATGATGCGCTGCACGTTGGCCAGGCCGATGCCGGTGCCCTCGAATTCGTCGGAGCGATGCAGGCGCTGGAAAACGCCGAAAAGCTTGTGCGCATATTGCATGTCGAACCCCACGCCGTTGTCGCGCACGCGGAAGACCCATTCGGTATCGCGCTCCTCGCAACGGATTTCAATTTCCGCCGGGTCGCGGGGGCGCGTGTATTTGACGGCGTTGCCAATCAAGTTCGCCCATACCTGGCGGAGCATCGCCAAATCCGCCTCGACCTTAGGCAATTCGCCCAGGTTCCAGACAATACGCCGGTTCCCGATTTCGCCCTGCAACGAATCAATGATTTCCTGGATCATCGCCCCCGGGATCACCGGGGTGCGCCGCAACTCGGCCCGGCCCATGCGCGAGAAGATCAAAAGGTCATCAATCAACGCGCCCATCCGTTGCGCGGCATCGGCGATAATGTCCAGGTAACGGCGGCTGGCCTCGTCCATGTTTCCGTTCACCTGTTTGTTGAGCAACCTGACAAAGCCGCCAATGTGCCGCAGCGGCGCGCGCAGATCGTGCGAGACGGAGTAGGAAAACGCCTCCAACTCCTTGTTCGCCGCCTCCAACTGGCGGCTGTGCCGCTGCAACGACTCATTCAGCGTCAAAATTTGCGCCTGGACCTTCGCTTCCTCCGTGATGTCCCGCGCCGTTCCATAAATCAATTGCCGCTCCATGTCCGGCCGCGCACTCCATGCAAAGCGGCGCCATGCGCCATCCCGGCAAAGACACCGGTTTTCCATCCGGATCGTCTCGCCGCCCGCCATCATTTTTTGCGTTTCGATATGAGTGACGGCGCGGTCATCCGGATGCACAAATTCGATGAACGGTTTGTCCAGCAATTCTTCGCGGGAAAATCCCAGCGTCTGTTCCCAGGCTGGATTGACGGACTTGAACCATCCGTCAAAACCGGCCACGCACATCATGTCGCGCGATAGCTCAAAAAACCGGTCGCGTTCCTCGCGGACGGCCTCCGCCCGTTTCTGTTCGGTCAGGTCGCGCGTGACCTTCGCGAAACCGATGAGGCTTCCATCTTCATGCCGCATGGCCGTAATCACGGCGTGCGCCCAGAACCGCGAACCGTTCTTGCGGACCCGCCAGCCCTCATGTTCGCAACGCCCCTCGTCCCGCGCCTGCTGCAAGGCCTTTTCCGGAATCCCCCGGCGGGCAATCGCTTCGGGGTAAAAAATGGAAAAATGTTTCCCGACGATTTCTTCCGTCTTATAGCCCTTGATCCGCTCCGCCCCTATGTTCCAACTGGCGACCCGGCCCCCGGCGTCCAGCATAAAAATGGCGTAATCCCGGATGATTTGGACGGTCAGTCGCGCGCGTTCTTCGCTCTGTCTGAGCGCTTTTTCCGTCCGCCGGCGTTCATCCAGGTCCCGGTGGATGAAAATAAGCGACACCCAACCCAGCGCCACCGCCAGCACGGCCGCCGCCACGATGAATGTCCCGGTCAATTCCGCATCCGTGTCCAGTCTCTGTTGCCGCTCCTGAAGCAACCGCGTTTCCACACTCTCCATTTGCGTTAATCGCAGCGAAATGCCCTGGAACAAGTTGGCGCCTTGCTCTGTTGCCGTGGCATCCTCGGAAATCCACCCCCGCCGGGGCGGCAATGTCGTCTGCTGCGTTACGAAAGACAGCCATTGCGACACGAGCGGTTTCAGGTCATTTAGTCGTTGCTGCTGCCCGCGGTTGTCCTGGATCCAATGCCCCAATTGTTTCAACCAGGCTGTCGCCGACGCCCGGTCGTCATCGGAGGCTTTTTCAAAATTTGTGTCGCCCGTGAAGAGATAGTTCCGCTGGTCGGTTTGCGCTTTCACCAACAACAGCCGCCCGCGCTGCAACGATTCCATGACCTGATACGTATGGGTCACCCATTGTTGTTGCGCCACGGAACTTCGCAGGGTCTGGCTCGACAACCACGCGACACCCGCCAGCGCGACCGCCAGGACCACAAATCCCGCAATAATCTTTCTCTCCGCGGAAGTCTTTTTCATATACGCCACGCGCGAGTTCGAGTCGCAAATATGCCGACTCCTTGGTGTGAACGGTCAAACATACGCCTGATAGCGTAAAGAAGCAAATTCGATGCCGGAAATCCGTCGGGCACCCTTGTCTCATTCATGCCCCGGCGGCTGGCAGTGTTTTGCGGGTCGGCTCTCCGTGCCTCGGAGGTGAAGTTCGCGTTTATTGGCGTCCATTCGCTGTTGAGCCTGCGTTCCATCCGCGGCTAAAAACAAAAAACTAATTGTTTGAAACAACCTCTTTTTCCCGTCACAATGCCCGTTCGTTTTGGCGGGAAGGCCGCTTCCACCCGTCCACCGCACGATTTTGAAATGAAACGAACGCATCATTGCAACGAGTTGCGCCCGGCCCACGTTGGGCAGACGGTGACCTTGTCCGGTTGGGTGCATTCGCGCCGCGACCTCGGCGGCGTCATCTTCATTGATATCCGCGACCGCGAAGGCCGCACGCAGACGGTTTTTGACCCGTCGGATTTACCAGCCGACTTGTTCGCCCGGGCGGAGAAATTGCGAAGCGAATGCGTGGTGAGCGTGACCGGGAAAGTGCGCGGCCGTCCCGACGGCACAAACAATGCGAAAATTGCCACCGGCGAAGTGGAGGTGGCGGTAACGGCGCTGGAAGTGCTGAACATGGCGGACGTGTTGCCCTTTCCAGTGGACGATCCGGAGGTGGCGGCCAAGGTGAACGAAGAGTTGCGGTTGAAATATCGGTATCTGGATTTGAGGCGGCCGGAAATGGCGCGCAATCTGCGCCTGCGAAGCAAGGCCGCCATTGCCACGCGGCAGTTCATGGACGAGCAGGGATTTCTGGAGGTCGAAACGCCCATCCTCTTCAAATCCACGCCCGAAGGCGCGCGCGAATTCCTGGTGCCCAACCGGCGCGAGCCGGGCACGTTTTACGCCCTGCCGCAGTCGCCGCAGCAGTTCAAACAGATTTTAATGGTCGGCGGCGTGGAACGTTATTATCAACTGGCCCGCTGTTTCCGCGACGAAGACCAGCGGGCCGACCGCCAGCTTGAATTTACGCAGGTGGACATCGAAATGTCGTTCATCGAGCGGGAGGACATTTACGCGCTGATCGAAGGATTGTTGAAACGCGTGTGGAAGGCCACGTTGAACGCGGACGTTCCGATTCCTTTCAAGCGGCTTCGATTTGAAGAAGCGCTCAACCGCTACGGCGCCGACAAGCCGGAAACGCGCTTTGAAATGCAACTGGCCGACTTCACCGGGGAATTTCGCTCCAGCGCATTCAAAGTCTTTAGCGGCGCGGTTGCCTCCGGCGGGGTTGTCAAGGCTCTGAACGCCAAGGGACTCGCCGGCGCCACCCAGGGGCAGATTGAGACCATGACCGAGTATGCCAGGAGTTTTGGCGCGAAAGGTTTGGCGTATATCAAGGTGGAAAATGGCGAATGGAAATCGCCCATCGTGAAGTTCTTCAACGACGCCGAAAAACAGGCGCTGATCGCCAAACTCGGAATCGAAGAAGGCGATCTGATTTTGTTCGCCGCGGATCAATGGCTCAATGCCTGCGAAATCCTGGGCAAAATCCGGCTCTATTGCGCGGAAGTCCTGCAATCGCAGGGAAAACTCACCATTGACCCGAACCGGTTTGATTTTCTCTGGGTGGTGGATTTTCCGCTGTTGAGCTTCGACAAGGAGCAAAACCGCTGGTATTCGAGCCATCATCCGTTCACGGCGCCGGTGGCCGAAGACGTGCCGCTGCTGAAAACCGAGCCAAAAAAAGTCCGCGGCCAGCACTACGACGTGGTGGTCAACGGCGTCGAATTGGGCGGCGGCTCCATTCGTATCCATCAGCCGGACGTGCAAAAGACGATTTTCGAGGACGTGCTGCAAATTCCGCCCGAAGAAACCAAACTGCGGTTTGGCTATATGCTCGAAGCCTTCCGCCATGGCGCGCCGCCGCATGGCGGCATTGCACTGGGCTTTGACCGGCTCTGCGCCATTTTGAGCGGCACACCGAGCATCCGCGACGTGATCGCCTTTCCCAAGACCGCCAAGGGCGTGGATTTGATGACCGATGCGCCCGCGCCCGCTTCGGCGCGGCAATTGCGGGAGTTGCATATAAAATCCTCGGACGGGAAATCTTGAATATGGGGCGCGCCGGGGATAAATTATGCGTTCCTTATGAGCGAAGCGGTCAAATTGACCCACAACGAAGACATTAAAGCGGCCATTCCGACCGTGGCGGGCACGATTGCGGCCACGATTGCCGACGCGGGGGCGGACCATTTCAGCCAGGATGATTACGAATTTTTGAAGTTTCACGGCGTGTATCAGCAGGATGACCGCGACCTGCGCAAAACGGCCAAGAAATACATCATGATGGCGCGGGCCTCGATTCCGGGGGGGGTGATGACGGCGGCCCAATGGATGGCGTTTGACGATCTGGCCGCTCAATACGGCAATCAGACGCTGCGGATTACAACGCGGCAAGGCATCCAATTTCACGGCGTGCTCAAGCCCAACGTTCGATCCCTGATTCAGGGAATCAACCACTCGCTGTTGACCACCATTTCCGCCTGCGGCGACGTGCGGCGCAACGTGATGGCCCCGCCCACCCCGGCTTATACGCTTGCCCGGGCGCAAGTGCTGGAGGATTGCCGCCGCGTCGCCCAGGCGACCCGTCCCCAGACCCGCGCCTACCACGCCATCTGGATAGAAGGCGTGCAACTCAACCTGGACGACCCGGAAAACAAGAACTTCAGCGACCCGCTTTATGGAAAGGCGTATCTGCCGCGGAAATTTAAAATCGCGTTCGCCATCCCTCCGGTGAACGACATTGATATTTTCACGAATTGCATCGGCTTTATCGCCATTGCGGAGGATGAACGCCTGGCGGGCTACAACGTCGCCGCGGGCGGCGGCCTGGGGCGCAGCCACGGCAACATCCAGACCTATCCGCGCCTGGCGGACGTGGTGGGATTTTTGCCGCCCGAAAAGGTGGTGGACGTGGCCCGGGCGGCGCTGACGATTCATCGGGATTATGGCGACCGCGCCGATCGCAAGCATGCGCGATTCAAATACATCGTGGCCGAACGCGGGCCGGAGTGGGTGCGGGCGGAAATTGAGAAACGGGCGGGCATCCGGCTGGAACCGGCCAGGCCCTTCACATTTGACACGACGGGCGACCTATACGGCTGGCGCGAGGCGGTGGATGGGAAATGGTTTCTCACGATTTTCGTGGAGTCAGGCCGCGTCCGCGACATGGAAGGGCGGCGCTTAAAAACGGCGTTGCGGCAAATCGCGGAAAAATTCAATGACATTGAATTCCGGCTTTCGGCCAATCAAAACGTGATACTGGCCAATGTGATTGAGGAGGACCGGGACGCCATTACCGAACTGTTGACCGGGCACGGAGTCGGCAGCGGCCATCGGCAGACGACGGCCCTTCACGCCGCCGCGATGGCGTGTCCGGCCCTGCCCACCTGCGGGCTGGCGCTGGCGGAGTCGGAGCGGATGCTGCCGGGGCTGATTGACCGGATTGAAAAACTTTGCGAAGAAGCCGGGCTGGCGGGCGAGGAAATTGTCATCCGCTCGACGGGCTGTCCCAACGGTTGCGCGCGGCCCTATCTGGCCGAGATTGGATTCGTAGGCAAGGCGCCGGGCCGGTATCAAATCTGGCTTGGGGGCGACACCGGCGGCACGCGCCTGGCGCGGCTTTGGAAGGAAGTGGTGAAGGACGCGGACATTGAAAGCGAATTGCGCCCGGCGCTCACGCGCTACGCCAATGAGCGATTCAACCGCGAGACCTTCGGCGATTGGTGCGACCGGGTGCTGCTGAACGAGACAACCAGCGGATTTTCAATTTGAACCGGACCCAAACCATGACTCGCGCCCAAATGGCCCAAGCCAACGCCGAATCGCGTTCCAAGACCCCGCTCGACATCGTCCGCTGGGCCGTCGCGCAGGCCGGGGGACGCGCCATCGTTTCGACAAATTTCCGGCCTTATGAAGCCGTGCTGTTGCACCTGTGCGTGCAGGTCCAGCCGGAGATGCCGGTGCTGTGGGTGGATCATGGTTATAATCGCCCGGCAACCTACCGGCACGCCGACCAATTAAAAAAGCTGCTTCATCTCAATCTCAAATCGTATTTGCCGGCCATCTCCGCGGCGCATCGGGACGCGCTTTACGGCGACGTGCCCTCCCTGGACGATGAAAAGGCACTGAAAGAGTTCAGCGCCATGATGAAAATCGAGCCGTTCCAGCGCGGGATGCGCGAACTGGCGCCGGCGATCTGGATTACGGCCCTGAGGAAAGCGCAAAATCCAAGTCGCGCGGAGATGGACATTGTCAGCGAGGACAAAAATTTTGGCGCGCTCAAAGTCAGCCCGGTATTCCATTGGAGCGACGCGCAGATGGAAGAGTACCTCAAGGGGCATGATCTGCCAAACGAATGGGATTATTTCGACCCGGCAAAGGCGGATGACAAACGCGAGTGCGGTCTCCATGCGGCCTGGGGAACGGAGGCGTTGGGATCAGGCGTCTAGCCCTCCTATGTATCATTTGGACCATTTGCAGTATTTGGAAACGGAGGCCATCCACGTCATGCGCGAGGTGGCGGCGGAATTCGAGCGTCCGGCGATTTTATTTTCCGGTGGCAAGGATTCCATCTGTCTTTTGCGCCTGGCCGAAAAGGCTTTCCGGCCTTCGGACATTCCGATGCCGCTCCTGAACGTGGACACGGGCCATCATTTTCCGGAACTGAACGAATTTCGCGACCGCCGAGCCGGCGAGCTGGGAGCGAAATTGATCGTCCGCAAAGTGGAGGACGCGATTGCGGGGGGGATAGCGGTTCCCCGACCCGGCGAAATCAGCCGCAACCAACTGCAAATTCCCACGCTGCTGGCTGCCATTGAGGAGTTTCGGTTTGATTGTCTCATCGGCGGAGCGCGGCGCGATGAGGAAAAGGCGCGGGCCAAGGAACGATTTTTCAGCTTTCGGGACGGTTTTGGCCAATGGGACCCGAAAAACCAGCGGCCCGAAATCTGGAACCTCTACAATGCCCGCGTCAATCCGGGCGAGCACATGCGCGCCTTTCCGTTGAGCAATTGGACGGAGATGGACGTTTGGGAATATATCAAGCGTGAGAAGCTGGATGTGCCGGTCATATATTTCAGCCACAAGCGCCGGTGCGTGCGGCGGGCCGGGCAATGGCTGCCGGTGACCGATTTGCTGCCGCCCAAGCCGTCGGAGCAAGTGCGGGAACTCGTTGCGCGGGTGCGCACGATTGGGGACATCATCAGCACGGGCATGGTCGAATCGCCGGCGGCGAACGTGGATGACATCCTGGCGGAGATCGCGGCGGCGCGCGTGACCGAGCGCGGCGCCCGGGCCGACGACAAAGCCGGCGAGGCCGCGATGGAAGACCGGAAAAAAGCCGGCTATTTTTAACCGATTTGATCGGCCCGCGCTTTGCGATTACACTTTTGGCAAATGAGTCAGACACTTACCATTCGTCTTGGCAAAGAGCTTGCCTCCTGGCTTGGGGAAACGGCGGCGCGGACCGGTCTTTCGCAAGGCCGGATCGTGCGTGAACAATTGGGAATGGCCAAATCCGCGAAGGAGGAACAGCCTTTTATGCGCCTGGCCGGAAGCATTCGCGGTCTTCCGCCTGATTTATCCCGGCGAAAGGGCTGTTCCACCAAGGCATGAAGGGCATCGCCGACACGGGATTTTTGGTGGCGTTTGTCAGCCGGAACGATTTTCACCATGACTGGGCCGAACATTTGGCCCGGCAATGGGAAGAGCCGTTTTTGACCTGTGAATCGGTCCTTTCCGAGACGGCATTTCACCTGGGTTCATCCCGGGCCATTTTCGAAATGCCAGGCCGGGGCTTCATCACGCCGGCGTTCAATTGCAACGATCGCCTCCAACAACTGGAAAATCTCGACAGGCGCTACGCCGACCGCGGAGCCGATTTCGCCGACCTGTGCCTCATCCGCATGAGCGAGCTTTTTCCGAAATACCCGGTCATCACGCCGGATCGCGACGAATTCCGGGTTTACCGGCGCAACAAGCGTGAAGTAATTCCCTTGATTTGCCCGCCTGAATAATCGAGAACTGCATGGGAAGCCTTTTGTAACCAAAGCCAGATCAATCCTTGTCATCATGCCGCACGTTCCCCATCCCGTCGAAATCCTCCGCTTCAACACTTGTGGAAGCGTGGATGACGGCAAGTCCACGCTCATCGGCCGCCTGCTCTACGATTCCAAATCGCTCATGGAGGATCAGTTGGAGGCGCTGGAGCGCAGCGCGGACATCACTGGCGGCGGACGGATCAATCTGGCCAATCTCACCGACGGCCTGCGGGCGGAGCGGGAACAGGGAATTACCATTGACGTGGCTTACCGCTATTTTGCCACCCCGAAACGCAAGTTTATCGTCGCCGACACGCCCGGACACGTTCAGTACACGCGCAACATGGTCACCGGCGCCTCGACGGCGAACTTGTCCATCGTGCTGGTGGACGCGCGCGCCGGGGTCATCGAGCAAACCCGCCGGCATATTTATCTCTCATCGCTGCTGGGCATCCCGCACCTGGTGATCGCGGTCAATAAGATGGACCTGGCGGACTGGAGCGAGGAGCGGTTCCTGGAAATCCGGGACGAAATTGAAGGGTTCATTCCACGGCTGGACGCCTTTCGTGACGTGAAATTTGTTCCCATCAGCGCCCTCAACGGCGACAACGTGGTGGAACGCTCCAAACAAACGCGGTGGTACGAAGGCCCAACGCTGCTCGCGCACCTGGAAACCGTCCACATCGCCAGCGACTGGAACCTCGGCGCCCTGCGCTTCCCCGTGCAATGGGTCAACCGCCCAAACAATCCGCGCGACCCGAAGCTGCACGATTTTCGCGGCCTCGGCGGGCAGGTGGCCGGCGGCATTGTGCGGCGCGGGGACAGGGTCGTGGCGCTGCCAGCGGGCCTCAAGACAACTGTCAAGGATATTTTTACGCACGAAGGGCCGTTGCGCGAGGCGTTTTGCCCGCAATCGGTGACGCTGTGCCTGGAGCACGACATTGACATCAGCCGCGGCGACATGATTGTCGGCGTGGAAAACCTTCCGGGCCAAAGCGCGGAATTGCACGCGCGCGTTTGCTGGATGCACGCGCGCCCGGTGCAGGCCGGTAAAAAATATTTTCTCAAACATACCACGCAAACCGTGCAAGCCATCGTCACCGCCCTGGAAAGCCGCATTGACGTGGCGACGTTCGAAGCCGAGCCGGCGCCGGTGCAGTTGGGAATGAATGACATCGGCATCATCCGGCTGAAGACGGCCAGGCCCCTGGTATTTGACGGCTACAACTTCAACCGGCTGACCGGCTCGTTCATTTTGATTGAGCAGGGAACCAACGCGACCGTGGCGGCCGGAATGCTCACCGCGCCCTCCGAAGCCGTAAAAGCCGACTACACGGACTTCGCCATTTGACGGCCGTTTACGGGCTGTCAGGTTTGTGGGATTTTGAGAGTTTGCCCGGCGAAGATATGGTCGCTATCCAGGCCATTGGCCGCCTTGATGGCTGCCACGGTTGTGCGATGCAAGCGCGCAATCCCGCTCAACGTATCGCCGGAACGAACGGCAACGGCAACAGTAGCCGCAGCGTGTTTGGACTGCGCAGGCCTGTCCAATTTTGAGACAGTGGGCTGGGGGGATGGCATGGCGATGGGCGCAGCCGTTATCGCGTCTTGCGAGGCGGGTTCGGGCATGGCCGGAAGCGTCGAAACGGCTGCGGCGGACGGAATTGGCCCGCCGGCCGCAGCGCGCTCACTCTTGCATCCCTGTATCAACAGACCGACAAGCAACAACACCGCCACGGCTATGCTCACAAAAACATATTTCTTGAAACGTTCACGCCGGCGTCGCTCGGATTCCATCTGGAAGCACGCCGGAATCTGAAAAGGATTGCTGTTCATAGGGATTCGAAATCAGTTCCACGCATTGAGCATTAGCAATGCCATCGCGGTAATTTTAAATTGACGATTACCGTCCATCGAACAGCCGGGGCAAGGCTGGCGGGAGGCCGGAATGATGCAATTGACGCAACCCTTTCTCCCGTCGTTGCTTGGAACGGGCGGACGCCGGAGGGCCTGTCGCTGGCGTTGGGGGTGGAGAATCGGATGCCACGGGCGGGCTGCATTCAGGCCAAAAAAGCCGCGGGTCCAACTGTCCCACAAAAGGGCACTTATCGGAGGCCGGATGCGGATTTGACGGCGTTTGGCGGCGGCACTAATTTTCGCCGGATGTTCGAGTTATCAGCGCCTTACGAACCGGCCGGAGACCAGCCGCAAGCGATTGCCCGGCTCACGGCAGGACTGCTGGCCGGAGCCGGGCATCAGGTGCTGCTGGGGGTGACCGGCTCCGGCAAGACGTTCACGATTGCCAACGTCATCAAGAACCTCAATCGTCCGACCCTTGTCATTTCGCACAACAAGACGCTGGCGGCCCAGCTTTACGCCGAATTCAAGGGATTCTTTCCGCGCAACGCGGTCGAATACTTCGTGAGCTACTTCGATTACTACCAACCCGAGGCCTATATTCCCCGAACGGACACTTTTATTGAAAAGGATTCGAGCCGGAACGAGGAGATTGAGCGGCTGCGGCTTTCGACCATGAGTTCCCTCTTTTCGCGGCGCGACGTGGTCGTGGTGGCGAGTGTTTCCTGCATCTACGGCATTGGCAGCCGGGAGGACTTCGAGGAGATGATCATTCCTTTGCGGACGGGCGGCGGTCCCTCGCGCGAACAGCTTCTAAGCCGGATGGTGGATTTGCAATATGAACGCAACGACATCGCCTTCGAGCGGGGCCATTTCCGGGTGCGCGGCGACACCGTGGAAGTCCGGCCCGCCGGACGGGAAGACGGGCTGCGGATTGAATATTTCGGGGACGAAATCGAGCGGCTGACCCGATTTGAACCCCCGACCGGCCGCAACGCGGAGGTTTTGGAAGCGGCAACCATTTTTCCGGCGAAACAATTCGTGACAACTGGAGAGAAGATGAAGCGGGCCATTCTGACAATCCGCGAGGAGCTGGGCGAACGGATTGCGTGGTTTGAGAAGAACGGCAAGCTGCTCGAAGCCCAGCGCGTCAAACAGCGGACGGAGTTCGATTTGGAGATGATGGAGGAAACGGGGGTTTGTTCCGGTATCGAAAATTATTCGCGCCACATTTCAGGCCGTCCCCCTGGTTCGCACCCGAACACGCTCTTTGATTTTTTTCCGGGCGACTATCTCCTCGTCATTGACGAATCTCACGTGACTGTCCCGCAGATCGGCGCGATGTACGAAGGCGACCGCTCGCGCAAGACGGTTTTGGTGCAGCACGGGTTCCGGCTGCCCAGCGCGCTGGACAACCGGCCCCTGAACTTTTTGGAATTTCAAGCCATGCAGAACCAGACGATCTACGTGAGCGCGACGCCCGCCCAACGGGAGATCGAATGGGCGCGGCAGGCGGCGGTTCATGGCGGCCACGGCGGAGCGGAGGGGGGCGCGGCCAGCCGGGCCGGAGTGGTGGAATTGGTCGTGCGGCCCACGGGGCTGGTTGACCCCGCCGTCACGGTCAAGCCCCTCGCCGGCCAGATAGACGACCTCATTGAGGAAGCGCGCGCGCGGGCCGACAAGAAAGAGCGCGTGCTCGTGACCACCCTCACCAAGCGCACGGCGGAGGAATTGACCGATTACCTCCGCGGGATTGGCGTCAACGTCCAGTATCTGCACAGCGAAATAGACGCAATCGAGCGCGTGGAAATCCTGCGGGCGCTGCGGAAGGGGGAATTTGACGTTTTGGTCGGCATCAATCTGCTCCGCGAAGGGCTGGATTTGCCCGAGGTATCGCTCGTGGCCATTCTCGACGCGGACAAGGAGGGCTTTTTGCGGAGCGAAACCAGCCTCATTCAGACCGCGGGCCGCGCCGCGCGCCATCTGAATGGCGAAGTGATCCTGTACGCCGACGTGATGACCGGGAGCATCAAAAAATTTCTGGCGGTCACGGAATACCGCCGCCGAAAACAGTTGGATTACAATGCGGCGCATCACATCACGCCCCGCAGTGTGAGCCGCGCCGTCGAGGAGAGCCTGGCCGTGTATGAATCGCGGCGCCAGGAAGGCCAGTCCGTGTTGCGGGACGCGAAGATGGACATTGACCTGGCCGCAACCATTCAGGAATTGGAGTCGGACATGCTCAAGGCGGCGGAAGACCTGCAATTTGAAAAGGCCGCGTTATTGCGGGACCAAGTCAAGGAACTTAAACGAATGCTGGCCGGCGACAAATCCGAAGCGCCCGCGGAACGCGCCGATTACAGAAAAAATCGCGCGCGGCGCAGCCGCCCTTGAGACCGGTTCTGATTTCACCCTCTCCCCTTGAGGGCCGGGTCAGGATGTGCCATCGTCTCCTCGTGGGAGCGGACGCAAGGACGCTCTCGCTTCCCCTGTGCTTTGCGCCCTTCGCGCGGGGCGTTTTTCCCCGATTCCGAACACCGATTCCGAACCCTGCCGCTTTCATTCGCTTTCATTCGCGGTTAAAAATCCGTGTTCCATGCCGGGCATAAAGTTTGCTTTACCGCAAGGCGGCGCAAACCTAATGTTTGCGCCTCAATGGGCACTGATGTTTGATGAACTCGGAAAACCTTGCAGCCAAACCGATGCCTGAAATTCAAGCCGGCAACGCGACATTGGCCGGCCCGATTTCCGCGTGGGCGGCGCGCCATCCTGTTCTGATAATTTGGGCGGCATCGGCGCTGGCCCTCACGGTCAATTGCTTCCCGGTGATATTTCTGGGGCGGAGTTTCGTGGCGCCGACGGATGGGATTCCCCTGGTTTACAGTTGGGGCATGCCGCTTCCGGAAATGAAGCCGACCCGGTATTATTCAGTCCACGGAAGCGACATCGCAGCCATGATGATTGGGGAAGTGCCGGCCGGATTTGTTGAGTCGCGAAGCGTCTGGGAGCACGGAGAGTTGCCGTTATGGGATCGGTATGGGCATTGCGGCTACACGATGATAGGCCAGGCAATTTTCATGCTGGAGGACCCGCTGCAATGGATCGTCATCATCGGGCATGGTTCGGCGCCGGCCTGGGACATAAAATTTCTGGCGGCGAAGCTTCTTTTTTGCGTTGGGTTTGGGTTGCTCATTTTGCGCCTCACAAGGAGCAAGCCGCTGGCGGCCATTTACGCCGCGCTGGCGGCTTATTGCGGCGCTTTTTTCTATATTAACGCTCACCCTTCCTTTTTTGTTTTCTGTTATTCACCATGGGTTTTATTGTCGGCGCTGGCGCTCCTGGATTTGCGTTCCGGCGCCTCGTGGCGGGCGGGATTGGGCTGGTTGTTGGCGAATGTGGCTTGTTTTAACGGAGGAGACGCGGAGGCGGCCGTGACGTTGATAGGCGGGCTGAATTTGGCGGCGTTTATTTTTGCATTGACATCATGCCGCGCCATGGGCGACGTCGCCAGGGTGGCGGGGCGCATGGCCGTGGGGACCGCCCTGTTTCTTGGCTTGACGGCGCCGGTATGGATGACTTTTTGGCGCGCGCTGCCATGTTCCTACACGGCGCACCAGCAGGTCTTCGCGGGGCTGTTGCCGTTTACGGACTCGGCTCGCGCGGCGAACGTTGGAAATGTTTATCTCCAGCATATCTTGGCGGGGCTGGTGCCGTTTGCGGACCTGATGGGGGCCTTTGAAGATGTATTTTATCGCCGGGCTTTGCCGGGACCTCAATATGCCCCGCCTGCGCCGGGAACCAGCTTGCTGGTGATGGCCGGTTCCATTTTCGCCGCGTTGCGATGGCGGGAATTGAAGAAGGAACGCTTTTTCTGGATCAACAGCGCGGCCATTTTCCTATGGGGCGGGTTGGTTTTCGGCTTGATTCCCGCCGCAGTGATACGCCACATACCCTTGTTCAACCGAGTGGGTCATGCGTACACCGATTTTTCCTATTTACTGGTGATACATCTTACGATCCAAAGCGCCTATGGATTTGCGCGGCTGGCTGCGGCAAGGGATTTCCGGCGCGTGGCGATGGATTTTGCCTGGATCGGGTTGATTGCCGCGGCCATGCTTGGCATCTATTGCGTGAGCCTGAAGCATGGGCCGCTTCCGTGGAATTATCTCCTGTGCGTGGGCGCCGGCGCGGCGGGGGCGCCGTTGGTCTTTGCGTATTTGAAATCGCGGAAGGGGCGGGTATCGGTTCTGGGATGGGCGTGCGTTCTGGTTCTGGGTTTCATCGCGCAGTTCCGATTTGGGATTTACGCGTTTGGAAGCGATTCGCTGTTGATGATCTTCGGCCCGCGCGTTGTTTTAAATGCTCCCAGCGACGCCGTGGATTGGATCAAGAACAATTCATCCGACCCCTTCCGCGTCATGGGAAGAAGTTATTGGGATTTTTTTGGCGATTACGCCGCGGTGTACGGGTTGGAAGACATTCGGTCCTGCGCGCCGCTCAGCAGCGCCGCCTATATCAATCTCGTCAGCCATTTTCCAGGCGCGCGTTTTGGCCAGAAGTGGATGATCAAGGTGAATCCCATCGAAGCGCAACCGCTCCTGAATCTGCTCAACGTCAGGTACGTTCTGACCCGGCCCAATGTAAAAATCCCGAACGGAACGGATTATCGCGAGGTCCATCGCGGCGATTTCGGAGTGGTGGAAAATCCGGAGGCATGGCCCCGGGCTTTTTTTACAGACAAGGTAATTCCCGTTTCTTCCAACGCGCAATTCATCCAGTATCTTGGTGCAAATGGCAAACAGCCTTTCGCGGCATTGAATTCCAGCGACATTGCACAACGGCCCGCGTTGCGGCAATTGGAGAACACGGCCCATGCAACCGTCGTGGCGGCGGACGATTACCGTCTTTTGCCCAACTCAACCGCCTTTGACATTCGCGTTCCGCGCGCCGGAATTGTGTCCCTGGCGGAGGGACAGGCCGGCGATTTCATCGCCACCGCCAACGGGCGGCCGGCGCCGGTGCTGGCCGTCAACGAAGCCTTCAAGGGCATCTATCTGGATCGGCCCGGCAATTATCGCGTCATCTTTACTTACCGTCCTCCGCGTTGGGCGGCGGCCTGCGCGTTGTTCTGGGGCGCGCTGGCGGCGGCGATGGCATGGGCGGTCTCCGGTCTTTTCCAACCGCGCGTCGCGCCCGGTTTTTCGAGAGGAGGCGAACCATGAATCCAGTCGCGAATGCCTCCGGCGGCAGGCCGATGATCAAAGTCTGTCCCGTCTGCGGAAACGCCCGCGTTTATTATCTCTTCTCCACGGCCGACTTTCGCATGGTGCGGTGCGAGGATTGCGGATTGATCTTCCTCAATCCCCAACCCAGCGACCAGGAATTGGCGAAAATTTACGCCGCCAATTGTTTCCCGGACGGCCGCGAAAATGAAGAAGGACGGCGGGTTGCGCTCGAAATGAGGCAGGCTACCGTGAAATTTTATCTGTCGCAAATCGCGCGCTATCGCGGGCCGGGAACGGGGCGGCTTCTCGAAGTGGGCTGCGGCAACGGCGATTTGCTCGCGGAAGCCGAAGCGGCCGGATGGGACGTGACCGGCATTGACTACTCGGCGGCGGCCTGCGAGCGGGCGCGGCAACGTCTCACCCGGGGCAACGTGCGATGCGGTGAATTAACGGGGGCAAACCTCGCGGAGAACCAGTTCGACCTTTGCATTATTTCCGATCAGTTGCAAAACGTCCGTTCTCCAGTGAAGTTTCTTGGCGAAATTCATCGCCTGCTCAAGCCCGGCGGCACCCTGTTTGTCACGACGCTTTCCACCGATTCCTGGCCCGCGCGGTTCCTGCGCCATAAATGGATGGAATTCAAAGCCGGGCACCTGACTTATTTCAACCGCCCCACCATCCAGACGGCGCTCTTCCGCGCCGCCTTCCGGCAGGTGATTGTCCTGCCAGGCTGGAAAATTTTGAATTTTGACCACGTAAAAAAGCGCCTCGACCAGTTCCCGGTTCCCGTTATCACGCCGGTTGTCCGGATGCTGGCGCGCGTTTTGCCCAAAAAAACCCAATTGCGGCCCAGGCGCGTCGTCGCCAATGGCATCACGATTTTTTCCCGAAAGGCCGAGGTCCATCCGCGCGAATCGCTATCCGTCATCGTGCCGGCCTACAACGAAGCCGCCACGTTTTGCGCGCTCATGGACGCGCTTTTGGCCAGGGAACTGCCGGACCTTCATATCGAAGTCGTCGTGGTGGAAAGCCATTCCACGGACGGCACGCGCGAACTGGCCATGAAATACAAGGAGCATCCGCGCGTGAAATTGATTTTGGAAGACCGCCCCAAGGGCAAGGGGCACGCCGTTCGGGCGGGATTGAAGGCCGCCACGGGGGATTACGTGTTGATCCAGGACGCCGATTTGGAATATGACCTCGAAGATTACGATGCCTTGCTCGAACCGTTGCGGGCGGGCCGGGCCGCCTTCGTGCTTGGCTCGCGGCACGGCGGCCGCAATGTCATGAAAATGCGCCAGTTCGCCGGCCAACGCAGCTTGAGCGCCTTCTTGAACACCGGCCACTGGCTTTTTACGTCGCTCATCAATGTCCTCTTCTTGCAGCGCCTGCGCGATCCCTTCACCATGTTCAAAGTCTTTCGCAGGGATTGCCTGTTCGGCCTGGAATTTGAGTGCAACCGGTTCGACTTCGATTTCGAGTTGCTCATCAAACTCATCCGTAAAGGCTACCGCCCGGTGGAATTGCCGGTCAATTATCGCTCGCGGTCGTTTGAAGAAGGTAAAAAAGTTCGAATGTTCCGGGACCCGCTCACCTGGCTGGCGGCGCTTCTCCGGTTGCGATTGGCCAGGCTTTCCCCCTTGCGCGCCGTCGAGAAAAAACGGCGCGCGGACCAGAAGGCAAGGGTATTTGCTATCATTGCAGGCGCCGAATCTCCTGACCCGCCCTCCAAAACCACGCCATGATTGCAACCGTCGCGCGCGGCCGTCAAACGCTCCGTTTGTTCGTCGCGCTCCTCATCCCACAAACCGTGCGCCGGGAAATCGCAAAGGTCCAGGCGGTGTTGAAGGAATTGCCGCCGGCGAACGCCATGCGTTGGACCCCGCCCGAACAGTTTCATTTGACCCTCAAATTTCTTGGAGCCGTCCCATCACCCGCGGTGGCCGATTTGACCGCCGCATTGGCGCGGGCTTGTGCCGGAGTCGTTCCATTCCGCGTGACGGCCCGCGGAATCGGCTTCTTTCCCCATGTCCGGTCGCCGCGGGTCGCGTGGATCGGCCTGGAATCCGCGGGAATCATCCTGGCGGACCTGCGACAGCGGGTGGAACAGGCGGCTGCGCCGTTCGGCAAACGAACCGAATCGCAAAAGTTCGCCCCCCACGCCACCCTCGGCCGGTTCAAGCGGATGAACCGCTGCGACCTGAAAAAATTCTTGGACGCCGTCATCCCGTTCCGCGACCGCAATTTTGGCGAATGGCAGGCCCGTGAAATCTTCCTGATGCGCAGCCAGTTGTCATCGTCCGGCTCGCGCCACGTGGCCCTCTCATCCTTCCCCCTGGACGCCAAATAAATTATCAAATCCGTGAAACCTATGCGATAATTGAACGTCTAATGATGATAACCAGTTAGTCGTATGTTAAACGCGCTCTCCAGTGGCCGTTGGAATCACAAAACAGCAGCGCACCTCTTGAATCGAATGGGCTTTGGCGGCCCGCCCGCGGAGATTCAAAGATTAACCGCGCTGGACCATGAGGCGGCGATCTCATCGCTGCTCGACTACGAACGAATCCCCGATCCCACCCCCGATCCGTCCTGGGCTTATCCAGACCCGCAAGGCATCAGGAATTTCAGGCTCTCCGTCAAGGCCGCGCCGAAGGACCAGGCCCAGAAGTTGAGGCAGGCCGAAAACCGCGTGCAATTCCAACGGCTCCAGGAATTGCGCGGCTGGTGGCTCAACCGCATGGCATCCGGGCCGCGGCCGTTTCAGGAGAAAATGGTGTTGTTCTGGCACGGGCATTTTGCGACGAGTTACCAGAAGGTGGCCATGGTCCCCAATCCATCCTACCTCATGTGGCGCCAGAACGAATTGTTTCGCAGGCTCGCCACGGGCAACTGGCTGGAGATGCTCAACTTCGTCGCCAAGGACCCCGCGATGCTCGTCTGGCTGGATCAATGGAAAAGCCGCAAACCCCACGCCAATGAAAATTTCGCCCGCGAATGTATGGAACTCTTTGCCCTGGGCATCGGACATTATACTGAAAAGGATGTCACCGAGGCCGCGCGCGCCTTGACCGGCTGGTCCTATGATCCGGTGGGCCAGATCTTCATCTATCGGCCGATTTTCCACGATACCGGCGCCAAGACGGTGCTCGGACTCACCGGCAACCTCACCGGCGGGGATTTCCTGGCCCAAATCGTCCGCCAACCCCAATCGGCCCGCTTCATAACCGCCAAACTCTGGAACTTCTTCGCCGGCCAGATGCCTCCGGCGCCCCTCAACCAGGCGTTGGCGGAAGTGTTTTCCGCCAATGGCGGCAATTTCAAGCCGTTTTTGCGCGTTCTGTTCCGCAGCGAGGAATTTTACAGCCCGGCAATCATGGGCAACGCCGTCAAAAGTCCCGTCGAATGGCTCGTGGGAACCGCACGCATGTTGGAGTGCCCATTGCCGCCTCCGGCCCTTTGCGCCAACATGCTCCGAAACCTCGGCCAGGACCTCTTTGCGCCCCCCAACGTCAAGGGTTGGGACGGAGGCCTGAGCTGGATCAACACCAATACCCTCCTGGCGCGCTACAATGACGCAGCCGTCCTCGTGCATGGCGCCATGGTTCCGCAAAAGATGGCCCGCCCCCGTCCGGTGGACATGATGACGGATTCGGAGGCCGCGGCGGAAAAGGCCGCGCCGCGCGTCAAGGTGGGGGGCGTGGACGCCGACAAAATTCTGACGGCGGCGGAAAGGGCGGACAAAACGGCGCTCGTGGCGGCGCTGGGCCGCCGCTTGCTGCAATCCAACCTTGCCGCAAGCCAGGAAACGGCATTGCGCGATTTTTTGGGCATGAGACGCGGAATTTCCAACGAGGAAATTCTGGCGGCCATCCGGCTGGTCATGGCCACGCCCGAATATCAGGTCGTATAACTTTTCAATCAGGCCGATACCTTATGAAAAACGAGATCACCCTTCAAACGCGCCGGGAATTTTTGAGAAAGACCGTCCTCGGCGGCGCGTTGTCCTGGACCGTGCCGGCGTTTCTGGCCGACACGTTTACGGCCCTCCACGCCCAGGCGGCCGATTCCATCACGCAAATTGCCACCGGCAGGGACTCGACCATCCTCGTGGTCCTGCAAATGGCTGGCGGCAACGACGGCATCAATACGGTTGTCCCTTACGCCAATGATTTTTATCACAAGGCCCGTCCCACGCTCGGCCTTTCCGCCGGCCAGGTGCTCAAGTTGAACGATGAAATTGGATTCCATGGCGCCCTGACCGGTTTCAAGAGCCTTTATGACGCCGGCCATCTCGCCGTGGTCCAGGGTGTCGGCTATCCAAATCCTAACCGTTCTCATTTCCGCTCCACCGAGATTTGGCAGACCGCCAGCGATTCCGACAAGATCGAGTCTCACGGCTGGCTCGGCCGTTATTTTGACAATTGTTGCTCGGGCGCGGACCCGGCCGCGGGCCTCGTCATCGGCGACCATCTCCCGGAGTCCTTTTACGCCCTCAATCCAAAAGGCGTTTGCGTCACCAATCCCAAAAATTTTCGCTTCATGTCCCCTCCCCAAATGGAGACCGTTTATGAAGAGATGAATGGAATCGAGCCGGACGAAGACCAATCGGGCGCTTCCATCGGCACCCTCGCCGCGGCCCGTCCCATGATCGGCGGCAGGGTGGAGCAATTCATTGAACGCATCGCGTTGGACGCGCAGATGAGTTCCGAGCAGATTCGCGGCATCGCCGCGCGCGCCCAAAACCTCGCCACCTACCCGGCGTCGCAATTGGGCCATTCCCTCAAATTGGTGGCCCAACTCATCGGCGGCGGGTTGCCCACTCGGATTTATTATGTGTCACAGGGCGGCTACGACACCCACGCCGGCCAGGTCGGGCGCCAGCGGCAACTGCTCCAGGACCTGGGCGATGCCACAAAGGCATTTGTGGCCGATTTGAAGGCCCAAAATAACCTTCAACGGGTCCTCGTCATGACGTTTAGCGAATTTGGGCGGCGCGTCGCGGAAAATGCCAACGGCGGCACCGATCATGGCGCCGCGGCGCCCTTGTTTGTGATCGGAAACCGCATGAAAGCCGGTTTGTTCGGGGCGTATCCGAGCCTGGCGCCGCAGGACCTCTTCGAGGGAGACATTCGGTTCAACGTGGATTTTCGGAATGTTTACGCCGGCATATTGGAGAGATGGCTCAACACGAAAAGCGCCCCGATTTTGGGCCGCCAATTTCAGCCCATGCAAGTGGTTTGAGCGCCGGCGCTTCCGCCGCCGCCGTCGCCAATTTGCCCTGTTTTTCGTTAAATTCGCCTTAAAAATTCGTTGAAAATGCCGTCGCGGAATTTTTAATAAAATTTCTTGCGTTGATTCGCATGGAGGCATATTATTATCGTTCCGTTTTGCTTGAATTCTTTATGACCGAAAAGACGCCCGTCCAACAATCCATGCGCGCCGATGGCGTTTTTGGGCCGGACGAATTTGACGTTTAGAACAAGGTTCAAACCACACTGATCTTGAAACGACTCTTCAAAGTTGCGTTGTCCTCCGACACCGCAACCATGATGGCCGCCGTTGCCCTCGCGCCGTTGGGCGCGGCGGCCCCTGGACCGGTCTCATCTTCAATCCGACATTTTTAATTATGATTAGCACCAAGGAAAGCGCCCGCGAATTGCTGGGATTGGACAAAGTCAACCAGGTGGATTACGTCGGCATTACTGTCGCCTCCCCGGATGCCATCCGCTCCTGGAGCAAGGGCGAAGTCAAAAATCCCGAAACAATCAATTACCGGACGTTCAAGCCGGAGAAAGGTGGTTTGTTTTGCGAACGCATTTTTGGGCCGGTGAAGGACTGGGAATGCTCGTGCGGAAAATACAAGCGCATCAAGCACCGCGGCGTCGTGTGTGACCGTTGCGGCGTCGAAGTCACGCTGGCGCGCGTGCGGCGCGAGAGAATGGGCCACATTGAGCTAGCCGTGCCCGTCTGCCACATCTGGTTCTTCAAGTGCATGCCCTCGCGCATCGGGCTGGCGCTGGACATGACCGCGCGTCACCTGGAACGGGTGATTTATTACGAGGATTATCTGGTGATTGATCCCGGTAACACCCCCCTCAAGCCAAATCAACTGCTCAACGAAAATGAATATCGCGAAGCGCGCGAAACCTATGGCGCCGAGGCGTTTACCGCCAAAATGGGCGCCGAAGCCGTGCGGGACGCCCTGGCGCGGGTGGATTTGGCCAAGGGCGCCGCGGAATTGCAGCAGGCGATGACCGAAACCAAGAGCAAACAAATCCGCAAAAAGCTCGCCAAGCGCATCAAGCTGCTCCAGGGTTTGCAGGCTTCCAAAAGCCGGCCAGAATGGATGATTTTGACCGTGTTGCCGGTCATCCCGCCGGACCTGCGGCCCCTCGTCCCGCTCGAAGGCGGGCGCTTTGCCACTTCAGACCTCAACGATTTATATCGCCGCGTCATCAACCGCAACAACCGGCTCAAAACCTTGCTCCAACTCAAAACCCCCGAAGTCATCATTCGCAATGAAAAACGCATGTTGCAGGAGGCGGTGGACGCGCTGTTTGACAATGGGCGTCATGGCCGTCCAGTCACCGGCGCGGGAAATCGTTCGCTCAAGTCGTTGAGCGATATGCTCAAGGGCAAGGGCGGACGCTTCCGGCAGAATCTCCTGGGCAAGCGCGTGGATTATTCGGGCCGGTCCGTCATTGTCATCGGCCCGGAACTCAAATTGAACCAGTGCGGCCTGCCCAAGAAGATGGCCCTGGTGCTGTTCGAGCCATTCATCATCCGCCGCCTGAAGGAACTCGGCTACGTCCATACCGTCCGCAGCGCCAAAAAGATGATTGAACGCCAGACCAAGGAAGTTTGGGACGTGCTCGAAGAGGTCACCCGCGGCCACCCCGTCCTCCTCAATCGCGCGCCCACCCTCCACCGCCTCTCCATCCAGGCCTTTGAACCCCAATTGATCGAAGGCGAAGCCGTTCGTATTCATCCACTCGTTTGCACCGCCTATAATGCCGACTTCGACGGCGACCAGATGGCCGTTCACGTCCCGCTCTCCGTCGAGGCGCAGATGGAAGCGCGCTTGTTGATGATGGCCACCAACAACATCTTTTCCCCCTCCAGCGGCAAACCCATCATCACGCCCACACAGGACATCACCCTCGGCGTCTATTACCTGACTGCCGAACCCCGCACGCCCGCGCCGTCCGACTCCCGAAAGCTACCCCTCTTTGCTTCCAAGGAAGAAGTCATCTTTGCCTGCGACGACGGCGGTCTGCGCACCCATGACCGCGTTCGCCTCGCCAACCCCGATTGCGGACGACAGTCGGTTTTTGGCAACGCCGACCGAAAAGTCATCGAAACAACCGTGGGACGCGTCTTGTTCAGCGAAATCTGGCCGCCGGAACTTGGCTTCCCGAACAAGGCCGTCAAAAAGTCCGAGTTGGGCGATCTCATCTGGAAATGCTACAAATTCGCCGGCCACGACAAAACGGTCACCATGCTCGACAAGTTGAAGGAACTCGGCTTCCGCGAAGCCACCAAGTCCGGCTGCTCCATCGGCATTGACGACATGATTGTTCCCAAGGAACGCGACGAACAGATTGACGCCGCCCTCAAGCAGATCAAGGAAGTCGAAAAGCAATATCGCAAGGGCGTCATCACTCCCGGCGAACGCTACAACAAAATCGTGGACATCTGGACCCATTGCACCGACCAGATCTCAAACGTCATGTTCCGCACCCTCGAACAGAACCAGGGCAAGCGCGAATATAATCCGGTTTATCTGATGGTGGATTCGGGCGCGCGCGGCAACAAGCAACAAGTCCGCCAGCTCGCCGGCCTGCGCGGTTTGATGGCCAAGCCCAGCGGCGACATCATCGAAAAGCCCATTCTCGCCAATTTCCGCGAGGGCCTCTCCGTCCTCGAATACTTCATCTCCACTCACGGCGCCCGCAAAGGCCTGGCCGATACCGCCCTCAAAACCGCCGATTCAGGCTATATGACCCGCAAACTCGTGGACGTGGCGCAGGATGTTATCATCCAGGAACTTGATTGTGGCACCACCAATGGCATTTGGGTGAGCGCCGTCTATGAAGGCGAGGATGAGGTCGTGAAATTGAGCGACCGCCTCGTCGGCCGTTTTGCCTGCGACGACATTGTCAACCCCGCCAATCCCAAGGAATTCCTCGTCCGCGCCAACGAGGAAATTGACGAAACCCGGGCCAAGTCCGTCGAAACCACCGGCATAGACCGTGTCCGCATCCGCTCCGTCCTCACCTGCGAAAGCAAGCACGGCGTTTGCATCCATTGTTACGGCCGCAACCTCGCCACGGGCGGACTCGTCAAGCTCGGCGAGGCCGTCGGAATTATCGCCGCCCAGTCCATCGGCGAGCCGGGCACCCAATTGACCATGCGCACCTTCCACATCGGCGGCACCGCCGCCCAGGTCTTCAAGGTGCCGCAGATCAAAGCCAAGCACGATGGCCTCATTCATTACAACGAGTTGCGCGTCGTCGAACTCGAAGACGGCAATAACATCGTCCTCAATAAAAACGGCACCGTCTCCATTTTCGGCGAAGACCGGCGCGAATTGGAAAACCACGCCGTTGTCATCGGCGCCGTCATTTCCGTCAAGGACGGCGCTAAAGTCAAAAAGGGTGACACCTTCGTCCAATGGGACCCCTATAACGTCCCCATCCTTTCGGAAAAGGCCGGCCGCGTGAAATTTCACGACATCATCGAAGGCGTGACCATGAAACAGGAAACCGATGAAACCACCGGCCAGGAAGCCATGGTCATCATCGAGCACAAGGAAGACCTCCATCCCCAGATCATCATCAGCGATGACGCCGGCGAAGTCGTCGCCAACTATCCCATCCCCGCGGGCGCCCACATCGTCGTCGGCGAAGAAGATAAAATTGTCGCCGGCACACTCCTCGCCAAGTCGCCGCGAAAAATGTCCAAGACCAAGGACATCACCGGCGGTTTGCCCCGTGTGGCCGAATTGTTCGAGGCCCGCCGCCCCAAGGACGCGGCCGAAATATCCAAGATTGACGGCGTCGTGGATTTTGGACCCAGTGTGCGCGGCAAACGCTGCATCTTGATCAAGGACCAGGCCACGGCCGTCGAAGAGGAACATCTCATTCCAATCGGCAAACACGTCATCGTTTTCAAGGGCGATATTGTCAGGAAAGGCCAGCAATTGACCGAAGGCCCGATGGACCCCCATGAAATTCTCGAGGTTTGCGGGCCGCAGGAATTGCAAGAGCACCTCGTGGGCGAAGTCCAGGAAGTGTATCGCCTGCAGGGCGTCACCATCAACGACAAGCACATTGAAATCATCGTCCGCCAGATGTTGCGCAAGGTCCGCATCACCGAACCCGGCGATACTCAGTTCCTGTGGGGCGAACAGGTGGACAAGCTCGATTTCGAGGAGGAAAACGAGCGCGTCGAAAAGAAAGGCGGCAAACCGTCCGAAGCGTCCCCCGTGCTGTTGGGCATTACCAAGTCTTCGCTGGAGACGGACAGCTTCCTCAGCGCCGCCTCCTTCCAGGACACCACCCGCGTCCTCACCGAAGCCGCCACGCGCTCGAAAGTGGATTATCTGCGTGGCTTCAAGGAAAACGTGATCATGGGCCACATCATTCCCGTCGGCACTGGATTCGACCATCATCGGAGGGTCCATCTCAAGCCGCTGGTGGAGCTTCCGGAAGAGCCGGAGCCGGAGGTCGGCTTGGAATCGCCCGCTCAGGCTCAAAATCCGCTCTTGGCGTAAAGAGGGTTGAACAGCCAGGCTCGCTGTTCCCGCCGGCAACCTGCCGCCGCGCGGCATGGCCCGACCCGCCGCGCCATCTGGCGCGGTTGCCCCGACGCGCCTCGGCGCGATTCGCTTCTCCAATCGTTTCCAATCTTTTTCAGAGTTGCCACATGTTCGTAACGCCGCCGCCGTAAGCTTTGCCCGTTGACGCGGTGGCTGGACAACTTTTTACCGCCGCGTGATCCGCGCCGTTTCATTCACGATGAGCGAACACGCCCAAAGGAAGCACCCTTATTATGAGCCGCACCTTGCCATCAGGGAAGTCTCCCTGCCCGCCGGTAAGGAATGGCTGCCGGCTGCCTCCGGCTGGGTCATGGCGCTCGTAGCCAAGGGAAGCGGCTATTGTCTTCATTCCCAGCAACGAACCGAGCTGCAAACCGGCGCGTTGCTGGTCCTGGCCGGCCATGCGCGGGCCGTGGTGCGGGCCAGTCAACTGGGCGAAATGCACGTGCGCGCCTTCAACGTTGTTCCAGCCCGGCTTACCGGGCTGATGACCTGGGGCGAGGAAGACGCGCTGCGCCAGGGCGCCGCCGGCGCCGGCGCCGTGCGCACCTTTGCCGCGGCCAGCACGGTGGCCATGCGGATGCGGGAGTTATCCGCCGGTGACGGTTGGTCCGGCCTGATGTTCCGGCTCAAGCTGCTCGAGTTGTTCGCGGAGGTTTTTGCCATGGAATTCAAGGAGGCTGCCAGCCTGCAGGATGTCTCAGACGCGCGGGAGCGCCTGCGTACTCTGCTCAAAAATACCCCGCCCGGCGAAGTGGTGGAAATGAGCGTCGAGTCCCTCGCGCGGCGTACCGGCTGTACATCGCGGCATTTGAGCCGGATTTTCCGGGAATTGACCGGCATGTCCTTCCGCGACAAATGCGCCGAGGTGCGCATGGCGCGCGCGCGTGAACTGCTGGCCACGAGCAATTCCAAGGTCGTCGAAGTGGCGCTCGAAAGCGGCTACAAATCCTTGAGCCTTTTCAACCTGGTATTTACCCGCCGGTTCGGAACCAGTCCCGGCCGCTGGCGCGAAAAACACGCCTCCAGCGACGCCGTCGCCCTCCGTGCCGGGCCGCGAACGGGATGGCAAAGCGGGTGATTTCGCCCCGGAAATTCGTCAGGCTCTGAAATCCCAGGGAGAAAAGATTTTCGCGTGCCGGAAATCCGCGGAGTTCCGCGTTCCGACAACCAGGTCCTGACGGACCGCCATCGCGTCAATCAGTCTCTCCCTCGTCGGCTGCCCGCGCGATCCGGGGCAGTTTCCCGGACAATTCCGCCGCCTCCAAATCCTCCAAACACAAGAGCGGCCCCGAAAACCTCACCGGCCTGGGCAGCTTGCGTCCTTTGCGTGAGTCAGGCTCGCCTCTGTGTCATCGTCTTCAATTCCCATCGCTTCCGGCCCCAATAAATGGCAGCCTCCATCCGTGTCCTCCAGCCGAACATTTGAAACTGTTTTTCCCGTTCGCGATTACGATCTCGCCGCCACCTTGGACTCCGGCCAGGTCTTTCGCTGGCGGCGGAAGGATGCCTCGTGGACAGGTGTCGTTGGCAAACATTGGGTGCGCCTGACTTCCGCCCAAAACGCGATCCGCGCCCAAACCCACGCTCCGCGCGAACAATGGGACTGGCTCCGGGCCTTTCTTCAAACCCGCGTGGACCTCGCCGCCATCCTTGAAACGTTTCCAGGTGACCCGCCGATGCGCGCCGCGGTGGCCGCCTGCCGCGGCTTGCGTTTATTGCGCCAGGAGCCGTGGGAATGCCTGGCGTCGTTCATCCTTTCCTCAACCAAGCAAATTGTTCAAATCCGGCAAATCATTGCCCAATTGTGCGACCGTTTCGGCGAGCCTGTCGCGGTTCCATCGGGCGAACCCTCCGCGTTCGCGTTTCCGCCGGCGGAGAAAATTGCCGGCCTTTCCGAATCTGAACTGCGGGCCTGCAAGGCCGGCTTTCGCGCGCCATACCTTCTGGCCACCGCCGTGGAAGTCGCATCCGGACGATTCAATCTCAAAGCGTTGCGTACTCTCTCCCATGAGCGCGCGCGGGCCGAATTGATGAATCTTCCGGGCGTGGGCCGAAAAATCGCCGATTGCGTGCTCCTCTTTGCCTGCGGTTTCGATTCCGCCTTTCCGGTGGACGTGTGGGTGGAACGCGCGCTTCGGCGGCTTTACTTCTCGCGCCGCCGCGTGAACCACAAAAAGCTGCGTCATTTTGCGGCGACCCATTTCGGCCCACATGCCGGCTATGCCCAGCAATATCTTTTCCATTACATGCGCGCCAAAAATGGGATGGCCTTTCACCGCGGAGCTGAAAAATGAATTCCTTTGCGTTCTCTTTTGTCTCCGGCTCTTTGTTTCCTCTTCCAAATGCTTCATGCAACACATCGTCCGTTTACCAATGTTTTTTCCTTTCATTCCAATCGTCAAATTCATCAACATGGTGCTTCAGCCATCATCTAATACGACGTGAAAATTGAAGTCATCCTGACCCCGCCCGAATTGCCTGCCCTTGCCAGACGCGACTGGCGCGGCGCCACCTGTGTGGTTTTTGACATTCTTCGCGCCACCAGCACGTTTATTGTCGCGCTCCACAACGGAGCCGACGCCGTCATTCCAGTCGCCGAAATGGCCGGCGCGCTGGAGATTCGGAAAGCACAACCGGGCGTCCTGCTCGGCGGCGAACGCGACGGCGTGAAAATCACCGCGGCCCAATCCGGCGGCCCGGCTTTCGACTTGGGCAATTCCCCCCGCGAATACACGCCGCAATGCGTCAAAACCAAAACCATCGTTTCCTCCACCACCAATGGCACGCGCGCCTTTCGCGCCTGTGCCGCCGCGCCCGCCGTTCTAGCCGCCTCATTTCTCAACCTGGACGCCACGGCCCGCCATATTCAGGACCATCCTGTCGAAAACCTTCTGCTCATCTGCGCCGGCACGCGCCAGGAGCCGGCGCTCGAGGACATTTTGGCCGCAGGCGCCCTTTGTGAACTGCTCTCCATGAATTCCGCCGTCGAATTGCCATCCGATGCCGCCCAGATCGCCATGCACTCCTACGCCCAGGTAAAAACCCGCTTGCTCACCGCCATCTGCAATTCCTCCAATGCCCGCCGCCTCCTCGCCATCCCCGAACTTGCCGACGACGTCCCCTTCTGCCTGCAACGGGATACACACCCCGTCGTCGCCGCCCTCGACCCTGCCGGCCGGCTCCGCGCCATTCCACGCCTTCCGCGGCCGCCCTTCCAAAAATTCTGACGACTATCAACCATCAACCAAATCAAAAATATGAGCGACATTATCTATCCCCGAAGCCCCCGCGAAATCATGGATGGATGGCATTATCTGCCCCGTTACATTGACAAGATCCGGCTGCATCTGGCCGGCAAATTGCACGCCGATTACCAGGAAAATTTCGGAAAGGCCTTTGACGCCCTCTGGCTCCAATACGCCCTCGTGACCCATGAGCAAATGGTTGAAGCGGTCAAGAATTCCATCACGGACGGCCAGGTCTATGATTGGGTGCGGACGCATGTCAAAATATCCGACGACGAAAAGGAGGCCTTTTGGCAGAACATGCTCAACCGGCCCAAAATGGGCGATGCCGATGCCGCCCGGCGCCTGAAAATGCGCAAGGAACAGGCCGGATTGGCGCACCGCAACGACATCCGCAACTTCGTGGATTTTATTGACGCCGACGAAAAGCGGATTTGAATTCCTCAAACTCGCCGGTGTGGGGGATTTGGCATCTGGCGGATCGGGCGTCAAGCGCCAGGCAGACATTCACAACGGCAGGCCCGGATTTGCGCCTGGAGCGTATGAACATCGTTTTATTCGAGGAAAAGCGGGTCCGCCGCGCCTGGGATGAGGCCGGGCGGAGATGGTATTTTGCCATCGTTGACGTCATCGCCGTGCTGACCGGCAGCGCCCGCGCTTCAAAACTGCATGCCCATGCGACTAATGCTTCCGATATTGGCTGACCAACTTTTCGTATTCCGCATGTGGACCAATCCAAAACCAATAGGCCGTGCCTCCGACCACGTGAGCCAGCGCGCGGTAATTACTGTCAATACGAGCGCTCCAAACTTTGCCGATTTTCTTGAAATGAAGGGATGGATAGCCGTGATCCTGCCGCCACAAGTGATAGGCTTTGCGAACGCGCCCTTGAACGTCCCGTGGCAGCGAAGCGAACGCCTGGCGGAACCTAGGAGTTGTCGCAGAGTTCATCCGTCGGGCGGGTCCTTCTGGCGGCGATGTCTTGTTCGACCTCGTGCAGCAAGCCGTCGAGCGCGCCGGAAGCGGAATCGGCTTCGATTTGCCGATCCCATTGGCGATTGCGCTCTGCGTCGAACCATTGTTCCAATTCGCCAAACTCGCGAACGGAAAGCCTGGCAATGGCTTGCTCGATCTCGGCAACTGAACTCATGCCGAAAATATACACCTGCACGGCATAATAACTCAAGCTTCAACGGGGCCGCGCCCAAACGGGCGCGGAATGTATTTACCAATGAGGCAATTAAACGCATACGATCATGCTTCAACGGGGCCGCAGGTTCCTTTCGTCTCCCGAGTAATTAGACAAGAAGATTCGCGGAGTTCGATTCGCCAATAGTTGTTCATAGCGCTTGACTGCTTGATGTTTAATGATAGTATGAGTTTATTGGTTTGTCAACAGTGAGATCGGGGATAAAACCTGACGGCTTTTGCCGCCCATTTTGGCAAGGCATCAAGGCCCGAGGCAAGAAACTCGCGCCAGACGCCACAATTTTATTGAACGAATGAAGCGCCGCACCTATATTGACGGCACATCTCTCCGGTCCGTTTCGACGGCCGGACGCAGGGCAGCTTCTTCGGAAGCTGCCCTCGCATTTTTTAGGGCCCTGCCTCATCGTAAAATCAATGAAGACAATTCTCTACATTGACGGCTTCAACCTGTTTTACAGCGCACTCAAGGGCACACCCCTCCGCTGGCTGAATCCCGTCGCCTTGATTGGGCGGGCTTTCCCACGCAACCGAATTATCGGCACAAAGTATTTCACGGCCAAGGTCAGTGCCCTTCCGAACAATCCCGACCAGCCGATTCGCCAGATGATACTGTGGCGTGCTCTGCGGACGCTGCCCGATCTCGAGATCATCAAGGGCGATTTTCGCACCCGCAAGGTGATGGCACCGGTCGTTACGCCGCCGCCCGGTTTCATTGAAGTATTCAAGACCGAGGAGAAGGGTTCGGACGTGAACCTCGCCGCGCACTTGCTGCTGGACGGCTTCCGGGGCCGCTACGAGTGTGCCATCGTCGTTTCCGGCGACTCCGACCTCGTCACGCCGATCAAAATGGTGCGGGATGAACTCAAAAAACCGGTTGGCGTATTGAATCCACAGCGGCTTTCCGGTCCAAATTGCCGCCCCCCGCGAAAAAATGCCGGACTGCAACGGGCCGCCAGCTTCTATCAGAACGGCATCACCTGGGCGCAATTATTGGCCGCGCAATTTCCCAATTCCCTGGCCGACGCCACCGGAACTTTTCACAAACCTGCAACATGGTAAACCACGACGTTTAACCAACAACTCTCAATTGGATTTATGAATCGCATCCACCAGGGCCGCGTCACCAGGGTTGAAATTCAGGGCTGCAAGGAAAGCCCGTGGGCACCCCTCCCAACCAACTTTCATCTCTCAACCACCGACTTTTCGAGGCCGCGCCGCCAACTTTTTCAGGACGCGGTGAATTCATCCCCCGCTTGAAGGCCATGCCCGTCAAAATACAGAGCATTAAATCCCGCCGCGGCGCGCCGTGGACGCTGGCCGAATTGAAACAACTCGGCAAAAAGCCCGACTCCGTCCTCGCCCGCCGCTTCCGCCGCACCCTTAAGGCCATCGCTTCCATGCGCGAGCAGCGGCGCGTTCTCTTTCGCGCGCCACGCCGGCGTTGGACGGCTCGTGAAATTCTGCAACTGGGCCGGAAAAGCGACTCGGAACTGGCCAGACGACTGGCCCGGTCGCGCGCCGACGTGCGCCAGCAACGAATTGCTCTCCACGTCCCGCCCCTCATCCGACGCTCCAGCTTCAAGGCATGGACCAGGGCCGAAGAAAAACTGCTGGGCAGGCTTTCCGATGACATCCTTGCCCGCCAGTTCAACCGCACGCTCGAATCAGTCAAGGTTCACCGCAGCAAACTGGGCATACCGGTCGTCAACCCCAGGCGTCGCAACTGGACGCCGGCGGAAGACAACCTGCTGGGCACGGCTCCCGACCACGAAATCGCGCGTCAGCTTGGCCGCAGCCTTGGCGTGGTGCGTGAGCGCCGGCGACGACTTGGGCGGCGCAACCCGTTTGCCATCCCCCGCTGGACGTCGGCGGAGGATCTGAAGCTCGGCAAGTCGCCCGATCGGACCACCGCCGAACAACTCCGGCGCTCCCTCAGCGGCGTCAAATCCCGTCGTTGGAAATTGAAAATTCCCCCCTGGCGGCCACGCCTGTAAACCCTCAACCATCAACACTCCTCCAAAACAATGAATCGCATCTGCCAGGGCCGCGTCACAAGGCCGAGATGCAATCGGAACGGGAGGGGGATGCGGAGGGGCCGCGGATGAACGCAGGTGGACATGGCCGGGAAGGCGCGGTGCGCCGTCGGGTCGTCGCTGCGCGATGTCCGCCGCGCCCTTCTGGGAAGAATTCCGGGGCCTCCTTGCCTGGGCTGCCACAGATGGACGGGAGCGGTCGGGTGAATGGTCAATGGGCGAAATTTTTGTGTTCGCCATCGGTGCTTCGTTCGATAGGCTTGAACCTCGCCGGGACAGAGGGTCTTGGACTTCTGCCTGGGCACGGGTAATATGAGCAGGCATCCCGCATCAACAGGTCAGGAAGGCGGTGGACGATGAGCCGTCTTCGAGTCATCTCAATCGCGGAATCCAATGTTGCCGCGCGAAACGTCCAGCAGATAAATTCCAAGGTTCTCAAATTCATCCAGAATCTTTTCGACCGTCGCCCAGCGCCCTTCAAATTGCTCGCGTTTTTCCACCTCCCAATCGCTCCAGATTTCAACCGTGAATTCAGGCCGGGTATCCAAATGAGCACCCGCGAAGTCCAGAACGAACGGACGTTGAACGATAGTCATTTCAATGATCTGCAAATCGTCGGCGCAGCCAAGGAATTGCGGCACATTGAATCCCATGACGCTGCGGACTCCTGCCGCTTGAAGGCGTTCATAGACTCGCTTCTCCCGCAAATAGGCCTCGCTTTCTTTGAGCGCTTTGACGGCACATTCACCCGCTTTGCCCTTGTTTTTGGCGACCAAAATGATACCGTCTTTACCAGAACCCAGCGACTCGGCTGGCTCGGCGATTTCAAGTTGATGCCGGGCGGCATAGAGCCGGGCGCGCGGAATCAAATTTTCATTCATGATCGTAGAAAAAAGTTATATCGGCCACTCGGCACAGGTGCAAATGCGGCTCCTGGTGAATGGTTCAACCATCGGCATCACGCAGATGGGGCCGGATTTTCTCTTCATCGAACCCGCCGCCGCCCATCCGCCGGGCGACGCCACAATTCTCTTCAAAGTGGACGACAACGAACGCCGCTGGAAGGTCATGTTGCCCGAAGGCATTTCCGCCGAATCCGAACGAGTCATGATCGCCGCGAGCGAGTAGGCGGGCTTGCGGGAGGACGGAATTCCTGTCTGGCTGGACTTCGGAAGGGGGCCGCGCCCGCATGGGGCGCGGAGACTGCCGGTTGGCATGCTCACCAGGAGCAGACGAAGCCAATGCTTCAACGAAGCCGCGCGCGTAGGCGCACGGAGGGGTTCGGGTCCCGTTTGTGGGATTTCCTTTGCGTTCACTGCCATGGGAATCGCGCCGGGCGGGAGGGGCTGGCGGCCCGAATCGTCAGTGTCACCGCAGAGCCGTTTTTGAGGGCTGGCAGGACGATGCAGGCGAGTTGGGCGGCCATCGAATCGCTCCAGCAGTTGGCTTTGAACTCCAGCGCCCTTGGCTTTTTTCGATGCTTGTTTTTCACCTGGGGCAAAAGGAATCACATTTTTGTTGCGCATGCAAGCGAATTTTTGTAGATGTGCCAGCATGAAAATACAAATCCAATGAATTGCACTCAGCAGGCCTACGGGGACGGCGAACCTTTTCCAGCGATATTTCGCGCGTTGACGGGCAATCCCCCATTTCCGTGGCAGGAGTCGCTTTATGAAAAATTCATTCAAGGTGAAATTCCTCCAGCGGCGGATTTGCCAACTGGCATGGGAAAAACATCCGTTGTTGCTATTTGGCTGATTGCGCTCATCACCCATGCCGACAAGATGCCGCGACGGTTGGTTTACGTCGTTAATCGCCGCACAGTTGTGGATCAAACGACCGCCGAGGTGGAACGCGTTAGAAAACGGCTTGAAGAATATCCAGAATGGCGAAACCCATTGGCAAAGCTTTGTGCAATTCCCGCTGACAATCCGCTCGCCATAAGCACGCTGCGCGGTCAATTCGCCGATAACCGCGAATGGTGCGCTGACCCGGCGAGACCGGCGGTGATTGTTGGCACGGTGGATATGATTGGCAGCGGATTGCTTTTCAGTCGTTACACCTGTGGCTTCAAAACACGCCCGCATCATGCGGCATTGCTCGGTCAAGACGTGCTGCTCGTCCACGATGAAGCGCATCTTGAACCGGCGTTTCAAAGATTGCTGATAGCCATTAAAAATGAGCAAGAGCGATGCAACGAATTTCGTGAGTTTCATGTCATGGCGCTCTCGGCAACCTCACGCCAAGAACAGAATCCATTCAGTTTGACGCCAGAAGAAAAATCTCCGCCAAATGAATTACCGAATCCGCCGACTGAACCGCTTCATATTGTCTGGCAAAGACTGAAAGCAAAGAAAGGGCTGAAGCTTCAACCGGCAGTAAAACGAAGCGAAGTTGCCGAACAAATTGCCCGCTTGGCCTTGCTTCGGAAAGCATCCGGCAAAGCTGTGTTGATTTTCGTCCGCACCATTGACGACGTGAATCGAGTCCGGGAACTGTTGACGGACAAAAAGGAAGGTGTGCCGGGCGATCAAGTGCAGGTGCTTACAGGCACGATGCGCGGATGGGAGCGCGACAAGCTGGTGAAAGACGACCCAGCTAAAGGCGACCCGGTGTTCCGTCGTTTCCTTCTCAAGACTCCGTCCGATGACCGCAGCACGGTTTATCTCATTTGCACGTCGGCTGGAGAAGTCGGTATTGATATTTCCGGCGATTGCATGGTGTGCGATCTCGCTTCGCTGGACAGCCTGACGCAACGGCTCGGCCGGGTGAACCGTCGCGGCGAAGGTGCGGCGGAAATTGACGTGGTTTATGAATCGGATGCCGATCCGAAACTAAAGGACGATGATTGGGAAAAAGCTCGCTGGAAAACCTTGGAAATTATGCAACGGCTTCCGCAATGCGAATGGATTGAGGGGCGGCATAACGCATCGCCGCTGGCTCTTCGCGAGTTGAACTTGAAATTGAGTGATGAAGAACGGACAGCCGCGTTTGCCCCTGAACCAATATGCCTGCCGGCCACTGATATTCTTTTCGATGCGTGGGCCATGACGAGCATTCGTGACACTTTACCCGGTCGCCCGCCAATCGCGCCTTATTTACACGGTGAACCGCCAGAATGGGAATTGCCGGAAACCTATGTGGCGTGGCGTGACGAAGTGGACTTTATCAAAGACGGCCTGTTGCAGTATTGCCAATCAGAAGACCTGCTAGCCGACTTGCTGGAGGATTATCCGCTCAAGCCCCACGAACTGCTGCGCGACCGTTCCTATCGCGTGCGGGAGCAGCTTGCCCAGATTTGGAAACGTGTGGCGGAAAAAGAACCAGAGGCAATGGTGTGGATCATCGAGGCGGATGGAAGCGTCACGCCAAAACCGTTGTCGGTCTTTGCCGACAAGGAATCTGACTCGCTTCTTTTCGGGCGGACAATTTTGCTTCCGCCTTCCGTCGGCGGCCTTTCTGACAACGGACTGTTTGATGGCAAAATGGAAAAACAGGATGGACTTATTTACGATGTTACAAGCAAAGACGGCGAGAATGAAGATGGCACTCGTCGGCGCGTCTTCAGTTCTGACCAGAAAATTCCCGTTGAATTGGCAGGAAAATTTCGCTTAAGCCGTGTTATTGACCGGTGGCGTGGCAGCGAAGAAAACGATGACCAGCCAGTTCCTGCCGAAGTGCGCTACTGGCTTTGGCTGGAAAAGCGTTGCACGCCAACGGACAAAGGGGGCATTCGCGCCCCCGACCAGGCGGTTTTGCTGACAGACCACACTACGGACGTGCAAGGCCATGCGACGGAAATCGTTCACAAACTTGCCTTGCCTGAATCATTATCGCATTGCGTTGTTTTGGCCGCCCAATTTCATGACTTGGGTAAGCGGCGTGTGGTTTGGCAACGGCGGATTGGCAATCCGAAACCGGAGGTTTGGTATGCCAAATCGGGGCGAGACTCGGCGACGGGCAAGTTATGGATTCCGCGTGACATTTGTCGCGACTATCGCCACGAATTTGGCTCGTTGCGGGATGCCGAGCTTGAAGGTGCATTCAAAAGACTCGGTGCAGATCAGCGCGATTTGGTTTTGCACCTGCTTGCAGCGCATCACGGCAGAGCACGTCCGCATTTTCCGATTGAAGAAGCCGATGATCCCGAAAGCACGCCTGCGGACAGCGAAGCGATTGCCATTGAAGTGCCGCGCCGGTTTGCGCGATTACAACGGCGATTTGGCCGTTGGGGACTCGCCTATCTTGAATCGTTGCTCCGCGCTGCCGATTACGCCGCGAGCGCCGGGATTCTACCCAAAACCACGCCATGACTACGCCTGCGCCATCATTCCGAATCCGAGTGGATGTCACCAATCCCGGCCAGTTCTTCGCCTGCTGCGGCCTGCTGGAACTTGCCAGCCGCTCGACACCGGAGGCCGTCGGTTGGTTCGAGCAAAATTCGCTCTGCGTTTCGCGGAGTCAGAAATTGACCGAGCTGCTGACTGCCATCACTGGCGTTGCTTTGCGACAACTAGATCCTAACGACACGACTGCTTCTCCCATCCTGATTCCCGCTCCGTTTGATGTCCGCCTGGACTGGTGGAAGACCAAAGATCGCACCGTTTCCGACCTTAAAGTTTGGGCGGGCACGATGGAAAGCTTTCGCATTGCCAGAGCGATGCAAAACGCCATGCGAGCTCCTGATTTCGCTTCCGAAAACTTGCTGAACATTGGTGTTGTTGCTTTCGATCCCGACGACCCCAAAAAGAAAGTCGAGCCGTTCTATTTCGATGCCCGGCGCGGTCCAAATGCCCACTCGCGTGACGTGGGCTTTGCACCCAATGACCTTGGCGTGACAACCATTGCTTCGCCGTCAGTCGAGTTTCTTTGCTTGGTTGGCCTGCAACGCACCAAGCCGCTGCCCGTGCCAAAAATGCCGCGTGTTTTTGACTACCACGTATGGACAGGGCAATTACCAGCCGCATTGATGCCAGCAGCGGCGGCTGGCATTTTGCCAGACTCGTACGGGAACGGCTATCGCTTCGAGAGTTGGTTTCGCACCGGCCAGCGTAAGCACAAGGCTTTCCTTTCCGCTAAACCAAAACCACAATCATAAAATTATGAGTAATAACCTGACACAATTCGACCACTACCTTGCCGACGACGGCCCTGCCGCCCTTGTCGTGCGCGAACATCTCATGCCCGTGGAAGGCACGGACGGCGTGATTTTTCCCGCAACCTTTGCTGGCGGCGACGGTTTCCCCGGTGGCTATAACGTTGATGGGGACACGAATGGCGAAAACATCGCCCTGATTGATTCCGTCGGCTCGCAGTCCAACCGGATTGAGCCGATGTTTGCCGAGGGTGACTACAAGCGTCTCGTGCCGCAAGTCGTCATCAGGGCCAAAGACAAATCCATCAGTCTTCTGCAGGCAGGACATCGCGCTGGCGACGCCATTGTCCGCTGTTCCGCGCTCCAACAGGAACTACAGGACGCGTTCAAAAAGTTGCTGGACGGAGACGCCACACCGTTGGCAAAGATCGCACCCACTTCACTTGTTTTCGGTGTGTGGGATTCGCGCGACACGCAGGCGAAGATGCCTCGATTGGTCGCTTCCACGATTCGCGCTTACAACGTGCGTAAGCTCACGCGCTCTGCCCAATACGTACCCGCGGCGGACTACGTTGGCTCTGCGCTGCTTGATGAACCGGCGGACAAGGCTACTAAAGAAGCATACGCCAAACGCGGCTTCGTGCATGTCCCCGCCACCGGCTCACATGGCGGAGTTATCGCCAAAGGTGGAATCCGCCGTGACGCCACACTTGCCTTGGCGGCGCTCAAATTGATCCAAGCTGGCAATGACAAGCATGCCACGTTGAAACTTCGCCGTTACATTCTCGGTCTCGCGCTCGTTGCATTTACCCGCTTGCCTGGCGGCTATCTCCGCCAAGGGACAATTCTTGTTCTCGACCCGGACAAGAAAACCACGTTTGATGAGGTCTATCCTGAGGGGAAACGCAAGCCAGCCGGTGTCACTCACAATGCAGCTTTGGCTTATGCCAAAGACACCGCGAAAGATTTTGGCGTCGGGAAAGACCGCAGCGAAGATTTTGATGTCGAACGAGCAAAAAAAGACATTCAAGGCGATGGCGGAGGCAAGTCCGGCGGCAAATCCAAAAAAACCAAGTAACCCAGTCTGGCTATGTCAGATTACCTGTCCATCAGCATTCGCTTCCTCGATGGCGCATTTCATGGTCGAGCCGATTACGGCGAACCGGAATGGCCGCCATCACCGCTCCGCATTTTTCAAGCTATCGTCGCCGCCTCTGCGGCGCGCTGGAATGAACGTCGCGGCGTGCATTATGCCGCGCCAGCGTTGCGCTGGTTTGAACAACTGAAATCCCCAGTCATCGTCACACCGCCACTCAAAAGCATAACGGCGAGGGGTTATCGGCTTTACGTTCCAGATAACGTCGGCGATTTGGTCGGGAAATCGTGGTCGCACGGGGGCGAGGGAAGCATGGCCGACTACCGCACTGAAAAGACCGTTCGACCGACACTCTTTCAAGACGGTGAAGCCGTTTACTATCTTTGGCTGCTGGCCGACGCACCGGAAGGTTTTGCCAAATACCGCGACACGCTTTTTGCCGCAGTCAGTTCCATCGCCCACGTCGGCTGGGGCGTTGACCTTGTGGTTGCCGATGCGGCAGTTCTCAACGAAACAGATGCGGCAGCCTTGAAAGGCCAACGCTATTTTCCAACGGACGAAGAAACTGACCGACCGCTTCGAGTGCCGCAGGCCGGCACGCTGGACGATCTGGAAAACCGACACCGCGCCTTCTTGAATCGTGTCAGCGGCGATGGGTTTGCGCCTGTGCCACCGCTCGCAGTCTATGGCATCGCAAATTACCGTTCGGAAAATGAACCGCCGCGTGCGCTTTGCGCCGTATTCACTTTGCGTCAACTCGATGACAACGGCTTTCGCCCTTTCGACACCGCGCGACGCGGATTACACGTTGCGGGAATGCTTCGTCACATCGCAAATGATCCGGATTTTTCGCAAAGCATCGGCTGGAGCGAGAAGGAAATTCGCCGGATGGTTCAGGGGCACGGCGAAGAACGCGGCCAGCAGCATCAGCCCGTGCAAGGCGCGCGGCTGGCGTTTCTTCCGCTGCCGAGCATCGAATTTCGCGGTGACGAGAAGAAAGTTGTTGGCAGTATCCGGCGGGTTCTAGTAACGGCATTTGGCGCTCTTGAGCGAGGATTGTTTCGCCGTTTCGAGCGGCAATTCGACGGACAGGAACTGGTAGATGAGAAGTTGAACAAACCTGTTGCACTGCTCGCCAAGCAAACGGAAAACGATGGTGCTATCAGATGGTATTTTGAGTCCGCTACAACTTGGGCGACCGTCACGCCGGTCATTCTTCCCGGCTACGACGACCCGCGAAAGCTTCGCCAAAGGTTGCGCGTGGAGAGCACGGCAAAACTGACCGCCGAAGAAAAATCCGCGCTGTTGCTCAAGCTGGACAAGCGCATCGAATTTCTTTTGCGAAAGGCCATCCGACAGGCCGGTTTTTCCGATGCGCTGGCACAACATGCCGAGCTTGAATGGCGCAGCACGGGTTTCTGGCCGGGCACTGATCTTGCCTCCCGTTATGCTGTGCCAGACCAGCATCGGCGTTACCGCCGACTGCATGTGCGGATCACTTGGCGTTCGCCCGAAGGCAACTCTATAGAAATTCCCGGCCCGATTTGTATTGGTGGCGGAAAATTTTCTGGCCTCGGCCTTATGATGCATGATGGCACGTAAGTAGCTGTCCAGCAGTCTTCCAAACGCCATGAACAGCCAAAATCCACCGGCCCCGACCGAAACCCGTCTGAGCGAAACAGAATCATCCCCGATGCCGAGAGGCGTTGCGCCCGGAACAACCGGCGCAACATTAGGCGATTCAGCCAAACGCGAATCGCCGCGCCCATTTTCGCCAGAAGCAAAACAATTGAAAATCGTTCTGCGCGTTGCGCCCGTGGTGCCGCCGTCAACGGCTGGAGCCGGTTCGCAGCCGTCTCGATCTGCAGAGGTTTCCGAAAGCCAGCGCGCCGGTTCCGAACCGCAAGCAATCCCAGCCCGGATGCTGAACGAATTCGTCTATTGCCAGCGCCTGTTCTATTACGAATTTGTTGAAGGCGTGTTTGTTGCAAGCGCCGACACGTTGCGCGGTGGCGCAATTCATCAGCGCGTTGATTCCGGCAGCGGTGCTTTGCCAAAGGCCAGGAAGAAATCGGAAAGCGACAAGCCAAAGGAGGAAGCAAAAGCGGCTCATGCCGAACCTGCCAGCATGGAACCGGAGGCGCCAAGCGCGGAACCCGAAACGATTCATTCCCGCTCCGTGCAAATGGGTTCGGATCGTTTGGGCGTCGTCGCCAAAATGGATTTGGTTGAGGTGCGGGCCGCGCGGGCGGATTCCGCGCCGGGCGAAAACGCTGACCTGTTGAGCGCATTGGATGTTTGCCCCGTGGATTACAAGGCGGGCGCACCCAAAGAAGGAGCAGAGGCCAACGAACTATGGGACACGGACAAAATGCAGCTTGGATTGCAGGCGCTCATTTTGCGCGACAACGGATACACCTGCAACGAAGGCATCATTTATTATCGCGCCACCAGGCAGCGCGTTCGCTTGCCGATAACGCCTGAATTGGAATCTTGGATTCTGCAAAATATCGCGGCGGCCAGACGGACCGTGACCGGCCCAATTCCGCCGCCCCTGATCGCCTCGCCCAAGTGCGTGCGTTGTTCGCTCGCGCCGGTGTGCTTGCCGGATGAAACGCGAATGCTGGCCGTTGCGCCGCCGGTCGAAGATTTGCCGGAAAAATCAGATCCGTCGGCAAAGAAACCGGAACCTCCCCGGCGGCTGATTGCCGCGCGTGACGATACCCGCCCGCTTTATCTCAACACCCAGGGCTTTCGCGTGGGATGCACGGACGAACTGTTGCGGGTCAAAGAAAAGGACAAGGTGGTTGATGAAGTGCGTTTGCGCGATCTCTCACACGTTGCCCTGTTCGGCAATATTCAAATCTCAACACAAGCCGTCCAATCGCTCTGCGAAATGGAAATCCCCGTCACCTACTTTTCGATGGGCGGTTGGTTTTACGGAATCACCCGCGGTCACACGTTGAAAAATGTCTTTCTGCGCATGGAACAATTTCGGCTGGCGCGGGACGGGGCGGCTTGCCTGTCGCTGGCGAAACAGTTTGTGCATGGCAAAATTCGCAACCATCGCACCATGCTCATGCGCAATCACCTGGAACCGCCGGAACCGGCGATCCTGAAGCTCAAGCGGGCATCCGAGGATGCCCTGGCCGCCGCCTCAATCGGCGAGCTTTTGGGAATCGAAGGTTCTGCGGCGAGCCTGTATTTTCAGCAGTTCAATGGCATGGTGAAAATTGCCGACGAGCTGGCCACGGAACACAATCCGACGAACGATTCAAGGCAACTCGCGTTCAATTTCAACTTCACCAATCGCAACCGGCGTCCGCCCGCCGATCCGGTCAACGCCATGCTCTCGCTGGCCTACAGCATGCTGAGCAAGGATTGCACCCTGGCTGCGTTGGCAGTGGGGTTCGATCCCTACGTCGGATTTTTCCATCAGCCGCGTTTCGGGCGTCCGGCCTTGGCTCTGGATTTGATGGAAGAAATGCGGCCGCTGATTGCCGAATCCACGGTATTGAGTTGCATCAACAATCGCGTCGTCACGGAAAAAGATTTTGTGCGCGCGGGCCAGGCGGTGAATCTGACCGCGCCGGGGCGCAAGCGCTTTTTCCAAATGTATGAGCAGCGGATGAGTTCGCTCATCACGCATCCATTGTTCGATTACAAAGTCAGCTACCGGCGGGCGCTCGAATTGCAGGCGCGGCTGCTGGCCAAAACCTTGACCGGCGAAATCGCCGAATACATTCCCCTGATGACAAGATGATTTATGCGAACGACCTATCTGGTTTGCTACGACATTGCCGATGACAAACGGCTGCGACGCACTTTCAAAGCCTGCCGCGGTTTTGGCGATCATCTTCAGTTCTCGGTTTTTGAGTGCGACCTGAATCCGTCCGAAAAAATCGAATTGGAAACGGCGTTGGGCAAAATTATCAACCAGGACGAAGACCAGGTGTTGTTTGTCGCCCTTGGACCGGCTGAAGGACGAGGCGACCGGGTGATCACGTCAATGGGATTGCCCTATACGAAAATAGACGCACCATGTTTTGTGTTTTAACCCGGATATTTCATAGTAGGATTTGATTTTGAGGAAAAGCGGGACGGAGGGATTAAAACAGGTGGGGTTGGAGGGGCCGTTTTGAAAAAGTTTAAGGCGTTTGGTTTGACGCAGGCTCAAAAATCATTTTTGCGCCGTTTTTG
>JAGWNY010000040.1 GCA_028872915.1 Verrucomicrobiota bacterium
CGCTTGACGTTGTAGCTGGTTGCGCCGGTTGAGGCGGTCCAACTCAAGGCCACCTGGCTGTCGCCTGCAATGGCCATCAGGCCCGTGGGAGCGGGCGGAGGCTGGGTTTGTGACCCGGTGATGCTGACGTTGTCGAAGGTCGAGGTGTTGAGCGCGGAGTTGTTATGCGCGCACACCGCCAGCCCGGCAGCCGCCGTGCTGGGCATAGTTACACTCGCCGATCCGACTTGCGTCCATGTCGAACCATCCGGCGAACTGTATCCGGTAAAAGTGTTGCCTGAACGGACAACCTCCACCCAATACGGCGCTGTCAATCCCGACTGCACGGCCACCTGGCTCGCGCCGGCTCCGTCCGAGGACCGGATTTGCATGCTCACGCCGTTGCTGGGGGTGAGATAGACGGCGACATAAGCGGCATTGGCGGCCGTGGAATCGCGGAACATGAGGCCGCTCTTGGCCCAACTGGAGGTGTTTTGCTGCGAGGCAACGCGGGCGATGGCGGTCGAATCGCCGCTGATTGATTCATAGGCGTAATTGAAGGAATCACTCGTGCCCCAGATGTCGGAGCCGCCGCCGGCAACGGTGAACAGGCCATTGCTGTAGGTGGCATAGCCGACAATGCCTGGACTGCCGATGTCCTGGTCGGTCCAGCCGGCGGGCAGGTTGGCGGGCGGATTGACGGTCAGGGTCATGGGAGTGGTATTCGTGAGGCTGCCACTGACGCCGGTGATGGTGATATTAAACGAACCCGTTAGAGCGGAGGGAGTGGCGGCAAACGTCAATGTGCTCGTGCTGGTCGTGGAGGAAGGATTGAAGGAAGCCGTGACGCCACCCGGCAAACCTGATGCCGACAAGCTGACGCTGCCGGTAAAGCCAAAGAGGGGGTTAACGGTGATGGTATTCGTTGCGCTGCCGCCTTGCAGAACTACCAGGCTGGCGGGCGTGGCCGACAATGAAAAGTTCGGCGGCGGATTGACGGTCAACGTGGCGGTGACGGAATTCGTGAGGGCGCCGCTGACGCCGGAAACAATGAGGGTGTAAGCGCCGTAGGGAGTGGAAGTGGAGGTGCTCAAGGCGAGGGTTGAGGTACCTGGCGCGGCGACCGTTCCGGGGTTGAACGAAGCGCCGGCGCCGGACGGGAGGCCGGTGACATTCAATGCAACATTGCCGGAAAAGCCGCTGACACTGCCAATGTTCACAGTGTCATTGACCGAATCACCCGCGGCAACGGTTTGCGAATTTGGATTGACGGAGATCGAAAAATCCGCCCCGGTATTCACGGTCAATGTTGCCGTGGTGGTTTGCGTGAGGGTGGAATCGGATGTATCGGTTCCCGAAATTGTGAGGGTGTAAGCGCCCGCGGGGGTCGAGGAGGAAGTGATGACATTTAACGTGGATCCGCCTGAACCCGTGACAGAGGACGGGCTGAAGGCCGCGGTCGCGCCGGAAGGCAGCCCGCTGACGCTCAAGTCCACGGTATCCGCGAAGCCACCCGATCCGCTTACGGTGACGGCATAAACAGTGCTGCCTCCAATGCCGATGCTCTGCGACGCCGGCGAGGCTGACAGCGAGAAGGATTCGACGGCGTTGGGGCCGACATCGTTGGTCGTCAACGGATAGCGCGCGATGGAAGCGCTCGAAAATTCATCGGCGCCGATGTCCGGAGCGCTGTCGCGCGCCTGGCCGTCCATGTCGTTGGTCACATACGGAAAATAAGTCGCGTCTGCCGCGTCAATCGCGGGGCTGGAGGAGGAAAGCTTTTGCAACGTATAACTGTTCTCCACGATGCTCGTCAGCAAGGGGTCCACGATGATAAAGCCCGACAACCCCGGATTGTAGGAATAGCTGATGTTTTGGGAGCGCGTGACCGATGAGCCGCTGGTTTCCTGGTAAAGCGTGCCCGAACCCTCCAGAATGTTGTTGGCAAACACACAACCCGTCGGTTTCAGCGGCGAGGTGCTATTGTGCCCGACCAGCACCTCGAGGGCTGGACTGACGACGGTGTTGTATTCGATTTCCGCGTCCACCACCTGCGCGTGGGCAAAGGTGTTCGTGCAATAATAGTCGCCGTCTTCAAGCATGATCGGATAGCTGCCGGCATTTTCGACATAGTTGTCATAAAATTTGTGGTGCATTTCGTTGATTTTGCAGCCGCCGCTGCCGCTGACGCCCCCGCAAAGGAAGAAGTTGCCATAGACCGAACTGCCGTTTCCCGAACGGAATGAAACCACACCGCCGCAGGTCACGAAAGTGTTGAAGCGCACCGTGTTGGTGGAGCTTTTGATGGAAATGACTTCCGGGTCGCCGTTGCAATTGACAAACAGGTTGTATTCAATGTTGGCCATCGTGCCCTGGTAATCGCCGGTCACTCCTATGCCTCCTGGCACGATGATTTCGCCGTCGCCCGACCCCATATCATGGAAATAGTTGTGATCCATTTGCGTGTAGCGGGCCATGTTCGGATTGTAAGGGCCGTTGCCGTCGGCCCAGGATTCGCGGCAGGCGGGCGGCGTGACGCCGGCGATGGTCGGATCGCCACAGGGAAAGATGTAATGCGTGTGGCCGCCCACGCTATTGGGGCCGAATTCGCAATGATCCACCCGGTTGCTCACGCTGTTGTCGTCCAGAAAAACCCAGGACGTGCCGCTGGCCGCGCCCGAAAGCTTGAACGTGCAGCGCGTCACGCGGCAATCGCTCGCATTGATCAGCGCAAATCCCGACGGGCGGGAGACGTTGCCGTCCACGATTAACGTGCCGCCAGGGGTGGTGGCTCCCAGGCCTTGCAGGACGACATAGGAAAGGTTCGTCAATTCGACAACGCCGGAGGAAATGACGGCGTTGCCCTGGCTGGCGGCCTCAATGGTAATGGGCGCCGATGCGCTGCCGCTGCGGGTCATGGTGAAGCCCGAATAATTGCCATTGGCCATGACGATGATGTCGCCAGGATTGGCGCCGGCCACTGCCGAGGCCAGTTGCGAACTCGTGCTGACGTTGATGATGGTTGCCGTCGCGGAAAGGCTGGAAAGCAGGGTTCCAAACACAAACCAGGAAAAAGATCGCGATAAAACGGAGCGGAGCGGTTCGTTCATGAGTCCTTCAAAATAATCCAGACGCGCAAACAATGCCCTCCTCCATTTGGAGGATGGGGATCGCTTCGGCGTTGCGTTGTTTCCGCCATAAGCGCCTGTGTTTGTTTGGCTTGCGATTTTCAACGAAAAAGGCCGCCCGCCAGAGTCATTAGAATAAATAATGTAGCCGCGCGGCAGCGAGGAATTTTTGGTTTTGGCGAGGCCGGGCGAGGGAGCATGCCCAAAGCGGCCTGTAACCGGGCGAAAACGAAGCCAAAACCCAAAAGAACCGCTGCTCCCTTCTTCCCAACCGCATGGCTACAGTATTTCTGAGACCGCTATAGGCTTTTTTTCCGGAGAATGCCGCCCCTGGCCGCAATAAGAGGCGGGTGAACACCCCCTTGAATCCATCGTTCCATTGGGCACAATGAGCGGTGATGATTCAAAGAATTCATCTTGATAATGTGAATTGGCGCGGCGCAACGCTCTCGTTCACGCTGGTCGTAAACGGCGACCTTCTCTCCGTCGAACGGTACAACGACGCGAGCCGCCCATTTTTGAAGGATAGGTTGACGATCATCCATCCCGCGGACATGGACAAGTATCACGTCAACGGCGTTCCGCTGAACCTGCTGGTGAAAGGCAAATTGCGGGAAATCAACGCACCAGGAGCGGCGAAACGCGGAGACATTGCGAGGCGCATCAGCCAGCCATCAGGCTTTTGACCGCCTCCTCCACTGCCTCCGCGGGGGCGGTCGCGGGCAGGGATCGCCCATAGCGGATCGTCACGCCATAAGGGAAGCGCCGGGGCCATTTCCAAATGAACCGGCCGCGTTCGTGGCTGAAAATGCTGCCCCACACGCCCACGAGCGCAATGGGCACAATGGGAGCATCCACGTCTTTCAAGATTCGCTCCGCGCCGCGTTGGAATGGATTCAATTCGCCGGAACGTGTGATTTGGCCTTCGGCAAAAATACAGACCACGTCGCCGGCGCGGATGCCCTCGCGCGCGGTTTGCAGCGATCGAATGATTTCGCGCGGGCCGGCGTCGCTGGCAATCGGAATGAGGCGCAGAATTTTCGCGAAAGGCTTGATCCACCGCCGCTCGTAATAGTCCCGATGCATCAGGAAACGGATTTGACGGTCGGTCGAGGCCATGAGCAGCGGGCCGTCCACAAACGAAACATGGTTGCAGACAAATAGCGCGCCGCCTTTTTCGGGTATATTGTCGCGGCCCTCCACCCGGATGCGGTAAACGGTGCTGGTGGCCAGCCAAAGCAGCAAACGGATGAGGGAATCCGGAACCAGTCGCACGCAATAGACCGCCGCTGCAAGGCACAGACCGCCCCCAACTAGGAAAACCTCAAGGCAACTCAGACCCAGCGCGACCGTCAGCAAATAATAAACCCCCGAAGCCAGCAGCACTCCAATCCAAAAAAGGAGCGTGGACGCCGCAATCACCGCCCCCTTGTTGCGCGGGTCGGGTCGGTGCTGGATAATCGCGTTGAGCGGGACGTTGTAGAGTCCCCCAAAGAAACCGAGCAATCCCAGGCTGCATGCCGCGGCCCCGAAATGGAACCCGGCCTGCGAGAGAATCATGGAAAAGGCCGCCAGGCCCGCCAACCCAAGGGGTACAAGGCCATACTCAATCTTTCCGCCAGATAGAAAACCCGCTGCCAGGCTGCCCACCCCGATGCCAACCGCCAGCGCCGCTTGTAGCCAACTGGCCTGCGTTTGGTTGAGATGCAGCACGTCCCGTCCATAAATGAAGATCGCCGCTTGCAGCAGCGCCCCCAGAAAACCCAGAAACGCATTCCCCAAAATCCCCAGAAACAACACCTTGTCCCGGCGGGCCGTTCGAAGTTGCCCAACAAAATCCACGACAAAATTAACCCGGAATTTTTTCGCCGGGTCCGCCGCCGGCAGACGCACGACGCCCACGCACAGGGACAATCCCACAAACGCCAGCGCCAGAAGCACCACTCCCGACCAGCCTTCCTTTTTGTCAAATAGCGTCGAAAGCGTCCCGGCAAAGATCATCCCCGTGATAATCGCCCCGTATGTGCCCAGCCCGAAGATGCCGTTGCCCCACGATAATTGCCGTTCCGGCAATAATTCGGGCAACATGCCGTATTTCGTCGGGCCAAAGATCGCGCTGTGCGTGCTCATCAGAAACACCGCCGCAAGCATCAGCGGCGCGTTGTGCAAACCCAGCCCCGCCGTCGCCGCGGTCATGATCCCCAATTCCGCGCATTTAATGCCAATCGCCACCCGCCGTTTGCTGAAACGATCGGCAAAAAAACCCCCAGCCATCGAGAAAAGTACAAACGGAAGCGCAAAAATCGCGCCGATGAGGGACAGGTAGCTGTCCCGCGTGGCCGCGGACGCTGCCGTCCAGATAATGGAATAAGTGACAAGGAATTTGAGGACGTTGTCGCTGAAGGCATTCTGGAATTCGACAACGAACATCAGCCAGAAACTGCGGAGCCGCGAGGTCTGTGGAAGAGCGGAAATGTCGTTCCCGATGTGCCTTCCGGCCTCCGGATCCTCCCGCTCTTCTGGGGGCTGTGTATCGGCCACGGCCACAGTTAACCAGCCGTGCGCCATCCTGAAAATGGAAAATTGCGCGCCCCCATGGGCCTGGCTGGGAAAAGTTGGTGCTTGCGCGCCAGCCGATTGCATGAAAAAATCCCAGTTCGCTTCCAAAGCGGCCAGGACACAATGGACAAAAAATCCGCGGCAAATATCGTTGAGAAATTTGGACAGCCGCAAGCCCGGGCGGCGCAGCCCGAATGGCTGTTGCCCCTGCGCCAATCCGGCGCCGCCGCGTTTGTAGATCGCGGTTTTCCCACGTTAAACGATGAGGACTGGCGTTTCACCAATCTGGCCGCGCTCGCCGCCCTGCCGCTTCGCCCCGCCCCTCCAGCATCCGTCAATGGCGCCCAAAACGACGTTTTAAGCGGCGGCACGTTAACCGGCCTCCCAGGGATGCGCCTCGTATTCGTCAATGGCATTTTTTCCGCGAAGCTCTCGCGCGTCCGCGAATCGGCCGCCGGCGCGGTCGTGGACAGCCTCTCGAACGCTTTCGCCGGCCATGCCGCCGTGGGTGGCTTGATTCGCGAGCATCTGGGACGCCATGCGCGCGGCGCCGACAACAGTTTCGCGGCTCTCAACCAGGCTTTTTTTGCCGATGGCGCCTTCATCCACGTGCCGGAAAACGTCGCCCTCACGGGACCGGTGCATCTCATCTATATCGCGTCGGCGCGGGAGGGCGAAACCATCCAGCCCCGAAACCTCATCATTGCCGGACGCAACAGCCGCCTGACCGTCATCGAGAATTTCCTGGCCACTCAAAGCGCGCCCTACTTCACCAACCCCGTCACGGAGATCGTCGCCGGCGAAAACGCCATCGTGGAACATTTGAAATTTCAGGACGAAGCGCCGGAAGCCTTTCACATCGCCACGATTGCCGGGCAATTCGGGCGTGGCGCCAACGTTCGCCTCCATTCCTTTGCCCTCGGCGCCAAACTCTCCCGCAACAACATCCGCACAAGGCTCGACGGCCCCGGACTCGAATGCATCCTGAACGGATTGTATCTCACGCGCGGCGACCAATTGGCCGACCATCACATGTTCGTCGAGCACGCCCAGCCCCATTGCGCCAGTCACGAGTATTTCAATGGCATCCTCGATGACCAATCCAAAGGCGTCTTCCATGGCCGCATTTACGTCCATCCCGCCGCCCAAAAAACCGATGCCAAACAAACCAACAAAAACCTCCTCCTCTCCGACGAAGCCACCGCGGACACCAAACCGCAACTCGAAATCTATGCCGACGACGTGAAATGCACCCATGGCGCCACCATCGGCCAGTTGAACGGCGAAAGCATCTTTTACCTGCGCAGCCGCGGCATCCCCGCCGCCACCGCCCGCCGCATGTTGATTCATGCCTTTGCCGGCGAAATCGTGGAGCGTGTCCGGTTCGGTCCCGCGCGCGAGGCGTTGGATAAAGTGGTCTGGGACCGTTTGGAAACCAACCGGCATATTTCAGCCTGAAAAAAATATGACCCGCGGCGCGTCGCGGCCGCGACCCGCCCATGTTTGACGACATCAACGATCTCTATCAGCAGGTGATTCTGGACCATTGCAAGCAGCCCAGAAACTTCCGCGACATGAGCGGCGCAACTTGCTCGGCCCGGGGGCATAACCCCCTGTGCGGCGATCAGTTGACGTTGTATCTCGCCATCGAGGCGGGCCGAATCCGCGACGCCAGCTTTACAGGTTCGGGTTGCTGTATTTCCAAGGCTTCGGCATCGTTGCTCACTGAATATGTAAAGGGCAAAACGAACGCCGAAGCCGGGGAAATGTTCGGCCGCGTCCACGACATGGTGACCACCGGCAAGGTTGCCGGAGACGTCGGCAAGCTGGCCGTGTTTGCCGGCGTCCATAAATATCCCGCGCGCGTAAAATGCGCCATCTTGTCGTGGCACGCCTTGATGGCAGCCTTGAATGGCGAAAAAACGCCGGTCAGCACCGAAGACGACCAGGGTTAGCCTTGCTCATCGCTCTGATTCTTTCCCGGCTATGCCCTCCTCTTTACGCCAGGCTTGTGCGGCTCCTGTGCTTCCCTCTACTGTTGGGCCGTGAGCACCAGCCAGGCCGCCTCCGCTCCCTCCCAGGGCGAGGGTCATGCCATGGAGCAGCCCGTGTTTGCGACGACTCATTGGTCGGTTGTCCTGACGGCCGTCCGCGGCGATGCTCCGCAAGCCCGGGACGCCTTGGAAAAACTGTGCCAGGCTTACTGGTATCCGCTTTACGCCTACGTGCGGCGACGCGGCCATTCGCCGGATGATGCCAAGGACTTGACTCAGGGGTTTTTCGCCTGGTTGCTGGAACGGAATTGGCTGGCCGCGGCCAACCCGCAACGCGGCCGTTTCCGCTCGTTTCTGCTCACCAGTTTCAGCCGGTTCCTCGCCAATGAATGGGACAAGATCAAGACGCAAAAACGCGGCGGCGGGCGGATTTTGTCCCTGCAATTTCAAGAAGCGGAAACGCATTACGAATGGGAGGTGGCGGACAACGCCACACCCGAACAAAGTTTTGAACGACGCTGGGCGTTGGCTTTATTGGACCAGGTCATGCGGCGCCTCCGCGCCGAATTTGAGCAAGACGGCAGGGCGGAATTTTTTGAGGCGTTGAAACCCTGTCTGTTGGGCGAACGCGCGGCCCAACCCTATGCGGCGTTGGCCGTGAAACTGGACATGACCGAAGGCTCGGTCAAAGTCGCCGTTCACCGCCTGCGCCGGCGTTATCGGCAATTATTGCGCGCTGAAATCGCCAATACCGTCCAGCGGCCGGATGAAATCGAAGACGAATTGCGTTACCTCTTTGCCGTCCTGGTGCGACCATGAATGGAGGCCGGCCAATTGAAATGTCGTTTCTCCTGTATCACGCCGGGTTCCTTCCTTTATAAAACGGCGCAAGAATGACGGATTCATCACACGCTTGCCCGGTTTGCGGAAAGCCGGTGACCCGTGACGCGCCCCAGGCGCTTTGCCCGGAGTGCCTGATGAAATGCGGTTTCGAAACCAAATCGGGAGCCGATTTCGGCAAATCCGCGCCCCCGCCAGTGGATGATCTGGCGGAACTTTTCCCACATCTTGAAATCTTCGGGTCTCTGGGGCATGGAGGCATGGGCTGCGTTTACAAGGCCCGTCAATCGCGTTTGAACCGGCTCGTGGCGCTGAAGATTCTTTCTCCGGAAAGACAGGTTGACCCCCAATTTGCCGCGCGATTCGAGCGCGAAGCCCGCGCTCTGGCGTCGCTCAGCCATCCAAACATCGTTGCGGTTTACGATTTCGGCGAGGTGCGGGGAAGATTCTATCTCCTCATGGAATTTGTGGATGGCTTGACCTTAAGACAGTTGTACCGGACCCGAGGACTTCCGCCGGCTGACGCGCCCGGCATTGTTCTGGAAATTTGCCAGGCGCTCCAATATGCCCACGAGCAGGGCGTCGTGCACCGCGACATCAAGCCAGAGAATATTCTCCTCGGCAAGGAGGGCCGGGTGAAGATTGCCGATTTCGGCGTGGCGAAAATTTTGGGCCTCGAGCACCGGGATTTGCTGCTAACCGGCGCAAAAGACGTGGTCGGCACCCCGCATTACATGGCCCCCGAACAGATTGAAAGGCCCCAGGCCGTGGATAGTCGGGCGGACATCTATTCGCTCGGCGTCGTGTTCTATGAAATGCTCACCGGCGAACTGCCGTTGGGAAAATTCCAGGCCCCCTCGCGCAAGGCGCCGATTGACGTCCGGCTGGATGATGTCGTGCTTCATGCGCTGGAAAAGGAGCCGGACCATCGCTATCAAAAAATCGGCGAGTTGAAAACAGACGTGGAAACCATAGCCGCGACCGCTGGCGCAACCCGGCGGCCCCTGATCGCGCCGCGGCCATCCGCCAAAAAATCCAACGGTTGGAGAATCGTCCTATTGGCGGGCGGCTTTGCCGGATTTGTGCTCCTTGCACTGCTCCTTTTCATGCTTCCCCCGCTGATAATGGCTCCACGCCCCATCGCGTGGTGGCGGGCGGATGGCAATGCGCTGGACTCGGCCGGTACGAATAACGGTGCCCTGGTTAACGGCGTTAAGTTCACCCCCGGCATCCGCGCCGACGCCTTCCTTTTCGATGGGAACGCCGCTTATGTGAAAATTCCGGCGTCATCCCGCCTCAATCCAGGCAATCAAATCACCATCGAGTTTTGGATGAGGGCGGTTCCGCAAAGCTTGGAATCTTATGAAGGGCTGGTAGGGGGCGATTTTTATCTCGTGGAGATTTCAAATGGCAGCCGCGCGGGCCGCAAGGGTGTCAATTTTGCCATCAGTACCGACGGCGGAAACACCATCGCCCAGACGGCCGATGTGAATGGAGGCGGATCGGTGATTTCCACCGGTCAATGGCATTTCATAGCCGCGGTTTACGACGGCCATGATTTGCAATTGTATATTGACGGAAAACCTTCCGGAAAACCTTTGCCTCATTCGGGATTGATTTCCCCAATGCTCTCCGGAGGATTCCTTTCCATTGGGTCCGAGGACGGGCGCGCGACGCGGCCCCAATGCATCGGAACCCGGTACTTTAAAGGAGCGATTGACGATGTAAAAATCTACGATCTTGCCCTTTCCCCCGGAACAATCGTCGCGGACTACCGGCATGGGATCGGGCAATTGTCCGCCCCCTTCTCCCCGCGTTGATCGGCGGAAATTCCCGCGAATAATTTTGCGGATAAATTGTAACCCCGGAACATTTTTCCTTTATAGATGGGTGAAAACGGCAAAAACCTGCCAAAAATTCAATGAAATATGGGCCGAACGAGCCGGCAACGGTTATGACTGAAAAATCTGACATAATTCACGGGCACAATTTTGTTCAAATGCTTTTCCTGTCGGCGGTGCTGCTGATTCCAGGCCTCCAAGGCCGTGCGCAGAACCTTCTCGTCAACGGCAGCTTTGAAACCCCCTATGTCACCACCCCCACCAAGGTTGGCTATCCAACCGCTCTCTGGCCGTGGCAAACAACGGCCACCAACTTTGAAATCTGGACCAACGGCTGGTATAATCCCCACACCGGAGTCGGCCCTCTTTTTTCCGCCGACGGCGGACAAAATCTGGAAATTATTTCCAGCGGTTGCACCAACGCCACCGTCTGGCAAACCGCCCCGACGGTCGCGGGGGAACGCTACGCGTTCAGTTTCTATTTTACTCCCCGCCCAACGGTCCCTCCGGATTCCTTTGTCGTCTCGATCAATTCAAACATCGTTCTGTCCGTCGTTGATGACGGAACAGCACTGACAAACTTCGACTGGCAGCGCTTCACCACCGATTTTGTGGCCGACGGCAATCTCACTGCTTTGAGCTTTTCCGACACGTCGCTCGGAAACGCGGGCGCCGGCACGCACATTGACGGCGTGGTTTTGGAGCACGTGCCCTCGCTCACCCTTCAAGGTGCCGGAAGCCCCGGATTCAATCTGTGTTGGCTCGGCGTTTCCAATGAAACTTACCAGCTTCAATTCCGAACCAATCTGACCGCCGGCGCCTGGACCAACCTCGGCTCGCCTGTGATCGGTGATGACAATACCAATTCCATCCTCGTGACCCCAAATCCGGACGTTCCACGGGCATATTTCCGTATTGTGACGGGGCCATAACGTCGCGCCCGGATTGGATGGCTGCCTTGCCGTTTACGCCAGGCTTTCTGCGGCTCCTGTGCTTCCCTTTGCTGTTGGGCCATGAGCGCCAGCCAGGCCGCCTCCGCCCCTCCGCGGTGAAATCCGCGTCCATTTCGCGCATCGCAATCTGATAATCCTGCTCATCCTGCTCATCCTGTTCATCCTGTCTAAAACCTCTCTCCGCCCCTCGGCGGCGACATTCAATCAAGCCGCGATTTTTGTTCCCGCGAAGTGGCACGCCGCGCGGACGCCTTTGCGGACCTCGCGCAATTCCGGAAACTCCCCGCTGCATTTCGGAAATCGGGCGATAGGACACCGCGGATGAAACGGGCAGCCGGTCGGCGGATGGATCGGCGAGGGCACGTCCCCAGGCAGGACAATGCGCTTGCGCCCCGTGCCCGCATCCACTTCCGGCACCGCCGAAATGAGCGCCTGCGTGTAGGGATGCTGCGGCTCCCGAATCAGGGTCTTGGCTTCCGCGGATTCCACGATCTTGCCCAGATACATCACCAGCACCCGATGGCTGATATGCTCGACGAGCGCCAGATCATGGGCGATGAAGAGATAAGCGATGCCGCGCTGCTGCTGCAAATCACGGAGCAAATTGATGATCTGCGCCTGCACGGACACGTCAAGCGCGCTGACCGGTTCATCGCAAATGATCAGTTTGGGCTCCACTGCCAGCGCGCGCGCTATCCCGATGCGCTGGCGCTGGCCGCCCGAAAACTCATGCGGATATCGTTGCGCGTATATCCGGTCCAGGCCGACGGCTTCAAGCAGTTCCGCTATCCGCTTGTTCCGCGCCGTCTTGCCATCAACCAACCTATGGATGTCGAGGGCTTCGCCGACAATCTGGCCCACGGTCATGCGCGGATTGAGCGAACTATAAGGATCCTGGAATATCATCTGGAATTTTCGCCGTCGCGCCCGAAGTCTCCACCCGCGCATCCGCGTGATGTCTTCCCCTTCGAGCAGAATGTCGCCGGCAGTCGGCGGCGTGAGCCGGACAATGGCGCGGCCCAGCGTCGTCTTCCCGCAGCCGCTTTCGCCCACCAATCCCACCGTTTCACCCGGCGCAATGGTAAAACTCACCTCATCCACCGCCTTGACGAATTCCTGGGCGCGTCCAAACAGCCCGTGTTTGACCGGGAAATGCACCTTTAGATTTTTGACTTCCAGCAAGGCGTCCATGAACCCGACGATTCAAAAGCAAGGCGCGCCCCGGCGCAACCACTTTCACCGCCTGCTCCGGCGCATCCACGCGCCGTTCTCGTTAACTTGATAATCCGACAATCCTGTTCATCCTGTCTAAAACCTCTCTCCGCCCCTCCGTGCTGAAATCCGCCGGCCTTTGCTTTGAAGCGGGATTGGTGTAGGCTGGCAAACTAATTGAATCTGAAATTTTAGCGTTGTGAGCAGGGAATTCATCCGTATCGGCGGCGCGCGTGAGCACAATTTGAAAAACCTCACGCTCGAAATTCCGCGCGACAAGCTCGTGGTCGTCACCGGCTTGAGCGGCAGTGGAAAATCGTCCCTGGCGTTTGACACCATTTACGCCGAGGGCCAGCGCAAATACGTGGAATCCCTTTCGGCCTATGCGCGCCAGTTCCTGGACCAGATGCAGAAGCCGGACGTGGACTTCATCGAAGGCTTGTCGCCCGCCATCGCCATCGAACAGCGCGGTTCCGGAAGCAGTCCGCGTTCGATCATCGCCACCACCACCGAGATTTACGATTACCTGCGCCTCCTCTACGCCCACGTCGGCCAGGCCCATTGCCCTGAATCCGGCGCCGCCATCACCGCCCAGGGCGCCGGCGACATCGTGGACAAAATACTGGGCCTGCCCCCAAAAACGCGGGTGATGTTGCTCGCGCCGGTGGTGCGGCGGCAGAAGGGCGAATTTCGGGACGTCCTGGAGCGCCTGGCGCGGGAGGGTTTCGTCCGCGCGCGCGTGGACGGGCAACTGGTGGAACTGGGCGACACGAACCGGCCGCCAAAACTGGACAAGAAAAAGTTTCATCACATTGAAGCAGTCGTGGATCGCCTCGTCATGGACGACAAGGTGCGCGTGCGCCTCGCGGATTCGGTGGAGACGGCCCTGCGATGGGGCGAAGGCGTGCTCCTGGCGTTGCATCAATTGCCCGGAGCGCCCGGCGAGGCATGGACCGAGACGCTGCACTCGAACAAAATGTGCTCGCCCGTGACCGGAAAAAGCTTTGACCCGCCCACCCCAAAACATTTTTCCTTCAATGCGCCGGCGGGTGCCTGTCCAGTCTGCCACGGCCTGGGCCAAAAGATGGTTTTCGACGAGTCATTGGTCGCCCCCAATCCGGACGAACCCCTCGAACGCGCCATCCAGCCGTGGCGGCGCTCTGGCCATCGCATGAACATTTATTACAAGGCATTGTTGCGGTCCCTCGCCGCGTATTTTGGAGTCGCCTTGGAGACGCCTTTCAAGGATTTGCCCGATAACTTTAAACAAGTCCTCCTTTACGGTTCGGGAGGCGCCGAGGTGGATTTCACCTTCTGGCGGGCCGGAAAAACCAGCAAAGTTTCCCGCCCCTTTGAGGGCGTGCTCCCAAACCTGGAACGGATGGCCACCGACAGCCAAAGCGAATTTGTCCGCAACCGCCTCAAACAATACATGACCCCGCGCTTCTGCGATGCCTGCCGGGGCAAACGCCTCAAACCGGAGATTTTGGCCGTCACGCTCGCCGCAAACGAACTCGCCGAAGTGTGGAAAACCGGGATAAAAAGCGCCGCCGGCACCCGCAAAACCCCCATACCCGGGCTGTCCATCATGGACCTGTGCGCCTTGTCCGTGGAAACGGCGGACGAATTTTTTGCCTCGCTCAAACTCTCGGAATTTGAGCGGAAGATCGCCGGCGAAGTCATCAAGGAGATTCGCTCCCGGCTGGGATTTTTGAAGAACGTCGGCCTCGGCTATCTCACCCTCGACCGCGAGAGCGGCACGTTGAGCGGCGGCGAGGCGCAACGCATCCGCCTGGCCACCCAGATCGGCGCCGCCTTGGTCGGTGTCCTTTACGTTTTGGACGAGCCAAGCATCGGCCTGCATCAGCGGGACAACGACCGCTTGCTCGCCACCTTAAAGGGATTGCGCGACCTGGGTAACACCGTTTTGGTCGTCGAGCACGACGCCGATACCATTCGCCAGGCCGATTATATCCTCGACCTCGGACCGGGCGCGGGCATGCATGGCGGCGAATTGGTTGCCGCGGGGCCGCTGCCGGAAATCTTGGCAAACCCCAATTCCCTGACCGGCAAGTACTTGAACGGCGAACTGACGATACCCGTCCCAAAAAAACGCCATGCGCCGTCGGAGCAAAAAGGGTGGCTGGAGGTGTTGGGGGCCGGGGAAAACAATTTGCGGATGATTGACGCGCGCATCCCGCTGGGCACCTTTACCTGCATTACCGGCGTCAGTGGCTCCGGCAAGAGCACCCTCGTCAATGACGTCCTGCAACGCGCCCTGTTCCGAAAATTTTACGGCTCCAAGGAAATCCCCGGCGCGCACCGCGCTTTGAAGGGATATGAAAACCTGGACAAGGTCATTGTCATTGACCAGACCCCCATCGGACGGACGCCGCGCAGCAATCCCGCCACCTATACCGGCATGTTTAACCACATCCGCGACTTGTTCGCCCGCCTGCCCGCTGCCAAGGTGCGCGGATACCTGCCGGGCCGTTTTAGTTTCAACGTGAAGGGCGGACGTTGCGAAAAGTGCGAGGGCGACGGCGTTTTGAAGATCGAAATGAATTTTTTGCCGGCCGTCTATGTGACTTGCGAGGCCTGCGGCGGAAAGCGATACAACCGCGAAACGCTCGAAATTTCCTACAAGGGCAGAAACGTGGCCGGCGTTCTGGACATGACCGTGGACGAAGCGGTTGATTTTTTCCGCGCCGTCCCAAAAATTTATGAGCCGCTTCTCACCCTGGCCGAAGTGGGGCTGGGCTATATTCACCTGGGACAACAGGCCACCACGCTCAGCGGCGGGGAAGCCCAGCGCGTAAAGCTCGCCACCGAATTATGCCGCAAGGCCACCGGCAGGACCCTCTACATCCTGGATGAGCCGACCACCGGATTGCATTTCCACGATGTCGCCAAACTCCTCGAAGTCCTCTTCAAATTGCGCGAGACCGGCAACACCCTCCTCGTCATCGAGCACAACCTCGACGTCATCAAGACCGCCGACTGGATCATTGACCTGGGACCGGAGGGCGGAGCGGGCGGCGGACGAATCGTCGCCGAAGGCTCGCCGGAACAAATTGCCCGAAATGAACGCAGCCACACCGGCCATTATTTAAAGCGCGTGCTGGGCTGAAAAAACCCATTCCCTTCCATAAACCCGCGTATCCCCCTTATTCCTGGCCTCTTCGGCGGCGGTCCCGGCTTGCAGGCGCTTCAGCGCGTCCAGTTCGCCCACGATTCGGCGTTGTTCAAGGATAAAGCGCATGGCTTGCAGGCGCTTCAGCTCGTCCACCACCGCTTGCAATGAGTTCATGTAGCCGAGGCTGATTTGGGACAGTTTATTCATTGCGCAGGCAATCTATCGTTACCCAATCGCCCGGACTCCGCTGGTATTCCCAAAACGACCAACCGTTAGTCGGGTGCTTCCTTATTGCGGTCGCGGCAGCTGAGGGAGAACTGTAAAGCTTGCCCCTGCTTCTAACGCGTCGGTCTTTGCGCATCCGCCCCCATACAAGTTTTCCTTTGTAACGAGCCCTTACGATGATGCTGCGTTTCAACAGACCGCTTTCTACCGATTCCTCAACTTCGCGACCGAAAAGCCTGGCGCGTTCCGCTCGTTGCTTGTTGGCAATTTGACGGTTGAATTCACGATACAAGTCCTGGGCGCCTGAAAATCTGCCTAGTTGCTTGTTGCCAGGTGGCTGCATGACCCGAAGAATCAGCGATTCCAACTCGCGCAGGTGTTGATCCCCAATAGTCAGATAAACACTGAACGTATCCCACCGATTTTTATGACGGTCTCTCAAGTGATGTTTCAGCCGCCATTGGAGATCGGATGCCAATCCGGCGTAGTACAACTTCCCTCGCCGGTAAAGCGCATAAATGCCGATTCGGCGGCTGACGAATTTTCGCACGATGTCGGCGTGTGCTTCGAGTCCGTCGCTCGCCAAGTTTTCCAAATACTGCGTTACCAGTCTCGGTTTTTTGCGTTTTGCCATTTTTGCCATATTACCCCGAATCATCCGCAGCCAAACAGCCATGGAGGCTATTCCCAATGCCCGAATTGGTCGGCGAATTTACCATAAGCCGCCGACATAATGCCGGAAACCGCCCACCAGTTCAAACTGATTGATCTTGGCGCGTCTGTTCTCATGGGGTCGCCCCGCTCGCGCGCGTGGGGCGCGAATTCAAGCTCCAATCACGGGCAAAATCGGACGCGAGTCCGCTCTCGCTTCACCGAATTTTCATCCCGTTCATCCCGTCCATCCTGTCAAAAGAATCCCCGCTCCTTTCGCCGTTTCAGAGTGGGCGAGTAAGTCTCCAGCAAGGCCATCTGCGCTGGTTTCGGTTCGCGACCAGGCGCTTTCGCAGTCACTTGTTTCTCACCCCTTGCCTTTGCAGCGCGTTTCGCGCCGCCATCTTCCGCAAGCGGCTCGTCCTCCGCCGCCCCGTTCCAATTGAGACCGGGCTTGAACACGCGATACGAATCGTCGCCGTTCGACTTCTCTGGTTTCGCAGCCGAATACTTTTCCAGCTTGCCGCGTTGGAAACGACCGAGCGCGCCTTTCAGGTAATCTTCCACAAGGTCGCAGCAAATCCACTCCCGGCGCGTCCGTTCAGCTGCTTCGCCGGTCGCGCAACTGCCGCAGAACGGGTCAACCACCAAGTCGCCGGCTTCAGTCAACATGCGGATGAAAAACTCCGGGATTTCGGTTGGAAAGCGTGCGGGATGGGGAGTGATTCCGTTGTCGCGGCAGTAGCGGATGTATGCGGAGTTGCTTTCCGTGTGCGCGAGCGCAATCAGGTTCGGCGGAATCGCAGCGCCGTTGTCTGTGCCAAAGCGGTCGGAGATGTCGTGGCCGGACGGACGCAGCTTTGGCGTGTATCCCTTTTCCAAAAGCACCTTCATGCTTTCGGAATACGGCTGGAGCACGCGGCGGTTGCTCGCTTTCGGCCACGGCGTAGGCGACAGCCACCAAATGCAGTTGATGGCGTCTTTCACTCGGATGCGTCGCACGGTCACCCATTCGGCGGGCGTTGGCAGGCGCGCTGGATTCCACCAGAAAAATTCCTGCGCCAAATGAAATCCAAATTCCCGGCACAGCATGATGAGCAGTTCGTAATGATAAAGGCTGCGCGTAGGTTGGCCCGAAATCCACGCTCCGCCGATATCAATGACGAGCGAGCCTTGCGGCTTCAGGGCTTTGTGAAACGCGGCAGCGAACGGGCGAAACCATTCCAGATATTGGTGGGCGTCTGCGTTACCGTAATCCTTTTTGCGAACCAGACCAAACGGCGGGCTGGTCATTATCAGGTCAACCGAACCCTGTTCGATCTCGTCTCGGAACATCCCGAGCGAATCGCCGAGGAAAATCTGTCCGCGTGCTGTTTCGTGGAAAAGCTTCACGGTCGGTTCATTTGCTTTGTGTTCGGCTGTCGGCATCTGCGCGTTTTTATCATTTTCAACGCATGGAGTAAACACATTGCGATTCCGGGAGGTTAACCATCTGCGGCTTCCCAAGGCAGTGTGCAATGGATGCCGAAATCCCGTGCCCTTGTGGCTTTGGCGAACAGCGGCTTTCTCAAATCCAGAGCTTCGATTGCAGCACCCGGTCGTAAATCAAACATTTCACAGATGATTTTGGAGGGCTGATCCTTCGTGAGATTCCTACGAGGCGTCATCGTATGAACTCTCATCCACGAAACATGAAATATACTGCCCCCGCAAGACAGAATGCCGCCCAAAGATAATCCAGCTTCAAGGGCTGGTGCATATAAAATAGCGCGAAAGGGACGAACACCGACAGCGTGATAATCTCCTGTAAAATCTTCAACTGGCCCAATGTCAGCGCCGTATAACCAATCCGGTTCGCTGGAACTTGAAACATATACTCAAAGAACGCAATGCCCCAACTCAGCACAGCGGCAACATACCACTTCTTGTCGTTCCAATTTCTCAGATGCGCATACCATGCAAACGTCATGAACGTGTTCGAGCAAATCAACAACGCCGCCGTCTTCAAAAAAATAACCGATTTCATGGTTCAAAGAATAGCATAACCGGCAAATTTGGGGTATCGCAGTCGCCCCGCTCGCGCGCGGGGCGCGAATTCAAGCTCCAATCATGGGCAAAATCGGACGCGAGTCCGCTCTCGCTTCACCGAATTTTCATCCCGTCCATCCCCTCCATCCTGTCAAAAGAATCCCCGCTCCATTCGCCGTTCAAGCCCCCGTCTCTCTCGTGGGAGACGACGTAACGAGTCTCTGCCCTTTTTCCCCCATCCTGTCTATTCCGCACCGCGCCCGTGCGCGGGGCGACGCCTCTGTGCTCTCCGCGCCTCCGTGGTGAACAGCCTTCGCATCCTTTGATAATCTGATAATCTGACAATCTGATAATCCTGTCCATCTTGTCCATCCTGTCAAAAATCTTTCCGCCCCTCTGTGCCCTCCGCGCCTCCGGGGTGAAATTGGCGTCCGTTCGCGTTGAAATTCCAAAAAAGTTATTCAACTCGGGCCAAATCAGTTAGATAACTTTTTGGAACCCGTTCCACCGCAGACGCTTCCAAACAAAAATCAGTTGCATAACTTTTTCTGGAGTTTTTGCCGGGACTGTGGTGTAGTATGAACTGTTAAACGCGGTCTGCCCCCCGCTGCAACCTGAACCAACCGGCGCCGGTCAAAAACGGCGCCATCGCAGCATGAAAAAGATACTCTCTTTGCCGGGGGATAGGCGGATACAGCACGCCGCCACTGGCGCCCATCGCGGAATGGAAAGGATACTCTGTCTGCCGGGGGCGCTCGCCCTCCTTTCCGCCTTCAGCCTCCGGCCATTTGCCCTTGCGCAAACCTCCAACCAAACGCCCCAACCAACTCCATTTCCACCGCCCGCCAGGATTATGCCGGCGCCATCCGCAACTATTTTGATCTGTTTATGCCTATTTTGAGTCGTTTTGCCAAGCGTGCAAAAAATGATATTCACGGCCCCCAAAACTTCGCTTGCGACCGGTGTCCATCCTTTCTGCTTTTTTCAACCGCGTCTTTCCCCTAAATTCCGTTTATGGCCCTTTGGCTCCGATTTCTCCTCGTTTTGGCTGCCTTAGCCGCATCCACCGCCCCGGCCCACGCCGTGAGCGCGAAGGAACGGCGCGCCTTTGCCGCCGCCGCCGGCGAGTTCCAGGCCGGCCTCTGGAACCGCGCCGACGCCGAACTGGCCAGGTTCCTCGAAAAATTTCCCAACTCAACCAACGCTTCCCAGGCCGTCCTCATGCAGGCCCAGGCTGAATTTCACCAGGCGCAATTCTCAAACGCCATTGTCCTGCTCCAAAGGAACCTCCCCGCCGCCGGCCCTTTGGCCGATCAATTCGTCTATTGGATTGGCGAGGCCCGGTTCGCCGCCGGCGATTATCCCTCGGCCGAGAAAACATTCGCCTCCCTCGTCCAACAATTTCCCAATTCTCCGCTCCAGGCGCGCGCCATTGTGGAGCAGGCCGCCGCGCTGGCCGATCAGAACCGCTGGCGCGGCGTCATCGCCTTGCTCGCGCCAACGAACGGTCTCTTTCAAGCCGCCGCCCGAGCCAATCCGGACGGTGACACCGTTTCACGCGGCAGATTTTACCTGGCCCAGGCCTTCTTTTCCCAACGCGATTTTTCGCGCGAGCTTTCCACCCTCGATTCCATCAATTCCAAATTGCTCCCGCCCCCGCTGGACTGGAAACGCCAATACATGCTGTATCAGTTAAGGCTCTCAACCGGCGACCTCCTCGCCGCCCTTTCCGCCAGCACGAATCTCCTGCGGATCGCCGCGCTCCAGCAGGACGTTGCTCTTGTGGCCCGGACCCGCGCCCTGCGCGGCGGCCTCTTCGAGCAGATGGGCCGCACCAACGATGCCCTGGCCGAATACCAGCAAAACCTGACGAACGCTCCCGTCGGCGAAGAGCGCCAGGCGATCTTCAAAATTGCGGCGTTGTCGGCCGCCCAGGGCCAATTCACCAATGCCGAAGGCCAATTCCGCCAATTCCTTCTCCAGTTCTCAAACGCTCCCGCCGCGGACGTGGCCCTCCTGACCCTCGGTGAATTGCGCTTGAAAAGCTGGGACGCCAACCCCGCCGCCACAAACGATCTCCTCGCCGCCCAGGCGCGCTTTGGCCAATTGATCTCCGGTTTCACCAACAGCCTGCTCCTGGGCCAGGCCTTTTTGGACCGCGGCTGGACCTTCTGGTTCCAGGATGACTATTCAAATTCCGCAGCCGATTTCGGCTCCGCCACCCGCCTGTTGCAACCTTCCGACGACCTTGCCGTCGCAAAGTTCAAACTTGCGGACTCGTTGTTCGCGCAAAACGATTTCTCCGGAGCCTGGGGCAACTATCGCGCCGTGCTCCGGGACTTCACGAATTTTCCGGCTGTCCAGGACGCGCTCGCCCAGCGCGCCCTCTACCAAAGCCTTCAGGCATCCCTTCGCCTCCATGATTTCAGCGCCGCCGCCGATGCCCTTTCTCAACTGCTCTTGAGATTCCCCTCCGGCGAAATGACTTCCAGCGGCCGCCTTCTCTATGGCGAAAGCCAGGCGCAGGCGGGCTATCCCCTCCGCTCGCGCCGCACGTTTGAGCAATTCGAGGCGCAATATCCCAATTCCCCGCTGCTGCCGCGCGCGGCCTTTGCGGCTGCCCGCACTTATGAACTTCAAAACGACTGGTCCAACGCCGTGGCCGGATACCAACAATGGCTCAAACGATTCCCGGCCAGTCCCCTCCGCCCCCGCGTCGCGTTTGCCCTGGCCCGCGCCAATTCCGAAAGCGGCAATGAAACGCGCGCCGCCGCGCTTTTCGCCGGCTTCACCACCCGCTATCCCACCAACGCCCTGGCCGCCCAGGCTTTCTGGTGGCTCGGCGACCATTTCTTCAACCTCGGAGGCACCAATTACGTTGATGCCGAGGAAAACTACGAGTTTGTCTATCAGAATTTTCCCGATGGCCCCCTTGCCTGGCCGGCCCGCTGGATGGCTGGCCGCGCCGCCACCGCCCGCCAGGATTATGCCGGCGCCATCCGCAACTATTTTCAGAAAATGGAAAACGACACCAATTGCCCCGAAGAATGGCGCGATCAGGCCGTCTTTGCCCATGGCGCCGCCCTCATGCAAATGGATTCACCGGACACCAACAACCCCTCCCTCAACTTCCAGCGCGCCACCAATGTCTTCGCCGCCATCCTTCAATCGCCCGCCTCCGGCCCGCTTGCCGACGCCGCCCAGATCGAAATCGGCAAATGCGATTTTCAAATGAACGACCTTCCGGACGCCACCAACGCCTACGCCGCCGTCTTCCAGTCATCCAACGCGCCGCTTTCCCTCCGCGACCAGGCCCGCGTCGGTTTCGGCATGGCTCTTGAAAAGCAGGCCGCCCTCCTCTCCGCTCAAGCCGCGACTTCCGCGCAAACCGCCCAAGCCGGCGCCTTGCTCCACGCGGCCCTGGATAATTATCTTGACGTTTTCGAAACCGGCTATGGCAAAAACCTCCGCGACGGCGAGACCGCCGATCCCTTTTGGGTCAAAAAGGCCGGGCTTCAGGCGCTCCCGCTCATCGAATCGCTCAATGTCGCCCCCCCGGACGGCTTCATCACCCAAATGGAGGAACTCCTCCCGCAACTCAAGGACTCGCTTGAAAAGCAGCGCGCCGCCCTTCAACAGTAAAGTCGTGCGCGGTTTGACACGCAACCTTCCTGGGTTTAACGTGTTCTGGAAGTATGAACGGGTCGCCGACAGTCGGACCAACCATAGCCCTTACCGGCAGCGCCATGGCCGAAGTCAAATGCCTTCTGGAAAAGCCGGAAAACTCCGGCAAACATCTTCGTCTCTATATCGAACAGGGCGGTTGTTCCGGCATGCAATACGGCATGGTGTTCGATGAGAAACGCGACGAGGACATCGTGGCCGACGATTCGGGCGTCCGCATTCTGGTGGATCCCATCAGCGCGCGCTACTTGCGCGGGGCCGTGATGGATTTCAGCGACGCCCTGACGGGCGGCGGCTTTAAAATTTCGAATCCCAACGCGAAACAAAGTTGTGGCTGTGGCAAATCCTTTGCGGCTTGAACGAGATTGATCACCTTGATCAAGCCGAATAACGCCGTTCCGTGCGATGCGGAACGGCTTTTTTTTCGGGAAGGCGGGGTTTTATGGGTTCACCACGGAGGCGCGGAGAACACAGAGGCGGAAAGATTTTAGACAGGATGGACAGGATGATTTCACCACGGAGACACCAGAAAAATTATCAGATTTTCAAATTGTCAGATTATCAAAGGATGCGAAGGCTGTTCACCACGAAGGCACAGAGGCGTCGCCCCGCGCACGGGCGCGGTGCGGGATGAACGGGATAAAAGCCGCGCGAACAAATGCGCTTCCGGGCACAGTCGCGCTGAAAAGTTGAAGGGAGGTTTTTTTCGCGCAGTTTTTATCAAGCAATGAATTTTTAGGTTGGACAGCATTTGTCCCACCCTGCCGGTTAAACTGACCGGCGTGAAATGTGAATTGAAAAAAATTGCGCCGGGGCCGGCGCTTTGCTATTGCTCAAGACAACTGGTTCTGGACTCCATGCCGCTTCAAGCTCATCCAGGTCAATTGCTCGCGGACCATTTGATTGGTGTTGCGCAGCGTGCCGAGCAGTTTGCAATCGGGTTTGACGCGGGCTGTCACGGAAAACTTGTGGGTTTGCTCCACGATTTGGGAAAAGCCGAGCCTGAATTCCAAAATAGGGTGGCTGGACGGGATGATGACAAAAAGCCTCACGCACCCCACGGCGCGGCGTTGTCGTTGGAACATCAGCTCTGGCCAGATGCTTTTGCCGTCTACGGTCACCATGCAGGGCTTCACGACCGTTCGGATTTGCAGCAAAAAGTTCCCCAATACACGGCAGCGGCAGAAAAATGCGAGTCAGCATTGGTCGCTGATTTCAAAAGCAAAAGTCAATCTTGGCCGATTTCAGAATTTCCAAAAACTCTTCCAGACTGGCTTGAAGTGCTTCCCGCCGCGACCGCTGGCGAGCGAGATGCCAAAATGCGCGCCGTGGACTTTTACAGCCGGATGTTATTTAGCGCGCTGGTGGATGCCGACCGGCTCGACACCGAAGAAGCAAACCCAGCGACAGGGTCGCAGGCGAATGTCCTCAAACGGAAAAAGTGGCGATTCGGGCCAAAATGTCTGGCAGCAAGTGGTGCGGCGCAATCGCTGCTTGAAATGCTGGACACTGCAATTCGCGAACGTATTGCCAAAGCGAAATCAAAAAACGCATCGGATGCCGTTTTGAATGTTCGTGAGCAAGTGTTGGCGGCCTGCAAACAAAAAGCGGCGAGTGAACGCGGCGTGTTCTCGCTTTCCGTTCCGACGGGAGGCGGCAAAACACTCGCGTCCGTTGCATTCGCGCTTCAGCACATCGCGCATCACAACAAGAAGCTGGCGGAAGACGACCCGCGCCGTCTGCACCGCATCATTGTGGTTATTCCGTATCTGAACATCATTCAGCAGACGACCCGCGAATTGCGCGATGTGTTCAAGTGCGTCACGAACGATCCGATCATTCTTGAACATCATTCCCAAGCTACTGACCCAGTTATTAAGGACGGTGGCACCAGCAAGGCTGATAAAGATTCAGATGGTTACGACAAAGAACGCCCATTACGCCAGCTTGCCGCCGAAAACTGGGATGCCCCAATTATCGTCACCACCAGCGTTCAGTTTTTTGATTCGCTTTTCTCTCGGCGTCCGGCGGATGCTCGTAAGTTGCACAACATCTGCCAGTCTGTCTTGATCTTTGATGAAGTGCAAACCTTGCCCCCATTACTGCTTCAACCGATTCTTGAAGCGCTCAAAGAATTGACCGCGCCCATGATTGACGCTGCGGAAACCGACCGGAGCAGACGGAACGAACAGCGTCCCTACGGGTGTTCGCTTGTCCTTTGCACTGCCACGCAACCGGCGCTGAATCACGACGTTGAGGATTTCCCGTTCGGCTTCATAAACCAGACCAAAATAATTGAAGACAAAGAAGCGCGGGAACATTTTAGAACTCTCAAGCGCGTCGAATATCACGGTCTTACGAAGGCCGGCGAACCGCCAAAGATGGACAACGACGCCTTGGTAAAGGCCATGCTTGCCTCGCCACGCCAGCAAGCCCTCGCCATTCTTAATACACGCAGGCAGGCGCGCAAATTGTTTGATCTGCTCGCAGAGAAAACCAAGACCGATGCGTCATTGCACGGCGTGATCTTTCACCTATCCACTTGGATGTATCCGGCCCATCGCCTGCAAGTGCTGGCCGAAGTTACGAGGCGTCTGAACGAAGGAAAACCGTGCCTGCTGGTTTCGACGCAATGCGTGGAAGCTGGCGTTGACGTGGACTTCCCGGCGGTCTGGCGTGCGTTCGGCCCTTACGATTCCATCGTTCAAGCCGCTGGCCGGTGCAATCGCAACGGCGCGCTCAAAGACGCGGCGGGTCGGCCAATCCTCGGCCACGTCCACGTTTTCACACCCGACGACCCGGCCAAGCCGGGCGGGCTTTACGAATCGGCCATGCAGACCGCCGCGCTGCTTTGCCGGATGGACAAAGCCGACCCTCACGATCCCGATTCGTTCGAACGCTATTTCCGACTGCTCTACCAAGCCAACGTTCCCGACCCCGGTGGGTGTGCCGTCCAAACCGCTCGCGAAAAACTCCACTTCGAGGAAGTCAGTAAACTGTTCAACTTTATTGACGCCGACTCCGTTCCCTTACTGATTGAATCGGCGGTGATGGGAGATGGCAAGACGGTGGCAGACTGGCGGAAAGTGACGGCAACGAAAGGATTCTTTACCCCTGACGAATGGCGGACCATTCAGCCATTTATAGTCAACCTCGCTTTCCCTGCCAGCGAAAAGACCCGCACGTTTCTGAACGAAACGGACAGCGAACTTGTTTTCAAAGGCGATGAGAAATTCCGAGGACTGCGAAGGATGAAGCTGCCGAACCTTTATCACGAAGGTCCAAACGGCCGCGGACTCGACGTTGAAGCCGCATCGTTTCTCAGTCTCGCAAACTACGTGATTTGAAGCATGAACAACACGCCCGTTATGAGATCGAACGCCATTTGCCTTCGGGTCAAAGGCCCGTTCGCCTGCTTCACCCGGCCGGAATTCCACGTCGAACGTGTCAGCTATCCCGTTATCACACCTTCTGCCGCGCGCGGCATCCTCGAAGCCATCCTGATGAAACCAATCGAAAAGCCCGAAGCCGGCAAGCGCCACAACAAAGTCGGCTTCCGCTGGGTCATCACCCGCCTAGGCATCATCAAGAAGGGCACGATGTTTTCCATTCTCCGCAATGAACTCGGCTACGGCGCGCACCAGAAGCCGGAGAATGCCACCGGCTACGATATCAATGGCGACCGCATCCGGGCCCAGCGGCACAGCCTCATCCTGAAAGACGTGGAATATCTGATTGAAGCCGTGATTGAAGTGCCGCCAGAAGCGCGGTTGCGCGGTGGGCGACAGGTTCGCCCCAGCGCCGAATGGCTCGGCCGCAATAAATACCACCAGATGTTCCTGCGCCGTGCCCGCGCCGGACAATGCTTCTACCAGCCATTCTTTGGCTGCCGCGAGTTTTCGGTTGCCGAATGGGAAGTTGTCGAGCGGCCACCGGAGAAGATTCCAGACCAACCGCCGGAGGAGAAATTCGGAATGATTTTTCGAGATTTCGATTTCAAGCCAATGTGGGATCGCTGGCAACCCCGCGATGTCCAGCAGAATGACTGTCATCCCTTCGTTCCGCGCCCTGCCAACGGATGGGATCAGCCTGGCCAACGCCCCGATCCAAAACACTTCTCTGCGGAAGCGGTCAATGGTTGGATCACTGTCCCGGAAAGGAGCGAACCGTGATCTCAGAATTGCTCGACCTGGCTGACCGCTTGGAAATTCCAACGCCGCGCGCGTTCGATCCAATGCCAGTCCAATACTTCATTGATTTGGACGGCGATGGCCAAATTCTCGGCATCACTCCCGCCTACGGAGGCACAAAGGAGGAAAGCGGCGAGCCTGAGCTTGGAAAGGAGATGGCCTGTCCCGCCTATTTTCCGCTTGCCGTAGGACCAGCAGGCCAAATTCAGGCTGCGGGCGGTGGAGGAAAATCCGTTGCTGAACCAGGCCACGGGGACGTGCGCGAAATCTTCTGCACGGACATCAAAGTCCCTAACCCGGATATTTCATAGTAGGATTTGATTTTGAGGAAAAGCGGGACGGAGGGATTAAAACAGGTGGGGTTGGAGGGGCCGTTTTGAAAAAGTTTAAGGCGTTTGGTTTGACGCAGGCTCAAAAATCATTTTTGCGCCGTTTTTGG
>JAGWNY010000041.1 GCA_028872915.1 Verrucomicrobiota bacterium
CTCTTGCAATCGCCGCCAACTGGCGGCAGGCTCAATGACGAGGGCTGTGTTGGCTCTCATGGGTGTATCCTTTCTTTGGTTGATGGTTCGCTTGTTTCAGAACCGGGATACACCCTCTCGCCTTTTTACACACGTTTCCTTACACCACCAATGCGGCGGGCCGCAAATTTCGCGGCATTTCATGCCGCGAGGCGGCGATGGTGGACTTCGGAACGAGAACTGGTTTGCGTTTGGGCGGTTTTGTTTCCACTGTATCGGCGTGAAGGAATTGCTGGAGAAGATCGAAATGGGGGCGCAAAAGCATCTGGCGCTGCCGCCGGAAAGCACCGCGGCGGAAAAACTGGCCGCCTATAAGACTTTTCTGAAGGTCGAAACTCATCGCGCCAAAATCCAGCATCGTTCGGGCTGGGGCGGGCGCGACATCTGCCGCGCTCGCGCGGCCATTCTGGACGCCTTGCTCCGGCATCTCTGGGAATCGGCCCGCGCAAGCCTCACTCCGCAGGCCCGGAAGGAATTTCCGCCGCTGGCGCTCGTGGCCATCGGCGGCTACGGCCGCGGCGAGCTGAATCCGCATAGCGACGTGGATTTCATGTTTTTGCACGACGGCCAGATTGCCGCGAACCGGCCGCTGCCCCATCTTTCCCGGCTCATTGACGGCGTCCTGTATCCGCTTTGGGACGTGGGCCTGAAGGTGGGCCACGCCGTCCGCAGCATCGAAGATTGCGTGAAAGTGGCCAACGCGGACATGCAATCCAAAACCTCCCTGATTGAATCGCGCCTGATCGTCGGCGACCAGGCCCTCTTCGACAAATTTCAAAAAACGCTGATTGCCAAATGCGTGGAGGGCTTCGAGGAAAGATACATCGCCGCCCGGCTCGAAGACCAGGAAACCCGCCGGGCGAAGTTCGGCAATTCGGCCTGCATGCAGGAGCCTAACATCAAGAACGGCTGCGGCGGCCTGCGCGATTTTCAGAACCTGCTCTGGATGGCTTTTTTCAAGTACCGCGCCCGATCGCTGCGCGATTTGCAGCATCGCGAATTCGTGGGCGAAGTGGAACGGCGGCAATTGGAGGAAGCCTACGATTTTCTGCTGCGCGTGCGCACGGAACTGCATTATCACGTCAACCGCCCCCAGGACGTGCTCGGCAAAAACCTCCAGCCCGCGGTCGCGCTCAACCTGGGATACGAGGAACGGTCGCCCAGCCGCCGCATCGAAGCTTTCATGCGCGATCTTTACACCCACGTCCGCAACGTCTTCCTGATCACCCGCACCTTGGAACGGCGGATGGCGTTGATCCAGTCCCCCCAAGGCGCCCTGTCCCTCCGCCGCTGGCTGCCGCGGAGGCGCGTCACGGCTGAACCCGCGGACGGATTCCTGTTCGTGGACGGTGAAATCCGCGCGGCGTCAAGCCGCATTTTCCGCGAGTCGCCGGCCCGTCTCATGCGCGTCTTTTTGCAGGCGCAATTGCGCCGCCTCCAGTTGCATCCGGACCTCGCCCAATTGATTCGGAACGAAGTCACGCTTGTGGATCGAAATTTTTTAAACGACGAGCACGTGCGCGAAACGTTTTTGAGCATACTGGAACGGCGCGGCGAGGCAGCCTGGATCCTGCGGGCCATGCATGAAGTCAATCTGCTGGGCAAATACATTCCGGAATTCGGCAGGCTCACCTGCCTGGTGCAGCACGAATTTTATCATCAATACGCCGCCGACGAACACACGCTGGTTTGCCTGGAACAGTTGGACAAAACCTGGGAAGCGCGGGAAGCCCCGTACGACAAATACGGCGTCCTCTTTCAAAAGATTGAACGACCCGGCGTGCTTTACCTGGCTCTGTTGTTGCATGATGTCGGCAAAGCCGGAGTTCACAAGGCAAAAGGTCATTCGTCCGCCAGCGCCGCGATGGCCCTGCGCGCCGCCAAACGACTGCATCTGGACGGCGCCGCGACGCACGTGCTGCATTTGCTCATTGAAAACCATCTTATCATGGCCACCGTCTCCCAGCGCCGCGATTTGGACGACCCATCCGTCATCAAAAGCTTTTCGCGCCAGGTCGAGTCGCCGGAAAACCTGAACCTGCTCACCCTGCTGACCTTTGCGGATTCCCAGGGCACCAGTGACAAACTATGGAACGGATTCAAGGACTCCCTTTTGTGGCAGCTCCATGCCCGCGCCATGCCGCTGCTGGCCGGCGGCGCCGAATTTGCCGAACTCTCCGAACAACAACGCGAATTGCTCTTCCAGGAAGTTCGCGAATTGGCGCCCCGCGAAATCGGCCACGAGGAAATCGCCATCCATTTTGAGACCCTACTTCCCCGCTATTTCGAAGTCCATGCCGCCGCCGACATCCTTGGCGACATCCGGCTCGTCCATCGCTTCATGGAACAATTGCTTGCCGAGAGCGAGAGCACACTTGCGCCCGTCATTGCCTGGCGGGACGATCCCGATCGCGGCTACAGCGCCGCCAAAATCTGCACATGGGATCGGGCGGGGCTCTTCAGCAAAATTGCCGGTTCCTTGAGCGCTTCGGGTCTCAACATCCTTGGGGCGCAAATTTTCACCCGTACCGACGGGATTGCCTTGGACGAATTTTTCGTGACGGACAGCCGCACCGGCAATCCGGCAACCGCCGAACATCACAAAAGATTCAATGCACTGATGGCCCGTGTCCTGACCGGCGCCGAAACGGATTTGTCCGGCCTGATTCGCCGCCAGATTGCCGGCCAGCCGCTCTACGCTCCCTACGCCGGCGAACGGATGCCCGCGGAAATCCGGTTCGACAATGAATCATCAGAAACGCGGACCATCATTGAAGTTGAAACCGAGGACCATTTGGGCCTGCTTCACGCCATTTCCCGGACGTTGGCCGAACTCGACGTGGACGTGGCGGGCGCGCGCATCGTGACGGAACGCGGCGCGGCCATTGACAGCTTCTACGTGCGCGAATTGGATGGCGGGAAGATCGAAGCGCCGGCGCGGCGTGTGTTGATTGAAAAGCGGCTTCGGCAAGCCATCGCGGGGCTGGAAGCCGGGAATTAAGGAGCGGCGCCGCAATCCCGGAAGCGGGCTGCAAGCTTGACTTGGCGGAAGCGGCATTTGACACTTTCAACCGGCGCGGCCGTTGGCAGGGAATCATTGCTGGCGCAACGGCCCGGAGGCGCGACGCGGGTGTGGTTCAATGGTAGAACGTGGGCTTCCCAAGCCTGAGACGAGGGTTCGATTCCCTTCACCCGCTCCACGGATAATCGAAAACTATTTCCGCGGATAACGCCAGACCCAATCGCCCGTGGCGAAGTCCGCCGAACCGTCTCTGCCGAGGCCAACGACCCCGCTGTCGTCCGTTTCATTCCAGCCGACGGAATAGAGGAGGAACAATCCGCCGGCCGTCCGGCGGTAATGCAATGGCCGCCCGCCAATGACATCATGCGGAATGGATTCGATGAAATCCGGCTCAAGGGCGTTGAGGGAACCGGGATAGCCGCCATGCGCCAGGCGATAACGTTCCAGCGCGATGGCGACACGAGCCAAATCCAGGGATTCCTGGCCATGGGCGAAAGTTCTTGCTGTCCTGACAAAAGCAGGGGCGAACCACGTCGCCAGCAGATTTTCGGGCGTTCGATGTTGAATTTCGTGGCGGAAAGCGTTGTCGGCGGCCTGAGCTTTGGCCGGCGAAACGATTTTTGCGGATTGGTCAACAATTGGCGGCCACCATTCGGCAAAGTATTGGGCAACGCGGAGTTCGTTTTGATCAAACCAACCCGAAGGTCCGAGGCCCAAAGCCAGCGTTTGAAGGATCGGGGGGCGTTGGATGTATGATTGCAGCATTGTTGCAGAAAGCGCTTGAAGGCGAGGAAAAAGCCGCAACCATCGTGGCGCGTGGAGATGCGGATTACGCGGGGAATGTTTCAGAAATTCGATGTTGGCGATTCTCAAAGCCCGTTCTCCACGAACCACGGTTTCGTAGCCGGCCAAAAAGTTCAGCTTTGCCAGTTCCTGGTTCAATTCAGCCAGTTGCGCGTCCGACCATTTGTGGTCGGCCAAACTTTCGTAGATTGGCTGCAAAGCGGTTGTGAAGATGCGGATTCGGACCAGATGTGAAATCACGGAGGGTTCACTACGGACGGAATTGGCCAGGCACAACATCAATTTCACGTCCGCCAGAGCCTTGCCACTCCGTCCGGTTCGCAATTCGGCGATGGCACGCAGTTGCAACACCTCAGCCACCTGTATGACGGTTGCCAAATGGGGAAGCAAAATTGCCGACGGTGGCGTCCTGCCATAATCAATTGGGAATCGCGAATCAGGCAGCAGGCTGGCCTGGCGAAACATTTCAATGACTGGATCAAATTTGCTCAAGGCCAGCAACACATCTTGCGCCGGGGACCGCGGTTGCGGTGTGATGGGGATTTCGGTCGCGGGATTTGTTGTTGCGAGGTCGCGATAATAAGCCTGCCACGGTTTCAAATCGGTCAGGCGCGCGGTTGTCCAGCCCTCCGATATGGCAGGCGGGTTGGGCGAAACGCTGCCCCAGTTTGTTCCGGCCAGCCCGGATACCGAAACAGGCATTAAAGGGAGGAGTTTGGAAACTTCCGGGGTGTAAATCTTGCGGCCATACAATGTCTCGGCAAATTTGTGATCGCCTTGAAAAAAGCATCTGATCTCCGCCATCCAAACCGGCGAGAACGCGAGATTTTGGTCATCCGGCACCGGCGGTGGAATGACGGCGGCAAAGCTAAAATGTTCGCCTTTGGCTTCCCATTGGCGCTTGAACTGCTCCCAATCATGTTTGCCGCGCCAGTCTTCCTCGGCGTAGAAAAGCGCAATCAGCGTGATGAGACAGGCAAGCCCGAACAGGCTGCGCTTGATATTGCGCCGGCAAAGAAGCCAGCGGATGAAAAACCAGACGCCAACGGAAACGGCGGCAATGACGGCGCTGTCGGCCAATAGAATCACTGACGGCAAAAGCAGGCCGGAAAAAGTTGGGCGAGGCATTGTAATGGGCAGCGTGATGACCAGCAGAATCAAGAAGGTTGCCAGCACCACGATGAGCCAGGCGCGAAGCCAGTTCCAGCCCTTCCACGATTTCTTCCAGATGTTCTTCGGTTGGTCGTCGCTCATAAATCTGTCTCTCATTGGCCGGCACGCCACATTTTACGCCCTCAAAAACTCCACGCATTCGCCGTGTTGCCGCGACGGCAGGAGTTTGGAGCGGTCGGCGTCACTTGGCTCACGCGGTCCCATCAATTCGGCCAGCAACCGTTGCTGCCGTTCCAATTGAAGGATTTCCACCGGCGACGGTGGCGCGGAGTTTTCCGCCAAGGCGGGGGTTTTGTCCCGGACCGAAAAATCCACGGTCAAAATCAACATCCACACGGCGGCCAACCCTGCCCAGGCCTGCGGACAAGGCCAAAAAAGGCTCGAAAGTCCTGAAAGAACTCCCGATGGCCAACGCTGTTGCCGTTTCCGGCCGGCGGGCCTCAATTCCTGGCCGGTGACCGCGAGAACTTCCGCGCGCCATTCGGCTGGAATCCGGCGCAGCGGCTGGCGGCTCAAGCGCATCTCAAACTGTCGCGTTTCTTCATTCATTGTTCGGCGTCTTTCACTTCGCCGTAAAGTGGACGCAGGCGGTCACGCAATTTGTCTAGGCCATAACGGTAGCGGCTGGCGGCGGTGTTGGCCGAAATTTCCAGAGCGGCGGCGATTTCCTCGAAGGTCAACCCGTCCCACAATTTCAAATGCAACACGGCGCGCTGTTCCTGGGGCAATTCCGACAATGCTGCGGCGAGTTCGGCGCGAAACGTTTGTTCATCCGGATCAATGGCGGGCGCAAAGAGGGTGGCCCGTTCAGCGGCAAAAGTTTCGCGGGTTCGCTCGCGCGCGCCGCGCCGGCGGATCAAATCCACCGCCGCATTGTGGGCCAGGTGGATGAGGAAGGCGCGTTGGTCGCGGACGTTGTTGAGCAATTCGGGAGCGCGGGCGAGTTTTACAAACACGTTTTGGAGCAAATCGCGGGTATCGGCTTCGTCGCGGGTCAGGTTCAACAAAAAAGCAAAAAGGGCCTGGGCGTGCTCGTCGTAGAGCCGTCTGAGGTCCGGTCCGTGCATGGTCTATATCCATGACGCGCCTGATTGCAAAATTTGTCCACTTAAAATGGAGCCAAGGCCGTATGAATCCGGATTTTGGTTTCACTTTCAATTGTTCGGCGCTTTGCGGATTCACATCTATTTTGCGCCACCATTTTCTTTCGATTCGACTTTGGCCGTTATCGCCTCTTTTCGGGCAAGCAAGCTCCAAAGCTCGGTAAAATTGCCGATTGCCTGCTTCAGGCGGCCTTGCTGCCGTCCGCGGAGGCCAATGATGCGCATATCCTTGCCGAATCCGCCGCGCTGGGCTGCCACCGGGGAGAGAATGGAGCCACGAGTCGGGATTGAACCGACGACCGATAGTTTACAAAACTATTGCTCTACCACTGAGCTATCGTGGCCGAAAGACGGTTGGCAACATATCGCAGAGTCACCCTAATTCCAAGTCTTTGTTTCCCGCTTGTCAGTGCGCTGCTTGGTTGCCGTCTTTAGAATGTTACCTTCAATGCTTCGCGCTGGCTATGCTCATCGCGCAAATGACCGAAGGTCTTCATGCACAGGGCACCGCCGTCCTGATGTCCCAACCACCGCAAGACGGTTGGAATGTCCACACCAGCCTCAATGCAGCGCGTGGCGAACAAATGACGCAAAGATTCGCAGAAAAATGGCCACAGGGGCACAGAGGAAGTCAGAGCGTCCTCACGTCCGCTGCTGCGAGTGGAGAGGCGGCGCGGCCCTTCCGGCTTGAGGTTCAAGCCGGATGAATCAGTTGGCCTTGACCTGATAGAAGCGCACGGGGTCGGTTGCCGAACCATCGGTATTGGTTAAAGTGGTTGTGTTGGCCAGCTGCGCGCTGCCGATGTCCGTCCAAGTGGGATTGGACAAATTAGTGGTGTATTGCAGTTGGTAGGTGTGGGTGGGCACGGTGTTGCTCAGAAGGAGGGTGACAGTGGCACCGGTGATGCTAATCACGGAAAGAACCGGGGGTGTGAGAGGCGCCGGGGCTGCTTTAGGGGTAAAAGTCAATTTCGGTGTGCCGGTCAGGTCCAAGGTGAAGTAGCCCAGGTAGGTGTAAGGCTTGCCGCCGGTAAAGGCGCTGTTGGCGGTCATCCACAGGTCTTCGTAAAGAACGCTCGAATTGGTAATGGCCGAATCGGGGTTGAGGCCGGTGTTCGATTGAAAGGTGCCGGTGCCATTTGCCGGGTCCACGAGACTTTCCCATGTTTTATTCGGGTCGAGGACGCCGGTGCCTGCCGAAGGACCATCGAGGGTGGCCAGATGGTTGTAAACGGTGTCATCCTCGGTGCGAGTCATCGTTGCCGTCACATCTGAACCCGGCGTGGAAGGGGTTCCAGCGCCGCCGCTGCGCAACTGGGTCAAAAACACATCCGCCGTGTTGCCCGACTCCGCGCCAATGACGCCGCAGTACATGCTGGGAGAAGCGCCCAGGACGGCGTCGAAATCGCTCAACGAGAAATCTCCGCTCAAGTCCACCACGGAGGAGCCATTGGTGATGGCAGAGGATGCAAGACCAAGATTGATAATGTAATCATTCGCGCCGCCGGCAGCCTGGTTTTGGAAACCCATATAAAGGTCGTTGGCAACGATCTGGCCAAAAACCGACGGACAAACGATGAGTGCCAACAATGCCACTGATGTCAAATATTTCATATCTTCCTTGCTACTTTCATTTTTGGTTGTGTTTTCGCTTTCCCGCGCGCCTTGTTCGCGCAAGTGACGGAAGGTGTCGTTCCATACCGCGCCTTGCTTCCACCACACTTGGAAAACGACGCCGACGAAGTGACTGTATCAGGGTGCAAACGCCGCCGCTCCCCGATACCGGACATGGCCAGCCAGTTTTAAGACGTGGCGAATTTGATTGTAAGTGTTTGATGTTTAGCCGATTGTGAATGGTGTTTGGCTGAAAGTGGAAATTTGAACGGCTTTCGTAACCTAAAGTTTACGTTGCGGATTTTTTTAACCGCGAATGAACGCCAATAGACGCGAATTTCACCACCGAGGCACAGAGGACACGGAAGGGCGGAGGAATTATCAGATTATCAGATTTCCTGACGTTCATTCCCAGGAGAGGACGCCCGAGGCGGGGGCGCTCCGGTTTGAACCATTAAGGGGCCTCGGTGGCCAGGCCGACTTTTTGGATGTCGAGTTGCTGGAGAACGTCCAGCACATTGACCATGTGCTGATAGTCCACTTGATCAGCGCCCTTGACGACCACCGCAATGTCCGGGTCCTGTGCCTGCATCCGGCGGAGGGAATCTTTCAATTGGGCCGCGGAAACGAATGTTCCGTTGAGGCTGATTTGGCCATCGGTCGCCACCGAAATTTCATTGATTTTGGGTTGATGCGGTTTTTGCGGGGGCGGTTTGCCTGAAGGGAGATTGACCACCAATTCGTTCATCAACTGCGGGGTGGTGATAATGAAAATGACGAGCAACACAAACACGAGGTCGAGCAGGGGAGTGATGTTCAACTCGCTGAGGGTGCCGTGATGCGAACGGGAGGTCTTTTTCATTTCAGAACACGGGTTGGGTCTCTTCCATGGTATCGAACCGGATCGTCACGCGCGGCGGAAAATTGGTGGGCGGGGGGCGGCCGATGCTTTTGACCAACTGGAAGACAGCCCGGACGGAGGCGTCCCAGCGGGGGTTGCCGGAGCCTTTAATCCAAACGGGCCGGGTGATGTCTCCGGCGCGGTTCACGTGAACGGCCACTTCCGCCACGAAGTTGGTGTCATTGATATTTTGGGGCCGGTTCCATTGCTCGCGCAGAACATATTCCATGTAGCCTCGATAGAGTTGAACGGGGTCGGAGGAGGTGTCCACGACCTTGCCGCCGGCGAATTGGAAGGATGGCAATACCGGGCTGGGCGGCGCCACCAACGGCTGGGTGAGTTGGGGTGGCGGTTGCATCCTGGGCCGGGCACGGGCCAGGACGGGCTTGGGAATTTCACGCGGAGGCTGGACCTTGGGGGGAGGCGGTTTTGGGTTCTGCGGCGGTTTGTGTTCCTTGACCATTCTGACGGAAATTGTCTGCTGGACCTTCCTGCCGAGCAATCCCTCGCGCGCCGCGAAATACAATATGGCCAGCACGAGCAAGGCATGGAACGAGAGTGAAATGGCGAGGTTGACCCTCGATGAATTCCTTTTCTTTCGCGGCTGGGTCTGCGGCACCATGTTTATTTCTGAATTTCAGTGGCCAAGTCCACCTTCGGAACGAGGGCCTGTTGGCAGATGTCAAGGACCTGGCGGATGAGTTTGTATTTGGTGTGGGCGTCGCCGCGCACGATGACGCTCAAGTCGGGGTCATCGGTGCGCATACCCACGAGTGTTGCCTTGAGGTCGCCCATCGGAAGCTGCTCGCGGTTGAGATAGAGCGTACCGTCGGCCTGGACGGAGATATAGGTGGCCTTGCGCGGCGGATTTTTCTGATGTTTGCTGGCGTCCGGCAGCTTCAAGTTCATGTTCTTGACGGGCGGTATGGTGGTGATGATGAAGATGACGAGGAGAACGAACGCCAGGTCGAGCAGCGGGGTGATGTTCAGTTCAGTCAGGGAGTGGTGGGCGCTCCGCGAACATTTTTTCATGGGGAGAGAGCGGTCAGTAGGCGACGGAAGCAGGCTGGTCCTGCCGGCGGATGGCGTCGGCTATTTTGTCCTCGAGGTCGCGGTTGTCCACGTAAGCGTGTTCGATTTGGGTGGCGTAACGCGCGGCAAAACCGTCCAGTTCCTGGGTGATGTGGCGGATGGTGGTGACCATGAAATTGTAAGCGAACATGGCGGGGATGGCGACGAGAAGGCCGGTGACAGTGGCAATCAAGGCGGCGGCGACGCCGGGCGCCATGGCCTGCAGGCTGGCCTGATTTTCGCGGGCAATGCCGGCAAAGGTGGCCATGACCCCCCAGACGGTTCCGAGCAGCCCGATAAACGGGCCGCCGGCGACGGCCGTCGAGAGGACGATCATTCCCTTTTCCAGCGCCATCGCCTGGGCCGCCGCAGCCTCTTCCATGACCACTTTAATGGCCTCAAATGAGTGAAGACTGATTTTGCGGCCGGATAATGGCAGGGGTGTATTGCCCTCGTCCGGAACGGTCGGAGAGGGACGCCGGCCTTCGACGGGATTGTGTTCGAGATGATAATTGAGTTCATCGGCGGCCCGGATGTAAAGTTCGTAAGCTGGAGCGCCGTCAAATTCTTCGTGCTTGCGGCGGATGTCCAAGGGATCACGGGTGGCGCCATAGGCGGCGAAGAACCTGCGCGCGCCCTTCCGGGCGATCAGCAACTGCCGCATCTTGGTAATGATGATAGTCCAACTGAACATCGAAAGCACCAAGAGCGCGCCGATGGTGATCTTGCCTTCGACCGTGGCCTTTTCGAACGCGAATTGGAGGGCGTTGGAGGCGAAAAATGGATGAAAGATCATGATCTGGAATGGGTTGGGTTCAACGGCAGGCCGTCCGCCGGGAGGGCCGGGCCGTCATGGTAAAAATCTCCGTTTTTTTATTCATGGCAACAGTGCGGGAACAAGTATAGGGCCGATTCAAGGAACTGAACGTTACAAATCGGTGAACTTCTGCTCCCCGGAAATTCACGGTAATCAGCCCAAATCAGGGCCATAGCCGTCAAATGGCGGGGCGAATGGGGAGGCCGGCGGATTTTCAGAATTGTGACACGGCTGACGCGGAACGGTCACACCGGTGCGGTAGGTTGAGTTCATGGCAGTCGAGTGTCCGCTGATCATCCGCAATGCGACGCTGCCTCCCGCCGGGGAATGGTCTCCGCAATTGCGGGGATGGACGGTCGTCCGCGTGGCGGAAGGATCGGGTTATTGCCTGTGCAGCGGGGGGGTCCGCGAATTGCAGCAAGGAGACGGTTTCATGGCGCCGCATACGACGGCGGTGACGGTTCGCGCCAGCCGTCTTGGTTCGATGCACCTACAATTTTTTCAAGTGCAGCCGGAATTGTTGGGGGGACTTCTCACGGTGGCTGAAAGCTGGCGCCTCCAGACTCTTCCCGCCCATTCGCCTTATATCTCCTTTTTCAAGATCGGTGAATCGAGCGGCCAAAAGTTTTCGCAACTGGCGGCCCGGTCGAATTGCCGGACGCTGGCGATGCGCTCGGCCCTGTTTCAAATCTGGGCCGATGGGGTGATGGACGTGGTTGGCAATTCGGCCGGGTCCGGATCAGGCGCGGGGAAGCTGAAGGATCGGTTCCGCGAATTGATCGGGACGCTTCCTGAGGTGGAATTGATGAGCCGATCCGCCGCGGACCTGTCCCGGCAGTTGAACTGCTGCGAGCGGCATTTTCGGCATTTGTTTCAACAACAATTCAAAATGCCTTTCCGCAACCATCAAACTGAATTAAGGTTGATGCGCGCCGCCCGGCTGCTGGCGGATTCCGGCGCCCGCATTGACGCGATCTCGCGGGAAAGCGGCTACAAACATCCCCGCTTGTTCAGTGTGGCGTTTAGAAAGCGTTTCGATATGACGCCGACGGAATGGCGCCGGCGGCATGCGGGCCCGTGAAGCGCCCCCTTTCCCCCAAGGGGGAGAGGGAGAATGGCCGCCGAGGCGCAGAGGACACGGAGGGGCAGAAAAATTATCAGATTATCAGATTGCGGCGCCCGAAATGGACGCGAATTTCACCACCGAGGCACAGAGGTTTAGCCACGGATTGGCAGGATGAAACGGGGTGGTGGTGTTCGGTCTTCGGTGTTCGGAACCGGGGAAGACAGGCTCACGCAAAGCGGAGGCTGAAAACATTGCCGCGACTGGTCCACGAACTGCGCTTTCCCGACGGAGCGATTGCCATGTTTCACGGCGGATGATATTATTGCGGCTTAAATGAATTGTTACGGCGGTTCGCGCGCGTGTGTGGGACGCTGGCGCGGCCTTTTCAACGTCAGAGTTTCGATTTTCGTTATGCTGGCGGCGAGTTGCGCCGCCATTGCGGCGGAAGGGGGATTGTCCGCCGAGGAGACGAACGCGGTTCCATTGGGTCTTCAGGATTATTTGCAGCAGGTGCTCGACCACAACGAGGCGCTGCAGGCGCAAATGCTTGACGCGGCGGTCAACCGCCACAAGGAAAGCGCGCAATGGGGCGTTTTCGAGCCGGCGCTGACGGCCTCGGTCACGCGGGAAGCGAACAAGCGCACGAACAGCGTGGTGCAGCAGGCCACATACAGCGGCCAGCTTTTTTTCTCGGAGCGCAACACGATCTACGATGGCGGGATTGAACAGTTGATTCCCTGGGGCGGGAAGGTCCGGCTTGGGGCGACGATGAGCGACCTGGGGAATAACGTGAATCCGTATCCGTTTCTGACGGTGACAAACGCGACGTTTATCCAGCAATATGAATCGTTCGTTGGCGCGAGCCTGACGCAGCCATTGTTGAAGAACGGCGGACTTGGAGCGACGATGGCGGCCATACGGCTGGCGGCGCTGGATTCGGACATTGCCTTCGAGCAATACCGGCGGCAGTTGATGCTGACGATTTACCAGGCGGAAGGCGCGTATTGGAACCTGTATTTCGCGCAGGAACAGGTGGAATTTTACGACAAGTCGGTTTCCGTGGCCGGCGAGATTTTGGAGGATGCGCGCGGGAAGGTTACCGCCGGGCAAGGCTCGGAATTAGACGTGATGCAGGCGCAGTCTGCGCTGGCCCTGCGGGAAACCAAGCGTGATGAGGCGGTGCAAAATTATTATGACGCGCTGGGCCGGCTGCTCACGCTCACGGGCGCGGCGCCGCCGCCGGAAATTCCGGCATCCGGTGGAATGCGCTTTCGCATTCTGGATTCGCCTTACACGACGAATGAGCCTTCAGCCTACCAGGAAGACTATGAGGAAGCGTTCGGGCTGAACCCGGATTATCTCATTGAACGGCAGAAACTGCGCCAGGAACGGCTGCGCTACGATTTTGCATGGAACCAATTGCTGCCGGAACTGGATTTCAAAGCGGCCTATGGGTTCAACGGGTTGGGCACCACGCCTGGGGATTCCTGGGACGCGGCAACGCGAGGCGCCACTCCTTCATGGTCCGTGGGCCTGGAGCTGACGATGCCGCTGGGAGGCAACATTCAGGGCAGCAATCTTTATGAGGCGGCGCGCTTGAGCGCGCAGGAGGAATACTTGAAGGTCAAGAGCGTTGCGACGCAAATTGGCAATGATTTGAACACGGCCATCGAGAAGGCGCGCACGTGGCGGCAGAGCGCGGGCAGTTACCAGACGGTGGTGCAATACAACAAGGAATTGCTGCAAACGGAGCTGGCGCGGCTTAAAGCGGGGACGGTGCAGGTGGAGTTGGTGCTGGAAACGGAGGCGGATTTGCTGGATTCGCGCCAGGACCTTGCCAACGCCCTCACCCAGTATCGCGACGCGCTTTTGCAAATTGAGCTGCTGGACGGTTCGATTCTCAAAGACCGCGGCATGGACGTTACCCGCGATGAATTGCGGCAGCAGACGGAGCGGGACTTGCGCCATAATCCAAATTTTTCAGCGCAAAACACCTTGTCGCCATTAACGCCGGTTTTCACTCCGGCGCCGCCGCCATCCAACCCCAACCTTAACTGATACCATGCCTTCTTTTCGCCAAACCTGGATTGTGATGGCCGCGGTTTTCGCGGCGGCGACTTTGGCGGCGCGCGCCGAAGCGATTGAAGTTTCCGGCATTACCGAGCCATTGATGGACGTGACCATCGGGCTGGCGGATCCGGGCATCATTCATCGCCAATTTTTCAATGAAGGGGATTTCGTGAAGAAAGGAGACGTGATTTTGGAACTGGACAAACAATTGGAAACGCTCGAAGTGGCGCGGCGCAAGGCGGTCATGGATGAGGACAAAATGATACTGGATTCCACGCGGCAACTCGCCGAAACGACCAAATCCGTGAGCAAGGAAGACCTGGCGAAGGCGCAAGCGGACTATGACGTGGCGGCGGCGCAGTATGGCACGGCAGTTCAGCAACTGGCCGACCGCCAGCTCGTGGCGCCATTTTCGGGCTTCATTGTCAAAGTGCTGCTGCGGCCGGGCGCGCCGGTTGCGCCGTATCAGCCGCTGGTCCGGCTCGTGGACACGTCCCGCTGCTATTTTATCGGCCATCTGCCCGGCCCCGAAGCCGGCAACCTGCGGCTCGACGAGCCTGTGACGGTGGCCCTTGACGGCGGACGGACCGTTTCCGGAAAAATTTGTTTCATTTCGCCCGTGGTGGACGCCGCCAGCGGACTGGCGCGCATCAAGGCAATTTTTGACAATGTGGATGGAAAAATCCGTCCCGGCGTGGCGGCAAAACTGACCGTTCCATGACCATGGAAGCGGATTTTTCACAAGCCGTTGCGGAACTGGCCGCCCTGCGGCAATTTTCGGGATTGCCGCGCGACTTCTGGCCGCGTTTTCTCGCCGCCGCCGCCAAGCTGGCCGGCGCCGAGGCGGGGGCGATTCTTCTTTCCAATCCCGGCAAGACGCCGCGCTGGACCCGCATTGGAGATTGGAACGCGGGAACCGGGCTTTCGCCCGGACGCACGCAATTTGCCGCGCAATTGGAATCCATCGCCGAACGCTGCATTGCCTCCGGCGAGCTGGCCGAGCGGGCCGGCGGCGAGTTTTTGGTTGTCGCCGTCCGGTTGAAACTATTGCGAGCGGAAGACGAGGTGGTGCTGGCGTGCCAGATCAAGAACGGCTCCGCCGAGGCGCGCGAAACGCTCGTGCGGCTGAATCTCGCCGCGGATGTCCCGGCGGGATTTCAACAGAACGTTGCCGCCCAAAGGGCCGTGCATGAGGTCGAACGGCTGGCAGCGGTGCTGGATTTGAACGTGCCGGTTAACGATGCCACGCGGTTCCTGCCGGCTGGCATCGCGTTTTGCAACGGCATTGCGTCGCGTTTCCGCTGTGAGCGCGCCAGCCTCGGATGGGTGGAAGGCGGCTATATCCGCCTGCGCGCCATGAGCCGCACGGAGCAATTTGACCGGCAGATGGCCGCCGCCCAGGCGCTCGAAACGGCGATGGAGGAATGCGTGGACCAGGACGAGGAAATTCCCTGGCCGCCGCCCGAAGGCGTTACGACGGTCGCGCGCGACCATGAAAAATTCGCCGCCGGCCAGAACTCCGGCAACGTCTGTTCCATTCCGTTGCGTCTTGACGGAAAAGCGGTTGCCGTGCTGCTGTGTGAGCGGCAGGAGCCGGCCTTTTCCGCTTCCGAACTCCAGCAACTTCGGCTGGCGTGCGATCAGGTCGTGCGGCGGTTGAGTGAATTGAAGCATTACGACCGCTGGTTTGGCGCACGCTGGGCCGTCCATGCCCGCGATTATTTTGCAGGCTGGCTTGGGCCGGAGCACACTTGGAGCAAAGCGGCCGCCGTTTCCATTGCCATCCTTATTGCCGCCTTGTTTCTGGTGCGCGTCACCTATCGGGTGGAAGGCAACTTCATCCTCCGCAGCGACAAGGCCGCTTTCCTGACGGCGCCATTTGACGGATATATCCGCCAAGTGCTCGTGCGTCCCGGCGACGTGGTAACCAACGGCCAGCCATTGCTGGCGCTCAACCAGGCTGAGTTGCTGCTCCAGGAGTCCGGCGCCATCGCGGATGTGGCCCGTTACCAGCGGCAGGCCGACAAAGACCGCGCGGCGGGCGACATCGCCGACATGCGCATTGACCAGGCGCAGGCTCGCCAGGCGCGGGCGCAACTGGACCTCGTGCGCTATCGTCTCGATCATGTCATGGTCAAATCCCCGTTCGATGGAGTGATCGTGGAGGGCGATTTGCGCGAGCGCATCGGCGCGCCGGTCAGACAGGGGGACATTTTGTTCCAGGTCGCGCGGATTAACACGCTCTACGCCCAGGCTGACATCAGCGAAAGCGACGTGCAGAACATCCTAGACAAGTCCCGGGGCGAAATTGCCTTCGTGGCCCGGCCCCAAATCAAGTATCCCGTCACCATCCAAACCATCGAACCGTCCGCCGTCACGCAGAAGGACGGCAACGTGTTCCTGGTCCGCCTTCAGCCGGTAAATGCTCCCGCTTCCTGGTGGCGTCCGGGCATGACGGGGCTGTGCAAACTCTCGACGACCAAACGGACGTTGTTCTGGATTCTGACGCATCGCACGGTGGATTTTCTGCGGATGAAGCTTTGGTTTTAGTTCATGGATAAAACCTTCAGCGAATCGTGGTATCGCGTGGCGAATCAAAGAATTTGCCTGCGGCCCGTGGTGCGGACGCGGCGCCAGAATTTCCGCGGCGAACGCTGGATCGTGCTCGAAAATCCTTTCAGCAACCAATACTTCCGGCTGCGTCCGGCGGCGTATGAACTGGTCTCGCGCCTGCGGCCGGACCGGACCGTTGAAGAGGCCTGGCAGCAGTGCATCGAGCGTTTTCCAGACGCCGCGCCGAGCCAGGAGGCTGTCATTCAGCTTCTGTCCCAGCTTTATTACGCCAATCTGCTCCAATACGATCTGGCCGCCGACAGCGCCCAATTATTTGAGCGTTACAAAAAGCGCAAGCAACGCGAAATCGGGTTTCGCTTTCTCAACATCATGTTCATGCGGTTTCCGTTGCTGGACCCGGACCGCTTTCTGGCGCGCACGCTGCCAGTGGTTGGCAAGGCCATCAGCGTGTTTGGCGCCGTGACATGGCTGCTGGTAATCGCCTGGGGCCTCAAGATGGCCGTGGATAATTTCGGCGCGTTGCGCGCCCAGGGCCAGGGAGTGCTGGCGCTCAACAACCTCTTTCTTCTCTACCTCGGCATGGTTTTTGTGAAGGCGTGCCACGAGTTCGGCCACGCGTATTTCTGCCGGCGTTTTGGGGGGGAAGTCCACGTGATGGGCATCATGTTCATGATTTTTACGCCCATGCCCTATGTGGATGCCACGTCGGCCTGGAGCTTTCGTGAACGCTGGAAACGGGTGCTGGTTGGCTCGGCGGGAATGATCGTTGAATTGTTTCTCGCGTCCATTGCCGTCTTCATCTGGTCGAGGACCGGCCCTGGCGTCGTTCACAGCCTCGCCTACAACATCATGTTCGTGGCTTCGGTGTCCACTCTCATTTTCAATATCAACCCGCTGATGCGTTTTGACGGATATTATATCCTGTCCGACCTGCTTGAGATTCCCAATCTCAACCAGCGGGCCACGCAACAACTCCGCCATTGGGCCGAGAGCGGCTTTTTTGGCGTGAAAAATTCCGAATCGCCCGCCGGCAGCCGGCGGGAAGCAGCGTGGCTGGCGGTTTTTGGGATTGCCAGCGGCATTTATCGCGTGGTGGTTTTCAGTGGCGTTCTTCTCTTTGTTGCCGACCGGTTTCTTATCATTGGCATCATCATGGCTGCCGTGTGCCTGGTTTCCTGGGCCGTTGTTCCGGTCGTCCGCTATGTCAAATATCTGGCGTCCAGTCCCAGGCTGGACCGCGTCCGTAATCGGGCAATCGGGGTGTCGGCGGCGCTGGCGTTCTTTTTTGTCATCCTGCTGGCCGTGGTTCCGTTTCCATGTTCCTTTCGCGCGCCGGGCATCGCGCTGGCGTCGCAACGCGTGGAAGTGGCGAATGCCACCGCCGGAGAAGTGCAATCTCTTCTCACGCCGGCGGACAGCCTGGTCAGCCGCGGCCAGCCGCTGCTGCGGTTGAAAAATCCGGAACTGGATTTGCAGATTGCCGCCACGCAGGGGCATTTGGCGGAACTGAACGCCCGGCTGCTGGCCGCCATGGACAAGGATTCTGCGGACATTGAGCCGCTGGAGCGCTTGCGCGATTCCGTGAGCGAACAACTGGCCAAGCTGGACGGGGACGCCTCCAACCTTGTCGTTCGCGCGTCGCAGAACGGTGTCTGGGTGGCGCCGGACGTGGATAATCAGGTTGGCAGCTGGCTGAACCGGGGCAGCGACATCGGCTTGCTGGTCAATCCCGCCGCGTTCGATTTTGTGGCCACCGTGAGCGAGGACAACGTGAATGACCTGTTTAACCGCCAAATTCGCGGCGCCGCGGTGCGCCTGTGGGGGCAGACAGGCGATGCCCTGGCCGTCTCCCACTGGAAAATTATTCCCGGCGGCCAGGATGTGCTTCCTTCAGCCGCGCTCGGTTGGGCGGCCGGCGGCGTTGTGCCCGTAGCCGGCGAAAACAATACGAACGGCGTCAAAACCATTGAGCCGTTTTTTGAGGTCCGCGCCCGGCTGGACCCGGCCCGAAACGTGGCGTTGCTCGATGGGCGTTCCGGGGAAATCCGGTTCAAACTGCCGCCGGAGCCGTTGTTGCCGCGCTGGGTGCGCAGCCTCTGGCAGTTGCTCCAAAAACGCTACGAGATTTGAGCCGTGTCCGCCGTTCCCACCCACGACTATCGCCGCAGCGATTACCGCGTCCCGGCCCGTCCGCTTGCCGGCTTGGACGCCCTCGTAAACCGCGCGATCGGCCGCTTCCACCGTCGCGCGAAAATCCTGCAATCGCTCCATGATGATGCCGGGGCTATTATCAGCCGCGAACGCGAATACATGGAAATGGCCGACGCGGTTTTACAGCGGCGCCTTCTTGAATTCCGCGACCGTTTCAGGCGCGGGGGACGCCAAATGGAATCACTGGCCCTTCCCGCGCTGGCCGCCATTCGCGAAGCGGCCGACCGCAAGCTTGGCCTGCGCGCCTTCCCGGTTCAACTGATGGGCGCGCTGGCGCTTGACAGCGGTTTCCTTGCCGAGATGGCCACCGGCGAGGGAAAAACCCTGACGGCCGGCCTCGCGGCCGTCCTGGCCGCCTGGTCACGGCGGCCGTGCCACGTTGTGACCGTCAATGATTACCTCGTCCAACGCGATGCCGAATGGCTTGAACCCTTTTATCATTTCTGCGGCGCGCGCGTCGGGTTCGTCGCCTTTTGGATGGGCCAGCCCGAAAGGCTCAAGAATTACGGCTGCGATGTCACCTACGTGACCAGCAAGGAACTTCTGGCCGATTTCCTGCGGGATCGCCTGCATTTGGGCAGGATGCAGAACCCGACGAGGCGGCTCATCCGGCGGATGCTCATGCCGCAGCCGAACGCGCCGGACGGCTTGGTTTTGCGCGGCCTGCACACCGCCATTGTGGACGAGGCGGACAGCGTGCTCATTGATGAAGCCGTGACGCCGCTGATCATTTCCGCCAGCCACAAAAACGAATCGCTCCGCCAGGCGGCGCAATTGGCCCAGGAAATGATTGGGATGATGAGGCCGCAAACTGATTATCGCGCCAACGCGCGTTACAAGGAAATTGAATTGACAAAATTGGGGTTGAAAAAGCTCGTGGACCAGGCGTCGCATTTGCCGGGCCTTTGGCAGGGCCACGACCGCCGCTTGGAACTGGTCGTCCAGGCGCTGGTGGCGCGGGAATTTTTTCATCGCGACCAGCAATACATCATCGCGGGGGGCAAAGTTGTCATCGTGGATGAATTCACCGGGCGGCCGATGCCGCAACGGACCTGGCGCGAAGGAATGCACCAAGCGGTCGAAGCCAAGGAGGGCCTGCCGATTTCCGATCCCGCCGAAACCATCGCCCGGCTCAGCTTCCAACGGTTTTTCAAATGCTTTCACAAATTGTCCGGCATGACGGGCACGGCCCGCGAGACGGCCGGCGAACTGTGGCAGATTTACGGCCTGGCAACCGTGTCCATTCCCACCAACCGCCCGTGCATCCGCGAGCAATGGCCCGACCGTTTCTTTGCGGAGGAAAGCGACAAATGGTTTGCCGTTGTGGCTGAAATCGAACGGTTGCACCGCGCGGGCCGGCCCCTGCTTGTTGGCACGCGGAGCGTGATGGCCAGCGAACGGTTGGGGCAATGGCTCCTGCAACGCGGCTTCGAAGCCAAAATTCTCAATGCCACAAGGCTCCAGGAAGAGGCGGCCATTGTGGCGCTGGCCGGCGAGCCGGGCCGCGTCACCATTGCCACGAACATGGCGGGGCGCGGTACGGACATCAAATTGGGCCGCCACGTGGCCGGCCTTGGTGGCCTTCACGTCATAGGCACTGAACGGCATGAATCCGGGCGCGTGGATCGGCAGTTGTTCGGGCGCGCCGCCAGGCAGGGCGATCCCGGCAGCGCCCAGGTTTTCGTGAGTTTGGAAGATGAATTGCTTCGTAAATTTTTGCCCAAGCCGGCGCGAAACATTCTAGCCGGGACCTGGCGCCGGGACCTGCCCGGCCGGGAACGGCTCACAAAATCCGCGGTGACATTTGCGCAGAACAAGGCGCAGTCCCTCGCGTTCAAACAACGGGCCGGCGTATTGCGCTCTGATGTCTGGCTGGATGAAGCTCTGTCATTCGCCGGCGCCGATACTATATGAGCCGTAATTGCAAATTGCCACTGAGGCACAGAGGAGTCTGAATCGGTGTTCGGAATCGGTGAAGACGGGCGGGGGCGGTTCAGCGGTGCAATGCGCGACGTTTCTTTCGGGGAATTTTCTCCCGTCCGGGGGGAGAGCGAGTGGTTGCGGCGCAAGCCGCATTAGGGTAAACCGATGGAAGTGCATGGTCCCGTATAGCATTGGCCAACGATGATGGCATCTGACAACCAACTGGTGATCGTGGACGGCGTCCGCACGCCCTTTTGTAAAACAGGAACGGACCTCGCGCCGTTTGGAGCGGAGGAACTTGGCCGCATGGCGGTGAACGCGCTCCTCGTCCGCACGGGCATGGACCCGGCGATTGTGGACGAGGTTATTTTCGGCTGCGTCGCACAGCCCGTGGATGCCGCGAACGTGGCCAGGGTCATCGCCCTTCGGGCCGGAATCCCGCGGGCCGTCCCCGCGATGACCGTGCATCGCAATTGCGCCTCCGGTTGCGAAGCCATCACCCAGGCGCAGGAACGGCTCCTGGCCGGCTGCGGCTCCGTCTTCATCGTGGGCGGAGCCGAAAGCATGAGCAATGTTCCGCTGCTCTTCCCGCGCACCGCTGCCGAAAAGTTCAGCCGGCTCGCGCGCGCCAGGAACCTCGGCCAGCGATTCCAGGCGATGACCGCCTTCCGCCCCGCCGATTTCAAACCGCGCATCGGCCTGCAACTGGGCCTGACGGATCCGGTCTGCGGATTGAACATGGGCGAGACCGCCGAAGTCCTCGCCCGCGAGTTTCAGGTGACCCGCGCCGAACAGGATGAGTTCGCGCTACGCTCGCATCAACGCGCCGTCGCTGCGCGGCAAAAACTCGACCGCGAAATTTGCCCCGTGTTTCCCGCGGCGCAATTGGAGGCTTCCAACCGGGCGAACGGCGCCGCCGTCATCCGCGACAACGGCCCGCGCGAAAACCAGTCTGCCGAAGCGCTGGGCCGGCTCAAGCCCGTCTTTGACCGCAAAACCGGCAGCGTCACTGCCGGAAATTCGTCGCAGATCACTGATGGCGCGGTGGCGCTCCTGGTCATGGGCCGCTCGCGCGCCGCTGAACTGCGCCTTGAGCCGCTGGGTTGCCTGTCCGGTTTCGCGTACGCCGGCTGCGACCCGGCCCGGATGGGGCTGGGACCGCTGTTTGCCATTGCCAAAGCCGAACGCCAAACGGGACTGAAGATCAGTGACGCCGATGTGATCGAAATCAACGAAGCTTTTGCGGCCCAGGCATTGGCCGTGATGAAAGCCGCGCAGTCGGAAAAATTCGCCCGAGAATTTTTGGGCCGCGGCGCGGCGTTGGGCGAATTTCCGAGCGAAAAATTGAACGTGAATGGCGGCGCGATTGCGCTGGGCCATCCGGTTGGGGCCACCGGCGCGCGCCTGACATTGACGGCCCTCCTGGAACTCAAACGCCGCAATGCCCGGCGCGCCCTCGTGACGCTCTGCGTGGGCGGGGGGCAGGGGGCGGCATTGTGGCTGGAACGGGCATAAGATTTTGAGTTTCAACAACTAAAGCCAGTTCCGGCTGGCCTAAAATTTTTCGTCACAAAAATGTGAATTTTCGCATCCAAGAATCGTCAAATTAATCATGTATCGCCCTCGTTGCTCCCGCCTTTTCCTTTTACTGTGCCTGACATTCGCGGTCGTTTCCAACGCGCCCGCCTTGACCAACAACGTTGCGCTCACGCCGCAAATGGGTTGGAACGACTGGAACAGCTACCATTGCGGCATCAACGAAACCGACGTCATGGACACGGCGGACCTCATCGCTTCAAACGGCATGGCCGCCGCCGGGTATCAGTATGTGAACATTGATGACGGCTGGGCGGGGACGCGGGATTCCAACGGCGTGATTCAGGCCTATTCCATCACGACGAAATTTCCCCATGGTATTCAATGGCTTGCGGACTATGTTCATTCCCAGGGTCTCAAGCTTGGCCTTTACACCGATCACGGCACCAACACCTGTTCTCGTTGCATTGATACCGGCACAAACCCCATTGGCAAGCAGCCGGGCAGTTTCGGCCATGAATACATTGACGCCTTCACCTACGCGCAATGGGGCGCGGATTACCTCAAGAACGACAGTTGCAATCTGCCTCCGGGCGACGTGGCATTGAACGATTATTCCCGCATGGCCGACGGATTGATGAAATCCGGTCATCCCGTTTTTGTGAGCCTTTGCGAGAATGCGCCCCATTATGAGTATTGGTCGCCGCTGGTCGGCAACTCGTGGCGTTCGGTCGGCGACATCGGCAGCTCTTTTTCGAGCATGATTTCGAAGATTGATCAGAACAGCAAATCGGCCTACGTGGCCGGGCCGGGCCGATGGAACGACCCGGACATGATGGAAATCGGGAATGGCGAGTTCGCAACCAATTTCACGGGGGCGCAGACGCATTTTACCATGTGGTGCGAAATGGCGGCCCCGCTGATTGCCGGAAACAACCTGACAACGATGTCGGCCCAATCGCTGGCCATCCTGACGAATGCGGAAGCGATTGCGGTGGACCAGGACCCGGCGGGCGAGCAGGGCATTTTCGTCGGGGGCATTCGCGACAGCGCGGAAGTGTGGAGCAAGCCGCTGGGCTATGATTTTACGACCCGCGCCGTGGCGTTATTGAACCGCAGCAGCACGACGCCGGCGACCATCACCTGTTACTTCACGAATCTGGCGTTTCAAGCCGGCACGACCGCAACGGTACGCGATTTGTGGGCGCACCAGGATTTGGGGACGTTCACCGACAGTTACACCGCCACGATACCGCCGTTTGGCTCGATGCTGCTGAAAATCGTGGGTACGCCGGTGGCGCCTCCGGGATTGGGCGCCAATTATTTGAGCGGCCTCCAACCGATTTATTCCTACGTGGTTTCCAACAACGTCTGGCTGGCGGTCAAACCCAACGAAAACATTGCGGGCAATGCCCTGACGTTGGGCGGGGTGACTTACACCAACGGCCTGGGCACGTGCGCCATGTCGGGCATGGAATACAATCTGGGCGGGGTTTGCTCGCGGTTTCAAGCGACGATCGGTCTGGACGATGAGGTGGGCAACAACGGCTCGGTCATCTTCCAGGTGTTTGCCGACGGACGGGAGATTTACGACAGCGGCATCATGACGGGCGGTTCGCCGGCGCAAGCGCTGGACCTGGACGTGACGGGCGTGCGACGGCTGACCCTCGGCGTGACGGACACGGGCAACGACGTGACCGACGCCAGCACGCGCGACAGTTATTGCGCCTCGGACTGGGCGAACGCGCTCGTGATTGTGACCAACACAACGCCGCAAGCGCCTGAAACGCCGGCCGGCCTGGCGGCCAGTCCGGGCGACGCCATCACGCTGAACTGGAACCCGACGCTGGCGGCTATCACCTACAACGTCAAACGCGGCCTCCAAAGCGGCGGCCCTTACACCAACATCGCGAACGTCCCCGTCACCACATTCACCGACACAAATGTGGTTGGCGGCTTGACGTATTACTACGTGGTGTCCGCCGTGAGCAGCCTGGGTGAAGGCTCCAATTCGCTGGAAGTTTCCGCCGCGCCGTGCGCCATGCCGGATGCGCCGACGAACGTGGTGACGACGCCGGGCTTTTCACAAATACTGGTGACGTGGAACGCCTCGCCCGGCGCGACCAGTTATAATGTCTATCGTTTCACGGGCACCACGCCGCCGGCGCTGGTCGGTTCGAACGTCACCGGCACGAATTTCACGGACTCGCCGCTGAGCGGCAACTCGACCAATTATTATCTGGTGACCGCCGCCAACGCCTGCAACGTGAGCGGTTATTCGCTCTATGCCCCCGGTGTCACGCCGCCGGGTCCGCCCGGCGTGCCCACGGGCCTGTCCGCCGCGCCCGGCAATGATCTGGCGGATTTGAGTTGGAACGCGGCGACCAACGCAACCGGCTACAATGTCAAACGCTCGACGACCAACGGCGGGCCTTACACGGTCATCGGCGCCAACGTTCCTTCAACATCGTATCTGGACCTGACGGTGATGAATGGGACGGCGTATTATTATGTGGTCTCGGCGGTCAATAGCGGTGGCGAGAGCCTGGATTCGACCCAGGTGAGCGTCACGCCGGCCCCGCCGGTGACGGCTTACTGGACAAACACCATCACTGGCGGCGCGCAGGACTGGAACCTCAACGGCAATTGGACCAACGCATCGGCTTTTCCAAATGCCTTCGGCGAAGTGGCCGTGATCAACGCCGGGCTGTCCGCGCCGCAGACCATCAATTTGAACCAGCCGATCACCATTGGGGAGATGGAAATTGGCGATGCCAATGGCGCGTCCAGTTATACCATCGCCGCCAATGGCGGTTCGTTGACTTTCGATGACGCCGTCCCCGCGACGCTGACGCAGGTGGCGTCCAGCCGCGGCGACGTTCTGGCCGCGCCGGTTTCGCTGTTGGACAATCTCATTGTGGTCAACAATTCGGCCAATCCGCTGACGCTGGCCGGGGCGGTGTCGAGTTCGGGCGGGGCGGGTCTGACGATTGGGAGTGGCGCGCTGGAGATTGGCGAGGGGGCGACGGACGGCAACCTGGGGACGGTGAACGTGACCAACAACGGCGCGCTCATCTTCAATTGCAACGGCAGCGAGACCAATTCGGGCGTCATTTCCGGCAGCGGATCATTGACGAACATCGGCGGGGGCACGGTGACGTTGAGCGGGGTGGAAACTTACACCGGGCCTACGGTGGTGAACGCGGGAATTCTGGCCCTGGCCGGTGGCAATAACACGGACAGCGGGGTTTATCAGAGCAGCGGCATCATCGTCAACAACAACGGCACGCTGCAAGTTGACACCGACAATTCCCTGACCGGCCACGGCAACAATGCTGTGCCGGTGACGATCAACGCGGGCGGCACGTTGACCGGGCTTTCCTCCGCCGATGGCGGCACGGGCACCAGCACTCATATCCGGGGCGTGCTGTATCTTAACGGTGGCACGTTGACCGATGGCGGAAGCCAGAACATTCCTGGATGGGGCACCTGGAACCTGGACGGAGGAGTGGTTGTGAATGGCGGCCCGAATACTTCCACCATCGCGTGCCTGGATGTCACGCCGACCGAAGGCGGCGGAACGGTTTTCAATGTTGCCAATGGCGGAGCGCCCGGCGGCGTGGACCTGCTGGTGAGCGGGACGCTCATTCACGGGACTTCGGCGGGCGACACGGGCATCATCAAGACGGGCAATGGGACGATGGCGTTGGCCGGGGCCAACACCTGCACCGGCAACACGTTTGTCAACGGCGGCACGCTGGCGTTGACCGGTTCGGGCAGCATCAACAGCAGCGCGCAGGTGGCCGTCAATAACGCCACCCTCGACCTTTCCGGGCTGGCCGCTCCGGCCTGCGCCAATCCCCAATTTTCACTGACCAACGCCACGCTGACTCTGGCCATTCCCTCCACGACGACCGTCAACGAAACGGCAACCACCTTGAACCTGGGCGGCGTCACCAACGTCATCAACGTCACTTCGCTGCCCGCCCTCACCAGTTTTCCGCAGCGGCTGCATCTGATCGGCTTCACGACGTTGAACGGGACGTTCAACATTGGCCTGGGACCGTTGCCCACGACGGCCAACGGCCTGGTCGTCACGGGTTATGTCGCCGCCGCCGCCAGCGATGTGGACTTGGTGGTGGCGACCAACGGCACGCCGCCCTCGCCGCAATTAACCTGGACGGGCGCCGACCCAAGCCATCCCAACAACTGGGACGCGGACATCTCGCATAACTGGACGTCCAATGGCATCTCCACAACTTACGGCCAGGGTGATGAAGTGACATTCAACGACACGGCAAGGGGCGCGACGAACGTTGACCTGGCGACGGTTCTGACCCCCGGCAGCCTGACGGTGAGCAACAACGCGCTTATTTACAACCTGGGCGCGGGCGGCCAGGGCGGGGGCCGGATCAGCGGCTCGACGGGGCTGAACAAGCTGGGAACGAACGTGCTGGTTCTGGACGAGAACAACAGCAGCGGCAGTTACAACGATTTCAGCGGCGGGCTGACGATAGGCGCGGGCACGGTGCAGGTGGGCAACGGGGACGCGAATGGAGCGCCAGGCGTCGGTCCCATCATTGACAACGGCGCGCTGGCGTTTGATCGCAGCGACAACGCGACCAATGCCCAAATCATCTCCGGATCGGGTTTCGTGACGCAGGAAGGCGCGGGGACTGTGACATTAAGCGGCGCGAACACGTTCACCGGCGGCCTGACCATTGAAAATGGCACCGTGCAAGCCGGCAACACCGCGGCGCTGGGTTCAACGAGCAGCGCAACGATCATCACCAACGGCGGGACGCTGGACGTGAACGGGATTAGTTTGAGCGGCAGCCCGATTATCGTTTCCGGCGCGGGCGTTGGCGGCAACGGCGCCATCGTCAACAGCGGCCCCCAGCAAACGGCAGCCCTGCGGAACGTGACCATGGCCG